>JANLPR010000180.1:0-2625 GCA_031367345.1 Bacteroidota bacterium | reverse complement strand
AGTCGGTGCTGCAAACGACTCGTAAAAATTCCTAAACCATTTTGAACTGTCGTAAACGTAGGTCGATCGTGCGACAAACCAGAGTTTGTTGATTGTAATTTATAATAAGTAGCAAGGTCTTCTGAAGCTTGCATAATTATGATCTCGATCGGAGCATGGCCATAAGCCAAACTATCTATTCGATACGTTACTCCTACTAGCGGATAAATATTTCTTCCAATGGCTTCATAGAAATCATTTTTTCTAAAAGTAAAACTACGTGTGGCTTCCACGATTGTTTTATCACTGAAATTCCAATCAAAACTTTTATCTGTTGAAAAGCCATTGGCATCGATTTGGCGATAGTGCAATCGAATAATCAGATCATATAATTTTGCATTAGCAGTAGCTTCAAAATTAATATATACCGGCGATAAAGGTGCCGATGCCCAATCAACGGTTTGTGTAGCTATCGGACTTGTAACGTTTATATCTTTAAATATTTTTGTTGTCGATTGTGCAGTATTTTGTGTTTGATTATTCTTCACTACAATTCTGTAATTGGCATCGGGAATTAAAGTATGTGTAGTTTTATATAGTACTTGAAATGGAAAACCAAAAGTCCCGGAATCTTTAGGAACATCGGTTGTTCTTTGAAGTGAAAAGGTATCAATAACCGAATTTCCTAGCAGTTGTTCCATTCGAACCGATAATATATCTCCATAATTCAAAGAGTCGGTTTGCTGTGCCATTGTTAAAACATTTCCTTCGCCTAAAAATGCTTTCCCTACTCTCACATAATGAACTGAATCGAGTCCATCTACAAGGCCATTCACCACTATAATTTCCTTATAAGGCGCCACAATATCGAAATCGGTTGAGCAACTATTGAAAATAGCCATAAAGCCGATAATTGTTCCAAGAAATAAGTTCTTTTTCATCGCTGCAAATCTACTTTTTTTATTCATTCCAAAGAAGTATTTGTAGCTTTGGTCTTCGGTTAAGGTTTCGGACTTTCGGGACTTAATTTAAAAATGAACGAACTATGTCAGCAGCTACTGGAGAAGATAAAAAAGTAACTACGAATACCCTTCTGGAAATGAAGAAAAGAGGCGAGAAAATTAGTATGCTCACCGCCTACGATTTTTCTATAGCCCGTATTCTGGACGACGCCGGAATCGACGTTATTTTAGTGGGCGATTCCGCTTCAAATGTGATGGCCGGGCATCAAACTACACTTCCTATTACACTCGACCAAATGATTTATCATGCTTCGTCGGTAGTAAGAGCAGTAAAAAGAGCGCTTGTTGTTGTCGATCTTCCTTTTGGTTCTTACCAAGGTAATTCGAAGGAGGCGTTGAATTCGTCAATCAAAATAATGAAAGAATCAGGCGCACATGCAGTGAAATTGGAAGGCGGTCGTGAAGTGAAAGATTCGGTTGAACGAATTTTGTCGGCAGGAGTTCCTGTTATGGGTCATCTCGGACTTACACCTCAATCAATTTATAAATTTGGTACTTATGTTGTGAGAGCTAAGGAAGAAGAAGAAGCTCAACGATTGATTGAAGACGCACACCTTCTTGCTGAGTCAGGTTGCTTTGCGTTAGTACTTGAAAAGATACCTGCGACACTTGCTAAAAAAGTAGCCTTGGAAGTTAAAATTCCTGTAATTGGAATTGGCGCCGGTGGAGCTGTTGATGGACAAGTATTAGTAGTACATGATATGTTGGGAATTACACATGAATTCAACCCTCGTTTTTTAAGACGATACCTCAATCTTTACGATGACATTAAAAAAGCAACAGAAAATTACATCGACGATGTAAAGAAAAAAGATTTTCCGAATGAAAAAGAGCAGTATTAATCGATACTCTCACAATAACTGAAAGAAATTAAGAAGAATAGATCGCTTTCGTTTTTCAAAGATGGTATCTTTATACACTATGAAAAACGAGAACAGAAGTAAGAAAGCTGAGTCGCTAAGCGAAACAATAATTATGAATGAACCTGAAATACTTTACGAAGACAATCACCTTATTGTGGTTAATAAAAATTCAGGCGATTTAGTGCAAGGAGATAAAACAGGCGACCAGCCAATGTCTGAAGCGCTTAAAGAGTATATCAAAGAAAAATATCAAAAGCCCGGCGCTGTTTTTTTGGGTGTCGTTCATAGAATTGATAGACCTGTATCAGGTGTTGTTATTTTTGCAAGAACGAGTAAGTCGCTTACAAGAATGAATGAATTTTTTAGAGAGAAAAAAGTTCATAAAACCTATTGGGCTGTGGTAAAAAATCGCCCGTCGGAAGATAGAGGAACGTTGATTCATTATTTGAAAAAAGATGAAGCAAAGAATAAAAGTAAAGCGTACGATCATGAAGTTGCAGGGTCTTCACGTTCATGGCTCGACTATAAAGTAATAGGTAAATCAGACAATTATTTTTTACTTGAAATAACTCCACACACCGGAAGACATCATCAAATTAGGGTTCAATTAGCTGCGATGGGTTGTCCAATAAAAGGCGATTTAAAATATGGCTTTGATCGTTCGAATGAAAACGGCTCGATCCACTTACACGCTCGTCATATACGATTTACTCATCCGGTTAAAAAAGAAGAAATACATATCACAGCACCGGTTCCAAACG
>JANLPR010000130.1:0-18732 GCA_031367345.1 Bacteroidota bacterium | reverse complement strand
ACGGTTTTTCAATTCGCTGAAAATCTCACCGATTTTATATTCAATCGTATCGGCATTTTCCGCAGATGCTTTAAACTTTTTGAGGTAAGGAAACAAATCTTGATTCACAAAAACAACAAGGTCATCCCCCGTAAGAGCTTTGTGATGGTC
This sequence comes from Bacteroidota bacterium, assembly GCA_031367345.1. Classification (GTDB taxonomy): domain Bacteria; phylum Bacteroidota; class Bacteroidia; order AKYH767-A; family 2013-40CM-41-45; genus JADKIH01. The sequence continues at coordinate 18,582 of JANLPR010000130.1, read as the reverse complement.
GAGCTTTCCGTCTTTCCCCTTCGGCATTGCCCATTTCGACCAATGGTACTTAGGAGAAATGATATTGGTATAGGTCTTTCCCGTCAGTTCCGCCGCCGTCTTCTTGTCTTTCTCTAAATCGTCGAGGTATTTTAAGAACAGCACCCAAGAGGTCTGTTCAACGTAATCTAATTCACTGCCGCATCCCGCATCCTTATGGAGAATGTCATCGATGTTTTTAAAGGTTTGTTCGAACATATAGTAATTCAATAATGCTTAAAGAGATAGTTGAGTTGGCTACTCTGTTGTTAACGTATAAATATTTTTTGCTATATAAATGATTTCTGCTAAATAACTTTAATAGGCTTACTAATAATCCGACAAGTTATAAAAATTCTAATAATAGAACGACCAAGTTGAACTAAGTTGACAAAGATAATTTCAATCCGGTTGAAAAAGAATAGAAAATGATCAAACGTATTCTTTCCGAAATTCGAAAAAGATAATTTTCCAATCAACTAAAGTAGTAATTTTTTAGTCGAATTTCATTCAGGTAAACCAAAAAAATCGAAGTGATTAATTAAAGCAATCAAACACCTATGCTGTAATGTAAAAATTCAGATTTTTCACAGAAAAAAGGAAACGAAGAAACTTAGAGTGAGGCGCAAATTCTATAAAGCAAGCAGGCCAATTTAATTATCGATTAAGTAATTGGAAAAAATCCTAATTGAAATCCTAAAGTATAGCAGTAAGATTTTCACAGAACCCGACTTAGAAAAGAAAGACAAAGCTAATTCGATTATTTGCGTTGCCACTTACTATAACATAATTGAAGTTATGAAAGACCGTCATATCTTCGACAGGTTTGGTTTTGACTTACCAAAGAAAGAAAAGCCAATAAAAAAAGTTCAATTTGTTACAGGGGTTAAGGAGTGGTTCTATTCCTCTGCAAATACTGATTGGGTGGAGATTGAAGGTGAATTAACTCTTACAGGGTATACACCTCCGCCTTTGCTAAGTTCGATGCTTGAAAATAATATTGATTTGAAACTTGAATAATAACTTTAGCTATTAAAAACCTCACCACTAATTTCCACTCCGTTCCATTCGCTTAAAATTGGACTTGGGTCTTCAAAATATTTCGCTCTCTTCACTAACTCTTTAGCGATTTTTCGTAAAAAAGTTTTCGGTTCATCGTCTAAACCTTCGTCAGAATCAGAATGTGAGTAAATAATATCAGCGTGCATTATCAATCCAGACGAATAGTCAGGTGTTGCTTCAATTGAAACACTTAATTCTTCACCATTAGTAAAAATCAAATTTGTTTGATTATTTATTTCGGAAATATGCTTTGGTAATATTGCCGCAATTCCAGAATATAAATTTGCACCCATATTTAGACTTTTAAAATGGCTTTTGCAAAAATTCACGTTCGAATAATTAAGTCTTAATACAGACACATCTTTTCTTGCCCTTTTTGGCGGAGGTAAGAAAACATACTCCTTTAACCCTTTGCTACCAGCAAATAAAGGTTTTACAACGCCTCGTAATATTACCTCTTCTGGAGAAATTTCAATTGGTATTTGCTCCCCTTGAGTTTTATCATGCTTTCGAAAAAACTTGATAAAACACTGGCAAAATTTTATTAATCGCTTCATTAGAAAAGATTTCAATTCCATCAAAATAAGGGTTTTCTCCAGTGGCTGTTTCGCTAATCAATCCAAGTTTCGTTGCTCCAATCTCGATTGAAACATAATGCAAATCATTTTTATACCACTCGAGAACTACAGTTCCATATGGAGTTAAACTGATGTCACTTATGTTTAACATCTTTTGGTAATACGAAGGAAGTGAGTTTAAAAAATAAACCGCATTTTCTATTATTTTCAAATCGGGTGCTTTAGCATCATAGCCATCCCAATTTTCACCAACTTTAGATAATTGTTGAATTAATTGAATTGTTTCGTTTACAGGATTTAACTCAACAGGAGTTAAGTATGCCTTATATAGATTAATCCCTTTTGATTTACGATCTCTGATTTCATTTAAAATAGTAAATGAAGATGTATCATAAATTGCAATATCTGGTGAGCAGTTCATCATTTCAATCCTATTAGTGAACAAACATCTTCTCTGAAAATATTTGCTAAGGTTTTTTTATTATGTTCATGGGCAAGATAAAGCATTTCTTTAAACTTCGCACTTGAAATTAAGTCATTCATTAATACATTGTCATTCAAGTTTTGAACCACATTATGGCTAACAGTAAGAAATGTTTTAGGCCTTTGTTCAACTTTTATTTCAATCCTATCATAGTATTCGTAACTGTTACTCTTTAAAGTTACTAATTGATAATTTGTTACTTTACTTTGAAAAAAATCTTTGGGCAAAAGTGTTGCATTTTCGTTAAATACCTGTTTAGCATCAATTTCACCTTTATTTAACCATTCAAACTCATCAATATAATGTAGACTAAAGGCATTAACAAATAATTGCGAATGAAAATTTGCAACCGTTGATGCAAGTTTAATAAACTCATCAAAAAAAATGTCCCAGTCTGAATAATCTAATGAGTGATATGATATAAAGGTTCTACTTACTTCATTTCTTGCCTGTAAAGCGGCAACTGTTTTACCTTGGTCAAATTTCGAAAATATGAAACCGACATTTTCTTGAACCAAAGGGGCTGAACCTTCAACAATGCCATTTTCTTTCCCCTTGAATTGAAATTCAACTTGACTTGTTGGTTCAAATTTTTGAAATACTTCTTTGAACTCATTTTTAATTAAAGCATCAAACCTTTCTGGTTTAATTATAGGATTAGAAAGGAATAGCGTAATGACCGCCTCCTTAATAGAATGCGTGTCATTAATTGGCCGAAGAATCTCTTTAGTAATGCTCATATTAGAAAACGTGCTGAAAGTTAGATTAAATTATTAAATCATCGAAAACAATTAGGATAAATTAACTTTAGTGGCCTTTTTTGTGCAAATCTTGTGCAAATGAAAAAAGGCTTACAAGTTTAAATTCTTGTAAGCCTTTGATTTTTCCTGTGGGAGCTACAGGGTTCGAACCTGTGACCCTCTGCTTGTAAGGCAGATGCTCTGAACCAGCTGAGCTAAGCTCCCATTTTTTGCAAAAAGACTGTTTTTCTTTTTGGGTCGGCAAATATAGACGATTTTTTACTCTCGCCAAATCTTAAATTGATATTTTTTATGGCCAAGAATTGAAGGTCTGATTTTCAAAATATTATCGACCCGAAAAAAATATTAGTTCCCCCTTTTCTCGCTTTTCCTCCTAATTTCATCCAGACCCTTTCCGCTATTGTACCAAAAATACAAAGGAAATTGTCCCTTTCTGTATGTCGGCCTTCTCCGGACTCGCATTGAACTTGGCTTTCAACGCTGCCTCTTTTGCCAATCGAAATAAATAGGCACTCGTTGTTGTCGACCCTCGCCCGCCCGGTACTGCCGTCTCTACATTCCCGTCTTTATCTACTGTAATATCTACGACCACTTTCCCTGTCTCTTGCGAATGATCTGTGATCTGCGGCGTCCGTATCAACTTACGCCCCGATAATGAAAACGACAACCCTTTGCCTGAACCATTCCCTTCGCCATCACCATCGCCTGCGCCATGTCCACCATTTCCGCCACTACCATTCTTACCTGTATATTTACTCAACGGATCGCCATTCGGATCGCCCTGGTCACCAACGCCTGTTCCGGTACCTTGACTTTTAGATGCTGTATTTTTACCCTGATAAATAGCACTCGGATTCACTGTCTTCACTGGCTCTGCCGGTTTTGTTGAAACTACTTTCACCTCTGTCTTTACCGGCTTCACATCTTTTTTAGTTTCTACTTTTTTAACCGGCGGTATATCTACCTTCTCATTATCCTGCGTCGCGAAATTTTCTTCAGGCGCTGTAGTCGGTGTTACTTTCTCCGCAACCGGCGCTTTTGAAATAACTTCTGCCATCGGTTGCACATCGCCACTCGCCTCGTCAACTGTTCCAATGTTTACTAACACTCCTCCATTACCTCCCGCTTCCGGAAAGGGTGGTACTTGTGTCTTCATCATCGTAAAGAGTAATATTAAAAAAAGTACCGCATGTACCGCTACCGATAAAATGGCAGACCGTGAACGGATGTTAGCATCCATAGTTTATTTCTTCGAAGTTTGTGTAGCTAATACCATTTTAATCTTTAAACGGTTACCGATATCTAATAGATCGACCAGATTTTGTACCTGCACCGACTTATCTACTTTTAATAATGCAGTCGGATCGGGCTGGCCGGCAATCATCGATACTAACGTTGCTTCTAAATCTGCCTGTGCTATTGGTGTATTGTTTACTGCATATTGAAGATCTTCCGTTACAGAAATCGTAAGCGGATGTTTAAACCCTTGCACACTACTTTTTGCATTCGGCAATAACAATTTCAACACATTCGGTGTTGCCATTGTAGAGGTGATAAGGAAGAACAACAAAAGGAAAAACATAATGTCGTTCAACGATGCTGAGTAAACTTCCCCACTATGACGTACTCTTTTTCTTAAATTCATTTCTGTCGTTTTTTACTGTTATCCTTTTACCGGCTCTTCTAAAAGATCGATAAATTCTAATGCATTTACTTCCATTTTATTTACAACGCGATCGATCATAAAACTTAAGTAGTGATACGCTGCATAAGCAATCATTCCCACAAGTAATCCTGATGCTGATGAAATCATCTTTACATACAGTCCTCCGGAGATCGTATTTATCTCCAAACTGTTTTGTTGTGCTATTTGATAAAAGATTTTAATTACTCCGAAAATGGTTCCTAAGAATCCAAACATCGGCGCTATGCCCGAAATCGAATTTAATATATTCATGTTCTTCTCCATCTTAAACACTTCCAACTTCCCTACATTCTCAATCGCCGTTTCAATTTCCTTTACAGGCTTTCCCAATCGTAACAACCCTTTGCCTATCATTCTTGCAACGGGCGTATTGGTGTTTCGACACAGCGACTTTGCCGATTCAATGTTTCCACTATGAACGAAATCGCGAATTTGATTCATGAAATTATTATCAATCTTCGACGATTTTTTAATGACAAAATAACGTTCAAAGAAAAAATAGAATGCTAAGATGGAAAGTATTGCAATCGGATAAAGGATCGGTCCGCCTTTCACTGCCATATCCCATAACGAAATTGATTGTTCTACTGGCGGTGTCATAACCGCTGCTGTATTGTGTAACGTATCGGCTGCCGCAGCACCCATTTGTGTCATCTGTAAGATAATTCCTATCATATAAACCTTTTTAGAGTAGCTAGCAAAAGTAGGTTGAATAGCTGCCTACACTCGGCGCCTTCTCTGTACTTGTAAACATTTTTATGTTAGTGAAACGAACGCCTGCAAATCTTATTGAATCAAGTTGAAAGCTACCGGCAAAATCATTTTCGTGTTCACCTTTGCACTTTTTACCCGGCCCGGCAACCAAAGTGGGGATTTTATTAATACTTTTTCAATCGCATTCTCCATTCCATAACCTGCTTTTTTTACAAACTCAATGCTTATCAATCGTCCTTCGGTATCAATTACAAACGATACGAACAATTTTGCACTGATCCCTTCTCGTAATGCCTCTGCCGGAAATCGGATGTTGGCTGACAAAAATTTATAGAAACTTTCCAATCCACCGGGAAACTCCGGCTGCTGATCAACAACTGCGTTGCTTACTACTGTTCCGGTTGGCGGAATGGCAAAGCTCTCGCCGCTGCTTCCTCCCTCTGTAATTACAGTTGACCCAACCGATGCAGTCAATCCGGTTGAAGGTGTTGGTGCCAAAAGGGTTGGTGTAACTGTCTGCACAGTCGGAGTTACTACGGCAACCGGCTTATACGCATTGGGATCGGAAATGGTGGCTATGGGCGATTGTGTTTTTACCACTTGCCTTGGTGTTTGCTTCACAGGCTCAACGGTAATTTTTTGTGCTTCAAAAAGCTGAGAAAAGAGTATTCCGTCGGTCATCGTAGGTTTAACAGGAACTATTTTATTTGAATGATTGAGGAGATACAAATTAATTGCTAAAAACAGCAAACCTCCTATACCTAGTGCGAATGCGCGCATCAAACGATTGTCATAATTTGTTCTTAACTCATAGGCGCCATACGATTTGTTCTTCCTCTCGAAGATTAAATCTTCATACGTTTTTTGGTCCATCGTCTTGTAGTTTTTTTTGAAATGATGCAAATCCAATTCCTTTTCCATAAACATTTTTGCAGTCAACCATTTTTCTCTGCCTCAAACAAAAGCTGAAGCACAGATAACAAAAAAAGCGCATCCTGATTAATACACATTATCGATCATTCAATTGTTAATTATTTCAATCAATCCCAATCGAGCGCTTACTTACTTTTTATTATATTGCTCGCTCAATTCAATCCCAATGAAAAAAATTTTACTGCTTTTAGTAGTTATTTTTTCGGCACAAGCCGCTTCTGCACAGCTCACTGTTAATTTTCCTTCGAAAGATGGACTTAAGATTACAGCCGACTGGTATCCTGTAAGCAGTAACTTGCCTGTTATTTTACTTTGTCATCAAAATAAATTTAGCCGTGGTGAATATGCTGAAACTGCACTTCGCTTAAATAAATTTGGATTTAATTGTTTGGCGATCGATCAACGTGTGGGTGAAAGCGTTAATAATATCACCAATGAAACTGCATTAGCAGCAAAGGCAAAAAAGATGAATCCTGTTTATGAGGATACAGAACAAGACATGATTGCTGCTGTTGATTTTCTTTATGCTAAATACCAAAAGCCAATAATTATTTTAGGAAGTAGCTACTCCGCTTCGCTTGCTTTAAAAATTGCTGCAGAAAATCCAAAGATCATGGCTGCTGTAGCTTTTAGTCCGGGAGAATATTTTACAAATAAGAACTTTATCGGATCAAGTATTAAAACTCTATTAAAACCTGTTTTTATTACTTCATCGAAAGAAGAAGCAGCTGATGTAACAGAATTGATCAAAGACGTGAACTCAAGAATTAAAATTCAGTACATACCAATGGGAAATGGCGATCACGGATCAAAAGTTCTTTGGACTCAATCACTAGGTAATCAGGAATACTGGATCGCATTGATGAGTTTTCTCGACCGACTTAAAAAGTTGTCAAATCAGTAAGCGATGCAAGCTCGGTTAACCTGTTGTTTATTTTTCGTCTTGCTTTTTTCCAAGACAATTTTTGCACAAAAAAATGTTACGACTGTTGGCATTCAATACAAGCCTATCTTTCCGGTAAGTTTTGTAGGCACAGGAAAAATTACCAACGACTTAAACAATATTCATTTTGAAACAGAGTTAACTTCCGGTTTTAGCGGAGGAGTTGTTATACGTCACTCTTTTTCAGACTTACTTGCTCTAGAAGGTGGTATTAATTATGTGAAAAGAAAATACGCACTTAATTTTACCGATGGCGCATTTGTTCATGAAACATCTTTTAGAATGATTGGATATGAGATTCCATTTTCTGCGGTGATCTTTGCACGAATAGGAGAAAAATTATATGCCAATGGATCATTAGGTCCGGCGTTAGACATGTTTGCAAGCAACATTGTAACTTACGATCAATTTTTTAATCACGTATCCTTTCGAAATCATATTTTCCAACCCGCCATCAATGGAAATATAGGCTTTGAATATCGCACGCCTAAAAGCGGAAACATTTACATCGGCGTTTCTTACCATCGACCTTTTTCATATATTTATTTCGACAAGGTGAAATATTCGAATGGTGGTCGCGACGCTACAGTTGGAAATTTATTAGTAGGAAATTATCTAACAATAGATTTGAGGTACTTTTTTCACGAAGACCCGGTAAAGGAACCCAAACATAAGGCAGAGTAAATTAGGCGAATAGAATTCCACTCAAAAAATATTATTGCAATTTTCCATTTCCATTATACCTCTCCGAATCTCTTCTCGTTTTCTTTTCCAAATTTTTCACAAACGCTTCTTGCAAATTTATCCCTGTTTGGTTAGCAATACAAACCAAAACAAAAAGCACATCGGCTAATTCATCGGGCAATTCGTTTTTCAACTCACTCGCCTTCGACGACTGTTCGCCATACACTCTCGCCATTATCCTTGCCACTTCCCCTACTTCTTCGGTAAGCAATGCCATATTTGTAAGCTCATTGAAATAACGAACGCCGTATTGCTTTATCCACTCATCAACTTTTGCTTGAACCTGATTCAATGAAATTTCGTTTTCCATTTATTCTCTGTTTTTAGAATCAATAATAATGGTTACCGGCCCGTCATTCAACAAACTTACTTTCATATCAGTACCAAACTCCCCTGTAAATATTTTTCTTTCTAAGTCCTTTTCTAATTGCCCAATTAGTTTTTCATACATCGGTATTGCAAAATCGGGCCGGGATGCTTTGATATAAGATGGACGATTACCTTTTTTGGTAGATGCATGAAGCGTAAATTGACTCACACATAATATATCGCCGCCAATTTCCTGAACAGAACAATTCATTACTCCTGCATCGTCATTGAAAACACGAAGCTTTACAATCTTCGAACTAAGCCATTCAATGTCCTCATCGCTATCATTGTCTTCTATGCCTACTAACAACAGCAATCCGTTTCCTATGGCCGACTTTACATTTCCGTTAATTGTAACGGAAGCAGAAGAAACTCTTTGAATTACACAACGCATTGCTTATCGGAAAATATCTTGTCCACCCAATATACTCAAATAACTTTCATAGCGACTCATTGCAATTGCACCATCGCCTACGGCATCTTTGACGGCGCAGCTTACTTCATTTGTATGAATACAATTACTGAATTTACAATTCTTACTAAAATTAAATATCTCCGGAAAATAATGCGACACTTCTGTCTTCGCAAATTCGATCGTCCCAAATTCGCGAATGCCCGGCGTATCAATAATAAATCCACCAAATGGAAGTGTATGCATTTCAGCGAACGTGGTAGTATGCGTTCCTTTCATGTGCCCTGATGATAACCCTCCCGTTTTTATTTGCAAGTCGGGAATCAATTTATTAATCAACGACGATTTTCCAACACCACTATGACCGGAAAATAAATTAATCTTGCCTTTCAACGCTGCTGTTAATTTGTCGAGACCGTCTCCGGTTATCGCAGACACAATATGAGTTTCATAATTCACCGCTTCGTAAATTTTATTTACATCGCTTAAAAAATCAAATACATCCGCGTTAAAAACATCCGACTTATTCCAAATAATTCCTGCCGGAATTCGATATGCTTCTGCAGTTGCTAAGAATCGATCGATAAAACCTAATGAAGTTTTAGGCAAAACCGGTGTAGCTACAACAAATGCACGATCAATGTTCGCCGCTATAATCTGAACTTGCTTCGACAATTTTACCGACTTACGAATGATGTAATTCTTTCGAGGCAAAATCGATGAAATCCAATGCAGCTCACCTTCGAAATCGTTTATCTCTACTTCTACTCTATCGCCAACCGTAATTGGATTCGTGGCTTCATAATCTTTCAACCGCAGATTTCCTTTCGTACGGCAAATGATCTCTGATTGATCGTCGAGCCGAACTAAATATTGGTTACCGGTTGATTTGACTACTACTCCTTGCATGTGGCGAAAGTACGTTGTTTTTTCCTTTTTCAATTCAACTTTTTAACTGAAGATTAAATGAGTTCTGTAAACAAGAGCAATCTGTTTTCAAATTAATCGTTATTTCGACTCTCCGATACCATAGAATCTTTACCTTTGTCAATATCAAAGTTTCATCATCAGAAAATGATCTCAGTTAAAAATATAAGCAAATACTACGGAACTCAGAAAGCACTCGACAATGTTTCGTTCGAAATAGGAAACGGAAAAGTGATCGGCTTCTTAGGTCCAAATGGTGCAGGAAAATCGACTATGATGAAGATCATTACCGGTTTTATTCCGCAAACATCCGGCGAAATTACTGTTGGCGGATTTGATGTTACCGAACAGCCTATTGAAGTAAAGAAAATCGTTGGATATCTCCCAGAGCATAATCCACTTTATCCAGAGATGTATGTTAAAGAATACCTCAATTACATTTGCAGTGTTTATAAGTACCAAGGAAATAAAGAATCAAAAATAAAAGAACTGATTGAACTTACCGGACTTACTATTGAGCAAAATAAAAAGATCGGCATGCTTTCTAAAGGCTATCGTCAACGTGTAGGTTTAGCCCAAGCATTAATTCACGACCCGAAAGTACTTATTCTCGACGAACCAACTTCAGGACTCGACCCAAATCAATTGACAGAAATAAGAGCTTTAATAAAAAAATTAGGTAAAGAAAAAACAGTGGTTCTTTCTACGCACATTATGCAAGAAGTAGAAGCCATCTGCGATCGTGTAATCATTATCAACAAAGGAAAAATTGTTGCTAATGAAAACACAGATGTACTTCAAAAGAAAAATCCATCCGGAATATTATTACTTGTTGAATTTGACAAAGAAATTTCGCTTTCTCAACTTAAAAAAATTGATGGAGTAATTGATGGAGAACAAAATGGTACCACAAAATGGAAGTTGCAGGTAAATGATATTGACGCTAGAAGTCGTCTTTTCAAATGGGCTGTTGCTAACGATTACACAGTATTATCAATGCATGTGGAAGAACAAAAGCTCGAAGACATTTTCCAGGAACTTACACGAAAATAAACAGAATGATCAAACGGCTTCTTATCTTCTTTTTTATTTCTTTGTGTGGATTACCTAAAATCGGTTCAGCACAAAATATTACAGCATACACCGATTATAGAGGCAATCTACAAGCATTTGAAGGTGGACTTATTCGTCAGTTGGAATATTTGCCGGTAAAAAGCTATAAGTATGGTGGGAAAGCAATTGCTTACATCGACAATAAAAACGATTTCAAAATTTATATTGATGGTCAAACTTATAATTTATTAAACGCAGCTGATTTCTCTTACTATGTAACGGATTATATTGTTGCCTTCAGAGTGGGGAATGTACTTTATACCTTTGATCAAGGTTCAAAAAAAACGCTCTGTTATTACACAAGCATTATGACTGTGAATGATAGCATCCTTGCTTATTTTGACGACTCGAAGAATACCTTCAATGTTTTTTATAATGGCAAAGTAGCCGACTTAGAAGATTCTTTTCTAGACAAACCAAAAGCTATAAAAGTTGGATCAAATACCTTAGCATGGGTGAATCAATCGAATTACTTTAATGTATTTTATCATGGCGAGATCCATAATCTTGATAACATAGCTCCATTAAAATTTGAAGCGGGAAGAGATATCGTTGCTTATGTAGATGGTTATACACAGCAATTTCATTTGTTTTTTTATGGCGACACTGCGCAAGTAGAAACATTTGCGCCCGATTCATTCAAAGTTGGTTTTGCAATTATGGCCTATGTAGACCAAACAGGCAACTTTCGTATTTTCGACAATGGAGCGACGACTAAAGTACTGTCTGATCGTCCCGAATTATTTGACGTGAAGGGAAATGTGATCGTTTACGGCTACAACAATTCATTCAATGCATATTACAAGGGAACTACGACTTTACTTCAAAATCGTACTCCGAGCAATTACAAACTTGGGAACGATGGTATTGCTTGGATCAATGAAAGTGGCAGGCTTATGCTTTTTTTGAAAGGGAAAATTTACAATGTGAGCTATGAACTAATCAATAGTTATGCTCTGAATGGCAATGTTCTAAAATACGAAGTTGGAAATAATACGACAACAGTGTTTTATAATGGTCAAAACTACTGATTAATCAACCTTTTCAAGAGGAGGAAAAAAAATTGGTGCAAGTGTATTTACAGATAGATATTTTTATAATTTTGCAGACATAGGTGGAAGGATTTGATTGCTTCACGGCAATATTGCAACCACGGTAAAAAAACGCTAAGGCAATTTTGTACTTCTTTGCCCCGATCCCTGAAATGTATTATTAACCAAAAATCTTTTAAAAGAACTATGTCTTATTTGTTTACTTCAGAATCTGTTTCCGAAGGTCATCCGGACAAGATTGCCGATCAGATATCTGACGCGCTTATCGATCATTTTTTAGCTTACGATGCCACTTCTAAAGTTGCCTGCGAAACGCTAGTAACTACCGGCCAAGTTGTTCTTGGTGGTGAAGTAAAATCATCTGCTTATCTTGATGTACAAGAAATTGCCCGTGAGGTGATCCGTAAAATCGGTTACACTCGCAGCGAATACATGTTTGAAGCCGACTCTTGCGGAATTTTATCTGCTATTCATGAACAATCGGCCGACATTAATCGTGGTGTTGAAAAAACTGATCCTTGGAAACAAGGCGCAGGTGATCAAGGAATGATGTTCGGTTATGCTTGTCGCGAAACGGACAACTTCATGCCGCTTCCTTTGGAATTAGCACATTTGCTGTTGAAAGAGCTAGCCGTTATTCGCAGAGAAGGCAAACAAATGAAATACCTTCGTCCCGATGCAAAGTCGCAAGTAACGATTGAATATAACGACAACCATCAACCGATTCGTATCGATACGATTGTTGTCTCTACTCAGCACGACGATTTTGGTAAAGATGCTGTGATGCTTAAGCAGATCAAAGACGATGTGATCAATATTCTGATTCCACGTATTATGAAGAAACTACCTAAGCGTGTTCAGGTAATGTTCAACGATAAAATAAAATACCATGTTAATCCAACAGGTAAATTTGTTATCGGTGGACCACACGGTGATACAGGACTAACAGGTCGTAAGATTATCGTTGATACGTACGGTGGAAAAGGTGCTCACGGTGGTGGCGCATTCTCAGGAAAAGATCCTTCAAAAGTTGATCGTTCTGCTGCTTATGCAACGCGTCACATCGCTAAGAATTTAGTTGCTGCAGGAATCTGCGACGAAGTGTTAGTTCAAGTTGCTTATGCAATTGGAGTAGCTCAGCCGGTTGGTTTATATGTAAACACATACGGAACAGCGAAAGTAGAAATGAGTGATGGAGAGATTGCGAAAAAAGTAGAACAGATTTTCGATATGCGTCCTTATGCTATTGAAAAACGTTTTAACCTTCGTACACCAATCTATCTTGAAACTGCTGCTTATGGTCACATGGGTCGTAAGCCGGAAGTGAAAGAGAAGATCTTTAACAAAGGCAAGAAAAACGAAAAGCGTATTAAAGTTAAATTGTTCCCTTGGGAAGAATTAGATTATGTAGGAAAACTACAAACTGCTTTTAAAAGTGGTTCAACTAAAAAGTCAGCACCTCAAAAAACAAAGTCTGCAAAAGCATCTGCACAACTTGAATTAGTATAAGCTGAAATAAGTAAGTAGTAAATGGTGAGTAGAAAGTGGTGAATGTTTTTCATCCCTTACTACTCACTTTTTTTGTGAGTAGTAATTGGTAATTTTTAGTGAGTGGTAAGTAGTAATTGGTGAGTAAAAAAAGCACTCAACTTTAATGTGCTTTTATTCTATTTTTTCTTTAGGAATTAATTATCATACAACATCAATTATAATCCATCAATTAATACCCATCTGTTCTCTTAACTGATCGAGAAGAGCAGGATCCATTGGACGTTTGGCATTGAAGTCAACGATCTCCCCTTTTTTATTCATGATCATGTATCGAGGAATACTACCAATCTGAAAAAACTTACAAACGTTAGAACTCCAATTCCCGGGTGAAATAACCATCGTACCTTCCATTCCCATGTCTGTTATTGCTTTTTTCCATGCCTCTTTATCTGCATCAATTGAAACATACAAAAACACGATCGATTTTTTTTCTTTCTCTGATAGATTATCGTGCAGTTGTTTAGAAAATGGCATCATACCCCTACATGGTCCGCACCAGCTTGCCCAATAATCAATGTAAACTACTTTTCCTTTAAGCGACGATAACGAAAATGGTTTGCCATCGATTGTCGATAAATCCAAATCAGAAAATGCACCACCGGAAGATTTTCCTTGCGCCTTGTCTGCCGGTTTTTCTGTACTTGAGCGATCATTAATCCGTGCTCCACAAACATCCAAAACTATTTGCTGATAGCTTTTATCTTTATCAAACTCCTGTAGTGACAAAAATATTTTCTTACTCATATAAGGAGACACATGTTCACATTCATCAATTAGAAACTTACTCATCCAATAGGCTAATACTTCGCCGCTGAGCTTTTCTCTGGCTACCGACGTTTTCCGTTCAGCTGAAATAGAATAATCTGTAAACTTATTGAAGCCATTAGCCTTTGACGTTTCATAGATAACATAGTACTTCAAGAAATCACGGTAAGTATCTATAATGAGTGAAGACGAATTATCCACTTTTACTTTGGCGAAATTCTCAAGCATGATTTCCGGAATTGGATTCACCTTTAAGATAGTTGTACTTTTGTTTGCATTTACAATCGGAAACGCTAACAACTCTTTCCAGTAACGATACGTAATCATGTCTTCAACAAAAACTTTAAAGCGTGGATTAAATTCATTGTATCCGGTAAATCCTTTCAAAAAATCTATTTGCGCTTTTCTATTTGAAAATATTTTTTCTTCAAAAGCATCTATCGTCATAGCTAACGAACTTGCATCTGAAAGTGAATCATTGAAGTTGTCAGAAAACTTTTTTGTAAACTGTTGTAAAAAATTATTTTCTAAAGACCCTTTTCCTGAAAGCTGAATACTAACCACAGGATTTGACTGGTAATTTAATACCAGACTATCGCCGGGGTTTACGTAGAGAGGTAATCGAAATTCGGGATTAAGTAATTGAACAATTTGGCTTTTGTTGGAAACTATTTTAAACTGAAAACTACCATTTGAAATTTCTGTTTTCTGAGAAACAATTCTTTTCCCGAGATGGTTTTTATCGAACTGAAGCTCTACCGTCTTTTCCGCTGCAGGAGGCAAAGTCCCTCCAATATAAAAACTCTCTTGTGCACTTGCTTGAAGTGTAATACTCAACATGCAAAAAAGAAGTTGTAATTTCTTGTTCATTATTTTAATTTTTCGAAATTAATTTAGTTACGATAGTTTGAACCTGATAAAAACAATCCAATCAATTAAGAGGCTGGAAAATTAATACATCCTTACACTTTTTAATTACCTCTTCCTTATTCATCATCTCTTTTCTATACTTGCCGGCTACATACAATTTAGCTTGATCTCTGTAATGTTTACTGATAAAATTTCCTGATTGCCCGCTTGGATTAATGCTATACGAATTTTCAGCGTCAGCGAAATCCAAAACTCTTCTTAGTGCAGGGCCAAGATTTACTTTGTAAAGGCCACTACTATTCAAATCGAAACTCTGATTATTTACTGTTTCTATCCCACCCATTTCAGGAAAAGGTCCCACGTTAAACACTTTGTCGAGCGGCTTTTGTTTGCCAATTGGATGTTCGAATTCAATTGTATGCACTTTGCCCCATGTCCATTTATCAGGGTCGTATCCCAATTGAGCCACTAACTCGCTAATCGTTGTATCAAACGCTGCTTCTGCAATATTATTTTCTGATTCTTTAATATCTGACGTCTTTGTATTATCCCACCAAACAGAACTATCATTTTTAAAAAAGGAAGGAAGCATTTGTTTTTCTGCATGAGTTTTT
Organism: Bacteroidota bacterium; assembly: GCA_031367345.1. GTDB lineage: Bacteria > Bacteroidota > Bacteroidia > AKYH767-A > 2013-40CM-41-45 > JADKIH01. Next base: position 2,967 of record JANLPR010000130.1, on the reverse strand, counting down.
AGGAACATCGGAAAATCTTTTTCGCCCAATTCATCTTCCATACTCATTTGCAAAAAATGAAATAAAAACTTGTAGTAGATCACAGGAGCTACATCAGAAAGTGAATGATCACCGTTCCAATATTTCAGAATGTTACTGGCGCGTTCGTGAATTTGCGATTTCACGATTGACACTCCTGATAAATGTTCAATCATCGTCCGTCCAATTTCTGCGGCAAGAGGGTTTTTAACATCAATCGTTATAGCCTCTAAATCTTCACGCGTAAATTTACTTTTAGTAAACAACAAACTCCGTAGTCTATGATAACGATCGAGTGGCACGTAATAGCCGGGGAAATTTGTGGTAGTATCAGCTTGCGGATCATTATTGCACGAAAGAACAAATCCCAATTCCGGATTCTCCTGTTGCGGATTATTTTCAAAATTATAATATCCTTGCCAATCATGCGGCCCTGTTCCATCAAGTAAAAGTGATGAATTCGTATGAGGAGGTCTAATTGCAAACTTTGCCGCTGTGTACCAAGCAATATTATTTGACGTATCGGCATATACTATGTTCAATCCCGGCGCTGCAATTTTAGAGACTGCATCTTTAAAATCCATCATATCTTTTGCATGCGCCATTTGCCAAGTAACTTCCATTAAATTCGAGTTGAAATTTAAAAACGTCCAACAAATACTTACCGGCGATTTGGTCATTTCTTTTACATCGGCCATTACATCGCCTGCTATTGGTCCGTGATGTGTAGAACGACATTTAATAATAACGCTTGCGCTATCTTTCACATGGATTTCCTCATCGCGCGAAGTTATTTTCTCCCAATGATCGTTCGTTAGAACCAGTGTTGAATCTTTTGGATCCGTAACTTCTTTAAAAAAATCGAGATCATCATTTTCCAACATCGTTACTCCCCAACCATGTTGTAGCGTATGCCCTATAGGTGCAAAAGGAAATCCGGCAAGAAAGTTTCCATAAAAATGAAAATCTCCGGCTTCTAAATATGCTTCATACCAAACTGCGGGCTGCTGAACTCCGATGTGTGTATCATTCTCCAACAATGGTTTTCCTGATACAGTTCTTGTTCCTGAAAGCGCATACGAATTACTTCCTGTCCAAATCTTTAATGGCATAACCTCATCCAAGACTTTCATAATATCACTTTCCGAAATCAATGGTTGAGGTATTGAGTCATCAATTGAAGTAGTGTCCTTAAGTGGGTCAGCTTTTAAAATGTCTGCTAAATAGTTATCACCTAAGTTATTTTTTATTCGAGACAAAACCGGATCAGTCCGAAATCCCATTTGAAAATTGAACGACATGTAATCAACCACAAGGAAAAGATCTTTCATCGTGTATTGCTCGCTTGGAATACTCAGTAAATCAAACTCAAGCTTACGTTTCCCCTTAGATATATAATTATTCAACCCATTAAGATATGCAATCGCATCTCGTTTACACTGCGAATCCGGTCCGTTCATAAAAACCGTTGCCGATTTTTCAGCATGTTGGTTCATTCCAAGCATACGAAAAAATTTATCAACCTCTAATGTTTTATTTCCAAAAACTTCCGACAACCTTCCTGCACTTACTCTGCGAATTAATTCAATTTGAAACAATCGTTCTTGTGCATGAATATAACCGAGAACTTGAAAAGCATCCTCTTCCTTATCGGCATAAATATGCGGAATACCATAGGGATCAAAGTAAGTGGTAACAGGAGCTTTTATTCCAGAGATCTTTATAGTACCTGAATACTTTGGCCGCTGAAAAAAGAGATAAACAATAATGGAAAACGTCAATATGATTACCGAGACAAGTAGAAAATAAAAAAAACGTTTTATGAATCTCATACCTAAATTGAATAACCAAAACGACGTAATTTGTTTTCATTTTTCCGCCATTCTTTTTCAACTTTCACAAAAAGCTCAAGAAAAACTTTTTTTCCTATTGCCTTTTCGATGTCATGGCGAGCTTCTGTGCCTATTCGCTTAATTCCTTCTCCCTTTCTTCCTATGATAATACCTTTCTGAGAATCTCTTTCGACAAAAATAACTGCCGAAATTTTTACGATCTTATTTTCTTCTTTGTAGGATTCAACACCTACTTCTGCTGAATATGGAATCTCTTGTTGATAATGCATAAAAATTTTCTCACGAATAATTTCGCTTACAAAGAAACGTTCATTCGCATCACTCAACTGTTCTTTCGGAAAAAATGGTGGTCCTTCAGGAAGTATCGACAAAATAGTTTCAGTGATTTTTTCAATATTGAACTTTTGTGTTGCTGACACAGGAATTACACCTGCGGGTTCTACTTTTTTCTTCCAACCATGAACTAATTTATTTACTTCCTCTTGAGAAGAAAGATCGACTTTATTGATAATGATAAAGAGAGGAACTTTAATTGCTTTCAATCGATTCACAATTTCATCCTCCATATATGCCTCGCTATTGTCGGTGATAAACAGAACAAGATCTGAATCTTCCAACGAAGCTTTTACGAATTCCATCATTTTCTCCTGCAGCAAATAAGCTGGGTCAAGAATTCCGGGCGTGTCGGAGAATACAATCTGATAGTCTTCCGCGTTCAATATTCCTTTAATACGATGTCGTGTCGTTTGGGCTTTTGGTGTCACGATCGATAACTGCTCACCAACGAGACGGTTCATTAAAGTCGATTTTCCTACATTCGGTTTTCCGATAATCCCTACAAATCCTGCTTTATGCGTCATTTCAAAATTTATTTTCTGATATTTAGTTAAGTAAAAGAACGAATTATATCTTTGCAGTCCAAAATAAGAGAAGAAAATAGCTTTTTTATTCACAGTCAGCTATTTAAGATATAGTGCGGGTGGATTCGCCACGGCGAATCGTTGGGCTCATATTCGCCACGGCGAACATCGGTACAAGAGTGAAATAAAATATAGTGCGGGGTGGATTCGCCACGGCGAATCGTTGGGCTCATATT
>JANLPR010000078.1:0-30594 GCA_031367345.1 Bacteroidota bacterium | reverse complement strand
TAGTGCTGACATTTATCCATTATTGCCAATTAAAGGAAAAATGATAAAAGACTTTCTATATCACTTATTATTAACAAAGGATTTTACAGATTATGCAATTCTTGGTTCACAACGAGCAGGAATGCCGAAAGTTAATCGAGAACATTTGTTTGCGTACAAATTATTTTTACCATCAATAAAAGAACAACAAAACCTCGTTCAAAAACTTGATGCCTTATCAGCCGAAACCCAAAAATTAGAAAACATCTATCAAAATAAAATAAATGATTTAGAAGAGTTGAAAAAATCGGTATTACAAAAAGCTTTTAGTGGGGAGTTGAATGAGAAAAGGAAACGGTTGCATGAAGTGGAATGAAATAGTGCAAACTAAATTGTTAAAGAAAAAAGAATGCGAATTTACTGAAAGAAGATTAAGTTTTAAAAATCTATAGAAACATAAATCACCAATAGAAAGTTTAAAGTTGGCGATGAATTGAAAAAGTTATACCTAAATGAAAGAAATAGAAATATTCAAGTCGGAAGATAATCAGGTGGTGGTTAGCGTTCAATTTGACGGACAAACATTCTGGCTGTCTCAAAGTCAAATTTCCGAACTTTTTGAAAGAGATCGAACTGTAATTACTAAACACATAAATAATGTGTTTAAAGAGCAGGAATTGGATGAAAAAAGCAATGTGCAAAAAATGCACATTCCAAATTCTGACAAACCGATAACCTTATATAATCTTGAAGTAATTATTTCAGTTGGATATCGTGTAAATTCTAAAAAGGGAACACAATTCCGACAATGGGCAACACAGCGATTAAAAGAGTATCTTCTAAAAGGCTATTCTGTTAATCAAAAACGATTAGATCAATTACAACAGACAATCAGATTAATCACCGAGTCAGGAAGTGGTACAGAATTACAATTAAATGAAGCAAAAGGCTTACTTGAAATAATTAATAATTACACGCAAAGTTTTATTATCCTCAATAAATTTGACAGCCATACTCTGGAGACGGAAAGACTGAATGAAAATATTACCTATGAAATAGTATACGAAGAAGCAATAAAAGCAATTGCTGAATTGAAAAAACAATTAATTGCTAAAGAGGAAGCCGCAGTTTTGTTTGGAAATGAAAAGGATGAAACATTCAAAAGTTCTTTATATAGTATCGTACAAACGTTTGATGGACAATATCTTTATCCAAGCATAGAAGAACAGGCGGCGAACTTATTATATTTTGTAATAAAAAATCATTCGTTTAGCGATGGGAATAAACGGATTGGAGCATTTCTTTTCATATGGTTTTTGGAACAGAATAAACATAGATTTAAAAAATCCGGCGAATTAAAAATTAACGACAATGCTTTAGTGGCTATTGCATTGCTTGTAGCCCAAAGCAATCCTTCGGAGAAAGACCTGATGATAAAACTGATTATCAATTTAATTAGCGACTAATGAACGAAGCAGAAACCCGAGCCGAACTCATCGACCCGAAACTCAAAGCGAGTGGATGGGGAGTTGTTGAAGGATCTAAAATTTTACGGGAGCACAATATAACGGCAGGGAAAATTCAGACCGGTGGAAAAAGATCAAAAAAACTGACTGCTGATTATGTGTTGGTGTACAAAGGAATTAAGCTGGCTGTTGTTGAGGCAAAGAGTGAGGAGTTGGGAGTTGGTGAAGGCGTGGCGCAAGCAAAGCTTTATGCAGAAAAGTTGGATTTAGAAACAACCTATTCTTCCAATGGCAAGGAGATTTATTTTATCTGCACAAAAACTGCGGAGGAAAAATTAGTTGCCAATTTTCTTACACCGGATGAATTATGGAATAAAACATTTGCTGTTCAAAATGCATGGCGTGAAAAGTTTGCTGCTGTTCCCTTTGAAGATAAAAGCGGTACTTGGCAATTGCGGTACTATCAAGAAATAGCCGTTAAGAATACCTTAGAAGCAGTTGCCAATAAGAAGCAACGAATTTTATTGACCTTAGCTACGGGAACAGGGAAGACGGCTATTGCTTTTCAGATTGCTTGGAAGTTGTTTCAAACACGATGGAATTTAAAACGAGATGGCAGTAGACGACCACGAATTTTATTCTTAGCCGATAGAAATATTTTAGCTGACCAAGCTTACAATGCTTTCTCCGCTTTTCCCGAAGATGCGCTCGTAAGAATTAAGCCGAAAGAGATTACCAAAAAAGGAAGTGTGCCGATGAATGGCAGCATCTTCTTTACTATTTTTCAGAGCTTTATGACCAATGCTAAAGTGGTTAAGAAAATAGAAACATCAGAACCAATTTCTTTAGCAGCAGAACCTATTGTTGAATTGGGAAGTGAACTATATAATTTCGGACAATACCCAAAAGACTATTTTGATTTTATCATAATTGACGAGTGTCACAGAGGCGGTGCAAACGATGAAGGCAATTGGAGAGCGATCCTGGAATATTTTTCTCCTGCAGTGCAACTAGGTTTAACAGCCACACCGAAACGTCAGGACAATGTTGACACTTACAAATATTTCGGCGAGCCTGTTTATATCTATTCACTGAAAGAAGGAATCAACGATGGTTTCTTGACGCCATTTAAAGTGAAACGAATTAAGACAACTCTCGATGATTACAGATACACAAGCGATGATCAAATTATAGAAGGCGAAATAGAAGAAGGGAAACTTTATACAGAACCTGATTTCAATAAAATCATAGAGATAAAAGCTAGAGAAGCGAAACGTGTGAAGATTTACATGGATGAAGCCAATCAAAAGGAGAAAGCAATTATTTTCTGTGCGACACAAGATCATGCAGCGGCTATTCGTGATTTGGTGAATCAATACAAGAAAAGCAAAGACACGAACTATTGTGTCCGTGTAACAGCAAATGATGGTGAAATCGGTGAACAGTTTTTACGGGAATTTCAAGACAACGAAAAAACCATTCCGACCATTCTCACTACATCACAAAAACTTTCAACGGGAGTTGATGCGCGAAATATCCGAAACATCGTATTGATGCGTCCGATAAACTCGATGATAGAGTTTAAGCAAATTGTAGGGCGAGGAACACGCTTGTTTGATGGTAAAGAGTTTTTCACCATCTATGATTTCGTGGATGCTTATCATCACTTTGCAGATCCGGAATGGGATGGTGAAGAATTGGAACCGGACCCAACCGAAATGGGTGATCCAAAAGGACCATATACACCAAGAGAACCGAGAGAGCCAATTGATGGAGAAGGAGAACCAAAAGAAAAACGCAAGCGAATCAAAATAAAATTACGTGATGGAAAAGAGCGTGAAATACAACACATGATTTCCACTTCATTCTGGAGTGCCGACGGAAAACCAATTTCAGCAGAAGAGTTCATGGAAAACTTATTCGGCAAACTTCCCGACTTCTTCAAGAACGAAGAAGAATTGAGAGTCTTATGGGGCAATCCCCTCACTAGAAGAACTCTCTTAGAAAAATTAGAAGAAGCGGGATTTGCAAAAGGAGATTTACTGACGTTACAAGAATTATGCAGCTTGGAAAAGAGCGATTTGTTTGATGTCTTAGAATATGTATTCAACGGAAACTTCAAAGCAATGACGCGTGAAGCCCGAGTAGCAGCAGCACAATCAACCATCTTTGCCATACTCAACAACAAACAGAAAGAGTTCATCGAATTTGTGTTAAGTAAATACATTGAAACAGGAGTTGAAGAGCTAGACCAAGAGAAGCTACCGATATTACTGACGAATAAATATCAATCGCTAGAAGATGCGAAAGATGCTCTTGGAGAAGTTGGAAGTATCAGTTCGATGTTTATTGGGTTTCAGAAGTATTTGTATGAGGAGAGGGTGGCGTAATAGCACAATATAATATTAAGCGGATGCAAACATACATAGCTGATATAATCCCAAGCCTTCAAAGATATAGTAGAAAGTTGAACGACCTAACAAAATTAGAGCAAAAACATTGGGTCTTAATTGATGACTCAACAAATATAAGAACGGTTTTTATTTTCAAAGAAAACAATGAGCTACTTGTTTATGAAAATGGAGTGCGGAAGGAAAATAATAGTTGGAGGTATCTTGATAACCAATCAATAGATATTGAAATTAATCAGATTCATTACTTAATGAAGCACGCTTTCCTCGATGAAGCCATACTTGCTCTCAAAAGAAGTGGTGTAAATGAATATGCTTTTTTCGTGAATGAAACAGTATATGGTAGGGACTTAAAATCGCATTCTGAAATTATTCGTTATTTAGATTACAGGTATAAAAAGAAACCAAAGGAAATTGCGAAATGGAAAAGGAGGATTGATGAACAATTAGTGATTGGCTTAGCAATATTTATTATCACTATTATGTTGGCATTCAAATTTTTTAAGGCAATGTACTGAACAATTAAATTCTACAATAAGGATTTAGCCATTAGCATTAAATGAGAATTTTAATGTTTAACTAAAAATAAATTTTAGGATAGATAACTTATAGTTAGACGAAACATTTAATCCTTTCTCCGCACTCTGCCATGATACGTCATTTCAAATTATTACTTCTATTCCTTTCGGCTCTCACTATTTGTAATGCTCAGGGTATTAGCCATGGCAAGAAAGTAAGTCAGCGGAAGCAAACGCGAACTATCATGCAAGAACAAATTAAACAACTAAAGAATGGTGCGTTGTTGGTCCGGCTTCAAAATAAAGAAAACGCTATTGCTGCATTAAATAAAATAGGCAAGAATAAATTGGCTAAAAAACAAAATGAAAATCAACTGCGTTACAATAAAAGAATTGTTTCTGCCTTTAAAAATAGATTTACCTTTTGTCCTACCTATTTTTTTTATAGTAACTATTCTGGTGATGTGTTATCTAAGCAAATTAACAAAATTATTTTTCTTAATGATAGCTTGCAAGCCGACACATCCATTAAATTGAATGGCGAAATATTTTTAACGGCAGAATTTGGAATCATAGAGCAGGATACAGCAAAATATTTTTCTCAATACTATCCTTACATAGGTGATAATGGGACTGAAATAAGAACTGAATATTACGGTGAGCAGGATATGAGATTTGGAGCATTAAAAATTATGAGCGACAAGTTAGTGCAACTTAAAAAGCCCTTTCCGTATTATGTAAGGGCAGATGTCGCGCATCCCGGTAAAAGAACGTTTTCAAGAGCAGTGGCAAGAATGAATAAAAGCTTGTTGAGTTACTATAAAAAACAACAACGAAGTAAAAAGATTTTGGTAACACAAGAGAATAGTAATCTAAAAGTTGATATCTTAAAAAATAATTTTTATGGCAACAGAAGATTTTACAGCAACAATTTTGGTTGATCAAACTCCGGAGAAAGTTTTGGATGCGATCAACAACGTTAAGGCATGGTGGCAAGGTGAAGTGGAAGGTAATTCTGCTAATCTGAATGATGAATTTACATATCGTTTTGGCACCCTTCATTTTTCAAAGCAGAAATTGATTGAGCTTGTTCCTGACAAAAAGGTTGTATGGCTTGTAACTGAGAGTCGACTCGATTTTGTGAAAGACAAGAGTGAATGGAATCATACAAAAATAATTTTTGAAATAACGCCAAAAGAAAGTAAAACGGAACTGAAGTTTATTCATAGAGGTTTAGTTCCCCAAATTGAATGTTTTGGTGACTGTTCAAATGCATGGACTCAACTTATACAGCAAAATCTACGAAACTTAATTAACGAAAAGTAGGGGCTTCTTTTTATCATGAGAGTTCAATGGGTGTAAAAGATTTCCGCTTCAAACAATTTCCAAATGCTTTGACGAGGAGAATTAAGTTCTATAACTTTGTAGAAAGTTATAGGATGACTTTGCGGGTTTTAGAATTTATAAACTAAAATGTTGGAAAATTAGAGTACGGATTGAACGATTAATTACGTCAGATTCTCCCATAACCAGAAGGGAAAATCACAGGTTCTAACCCTGTAGCTCCCACAGAAAAAGGTGCAGGAAAATAATTTCTCCTACACCTTTTTTATTTTTACTTAATCTTTGTTAGAATTTGTAGAAACAATAAATTGAAAATTATTTTTTTATTGCTTTTATAAAATTTCCTTTTGAGTCAAAAATCAAATCATTGCCTTTTACTTCTGCTTCATAAGTTACCATTCCTTTTGCATCTGTAATTCTAGCCGCTTCTCTTACTTCATCTTCATCATACGTCTTTTTTACATATTCCATCACACCTGCAGGCAGTTCAGATGCTTTAATTTTTACTTCTGATTCAAGAATGTCTCCTGCTGCATTAAAAGTAACTGACCGATCCACTTTATCCTGATCATATTCTGCCTCAAAATTGATTCCGTCTTTACTCCATTCAACATCTTTGATTTCCGGATAAGCTTTACTAAAAGCATTCGTAACAGCTAGTGGAACATTTTTTGTCATAAGTTTCTGCGCTTGTACCTGCGTAAAAAATCCCGCAATAGCGAGAGCTAAAATTATTTTTTTCATTTTCTAAATATTAAGCAGTGAATGAATTTTCACTACTGCACAAAGGTCATTACCTTATTTGTATTATTAATTATAGAATTTCAATAATAAGTTACACAAATCACACTTTTGGTCTGGCTATTAATCACGCTTTATATTGGTATATATTGGATTTGATTTGCAAAAAGACTAAAAATTCTAATGTCATGAAATTTTCCGTTATAAACGGGATTGTATTTCTATATCTACAAAGATTGACTTCGAATTCTGTTTGTTGTTTCCAATACATTGAATTCCTCGTTAACATGTTTTGTTATACTTGTACATTCAACATAATTTTTCCTTCAGCTAAACCAGTACTTAAGACCTAGCGCATATTCAAATTTCCTAATTTTTTTTTGCCTAATTGCTTCTGCTAGTTTTTTAAGATCTTTTTCATGACGACATCAATCTAACTATACTTTTTCTCCCATTCCTCCCGAAGTATTACCTTTGGATAATCGTTTAACCCTTAGAATGTAAATTAATTTGACTTTCGAAGCACTTTATGCCGATCATAGCAGCATGGTTTTCAACCTGGCGCTTCAGTATGTCCAAAATCGAGAAGATGCGGAGGAGATAACGCAAGATGTGTTTGTAGCTGTTCACCAATCGTTTTCTTCGTTCAAGCAAGAGTCGTCTGTTACTACCTGGATCTACCGAATTGCCATCAATAAATCGCTCGATTACATTAAAGCTAAGAAGACTCAAAAGCGCTTTGCATTTATTACCAGTCTGTTTCACGAAAACACCTCTGAGTTAAAACACGATCTCCCTTCTTTTGACCATCCCGGCGTTCAGCTGGAAGACAAGGAGGCGCTTCAATTATTGTTTGCTCGGATCAATGAATTGCCCGACAAGCAGAAAACAGCATTGATACTTCACAAAATTGAGCAAAAATCGCAGCTAGAAGTGGCCGAAATAATGGGGATCAGCACTAAAGCCATTGAATCGCTCATGTATCGGGCTAAATTGAATTTATCGAAAAAAATAAGCAATAACGAAGGGTGAGTAACTCTCTCTCGTCTAACAATTAAATTGATATTAAATGAACATCGATCAATTATCTAAAATTAAAGCAGTAGAAGTGCCGCCATTCTTACTCACACGCATTCTTCAAAAAATTGAAAGAAATCGTGCTTCAGTATTTCCTAAAGCATTCGTAAGGGCATTCAGTCTTTCTTTTATGCTTTTGCTCTTATTAAATTTCGGAGCTGTTTTCTATTCTTTAAAATCTGATTCAGGGAAAGAAAATCTAATTGAATCAATGAATTTAGCACCGTCCAATTCTATTTATAAATGAACAAAGAAAAGTTTTTGACCATTACAACGATTGCATTATTGGCTGCAAATCTAATGTTAATCTGGTTTTTGGTTTCGCACCAACCGCATCGTCCTGGGCAAGATGGCCCAAGAAATAGAGTGATAGAAAAATTATCGTTGGATGCTGATCAAGTCAAATCGTACGACCAATTGATTGAGTGGCATAAATCCGAAATAGAGCGTACTCGTAAACAAATGTCTGAATTAAAAAATCAATTATTTTCCACTATTGTTGGAGATAGTAGCTTGTCAACAGAAAAGGACTCCGTCATTAATAAGATCGGTGCATTGCAAATGGAAATTGAAAACATTCATTACAAACACTTCAGTGATTTGAAACGACTGTGTAAACCGGAACAACAAAAAGCATTTGCGGAATTTTCATTCGAAATTGCTAAACTTTTTTCCCCAGGGCCACCGCAACATAGACCGGAATGATTCTTCGAAAAATACTTTTATTTTTAGGAACTGTTTTTTTTATCTGCGATTCAACTGCACAGATGAATAATATGATATACATTCATTTTGCGCCTACATTTGGTGTTCGACAAATTGATCTTTCCGACTCGGCTTTTGTTGTTAATGAAAATAGTAAATTCGCAATTGAAGTTTTAAAGTTTTACGTTGCCGATTTCCGATTTCTAAACAAAGGGAAAGAAGTAGGCAGGGAGAAAAATAGTTATCATTTAGTAGATGTTTCTATCAAATCTACGTTGGAATTTAAAATTTCTGCTCCTCTCCAAAAAGAGTTTGATCAGTTAATTTTTAATTTAGGAATTGATAGCACTACAAATGTTTCAGGAGTTTTAGGAGGTGATTTAGATCCAACTAAAGGAATGTATTGGACATGGCAAAGCGGATATATTAATTTTAAGTTGGAAGGTACAAGCAATTTGTGCAAAACAAGAAACAATGAATTCCAATTTCATTTAGGCGGATATCAGTATCCTTATTCGTCTATTCAAGAGGTTTCACTTTTGACAAAGAACGATAAATCGATCACAATCAAATTGGATATTGAAAAAGCGATGAATGGAATAGATCTTTCAAAACAAGATCATATTATGTCTCCTAAATCGGAAGCCGTTGTTTTGTCAAACAAATTTTCAAAAGCTTTTACGATAGAATGAAAACAAAAGCGATCTTGTTTTTAATCGTTGGACTTGTTATAACGGCATTTCGCTATAGCAGCGATACGCTTTTTTCTATTCCCAAGAATTGGCCGAAACCGATTTACGATTTTTCAAAAAATCCGATTACGGAGAATAAAGTAGAGTTGGGACGAGAATTGTTTTACGATCCACTCCTTTCACGCAACAATACGATCTCTTGTGCCAGTTGTCATTCACAATATAACGCCTTCACACATGTTGACCATGCGTTAAGTCATGGTATAGAAGATAAAATTGGAACACGCAATTCTCCTGCGCTAATGAATTTAGCATGGCAAGATAAATTTATGCGCGATGGAGCAATCAATCACCTCGATGTTCAAGCGTTGGCGCCTATAAGCAATCCCATTGAGATGGATGAAAACATTTCGCACATCGTAAATAAATTACAAGCAAGTACATTTTATAAAGATCTATTTTATAAAGCTTATGGCGATTCGCTTGTTACCGGCGAACATACATTAAAAGCAATTTCAGCTTTCATGCTTACTCTTGTTTCAAGTAATTCGAAGTATGATAGTGTAATGCGAAAAGAATCTGTTTTTACGACTCAAGAAAATAACGGATATACTTTGTTCAAGAAGAATTGCAATGCTTGTCATGCCGAACCTTTATTTACCAATAACGATTTTATGAATAATGGATTGAATGTAGATACTACATTAAATGATTATGGACGCTATCGCATTACGCAAAATGTGAAAGACTCGCTCAAATTTAAAGTGCCAACTCTAAGGAATGTAGAGTTTTCGTATCCATACATGCACGACGGGCGATTTAAAAAATTGTCGGAAGTGATCAAGCATTATACAGAAGGAATAAAGCAGAGCTCAACGTTGGCGCCAGAATTAAAAAAAACAATTGTGTTATCCTCCAATGAAAGAGTGGATTTAACAGCGTTCCTACTGACATTAACCGATCGTTCATTCCTATTTAATCCGAACTATTCTTTTCCTCGAAAAAATTTAGTAGAGGCTACGAATGTCAAGTAAAAAATATCATCTATCAATAAAACCAAAAATTACGAACATGAAAAAAAAGCTATTTTTAATTATTCTACTCATGAGTAGTTTCTTTGCGAAAGCGCAAACCAATCCTGCAATCACCTCGTGGATACAGAACACAACAGGAATCATGGGTCGTCACTACGTAAGTGGAAACTCTACTCCAATACAAGATGCAACACTTGCGAATGTTCAGACAGTTCAGTATTCAACAAACTGGGCTTATGTAAGTGCTACAGGAATTCCTGCGTACGTTACAGGTCCGTTCATGGGTAATCCATCAATTGCTACCAATCAAAATGCCATCTTTAAAATGCCTTTGAATCCGGTTCAGAATACCGGTACACCAACAGCAACTACAGGAGGAAACATTGGCATCTTCATTAATGGAGTGGCCTTATTTGATTATCGTGATGGCGTATCATGGAATACAACAACGAATGCTTTGTGTGGAGGTCCAGCCGGATCACCATGTCCAGGCGGAATGGGTACAGCTCAAGCGTGGAATAGAGATGCTATCCTTGCAGAGCGAGGTGGTTTCGATTGTGCAAAGGCTCATCCCGCTATGGGAAATTATCACCATCACCAAAATCCTTCTGCCTTCAATTTAGATTTGAATGTAATATCAACAATATGCAATTTATACAATGCAGATGGTTTGTATGCAATTGACAGCACAGTTCATTCTCCACTTCTTGGATTTGCCTACGATGGTTTTCCAATTTACGGAGCGTATGCTTTTTCAAATAGTAATGGTAGCGGAGGCATTGTTCGCATGAAATCAAGTTACCAATTAAGGAATATCACAGCAAGAACAGTTTGGGCCGATGGCACAGATGTGGCTGATGGACCTGTGGTGAGTGCAACTTATCCGATAGGTTATTTCAGAGAAGACTATGAATTTATTTCACATCCTGGGCAAGAAGATTATTTGGATGTACACAACGGAAGATTTTGTGTAACACCTGAATATCCTAACGGGATCTATTGTTATTTTACTACAGTAGATGCAAGATGGAATTCAACCTATCCTTATGTAGTGGGACCAACATTTTATGGAACAGTAGTAGCGGCTAAAGTGACATCGATTACAGAAACAGTTACCACTTATACACCAACTTCAACCGGAATTTCAACAGTTGGAAATGATGTGTTGCAGGCGAATGTTTTCTCAAGCCATTCGAATGAATTAATCGTTGTTCAAATTAATGGGTTGAACAAAGAAAATTTAAATGTAGAAATGTATGATCTAACAGGAAAGTTAGTTTCAAAGAATGTACTTTATTCAGGCACTACGATATCCTATTTTGATACACAAACACTTTACGGAGGAGTTTATATAGTTAAGGTTTCCGGTTTAAAAGGAATAGTTACAAAACGAATTGTAGTTAGTAAATAAAAGTTGGGTTTTATTATTTGAAATGGGGATGCCTTTAAGTATCCCCATTTTTTATGAAGTAATTTTTTTTTAAGACAATTCAGATTTATTTTTGTAATAATAGATTGGCTTTCGATTTGTCGTATCGAACAAAGAAGTTTAGCCAAATAATTCTAGCCCATCGAAAAGAAAGTGGACTCAGGGCTAGGATTGTCGAGGTCATAAACACGAGAAAGAAAGTAGTTGACCAGTTGAGCACGAAATTATAAAGTGCAAACCAAATAACAAACCATCCTGTAGTGAGTGCATACGACACATACATAGCACCGAAAAAATATCCGGGTTCTTTTTCGTACACTTCACCACAATGCGAGCACGTTTTTTCCATTTTCAACATTCCACCTTTTAAACGATAGGGGTTGTTGTGAGTAAATACTTTTCCTTGATGACAACGTGGACACTTATTGGCCGCCATTGAATAAAGGATTTCCGATAACATCATAGTACTAGAAAGTTTGTGTTTTAATTGAATGGTGTAAAGCTACCGTTTATGAATTTGCTCAGAGGTAACATTTGTTACAGAGGGCGAACATAAATGTAAGGTTAGCTTTCAGCGACGACAAATGTACTTCCACCGATAAAGATGAGATCATTTGGAGAGCTTTCAGCTTTCGCCATATCTATTGCTTCTTTAACAGATGTGTAACTTGATCCGTGCAATCCAACGTTTTCTGCAGTTAATTTTAGTTCATTCTCATCTAAAGCTCTTGGGATATTAGCTTTGCAGAAATAGTACATGGCATCTTTAGGAAGCAACGAAAGAATGGAGGAAGCATCTTTGTCATTCACTAGTCCGATAACCATTCTTAATCGATTGTATTTATATTCCTTCAATTGATTTACTATAAATTCTATTCCGGCTTTATTGTGTCCGACATCGCAGATAATTCTAGGCGAGTTTTGCAGAGTTTGCCACCTTCCTTGTAATCCCGTAAGCTGCTGAATGTTTTTTAGAGCGTATCTAACATGATCTTCAGAAATTGAAAACCCGAGAACTTTTAATTGTTCAACAGCCAAAAGAACTGTTGCGATATTTTTTTGCTGATAATGGCCTACTAAGCTAAGTTGTATATTTTCATAGAGTAAATCGCCATTCAGAAAAATATTGTATGCTGTGAATTCTTCATTGCGGTTTATCAAATTAGCATCTATTGAGTCGTTAGCAAAAAAGATTGGAGCGTTTTCTTTTTTTGCTTTTTCTATAAAAACAGCATCAGCGTCTACTTGTCGTTCACCAATTACTACAGGAGTATTTTTTTTTATGATCCCGGCTTTTTCATGAGCTATTTTTTCAATTGTGTCGCCAAGTAATGCAATATGATCGAAGCTAATATTAGTAATAATGGAAAGTTCAGGAGAAATAATATTAGTAGAATCTAGTCGGCCGCCCAAGCCTGTTTCTATGACAGCGATATCAACTTTCTCATGAGCGAAATAATGAAAAGCAAGTCCGACAGTCCATTCAAAAAAGCTAGGTTCAATTTTTTCGAAATCGATTTTATGTTTTTCTACAAAGTCTATCACCTTTTCTTTTGGGATCATTTCACCATTTATCCGAATTCTTTCCCGAAAATCTTTGAGGTGGGGGGAGGTATAAAGCCCGGTTCTATAACCGGCATTTTGAAGGATGGCGGCCAGCATATGTGAGCAGGAACCTTTACCATTAGTGCCAGCTAGGTGAATGGATTTAAATGCTAAATGTGGATTTTCAAGTAAATTGAGAATGTCGATGGTGTTATTCAAATCAGATTTATAGGCCGCAGCCCCAATTCGATGAAACATTGGCAGGCGGGCAACTAAATAATCAAGTGTTTCGCGATAGTTCATTGTAGTACAAACGATGACAAAGGTATTAGTGAAAGAGATACAAAAGTGGTAATTTTTTGGTGGAGTAGAAATATTTAATATCTTGCATAGGCTAACAATACCAATTTTATGTCATTAACAAAACGGGCAACGCGTAAACTAATCAATACGTGGCCACAACGACTTGCTATTTCAGGAGTACTGGGCTTTATAGTTTGGAACCTTACGGGTCAAAATCTTTTTGCGTTTATCTCAGTCATATTGATTTCGCATTTTATTTTGTCGGTAGTTAATAGTCGAATGCCGGGATCACAAAAAGGATTTAATGAGGAGATGAAATACTAGTTTCCTTTTTTTAGCTTTAATATTGGTGGTTCACTTTTATTTATTCATGGTCCTTATTTTCATTTTATTTTTTCAAAGCATAGTTAGTTAGATCTTAGCTCATTTATTCTTTCACCACATAGGAAATCATTTTTCATACCTTTACTTCATGCGAAATGTTTTGATACAACTGTTTTTATTTCTAATGCCATTTGTAGAAGTTTCTTCACAAACAATAAGATATTCTCAAGAGTTAGGGGAGAATAAAAATGCAAAGTATATGAAAATACTTGGATCTGATGAATTTGAAAATATTTATTTGTTGAGGAGTAATCTTTCATTGGAAAATGATCGTGAGCGATCAGGATTTCGATCGCGTGAATATTATTTGCAACAATATTCGGTCGCTTTAAATTTGAATTGGGAAAAACAGTTAGTGCCATCTATAGAAAATGCTCGAATATCTGATGTTCAACTTAACAGTGGACGAATAGTAGTGGTGAGTTATACATTTGAACGCAAATCAAAAACATATTCCTTTTTTATTCAATCGATGAATTCAAAAGGTGAATGGCAAGGAAGTGCTACACCTATTGATCAGTTTAGCGCTAATCAGCTCGATGAAGACGATAAGCCCGGAATTATTTGTTCGCAAGATGAGCTATCGATGGCATTCAATTATAGAAAGGTGAGTCTCGATAAAAAGTCTCAATCTTATCAAGTTGTATTGCTTGACACATCTTTTCAAACCATTTATAATAAAGAGATGGTAATAGATGCTTCATTTAATAATTATATACCGTTGAAGCCATTGCTTTCGAACGATCGAAATTTTTATGTTCTCGGGATTCATTACGCTACAGAGAAGAGAGTAAAGTTACCTGACGAAGTTTACTATGAAATTCATGGGTATAATTCATTCGATCGCAATTTCATTCATTCGGAAATAAAGATCGAGAGTAAATTTTTAACAGATGTAGGATTTTCAATCGACAATTACAATCATAGAGTGATAGCTGCAGGATTTTACTCCGATCGAACGACTTATTCTACTGCCGGAATTTTTTATAATTCTTTTTCAGAAGACAGCTTAAACCAATTGTCAACAACGAGCTCTCCATTTCCATCCTCATACCTGCAAAAATTTATTGGTGAACGAAAAGAGAACAAGAGTAGAGAATTAGTCAATTATTCGATCGATCGATTGATAGTTCGTAGAGATGGGGGAGTTGCATTACTGGCAGAATCATTTAATCGTGCCGAACGTTCGTATTGGGATTATTACATTCAGAGTTACATTTATCACTATTACTACCATTATGGAAATATCATGGTTTGCTCGGTGAATCCTTCCGGAGAAATATTATGGGGAAATGTAATTAGCAAAGACCAGAATTCGGTTGATGATGGAGGTGTTAGTTCCGGATATATTAGCTCGGTAATAAATGGAAAAATTATTTCTGTCTACAACAAATACGTTAACGAAGACTCATCCGTATTAGTAACCGCGACTGATGGAGTAGGAGCACAAAAAACGGAAGTATTGGTAAATGAAATTGAAAGAGTTTCTGTCTTGCCTCATTCAGCAAAGCAAATAGATGAATCAACAATTTTGATACCAGCCTATAAACAAAACAAATTTCATCTGATGCGAATTTCGTTCTGAAATTACACACGATGAAATTTGTTTTTTCTAATTTTTTTATTTAGCTCTTAGAGCTGTTGTTCTTTAAGAATATTTTTTGTCCGGGAGTCAACTGCGCTCCTTCGTTTAAGTCATTGTATTTATAAATATACTTTTCTTTAATTGCATAGTCGCGACTAATAGAATTCACAGTATCTCCCGGTTTAGTAATATAAAATACACGATCACCTTCTTTGTTTTTCGGCTGAATGTAAACGATCTGTCCTTCTGTGATAGTTGCATTGTCAGTTGTTTCATTGTATTTTGGTAATTGCCAGTAACCCAAATTTAATTCGCGTGCCAAACTTTGGTAGGTATCGGTACTTCTTCCAATTACATACTTAACACCGTTTTTTAATTTAACGCTTCTACCTGCGAACGCATCGACTACTTCAACTGAAGGAACAAAAACTTTTTTATCGTTAGATGGAATTGAGTTAGCGATAGCCGCATCGTTAGAGTTAGATGTTGAAGCGATTTCAGAATTTGAAATGGGAGGTTTTGGATTCGAGTTAGCAAATAACTGCGGAGTTTGACCAAGATCTAATTGGTGTAATTCAAAGTCTTCAATAATTTTTATCAAACGATCGGCATAAGAAGGATCTGTAGCGTAACCTGCCTTTTTTAACCCCTTCGCCCAAGCTTTATAGTCGGTTGATCCAAGTTCAAACAAGAATGCATAACGTGGACGAGTTTTAAGGAAATTAGTGTGATCGTCGTACGACTCTAACGCTGTAGTGTACTTTCTGAAACATTCATCTTTCGTATCGTCATCTTGTATATAACTCGGACCATTCCAATTCGCACATTTGATTCCGAAGTGATTGTTTGCATTAAATGCGAGAGGGCTAAGACCATCGCTCGACTCTAAACAAGCTTGTGCCATGGTGATGGAAGCGGGGATGCCCGACTTTTGCATCTCGCGGATAGCATCATCTTTGTGTTCGAGGATGTATTTAATCCTAGACGCCTTTGGTTCTACTGCTTGCATACTTTTTATGCCTGCAAATACGAAGAAAAGTAATGATGGTAATTTCATAATGTTCAAACGGATTTATTTTACTAATATTTCTTACTGTTACGATACTTCCTTACGATTGATTCAAAAGGAGGATAAATTATTTATTGTTTTAATATGGATAAAACGGATAAATTCCGCCGGTGTGAATCGCCGTAATACTTGTATTCGTAGGAAAGGTTCCTTTTTTCAGAAGATCTTGTAACGCAAAAAACACTTTTCCCGTATAAACCGGCTCTAGTTGGATTTGATTCAATAAATAAAAGTCACGACAAAAATTGGTTAATTCCTGTGTTGTTTTTGCATAACCTCCAAAATGATAATCGTGATGAAATATTATTTTGGAAAGGTCGCCACCAAGTTTAGCTATTTCAGTACTCATAAATTTTTCTGCTTTTAAAACCGGAATTATATGAAGTTGTTGGTCCGGTTTTAGACCTTTAGAAATTCCGGCAGCAGTTGCTCCTGTTCCGGCAGCAATAAAAATAATTTTGTCGGTAATTTGTTCCGCCATTTCGCTTGTACCTAAAACTGCAGCTTGATTGGAACCGCCTTCAGGCAAAATGAATAGATTGTCGTACGAATTAATTATTTTTTTTTCTTTTAATACATCAATCCAAAGTTGTTGAATATCAAATTCTGTTTTCCTTCGGTAATCCTCTCTAGAAACGAAGAGTAAGTTCATTCCCATTTCTTTCAAGTAATTAATACAAGGATTTAATACCTCCTCACCTCTTATTATTCCAATCGTTTTTATTCCAAGTTGATTTCCGGCAGAAGCGCAAGCAATAAGATGATTTGAAAATGCACCACCAAAAGTTAGAAGCGTATTTTTGTTTTGTTCACGGAGGTCGATAAGATTATACTTTAGCTTCCTCCATTTATTTCCACCAGTAAATGGATGTACTAAGTCTTCGCGTAATATTTGCAAAGCTTGTGAAGAAAAAAGTTGAGGTAATTTAAATTCCTGTAAGAATGGATTTCGGTTGATTGAAAGCATTTAGCGAAAGTAGAATTTATCATTGGAAATGCCTTGGTCTTGTTTTTTAAAAATTGGTTTTGGTCCTAGCTATACGAATTACTATTAAAGTGTAAGAATCATCATTTAGCCGATTTAAGCCGATTAATAAAACAGTATGAATTTATTTTCTACCATTACGAATTGTTTTTTTTGATAAATTTGCATTCTCAGTAATTAAACAATTGTAGTTGTTGAGTGTTAAATTATGGCGATTCAAGACAAATTTGAACCGGACGACTATTATTTATCTCCTGAAGGGTATATTATCTTCACAGAAAAATATCATTTGAAGAGAGGGTATTGTTGTCAAAGTGGATGTAAACATTGTCCATACAATTTCAAAGAGTTATCAAAAACGAAAAAGAAAAATAAGTGAATATGCTCACAGGAATATCGCACGAAAAGTTAGACCTAACAACATCTGTTACTCCTACCGGAACGAAATTAAATTGTAAAGGGTGGGTTCAAGAAGCGGCATTAAGAATGTTGCTAAACAATTTAGATCCGGAAGTTGCAGAGCGGCCGGAAGATCTAGTTGTTTATGGAGGTCGTGGAAAAGCTGCACGAAATGTTGAGAGTTTTCATCTGATCGTAAAAGCATTGAAAGATTTGAATGACGACGAAACGTTATTGATTCAAAGTGGTAAGCCGGTTGCAATTTTGCCTACACATAAAGATGCACCTCGTGTAATACTTAGTAATTCGCAATTGGTACCGAAGTGGGCAACGTGGGAAGTGTTTGATGAGTTGGAGAAAAAAGGGTTGATGATGTATGGTCAAATGACTGCCGGATCATGGATATATATTGGCTCGCAGGGAATTGTTCAGGGAACGTATGAAACGTTTAATGCATTGGCCGATCAACATTTTAATGGATCGTTGAAAGGGAAATTATGTGTGACAGCCGGACTGGGTGGAATGGGTGGTGCGCAGCCATTAGCCATTACGATGGCCGACGGAGTATGTTTAGCTGCAGAAGTTGAAGAATGGCGAGCTCAAAAAAGAGTTGACACAAAATATTTAGATATCATTGAAACCGATCTTGACAAAGCGATAGACCTTGCATTGGAGTTCAAAGCAAAAGGTGAAAACAAATCGATTGGTGTTATTTGTACAGCAGTAAAAATGTTGAAGCGATTGATCGAAAGAAATATTATTCCTGATGTGTTGACAGATCAAACGTCGGCGCATGATCCGTTGGTTGGATATTTACCGGAAGGATTGTCGAATGAAGAAGCGAATGTGCTTCGCGAAAAAGATCCGAAAAGATATGTTGAAATGACATATGATTCAATGGCGGAGCATGTGTTATTAATGTTGCAATTGCAAAAGTTAGGTGCCGTAACTTTCGATTATGGAAACAATCTTAGAGCAAGAGCACAAGAGCGTGGCGTGAAGAATGCATTTGATTTCCCCGGATTTGTTCCTGCATATATTCGTCCATTGTTCTGTGAAGGTAAAGGTCCTTTCAGATGGGCTGCATTGTCGGGCGACCCACAAGATATTTACGAAACTGATAAAGTGATCTTAGAATTATTTCCTGAGAATAAATCGTTGCATCGTTGGATGAAAATGGCAAGAGAGCGAATTGCGTTTCAAGGATTGCCGGCGCGAATTTGCTGGTTGGGAATGGGCGATCGCGAAAAAGCTGGACTTGCATTTAATGAATTAGTGAAGAGTGGAAAAGTGAAAGCTCCAATAGTAATAGGTAGAGATCATCTCGACACGGGATCGGTGGCATCTCCTAACAGAGAAACAGAGGCAATGATGGATGGCAGCGATGCGGTAGCTGATTGGCCAATATTAAATGCATTAATCAATACAGCAGGTGGCGCAAGTTGGGTTTCATTACATCATGGTGGAGGAGTAGGAATGGGCTATAGTATTCATAGCGGCATGGTGATAGTGGCAGATGGTACGGCAGATGCAGAACGTCGATTGAAACGTGTTTTGCATAATGATCCGGCAATGGGAGTAATACGACATGCAGATGCCGGTTATGATATAGCAAAAGATACAGCAAGGCAATTTCGTCTTGATATTAAGGAGCGTTTGAAATAAATAGAACAAATAAAATTACAATGAATAGTAAAAAAATAATTAGATCAGTTTTATTCTTTGCGGCAATCACATTATTTTTGATTGCATGTACAAAGACGGATACTGTAACCACATCCACTTCTGATCGTGATAAATTTGTTGGAACATGGATTGCAACAACGACAGGGCCTTCGGGTCAATTAAATTTTACGTTAACGATTACTGCAAGTAATTCGGCGCCCGATCAAATTCTTTTGCGAAACTTTGATTTGACAGGTAATACAGCCTACATTGCAGCATCTGTCAGTGGCGTTAATTTAACAATGCAGAGCACATTAATTGGGAGTGATCGATATGATGGTTCGGGGAGTATTGCAAGCAACATTATTACGTTCAACTATACGGTAGATGATGGTCAGACGATTGAAACAAGAACCGGGACGGCGCATAAGTGATGCAAGTTTAAATTGTTAGTTTAATTTTTTATTGTTAAAGCCATTTGTTTATGAAATTATTTTCCTCTTTATTCATAATGATGATGATCGTTTTTTCTGTTTTTAGTCAGAGTCCACAAAATTATATTTCTTTTCAAGGTGCACCATTATCTTTATTTTCATGGCAAGGCAATAAAATAATGTTGTTGGCTGATACTGATACCTTAGATTCTGCTACAATGTATGAATGGGTTTATAAAATGGATACTGCATATAATTACTATTCATTATGTACCGGCCGAGAGCCTAACTTTAATACCGGTGGAACATATATTAATAATCGTTCTACAATTGCCGAAGTACAAAATACGTGCGGTGCCGGTTGTGGTTATTTAGGAACAACAGGAATTGAAATTCAGACTAGTTATTTTTATAATTGTTATAATTATATTTTAACGCAAAACTTATACGATCAAGTTCCCTTTTATGAGCTTGGAAGAAATTTTTGGTTCTATGCCGATAAATTAAATTATCAAACCAATGATCCTATCGCTACAGGCTATGCCGTTTTTATGCGATTTATGGCAATGGAAGCGGCGAATGTTCAAGGAGCGCCTTTCAATGCGTGGACTTTTTCGCAGTTCAAAAATAACGTCATCGGATTATTACCATCTTATATGGCGGATACGACTTTGAATTGGTCAAACACTTTAGGAATAGGACAAGGCGTACCTGGATCAAGTTTGGGTGCTACAGATTTATTTGCTTCATTTTGTTTTTATTTGAGAGACAATTACTGTAGCAATCATTGGGTCGAAAATGTTTGGAAAAAGGCGTGGCAACGCCCTAATTCTATAAGCACACAAGACGCAGTCGATAATTTTATTATTGCAGCATCACAAGCTGCCAATCAGAATTTAACGCCTTTGTTTCAATATTGGCGCTGGCCAATTTCTAATTTTGCTATATCATTTTTGAATGCTCAGAACTTTGGAATAATCAATTCGCAGCCATCGTCGATTAACGTCATTGAAGGTGATGATGCACATTTTATTATCAGTTCTTCAGACAGCAATGCCGTCTTTCAATGGCAAGTTGAGTCCGGTTTTGGCTTTGTAGATCTGATTGATAGCGGGCAATTTTTTGGAAGTTTAACAAATAACTTTTTGGTAGCTGCTACAACTCTAGCAAATGACAGTATGCATGTAAGATGCATTGTAACTGTTGGAAATTGTGTAGACACTTCTTCGGATGTAGAACTTATTGTAAGTCCAATAAATATAGTAGGTGAATTAGTCGGCAATAGTGTTGTAGTATACCCATTGCCTATTCATGATTTTCTTTATGTAAAATACAATGACAACGGGTTTAATAAAAAATTTAGAATGATAAATGTACTGGGTTCTGTAGTCCTCGATGGGGAATTAAAAAGCGGAGAAAGTATTTATGTTGGTGAATTGAACAGCGGATTTTATGTCCTTAAAATACTTGGGGATACGATGGAATCATATCAAGTTATAAAAGAATAATGGCGATTATTTTTTCTTAATCAAATCAGCGCAGTTTTGTTTTTAACGATCTATAAATCCCGCGCTGTCAAACATTTTTTTGTAGACTAAACTATTTTTTGCCTTACACAATTTGGGCTTCCATCCAAAAATGTTTACTGTTCCGGTAGTCCCCATTTGGATTGAAAAACATTTTTCTTTTACACCTGAGGGTGATTTAAATTTGGCTCCAATATTGGTCCAGCCTGGATAGATCGCTATTTTTATTTCACATTTGTCCCAATAAGCATCTTCAATGCAAGGCATATTTTTAAGCCATGCAGTTAATGTATCGAAGGTGTATTGATGTGTAGTTTGAATGCCACTTCCCGGGCCATTGTCGTATTGAAAACCTGATTTTCTTTTATTGACTTCTCTTTTGAAGATCCGTTCAACTTTTCTAAAATTATCTTTCTCTACAGCTTTGCAAAACTTAAGTTCGTTCTGAGGGTAGGCTGACGAAAAAAATAATACAGCAAATAGGATGGTTAAAAAATATTTCATTTCGTTTTAATTGTGTGAGATTTCCATTGTAAGATAGCGTTTTCAAGTTGTAAGTCGTTCTTATACCATTCTCTCACTTGTAATCCATTTACAATTTTTTCATTCGTCATCAGGTCTAAATTCCACATTATATTTGCTATGTAAATACTATGAATTGTTGCATTCTCGCTTCCGGAAATAAATATCGGATTGCTTTCAAGTAAAAAGATTAAGAATTTAATAGCTTCTTGTTTATTGTTCTCATAGATGTCTGAATAAATTTTAGTGGTACAGATCAATGGGCGATTCTTTACCAGATAATTCATCGACTGAAGTGCATCAATTCTTGCATCAGGATTCCAGTGGGCGCTCATTGCCATTAAACAGTACCAGTCGTTATTATTTTGAAAATAATTTATTGCCTGATTAATTTCTTCATGCGATTTCATCTTCTCAGGAGAAAGTTGATTAAGATAATAATTCGCAGGGTCGATTTTTAATTCTTCCAGTAGTCCACTTAGTATTTCATCAGTGAGTGGAGGCGGTTTTGGGTAGTCGTTGTAAACAGAGTTTTTATTTTCTAGAACTGACGATACATTATTTCTAAATATTTCCGATATCTGCTTTGAATTAGTACTGCTCGAATAACAGCAGAAATTTGAAATCATCAAAAAGAAGAGAAGGATTTTATTTATAGACGTCGAATTTAAAAATCGAAAAAGTTGTTTCATTTTAGTGAGATCAGTTTTTTGAAAAATAGATTACGAAAGTATTGTATCCATAGGTATTGCATTAGAACAGGTAGATTTTTAATGGGAAATCAAATTAATGCATGATTATTTTTTGATAATAGGATTTTCGTTAATGTAAACATTCGAGATCACTGCATTTCCATTGTAAACGGCAACTCTTGCATAGGCTACGGAAGTTGTGTCGCGTGTTGCTTTTGCATATTCTATTTCTGTATTGGCAGCTTTCGATTCTTCAACATACAGTTTACGGAACGGAAAATCGAGATGTAAATAGCTTGTGTCCCCAAGTTCAACATAATCGACACTCGCTTCAAAATAATTGCCGGATGTAGGAGGAGTAGTAAGGACATCTGTAATAACTGCATAGCCGGCAGAGTCATTCTTTAGTTTACAATAAATGATTTGGTTGTTGTTCCAGTTCGATGTGTTTTCTACTCTGAACTTTCGTTCTTTGAAATCCAATGTCATGTATTTTCCTCGGAATGGATCCGAAGGGTCGATTGGTTCGGAGATAAATTTATAATATTCGCCTTTTCGTAAAATAATTTCGTGATCATAAATCATTTTCGCAGGAACAAAATATTGAATCAAAGCCAGTGCGATCAATAGGACAAGAGTATTTTTTGTTTTCATTGTGCTTTCTTTTTTTGAATCAATAAATAATTAGCTGCGAAAAACAGAATCCCTAGGCCTATAAAACTCAATCCGCGAATCACGAAAGATATTTCTGTATCAAAAAATTTCGCAAGAATGTCTGTAGCTATTACTAGTAATCCGAAATTCAACATTCCCAGATGATAATTTTTTATTCCTTCGTTGATGATTCTTATTCCTATTGCCAATAGCATCAGATTAGATAATATTTCAGCAAGTTTTGGTGAAATAGCAGCCGAGAAAAATAGAAGAATGAAAACCACAAATGAATATTTAAATATAGAAGTTGGTTGGTTTTTCGGGAGATGGTCATGTTTAATTAATACATAAGTAGCCAAAAGGGTTGTAGCTACCACCGAGATAAATTCCGGCCGAAATAAAAGTCCGGGAAAAGTTTCGATTCTATTAAATAGATTTTTCCAAATATCTTCAAAGGTAAGAGGGATAAGAGTGATTATTATTCCTAGTCGACCAAGAATTGTATAAATTGATTTTTGTTTTTCGTTTGTTGTAAATACCGGATGACTGCCTATGATGAAAAAAGCAGAACACAAGCTCATATACGAAATAAACATAAGTTGCTCGTTTGACCGCGCACAAGTAGCTAGCACAACTAAAATTGAGACTGGAAATAATCGATTGAGTAAAATGGTGTAGTTTCGCATGGGTGAATTTTTCAATAGCGAAAAATAATGAGGAACAACACCTAACAATAAAATCCAATACCACACAGGTATTGTAGAAGGGTAATGGTCGAAGCCGAGTACAACTGCATAGTAAGTAATTCCGGTAATGTACCAGAGTGCAGCTGTAGAAGAATTAAGGATATAGATTTGTGGAAGCGTTAATGCCATCCACGTAAATAGAAAATCAGTGATGTTGCCATTGATGTGATAAATTTGTGAGATCAATGAAATACTTGCTCCAACGCCAAAGAAAAGAAAAGTAGACGCTGTTTCCAGCCAAACTTTTTCATCTTTCTTTTTAATAAGTGTGTATGCACATGCAATTTGGCCTATAACAAGAGGAAGAAATGCAAGAATGGATTTTGTAAAGCGACTTAGATTATCCCAGTTATGGGCTATAATCAAAATGATACCTAAGCCAATTAGGACGGCTCCGATAATGCCAAAAATAGCAACAAGTCGATTTGGTGCTTTGTTTTGTTTGGCGTGATAGTAGTCAACAATGTTATCTGCAGTTTCCTGTGAGATAATATTTTCGTCTACCAATTCTTTCAGGTTGGGGATCATAATTTAATTAAAAGGTGAAAAATCGGCAACAACAAGATTTTATTTGTTGTAAGTCATTCTTCAATTTGAATTAAATGTATGAAAAGAAAATGATACTAGCACTTCTAAAAACAATTGCTTAATAGAACAGTAAATTTTCTAAAACGAGAAAATCAAAGTCTAATTGGTACGGGTTTTCTTGTCATTCAAGATTAATAAAACCGATATAAAATAAATTAGTTAGATGATTACATGTAATCGAAGTGATAGTACATTTACAGGTCCTTTTCGATCGGAATTATATCCGGGGTTCAATAGCATTTGATATGTGCCACTAAGATAAATTTCGTTTCTGATTAATTCACAAGAGTAATAAGTTTCGAGTAAACTTTCCGGTGCATAATTTAATTGGCCATCGCCTAAAATAAATCCTAGTCCCCCATTTTTAAGATACAGTTGATGTTGTGCAGAAATACCCGACACCACAGCTGCAAGTCCGAATGTGTCATTTTTGCGTTTCCATTTTGTACCTGCTAATGAAATTCCCGCACTTACAGAGCGATCAATTTCAGTAAATGCCCAAGTTTCATTTTTGCCATCGTTCCAACTTGCACGCATAAAAAAACCAAGATTTTTATTAATTTCTTGTTCAATGTTGATGGCAAAGCCAAATTTATTTCGCCCATAATTTCGTGTAGAAATAATATCAGGTACATCGGTATAATTTGAAACTGCCTGTGTATAATCACCCATTTTAGTATAGTTGTAGAAACCTAAAATTCGGATCGTCCCTTCGTTGCCTTTATAAATGTAGTGATGAGTAAATTCTAAATTGTGAGAACCTGAATTACTAAGGTTCCAATTCATATCGTTTCCGTTTGCTAAAAGTGGAAGTAATGAAAAGCCATAACGCAATTCATTCTTTATCGAAACATATTCGATCAATGCAGTAGGAGTATAGCCGCGCGTGTTGGCAGGATAATCCCATGCTCCGTTATCCATCAAGCCCCAACATAAAAATTGAGTACGAGGATCATGGCTATATTTATTGTCATCGAAAAAATCGGCCGCACCAACTTTTCCGATTGTAATTGAAATGTATTTGTCGGGACTTCTACCTTCTAATTGATTAATATCAGTTCCGGAATAGGATGTTGAATTGTTTAAGGCAAAAAGTTGGCGAAAATAAAGACGGGCTAAATAAATTTTTGGTGCCGGGTCGCCTACGCGAAAAGTTTCACCATTAGTAGCATCTGCAATTCCTAAAGCAGAGCTAAGACCGGAGCCGCCGGCAATTTCAGGGTTCAGAAAAATAGCACCGTTTTTCCAGGTTTTAGCACCAAGAAAAAGAGTCGACGTTAACGATGTTTGATTTTCATATTTTTCAGAAAGACTATTAATCCCGGAGTAAGGAACCGTGAAGCCATATTTTGATTGATTGACAATTGTAGCTTGAAAATGAACTGAATATTTTTCTTGGGTTAAGGTGTCTGTGTTAATGGCAAGAATTGAAATGGATTGTAATAGGCATAATAATGCCGGTAGCATTTTTTTCATTCAGAATTGATTAGTTGATTTTCGATGATTTCCGAGCGCAAATATAAGTGTTTGCATGAGTTTTACCTCCGGAATTTTGGAGAAAAAGGAAACCATCGTTTAACTAATACGATTAAAAATGAATAAAATAGAGAAAATTGATTGTCAAGTGAAATTAATTCAGAGACGACTAATTATTTTTTCACGAATAACGAAGTCAGTCTTTCGTTCTTATTATTGCTCACTGCAATAAAATAAATTCCGCTTTCTAAAAATGCGATGTCCAACGAAGAGATGTTTGTAGAATTAGAAATTAGTTTTCCAATAGCTGAGTAAATTTCAATTGATTTGATTGTACCAAAATCTTTTGGTGTAACTAAATTGATTTTGTTCTCAGTCGGATTTGGATATACTAAAAGCTTTTGTGATTTATTTGGGACTGTAGGAATAGAAGCGGTAAGGAATGTTGAGTCAGCAAAGGCTTGCCAAAAAACGGGAATAGAATCGCCTGAACTATTTATGTAGCCAAAATGGCCTTCTTCAAAATTGGTAGTAAAAGTCGCAGAACTGCCAAAGAACAAATCTTTCCTCCATAGGTCGCTTGGAGCTCCGGTATCCCACCAGCCTCCCGGATTAATACTTGTAAAGACACTGCCATATCTGCATGAATCATTAAATAAAGTATTGTCCCACGTAGCTGTTACTGGCCAATGATGTGTAAAAATATTTATTGGTTGAATTCCTATACTAAAACTGTTGCAATAGTTATAGATGATTTGCTTTTTTGTGTGGAATGATATTGGTGAAGACGAGTCCCACCATGTATTTGTGATTCGCACATCTAAATTTGTGTCGAGAGGTGTAGAAATAATATTGACTTCACCGAATGCGGCATCAATACTATCTGTTGCATTGAGGTCATAACCTAAAGTGATAGTGTCTTTGTTACCAATGGCATCAACAAAATACATTTGAAATGAAAATTGTTGCGCAGAGCAAGTAGATGAAAGCAATATTACGGAGAGAATAGTTTGTAGAATTTTTTTCATGGGAGTAATTTAGATTAAATTATGCTTTTTAAATAGGCGTTTTACATTTCCTTATCCTGAACTATTTATTCTAGATTGGTTAATATATTAAGGGATTATTTTTTGAACTATTTCTTCAACAACATATTTAATTAGAGTTGTGTTAATGCTATTTGTTGAAATAGGAAAGTAAAAATCAATACTTCACTAATTTCTGTGTTGCAATTTTATTTTCCATTTTATAAATCAGCATATAAATTCCGGGTAACAATTGTTCGCTGTTGATTTTAGTTTCTTCGTCGAGCGTAATTTGTTTTTTAATTTCTTTTCCCATTAAATCAACTAACACAATTTCTCCTTTCGCTTTTGTTCCTTTTACGATAAAATCTTTTTCAATTGGATTTGGAAACACCGAAATAGTTAATGGTGAATTAATTTCATTTACCCCAATAACCCCTAAACACAATGAGTTTACTTGTACCGGAATATTTGAATCAGCGAAACTACCATTACCAAGTTGTCCTGTAGAATTGTAACCCCAAGTCCAAGCAGTACCATCGTTTTTCATAGCTAAAGAATGAGCATACCCGGCGGCAATACCAACAATGTCTGTTAATCCGGAAACTTGAACGGGTATATTGCTATCGGTATTATTTCCATTGCCAAGCTGTCCATACAAATTAAATCCCCATGTCCAAACGGTGCCATCTCTTTTTAAAGCAAGCGTATGATACACTCCTGCGTTTATAGCAATTATTCCGGTAAGGCCGCTTACTTGCACAGGAACATTGCTATTTATGTTCAATCCATTTCCGAGTTCGCCTTCGAAATTGTTTCCCCAAGACCAAACGGTACTATCTGCTCGTATGGCACAAGAAAAAGAATTTCCTCCTGCAATAGCTACAGCGTTTGAAATGCCTACCACTTGAACAGGAATATCGCTGTTCATATTTAATCCATTCCCAAGTTCGCCGGCGCCATTATAACCCCATGTCCAAATAGTGCTATCGCTTCTTATTGCAAGCGAATGATAGTATCCGGCTTGAATGTGAGTCATGCCTGAAAGGTTGCTTACTAATACAGGAACCGAACTAAAGCCGTTAGTAGTTCCATTTCCAAGTTCGCCGAATTGGTTGTTACCCCATGAATAAACACTGCTATCACTTAACAAAGCAAGCGAATGAAACATCGATGAAATCGAAACTACACTTGTAAGTCCGACAACTTGAGTAGGAGTATTGCTGCCTGTTGTAGTTCCATTTCCAAGTTCGCCGGTTAAATTAATTCCCCACGCCCAAATTGTACTATCATCACGAAGTGCGATTGTATGATTTATTCCGGCACCAATATTTGTTATGCGATTGATTAGAGTAGCAGTAACAGGAACATTTGTAGTTCCGCTTGAGTTGGCGAGCTGCCCATAGGTGTTAGAGCCCCAGCCATTCGCAATACTATCGCTACAGAGAAAAACGGAGTGTTGTCCGCCGCAAGCTACTTTTTGCGCATTCGCGTTAGTTGATAATTGGCAGAGAAGAGTTGGAGATAAGAGAATCAATCCGCAATAAAGTAAACATTTTTTCATCGTATTTTTTCTTGGTGATAATGAAATAAAAAGTTGGTAATTGAAATTTAATTATGACGAGACTTTAAATTAATGATTAATCAAATAGTTTGAACATGAAGATCATTAACAAAGCATTGATTAAATGTATGTATAAATAGGACTTACTCCAAATGAAATGGGAAATAAAGTAATGGTTTCGAACTATCGGTTTCGTTGTTTTTTGTGAGGAAGCGAATTATAATAGTTAATACTTCACAATTTTTTGAGTAGTTATTTTATTTTCCATTTTATAAATGAGCGTATAAATTCCGGGTAACAATTGTTCGCTGTTAGCGACTGATTTGTCACTCACCCCGCTTCGATGGACGATTCCGATAGCTCTCGGAACGTCGAAGCAGCGCAAAATTTATTAGCTTTGAGATGTAAAAATTAACGACAAATGGTAGACAAGAGCGTCGCAACGGGTTGGTTCACTTTAAAATATTCGCTTCCTAACGATGGGGTATTCATAGTAAGAGATGTAATGGGAAGACTTTGCTATTCGGGGAAACTAAATGCAACCAACAATAAAATCCTTATAGATTTGAGTACCTCTGCACCGGGTTTGTACCTGTACCAGATAGTAGGGTCAACTGGAAATTCAGAATTTAACGGTAAATTGGTAATTGAATAATGAAAGCAAAGTTATATCTACTTCTATTACTACTCGGCCAGAACGTCTATGCACAAAATACCGGTATTGATAAAAAATGGCTCTTAGGAATCGGATGCTGTTCGGGGAATTATCAATCAATGCAACTTGATTTCTCTTCGGGAAATCTTTCTCTTTCAATTGTGCCAAGACAAATGAACTTTGACGTGACTATTGGTATGATTAGTAATGGAAACAATGACATCCTTTTTTACTCGAATGGCATTTACGTTGCAAATGGCTTAAATGATACGATGCAAAATGGCAGTGGGCTAAATCCCTCTCCTTACACAACTTCTAAAGCTTCATCGGGGTTACATCTCCCTCAAGGTAACTTAGTAATTCCTATTCCCGGCGATAGTACGAAGTATTATTTATTTCATGAAACATTAGAAGTCACTATCCCAGCAAGAACTTTCTATTTGTATTACAGCGTAATTGATATGTCTCTGAACACTGGATTAGGGGCGGTGACGCAAAAAAACCAGGTAGTAATCAATGATAGCCTGGTTCCGGGCCGGCTCACGGCTTGTAAGCATGCCAATGGCAGAGATTGGTGGGTGTTTGCACACAAGATGAATTCTACGTTAATGTATAAATTGCTTATCACCCCGAGCGGCATTCAAGGGCCTTGGCTAGAAGATATGGTTACCTACCGCACGGTTAGCCCAGGTCAAAATTTGTTTTCACAAGACGGAAGCAAGTACGCATATTACGAAACGTTTGATGATTTAGATATATGGGATTTTGACCGCTGCTCGGGAGCATTCAGTAATCAGATCCATATTGCAATCAACGATTCAGCGCAGGCCGCCGGTGCAGCCTTTTCTCCCAGTGGCCGGTATTTGTACCTGTCAAGCAACTCATACATTTATCAATTTGATCTACAAGCCGTCAATGTCGATAGTTCGCGGATTACTGTTGGTGTTTATGATGGCACTACCACCCATGGTTTTCCGGCCAATTTTTATCTCATGAGCCTTGCACCGGATGGAAAAATCTATGTGAATGCGCCCAATGGTGTCACTGTATTGCATGTAATTAATTATCCCGACAGCGCCGGCATGGCATGCAATTTCTGTCAACATTGTGTACCATTACCCGGTTACAATAATTCAACAATGCCGAACTTTCCCAATTATTTTCTTGGGGCAGAGGGTAGTACTGTATGTGATAGTTTGCCGACAAGCATTTCCTCGTTAAACACTGTGGGAGAAGAATATTTAACCTTCCCAAATCCGGCGGCAACAGATTTATATGTGACAATAGGAAAAGACAAAGTGAAGTCGGTTGAAGTTTATAATTCCTTTGGTCAATTAATGCAAGTCGATTTCGATATCATCAAGAATGAATATTTGCATTT
>JANLPR010000041.1:0-12230 GCA_031367345.1 Bacteroidota bacterium | reverse complement strand
GCACAATGGACCAAATTAACCGGACCAGAAGGTTGCACTGCATCAGGCTTTGTGAAAACTTCACACGGTATTTTTCTGGGACCATTTGGTGGATTATATATAAGTACAGATGATGCATCCTCTTGGCAAGTCGCACCTATACTTCAAGATGCGCATGTTTCGTCAATCGTTGCCGTTTCAGACACTGTTGTTCTTACTTATGAGACAACTGGCGATGGAGTAGTTTTTTATGACTCCTACACTATGACCAGCTTTGATGGAGGATTAACATGGACCAATGCAGATACACTTTTTAATGTAAGTACTGTGCAGCTTCATATTCATGGCAGTTCTCTTTTTGCATCATCAGACGATAAATTGTTTTACTCTTCTGATTTTGGATTGAACTGGTCGATAGTAAATATGCCTATAGGGAATTATTCGAGTTCTGCTTTTTATAAAGACTATTTTCTCGTAAATACATTGGGGAATAGCTTCTATACATTCATTTCTCCACTAGACAGCACACATTTCACTCCTTACTCATATCAGAATGTTACTGTGATGATTGATTCTATTATTTTCACAATACAAACCTCATCTGTACCTGGCAGTTTCGACATAATACGTAGTAATGATTTAGGAAACACCTGGGTTCCGGTTATAACAATAGATAGCGTACTTAATTTCAAATTATTAGTTTACAATGATTCGCTATTTTATAATGATCGATTAGATAATTTCTATGTTTCCGCAAATCTCGGCGTAACATGGAATCCTACGCATAAGCCTTATCAATACAATACTTTTAAGCAGACTCTTCGTCTTCAAAGTGGCGAAATTTTATGTTGCCACTATTTAGGCGAACTTTATCACTACATTGAAGGAAATGATTCCTCTTATTTATCACGCAGTGGGATTCATGAAGCTAACTCTTTACTTTACAATACCGGCAACATTATCTATTGTCCGGCTAATACAGGCTTTTATCGAAGTCTTAACGATGGCCAAACTTGGCAGTTGATGAACGATAATTATTCCACCTATTTACAATATGGTTTATTAGTAAGTGGTGACTCATTGTTTGGAGTGTCATCTTCTTTTCAAAGTTGCTACAATGGTGGTCAAACGTGGAATTACCCTGCAAGTTCAGGAGCGTCATTTCCATTGGATTATCTTTGCAGGAAAAATAATCGGTTTTTTGTTTCCGGATGGAATAATTATTTTTATAGTGATGATTTCGGTGACTCTTGGAGCCCAATAAACGGTTTACCGCAAAACGCTACTACCTGCGGGATCAATTCTGAGAGCATAGGTTCCTTATCATCTCTTGGTAATCATGTCTATTCATGCACTTCAATAGGATTTGTTTACGAACTAGATTCAACTGATCAACATTGGTTGTTTAAACATTGTGTAAGTGGCGGAATAAATTCAGTTTTCTCTTTTAATATTTACACAGCCGGAAGTAGTTTGATTGTATCAAGTTATGACGCTTTACGTGTAAGCCCAGATTCAGGTCAGACATGGATTACTTCTAGCATGAGTGGACTTCCTAATGATCACCTAGGACGCACTATTTGTCCTAAATCAATTGTTCAAAGCGGAAATGATTTAATAGGTTATTGCAATGGACTTGGAATTTACGCTTCATCGAACAATGGAATTTCGTGGTACAGAGTTATTCCAGGTCCTATGCCATTCTATCCAAATTCGATTATCATTCACAATAATCAGTTATATGTAAGTGGGATGGCGCAAGGAATCTGGACACCGAATTTAATTCTTGATTCACCGGTTAATAACGAACAGACAATTAATAAAATAAAAATATTCCCAAATCCGGTGTATGACCATTTTCAAATTGAAATCGACGAAATGCCAAATGATAATGTTAACGTATCACTTTACAATAGCATTGGGGTCTGCGTTAAAGAGATTAAAATAAATTCCATCAGTACAACAATTTCAACAATTGATTTACAAAAAGGAGTTTATATTGGAAAAGTAACTTCGAAAAATATTTCAACAGAAGTTTTTTTTAGAATAGTTGTTATGTAGAAAATATTTTTCTTCCTGCTATTTTTAAATATTCCGCCTATACGATCCCCTCCGCTTCGACGGACATCCGTCCGTTGCATAAAAAGCTCGAACGATTCAATCTTTTACAAAATCTGTAAATACCTCTGAGGACATTCGTTCGTAATTAATAGCTCAACGCATTTCTATTCTCGATCGTCGAATTACAACTCTCGATTTACAATAGTAGATCGGAATGACGTTCGGAATAAAAATTTATTCTTCTAATAAGTAGCTTCCGCCTCTATGAACAGTCCGCTCAGCCCCATGTTTATTCTCGATCGCCAAATTACGAATTACCACCTTCAATTATTAATCGTCGAATTTCAAATCTCAAATTACGATCTTCTACCTTCTACGCTTTGAATATTTTTAAAAATGCTTCTTCGTAGTTTCCTCCAATCGGAATTTCTTTGTCGGCTATATAAATAATTTTATTCCTTACCTGCGATATTCGTTTCAATGGAATTATAAATGACCGATGCACACGCACAAAATCTACAGAAGGTAATTTTTCTGTCATCGCTTTCATTGTCATTCGCGCAACAATGATCTTTTCATTGTCTAAATAAATTTTTAAGTAATCGTCTAAACTTTCTATTAAAATAATTTCGGCCAAATTGACTTTTATCAAACTATAATCAGCCCTTATGTAAAGCGATTGAGGAATGGTTCCGGGCAACTGCCTACTGTACAAATAATAATCAGCGGCCTTTTTAGTTGCTTGTTCAAACCTTTCGAGCGTAAAGGGCTTTAACAAATAATCAATCGCACTCAGATTAAATCCTTCTACAGCATATTCACTATATGCCGTAGTAAAAATTACCATTGTATCTTGTTCGAGCGATTTATAAAAATCAATACCGCTAATAGATGGCATGTTTATATCCAAAAAAATTAAATCGACCGGAAATTTCCGCAGATACTTCAATGCTTCTTTTGGCGACGTAAACGTTTTTTCAAGTTCAATGCTCTCAGAATTTGTGCAGAAATTTTCAATCACCTTTAATGCAGGTGGCTCATCGTCTATGGCTATTGCTTTGATCATACTAGCTCTATTCTTAATTGTACATAATACTCTTTTTCTCTGTCTTCAATCTTCAATTTATACTTATTCGGATAAATCAAATTCAATCTATTTATCGTATTTTCTACTCCTACTTTACTACTCTCTTCTGATTGATTATGTAAATCTACTTTTTTATTGGAAACATCCATCACAATACTGTTCTCCTCTACCTGAAACTTAATGTTGATCTCAGATTGTTCATCCGGATTTACACCATATTTAAAAGCATTTTCTATAAATGAAATAAATAGCAATGGTGAAATTCGCTTCCCGATCTTCTCTCCTATCACTTGGAAATTTACGTTAGCCGTATCTCCTAACCTGATTTTTTGCAGATCTACATAGTCACGAATGTAATTGATCTCTTTATCTAAACCAACAAAATCGCTCGAGGCGTCCGATATGACATAGCGCATCATCCCTGAAAGTTTTACTACCGCTGTTGGCGTATAATCTGATTTTTCAAGTGCAAGCGAATAAATACTATTCAATGTATTAAAAAGAAAGTGCGGATTAATTTGAGCTTTTAAATAAGACAACTCTGAATTTACTTTTTCCTGCTCTGCTATTTGCCACCTATTTTTCATTTTAATCAAAAGTGAAAGTAGAATTATCAACACAAATAATAATAAATTTCCTCTGACATTAAAAAAGAAATGGTGTCCGCCAAGTCGTGTTAGCCAACCATTATTTTCATCACATTCATGATGCTCTTCCGTCTGTATAGCGATTGCCATACTATCATTTCCTGAGGTAAATTCGTGTATTCCGTGCTTCTCAATCTCTTCGTGTCTTTCATGCATATCATGCTTCTTGAACTCATCATTCAAAACAATTCGAGGAAGAAAAACTATTACTATAGAAAAAAGTATGCATATCAAAAAATAGATTCCAAATTTTTTATTAAAATAATATTTGTCGAGTAAGAAAAAAAAGTTCAAGTAAAAGAAAACGATCATCATTCCATAGGATATCAGATCTAACATCGTATTCGGATTGTTAGCTCGTTCGAGTGAAAATCTTGAGCCGGGTGCCAACAAAAAAGGAATAGTTAGAAAAGCTATCCAACCAATTACATGAATAATAAATCGCAACGATTTTTGTGGCATAGCTTTCTCTTTAAGAAGTTACAAAAAAACACTATTATCCCATTTGCCAAAATCAAATGCGACAATAGTACCCTTTTCGAAGGTAAAGAATAAACCTAGCGTTCGATGCTACCAATCAATTTTTTAAACTTCATCAACTCTCTCGTCAATTAGTATAAAGTTAGAAACTAAAGCCTAGTCCTAAGTTAACAAACGAATTACTCGATTTATACGGTGGAAGTTCCGGATCCGGTGGTCCGGCCAATTCAGGATTTGGGTTGCCGGTATTTTTTATTCTTACATCAAATTTGAAAACCAGATTATTCAATGGCAGATAAGTTAACCCAATAATTAAATGTTGTTGATCGAGTGTTGGATCTTTAAGAGCGTTTCCGGGAATATCAGCATTCAAATCCAATTTTTCAAAACGTGCAAAGCCTATCAAATGAGCTGAAGAATTCAACTCTTTTGTTCGACAAATTACATAAGCCGCTTCTACCGAACCGCCATAAGCTAAATCTGCAGTATTATTTAAGTATGCTCTATTAATAGATGCTGCTTTGGGGATAGAAATAGTACACGCAAGTGCTTTGAAAGAAAAATTCTTTGTAGTGTAACGAAAATTTGCTTCCAACAATCCAACAGCACTTCCAAAAATTCCTGATTCTAATTGCAACTTATCTGCTTCACGTTTTGAAAGTCCAACACTACCTCCATAATATCCACTAACTTGAAATTTTATTTTTTTGTAAGCATATTCAATCGCTCCGGTTAGAGCTAAATTATTTCCAGTAGCATCACGTCCTTCAAATCGTCCTCCTCTTATTCCTGTACCATGTTCAAAATTTGCCGAGCTCAATCCATTCATTAGTGCAATTGAATAAGAAACGGGAACCTTTGAAAATTCCCCGATATAACTTATGCCTAATTCTCTCCATGTCGAAGGAATAACTATTGTTTCTACTATACTTCTTTCATTGCCATTAAAATTTTCAGGCAAATGGTTCTGATTCAATAATCCAATTTGAGGAATGAACAATCCGAATTTCCAATAATTAGTTGCATTCACATTGTACTGTATGTAACATTGCTCTAGTGCTACCTCACCGCCTTCTTCTCCACCACTCACCTTGGCATCTTCCACTTCTAATTCGCTGAAGAAAGAAAATTTCTTGTTGAATTTGTGACCCGTAAATAAAACAAGGCGTTCAAAATTCATTTTGGCTTTTTCTTCGTTGTTGTCGCGTTGGAAATAGGCATTTCCATAACCGCCGATTGTTGTATGACCTTGAGTGGTATCGATTGTTTGTTTAGTTTCAGCGGAAACTGCAATAGTTTGCGCTGAAGTAGAGCTATAAAAACCCAATAAAAGGGATGTAGATAATAGGAGATTTTTCATCTTGTATAATTTATTCGAATTAATTTTGGGCAAAAGTGCATCTTATTTAGATTAATTCCAAATAAGGAATAATTTAAAGTTTCAATTGCTACTCATTCTATTTCAATAAGTTGGAAAAATCTCTCACTCTTTTTCAATTCAAAATTTTGATGATTCTTATCATATTTTCACAAAATGGCCACTTTCTGAAGTCACCAAATGTTATTAACATGAAAGATAAATTGTGTAGTAAACAAAGCCAAACAGCTTCTACTTCCATTTGATTTTCAATTTCAATTATCTATTCTACAATATCTCTTATGGTATAATAATTTTTCATTTAATTTGCGAACAAAAAAAATCAATTTGAAAAAGATCATTTTTATTTACATCGTACTTTTTATGAGTGCTTGTCATGATCCACAACAAAAAAATTCTGCGGTATCATCGTCAATATTCATAAAGCTCCGCGATGCTATCCATATAGAAAGTAACTGGTCAACTGAAAATTCGGTTGTTGTACACTCTATATCGGAACCGGACAATTTACATCCAACCAATGGCAATTCCGCGCCACGAAATGAGCTCTTATTACTCACACAACGAACGCTACTTTATTCCGATTACGAAAATGCTTCTATGATTCCAGGATTGTTAACGCAACTGCCGATAGAAACAGACAATGGACTTCAATATCTATATTCCCTTAAACATGGTCCAATGTGGGACGATGGAAGTACATTACGCAGAGAAGATATACTTTTTACAGCAAAAGTTTTTTCTTGTCCGTTAGTAAATGATCCGATGGTAAAAACATATTGGAATAATTTGAAGGAGATTATTTTCGACCAAACTGATACAATGAAGTTCACTTGTGTTATGAATAATAAAAACATTCAAAATAAATTTTGGTTTGGCTCCTTCCCAATCCTCGAACAAAAATTTCATGATCCGGCAAGTGTACTTTCAAAATTTACATTGAGCCAGTTCGGTGATTCCACAATTGACCTAAAAAGATTTCCTGAATTAGTAAAATGGGCGGATGAATTCAACGATGATTCGAATGGAAGATCAATATCAAAACTGAATGGATTAGGAATGTATAAAGTAACGAATTGGGAAACCGGTCAGTATTTAACTTTAGAAAAAAAGAAAAATCATTGGACTGATCAGTCAACCGATTACCACGAACGATCTTTTCCTGATAAAATAATTTATAAAATAAATAAAGACGATCAGACACAACAACTAGAATTTAAGAATCAGAATTACGATGTAACATCCAACATTTCAGTAAATTCTTTTTTAGCATTAAATCAAGATGAAGAATTTAGAAAAAACTATGATGCTACAATGTCGCCTACTTACAATTACACCTACATTGGATTAAACGAGCGACCGGATAACAGTGAAAGTCATCCTTTTTTCGTCGATATAAAAACTCGCAAAGCGATTGCTCATCTAATAGATGTCTCAAAATTTACTCAACTTGTCTATAACAATTATGCTGGTCAATGTAAAAGAATGGTAAGTAATGTTTCGCCTTTCAAAAAAGATTTTAATGATCAATTAAAACCCGTAGAAATAAATATTGAAAATGCGAAAAAACTTTTATTAGAAAGTGGTTGGAATGATAATGACAAAAATGGTGTTTTGGAAAAAAACGTGAATGGTAAAATAGTTGAATTCAGAGTTCAGTTGAATTACCTAAATACTTCACCGGACTGGCGAGATATGGCATTATTAATTACTGAAGAATTGAAAAAAGTAGCCATAGTAGTAGAACCTGTTCCAATGGAATTAAAATTATTTCTAGAGAAGGCAAGAAACCATGATTTTGATATGTTGATGGGAAGCTGGTCAATGACAGCTTTACCGGAAGATTTTACACAACTTTGGCATTCAAAATCGTGGGCTAATCACGGATCAAATTACTGTGGTTTTGGCAATGAGGCTTCAGATAAATTGATTGAAGCAATTAAAAGCGAAATTGATTTAGACAAACGTATGCGACTTTCAAAAGAGTTGCAACAACTAATTTACGACGATCAACCATTCATATTCTTATACACATCTTTAAAACGATCTATCATTCATAAACGATTTGGCAATCGATTCTTATTCGCTGACCGTCCCGGGAT
Organism: Bacteroidota bacterium; assembly: GCA_031367345.1. Taxonomy (GTDB): domain Bacteria; phylum Bacteroidota; class Bacteroidia; order AKYH767-A; family 2013-40CM-41-45; genus JADKIH01. The sequence goes on along the minus strand of JANLPR010000041.1, from coordinate 4,496 downwards.
TTTGCTTAACCCACTTCGCTTATTGTCAATAACCCCTGTTATAACTCTTTCCAATGGAGTAAGTCCATAAGATATGAAAGAGTATTTTAGAGTCGTTGAATAGGATGACCAACTATTCGATTTCCAAACAGAGATGCTAGTATATATTTTAAAACGTTTGCTTGCTTTCATACCATCACTTTTAGTGTTGGCTGTAATCTCCTTTCTGCTCTTGAAATATTCCCCTGGCGATCCGGTAGAAATGATGCTTACCACTCAAACAGATTTGCATGAATCAGAAAATAATATTGACAAAAAAACGATTGCAGAAGTGAGGCATCAATTAGGATTAGACCTTCCTGTATTTTACATTTCCATTTCCGACGAAAATAAACTTTTTTCTTTAATCAAATTTCAGAGTGAAAATCAATTTCAGAGATGGCTTTTTGGCGCCAATGAAAAATCGGGAATTATCCATGGTGATTTTGGTAATAGTTTTCAGACGAATGAATCTGTTTTATGTATCATCAAGAAAAAAGTAGGATGGTCATTATTACTTTCACTTTTGTCAATATTAATCTCTTTTTTAATAGTTGTTCCAATAGGCTTAAGGCTAGGGAGGAAAGAAGGAACTTCAGTAGAAAAGCGAACAACATTTTTTTTCAATATTTTATATGCGTTACCATCATTCTGGATAGCCATCCTTTTACTTTTCTTTTTATCCAATCCCGATATGCTAAATCTATTTCCGGTTTCGGGAGTTTCACCAGCAGGAGGATTTGGTCAAAATGTAGGAATCATAGAACGAATTTTTAAAACGATACCCTATCTCATTTTACCATTGATTACTTTTACATATAGTTCGTTTGCATTTATTTCAGGTAGTGTAAAAGTCAGCATTCAATCAATATTAAAACAGGATTTCATTCGAACAGCGAAAGCAAAAGGTTTATCAGAAAAAAATATAGCCGATAAACATGCACTTCCAAATGTTTTTCCATTACTGATTACTATTTTCAGTCATGTCTTTCCTTTTATTATAGGTGGTTCAGTTATTTTAGAAACCATTTTCAATATCCCGGGAATGGGAAATACCATTTTCCAAGCTATTAGTATGCAAGATTTTCCCGTTGTAATAGCAGTATTTTTCTTTACAGGCTTCATTACAATGACAGGTTTTTTAATAAGTGATTTGCTCTATGCAATTGTTGACCCACGTATTAAATTCACAGCTAAATGATTTTTGTGAAAACGATATTCCATTGGATAAAAACGATACCGAAAATCATTACGATATATTTATTGATTGCTTTATTAGCTCCTATTTTGGCAAATGAAAAACCAATTTTGATAAAGTACAACGACCACTACTCCTTTCCTGCGCTCTCAAATGATAATTATTTTATTATTAAAAATTCGATTGGAGAAAAAAATAATGAACTATCCGATTTTATTCAATGGAATAAATTGAATCCGCAATTTGCAATTTACGCACCGGTACGATGGTCGGCTGGAAAATCTGATCTGATTAATTCCAATTTTGTTTCACCCTTTTCACATCAATATTATCAAGATTCTGATGGAACGAAAAAAGTACTGCCTTTTTATAAGAGACACTTTCTTGGCACAACACGAACAGGGCAAGATGTTTTAGCCGGACTGATCTATGGAACAAGGATTGCTTTAATTATAGGAATTTCGTTTGTATTGATCTCCGGAATAATTGGGTTAGTGATCGGCGGAATGGCCGGATTTTTCGGAGACTTCAAGTTAAAAATATCTTACGTCTCCATTTTTTTAAGTGTAATTCTTTTTTTTCCTGCCATTTATGTGAGCAGACAAATTGTAATTCATAACTCTGAAAACACAATTCTAAAAGTAATTTCATCATTGTTAGCTTTTATCTGTTTTATAGTAGTTATGTTATCGCCAATTATCATTGAGTCGAAACTAAAAAAAATAAAACTAAAAAGGATTTTCATACCACTCGATTTTATCTTAATGCGATTCGTAGAATTATTTCTTTCGCTTCCTCGCTTAATATTAATCCTAACTTTAGCAGCAATTACAAAACCATCACTAGCGATGTTAGTCATGATTATTGGGCTTACCTCATGGACAGATATAGCAAGGATTTCACGTGCCGAAGTAATGAAATTGAGAGATGTAGAATTTATTCAAGTAGGAAGATCGATGGGACTCAGCTTCAAACGCTTGATGTCAGGTCATTTATTGCCAAACATTTTCGCATCATTACAAACATTATTCGTCTATGGCTTTGCATCGGCCATTCTTACCGAAACAGGGCTTTCCTTTCTTGGCATCGGATTACCGGCAGGAATCACAAGTTGGGGAACACTGATGTTTGCAGCAAGAGAGAATTTTACTGCATGGTGGCTCGTTATCTTTCCCGGGCTGTCTATTGCTCTGTTGTTAGTAGGATTGAATTCATATGCAAGTAAATTAGGTCGGAAAAGTAAGAAAGGTAGTCCTGTCTTTAACATTTTTTAACCTGCCCATTCATAGTTGTTTCATTGAATTTTTAATAAAATTGCACTACAAAAAAAATGAACGGAGATTGATCGACTATAGTTCAATTATGTTCATATCAAAGCAACGATATTTAAGATCAAGCATTCAAAAAATTAGAACAAGAAAACGATAACACTAAATATTTATTAAACGAATTATGGATATTAAAGAAATTAACGAAAGAATTCATCGCGAATCGGCATTTGTCGATTTAATGATGATGGAATTGAGCAAAGTCATCGTTGGTCAAAAGTACATGACTGAAAGATTATTGATTGGAATGTTAGCCAATGGACATATTTTATTAGAAGGTGTTCCGGGATTAGCAAAAACGTTAGCAATCAAATCCATTTCCACTGCAGTTCATGCAAAGTTCAGCAGAATCCAATTTACGCCTGATCTACTTCCTGCCGATCTTGTTGGAACAATGATCTATAATCAAAAGCAAGAAAATTTTACAGTACGTAAAGGACCTGTCTTTGCCAATTTTATATTGGCAGATGAAATAAATCGTGCTCCTGCAAAAGTTCAAAGCGCACTTTTAGAAGCAATGCAAGAGCGACAAGTAACAATTGGAGATACGACATTCCCGTTGGAAGAACCTTTTTTAGTACTTGCCACACAGAATCCAATTGAACAAGAAGGTACATATCCATTGCCTGAAGCACAAGTAGATCGATTTATGCTGAAAGTTGTAATTGGATATCCAACGAAAGAAGATGAGAAATTGATTGTCCGTCAGAATATCTCCAACGATTTTCCAAAGATAAATCCTGTTGTGAGCACCGATGAAATTATCAGAGCTCGTAAAGTAGTGAGAGAAGTTTATATGGATGAGAAGATCGAAAAATATATTATTGATATTGTTTTTGCTTCTCGTTCTCCAAAAGAGTACAACCTAGATAAAATTTCTAACTTAATTAGTTATGGAGGTTCACCGAGAGCCAGTATTAATTTAGCATTGGCTTCTAAAGCTTATGCTTTTATTAAACGTAGAGGTTATGTAATACCTGAAGATGTAAGAGCAGTTTGTCACGATGTAATGCGTCATAGAATTGGTATTACATACGAAGCAGAAGCTGAAAACGTGACAAGCGAAATGATCATCAATGAAATTTTGAACGCTGTAGAAGTTCCATAGAAACAACCATCGATGGAAACAACCGAATTATTAAAAAAAGTCAGGAAGATTGAGATCAAAACCCGCGGGTTATCGTCTCATATCTTTTCGGGTGAATATCATAGTGCATTTAAAGGAAGAGGTATGGCCTTTAGCGAAGTGCGTGAGTATACACCCGGAGATGATATACGAACGATCGATTGGAATGTAACCGCACGCTTTGGTCACCCGTTCGTAAAAGTCTTTGAAGAAGAAAGAGAGTTGAATGTGATCTTACTAGTAGATGTAAGCGGTTCAGAGTCGTTTGGAACTAGCGGACAATTCAAGAGAGATATGATTACAGAATTATGTGCAGTACTTTCGTTTTCAGCAATACAAAACAATGATAAGATAGGCGTTATTTTTTTTAGCGACATTATCGAAAAATATATTCCGCCTAAAAAAGGTAAATCACATATACTTCGAATTATACGTGAGCTTATAGAGTTTACTCCAAAAAATACGAAGACAAATATCGGAGAAGCATTACGCTACATGACCAATATGATCAAGAAAAGATCAATTTGTTTTGTGATTTCCGATTTTAAAGATAATAATTTCGAAGATGCATTGAAGTTATCTAATAAACGTCATGATGTTGTCGCCTTACAAATTTACGATCAAAGAGAAATTGAATTGCCTGATATTGGATTAGCAGAATTCAAAGACGCAGAAACAGGTAAGATCATGTTAGTAGATACATCGAATACTGAGGTTAGAAAAACATTTCGAAAAAATTGGGAGCTGAATGAGAAAAAACTTCAAGACATTTTTGCAAAAAGCGGAGTAGATAAAGCAAAGATCAGAAACGATCAATCGTATGTTC
>JANLPR010000027.1:0-37404 GCA_031367345.1 Bacteroidota bacterium | reverse complement strand
TAGAGTGAGAAATAGAGTGTTCGTCTTTCAATATGTTTTTTTGGGAAATTCTAAAAAGTCGGTGCTTATAATTAGTTGCTCGCTATTTGTTGATGGGTTTTTTTAAACACGGAGAGCATGGAGGGCTCGGAGAAATACACGGAGAAATACACGGAGAAATACACGGAGAAATAGGGTGTTCGTCTTTCAATATGTTTTTTGTGGAAATTCTAAAAAGTCGGTGCTTATAATTAGTTGCTCGCTATTTGTTGATGGGATTTTTTAAACACGGAGAACATGGAGGGCACGGAGAAATACGTTGAGAAATACGTTGAAGTTAGTAATTCAATGATGTCAGATTTTACAAAGAGTTAACTAATTCACTCCAACCATTACCAGTTTCCCGACTTTTAAAAGCGGATAATAAAATATTGAATTAGCTTTCTGGTCGGTAGTGAACCAATTAAAGTGTTGGTCTGCTTTGTTGAAAAAATAAATAAAAAGTCCTATTAAAAAAGCATATTTCAATAATCCGAAAACACCGCCGGCAATTTTGTTGAATAGTCCAAGCGCTGTAATCTTTATGAGACCTTCAAATAGTTTAGCAAGGAACCATGCGCCAATTGAAACGCCGATCCAAACAATTGCAAATGACACAAAATGTAAGGTGGTAGGTGACCCTCCAAAAGATTTGAATAAAAATTCGGCTACATAGGCGGCCATTTTAAAACCGAGAAAATAGCAAAGCACTAAAGCTCCCAACATGGCAACTTCAAAAATAAATCCTTTCATAAATCCTCTTACTGCACCAAAACCAAGAAGTACAATAAATATGATGTCTATTGTTTGCATATTGATGCTTACTTTAATTTATACAATGAGTTTCACTCTTATGAAAAAATAAATAGTTTATAAAAAAATTGGTGTAGGTGAAACTTTACTTCATTCCTCTTTCTTTTTTTATTCTCTCATAAGCCTCATTAATTTTTTTGAACTTTTCTTGCGCATCATTCTGATATTCCGGTCCAAGGTGATGAACTTTATCAGGGTGATATTTAATAGCCATTTTTCGAAACGCTTTTTTTACATCTTCGTCGTTAGATGATCTTTCGATCTCCAATATTTTATATGATGAATCAACTTCCACAACAAACATTGCTTTGATGCTAGTGAAGTCGGACTGGCTTACTCCAATCAAATGACTTATCTGACTTATTACCGTTAGTTCTTCTTGTCCAACGGAACCATCTGAAGAAGCAATACCAAATAGTAAATGAATAAGTTGTATGCGAGAGGGCACGTCAACAAATTGACGGATCTGTTGGCAAACTGCGCCCAGCTGAATATCCTGCTTTAGAACCTCTTTGAAAAACAACATTCGCTCTTGCGTGTGCGATTCACCGAATTGCCTTGTGAAAAAATTTCTTACATAGTCTAATTCCGATCGCATAACTTTTTGATCGGCTTTCATAACAGCAGCGCATAATACCAATAAGGCTGCACTAAAATCATTCGGCAAATATCCTGGCGTGTGACTCGACGGTTGATGAACTGTGATGCTCGCATCTTCAGATACTGCTCCAAGTGCAAAACCAATGATAGCGCCAATAGGCCCACCAAGAGCCCAACCTAAACTTCCAAAAATCCACTTATTCCAACTCGACATATTGTTTTTATTTTGTAGGACAATTGCACGATTTCTCTTTCAACAAATCACGAATAGTTTGTAAAGTTAAAATGTCTAATGTTGCCATCATCTTATTCACAATTTGTCCTTCTTCTTTATCTTTCAATTCTTTGTTGATGATCATTTCTGCCATCATTGCTGCAATTTTTTTTCGCTCGTATTTTTTATAAATAATAAACGCTTTGAGCTGATTGTTGTTCATTCTTCTACAAGTGTCTACCATTGTCTTCGGATCTACTTTCATAAAATCAACCGGATTTTTAGAATATAAATCAACCATATCCCAACTCTGATTTTTTTTCTGATAGTCGTCAGAAATTTTATAAAGGATCCGAAAACGAAACCCTTCAGTGTTGGTCACATAAGCATGATTATCTTCTTCTACAAGCCTACGCAAACGAGGTCTACCTTCTAAACCATAATATAAATATGTTGCATTAAATTTTTTATTCAATGCACGAAAGCGCGCCATATCAAAACCATTCAACCTATCAAAATATTTATTTTTAATAGACATGGTTGACATTTTCCCTCTTCCCTTTAGAGCAATGCGTTCCCATCCTTTCACAGCTTTTTTTTCACCGGGAACAGTACAATAAACAGAGTTGACAATAATTTTATTGCTTACGATTTTATCAACAATTGCATCTATATCAACCGTACCTGTTGTTACGTCTCCATTACCAACTAGAAAAATCATTTTTATTGCATCAGGATCTTTCGACCACGAAATTTTTTTGAGACAAGTGTTCAGTGCCTCGCCAACATATTGATCCCCCTTTTCAATCCGTGATGGAATTTTATATAAGACACTACTTATCTTTTCAAAATCGGTTCCCAGATCATACAATACTTTTGAGTAGCCATTCGATTTTCCATAACTGAATCGTGCATAAGCAACAACACCAATTCGATAATTAGGTTCCGGATTGCAATTACTTAATGTGTACCAATAATCCCAAATATGATTTCGCAAATGATCGATAAGTCCGTTGGAGCTACTACTTAGATCCATACAAATAACTATATCGACCGGTTGTCCTGTTTTTTGCTGAGCAAAGGCAGGCGCATGTCCACACAAAAACAGCAGTAATAAAAAGTAGCTAATTTTAAATCTCTTCACTATTAGTTAAAATCAAGGGCCGCAAAGGTAGTAATCCCACAAAATTCTGAATACCTTTGCGTCAAATGGATGCAATTGATTTACAAAACTTAAAGGAAGAATGGAAAAAGCTTAGTTCCCGATTAGCCGATATTTATGGCGAGGAGCCCGATGTACAGGCTTTGCTTTTTTTAATTGGTGTTCAAGAATTAGGAAAGGGCCCGATAAAATATTCCAAAGACGAAAAGCAGGATTTAATGCACATAGCTGTTTGCCGACTGATGAGTTTTTTTGGATATTATGAATTGGAGGGCCTCGATCAAGATGGATGGCCTCATTGGAAATTAGTAAAAAAACTACCCCCACTTACTTTAAAAGAGCAAGATTTACTCTTAAAAGAGGCTATTATAGAATATTTTAAGAATAGTGAGGCTTAAAGATGTAGCGTTACATTCACTGTTTCGTGTTCTTTTAAACGTACCACCGAACGAGCTGTATCGGTATTACGAATTGCTTGAGCATTCAAATACGCTTCCAATTCAAATGTAAATTCTGCTTTTCCTGCTGCGTCACTAATTTTGGTAACGCGTAAACTTGCTTTCACGCCATTGGTATTATTTACGGCTGTGTCTTGCCAAAGCGTAACAGCCGCACCTTGTACTGCCCGTCCTGCCGAGTCGATCACCGATATTACGGCTACCGTTGGACCATCTTTTTTACAAGATCCCAATACACTTGCAATAAAAATTCCTAACAATGCAAGAATAGTAAGTCGTCCGATTCTCTTTTCTGAATTCATTTGATTTTGGTTAATATTGTAGTCGATAATTTGACCCACACAAAAATAAAATAAAATGAAGAAATTAAGCATTCTTTTTTCAGTATTTAGTCTCATTTGCTGTAGCGTTATGGCACAAAATGACATAAAAACGACGGTAGCCGATTCGGTTGAGCATGAGGTCTTGATTTCAACCGATTTGGGAGACATTACCGTAAAATTATATAATACAACTCCTCGTCATCGCGACAATTTTTTAAAGTTGGTAAACCAAGGTTTTTATGATAGTTTATTGTTTCATAGAGTAATTCGCAATTTCATGATTCAGGGAGGAGATCCGGAATCTAAAAATGCACCGGCAGGTACAATGCTTGGAAATGGTGATGTAGGATATACTATTCCCGCAGAATTTATCGATACTTTATTTCATAAGAAAGGTGCTTTATGTGCCGCAAGAACTGAAAATCCGGAGCGAGCTTCCAGTGGTTGCCAGTTCTATATAGTAGAAGGTCAGGTATTCACCGAAGAGCAAGTGCAAATGTTAGAACTACAAAGAGGTATCAAATTATCTCCTGAACAAAAACTAGTTTATACAACAGTTGGAGGTTCCCCTTGGCTTGATAAGAATTATACCATTTATGGAGAGGTTGTGAGTGGTTTAGGTGTGGTAGATAAAATTGCCTTAGTACAAACAGGGCCATACGACCGCCCCATAGTTGATTTGCACATGAAGATGAAACAGATAAAATAGGATGTAAAAAAAATGCATTAATAATTTCAACTTACTCTCAAATTAAATTATTCGTATTTCAATATTGAATAAAAAAAATGATTATAAGTTGTTATTTGCAAACAAAAGTAAGAACACTTAAAAAGTGGTAAAAAATATTAATAAGATATGGCGTAAATTATTTCGAGATTAGTTTACGCATTACGAAAAGTTAAAAAGAATGGAACAGAAAATAAACTCATTGATTGAAGAAGTTGAAAAATATGCCGCAGAAACAAAAGATGAGGTTGAAAGTTTTAGAATAAAATATTTTGGAAAGAAAGGAATCTTAGCAGACCTATTCAATGAAATGAAAAGCATTTCACCCGAAATGAAAAAAGATTTCGGTCGCTTGGTTAATAATTTAAAAGTAAAAGCGGAAGAGCGTTTAGAAACCTTTCAAGAAAAAATAAATCAGACTTCTGATTCAGCAAAACCGGAAAATCTCGATTTAACTTTACCGGGCGAACCAATTGGTATTGGTTCCCGACATCCTCTTTCATTGGTGCGAAATGAAATCTTACGCATTTTTCAACGCATCGGATTTACAGTTGCAGATGGTCCGGAGATTGAAGACGACTGGCACAACTTTACTGCGTTAAACTTTCCGGAAAATCATCCTGCGCGAGATATGCAAGACACGTTCTTTATTTCACAGGAAGGAGGCACCGATTCGATAGCATTAAGAACACATACATCGTCGATTCAAGTTCGAATAATGGAAAACAATAAACCTCCAATTCGCATTTTGGCTCCTGGTCGTGTATTTAGAAACGAGGCCATTTCTGCTAGAGCACATTGTTTTTTTCACCAAGTAGAAGGTTTGTATATCGACGAGAATGTTTCTTTCGCAGATTTAAAACAAACACTATTATATTTCGCACAAGAAATGTTTGGTTCCGATGCAAAAATCCGTTTACGTCCCAGTTATTTTCCATTCACAGAACCATCGGCAGAAATGGATGTGAGTTGTCAGATCTGCAAAGGCAAAGGTTGTAACGTTTGTAAATACACCGGTTGGTTGGAGATAATGGGTTGCGGAATGGTTGATCCGAATGTTTTAAAAAATTGTAATATCGATTCTGAAAAATATACAGGTTATGCTTTTGGTATGGGAATAGAGCGAATAGCCATGTTGCGTTATGACGTAAAAGATTTGAGATTATTTTCTGAAAACGATGTTCGCTTTTTAAAACAATTTAAGAGCGAATAAATTTTTCAATAGAGTAATTTAAAGTGCTTTTTAAATACATTTAGAATATTTCTAAACGATGATTTTTCAATTTACTTTGAAAATTTTAAATAGAAGAAATTTTAAATTAAAAATATATTTTGACGAAAATTAGGTGAATGAAAATTAATAAGCTCTTTCATTAATTCCTTCAACATAATTTATAAACGCTTTACTTACAACTCTGTTTCCGCCTGGAGTTGGATAGTTTCCTGAAAAATACCAATCGCCTCTGTGATTTGGACAAGCGCTATGTAGATCTTCAATCTTTTGAAAAATAATTTGAAGGTCGGCTTGCATATCGCTCGGACGTACGAGCTCAGCTATTTTTTTACTTATTTCTTCAGCGGTAAAAGGTTGGTAGATCATGCGAACATGATTTTTCATTTCTTTATCGTCACTGAGTAACTGTTCTTTGCAACGAATGTAGGTTTCGTCAATAATATGCTCTAAATTGTTTTCTTCCAATAATGCAATTGCAGCTTTAAAGGCAACAAGGTCTCCAATGCGCGCCATATCTATTCCGTAACAATCAGGATAACGAATTTGCGGAGCAGAACTCACCACAACAATTTTTTTAGGTCCTAATCGATCTAGCATTCTTAAGATTGAATTCTTTAACGTAGTACCACGAACAATTGAATCGTCGATTACAACTAAGTTATCTTCTCCTTTTTTAATAGTTCCATAAGTAATATCATAGACGTGCGTTACCAAGTCGGATCGTTCATCGTCATTAGTAATAAATGTACGCAACTTTGCATCTTTGATTGCAATTTTCTCAGCACGCGGACGAATAGATAAAATTTCCGTGAGTTTTTCATCGGTGATATCTGCACCTAATGCTTTTACTTTTCTCTTCTTTACGTCGCGCAAATAAACTTCCATACCGTGCAACATTCCATAAAATGCTACTTCAGCTGTATTAGGAATAAACGATAAAACAGTATTTCGCAAATCGTAATCAATTGCTTGCAATGTTGATTGGCACAATAGCCGCCCTAACTCTTTTCGTTCTTTATAAATATCAACATCACTTCCTCTTGAAAAATAAATTCGTTCGAACGAACAAGAAAGTTTTTGTGTTGGCTCATTGATCATTTCTTCAAATACTTTTCCATTCTTACGAACTATCAAAGCATGACCTGGTTTTATCTCATGAATAGTTTCAACGGCAACATTAAATGCCGTTTGAATTGCCGGCCGTTCACTGGCAACTACTAGCACTTCATCATCTTTATAATAAAACGCAGGACGAATTCCGGCAGGATCCCGAAGCACAAAAGCATCTCCATGTCCAAGCATTCCGGCAATTGCATAACCGCCATCCCATCGGTGAGAAGAATTTCTTAATATATTTCCAATGTTTAAATGTTCAGCAATAAGTGGTGAAATTTCTTCTTTGCTATTACCAAGTTTTTTAAATTTTTCATAAAGCAATTCATTTTCTTCATCCAAAAAATGACCTATGTTTTCCATTACAGTAACAGTATCGGCTTTTTCTTTAGGGTGCTGACCAATCTTAATGAGGTCTTGAAAAAGTTCATCAACATTGGTCATGTTAAAATTTCCGGCTACAACTAAATTTCTCGTCATCCAATTATTCTCACGGAGAAATGGATGACACGCCTCAATACTATTTCCGCCATAAGTTCCATAGCGAAGATGCCCCAACCATAGTTCACCGGAAAAAGCTACATTTTGTTTTAACCATTCCGTATCGTACAACAATTCGGGGTTGTGAGCAGTCGCCTCAGTAAATTTCGTTTGAATTTTTTCAAAAATATCAGCGATCGCTCTTTTATCATTACTCCTATAGCGACTTATATAATGAGTGCCGGGAGTTACATCAAATTTGATATTTGCAACGCCCGCACCATCTTGCCCTCGATTGTGTTGCTTTTCCATCATCAGGTAAAGCTTATTCATTCCATAAAAAGAAGTACCGTACTTTTTCCAATAGTAAGAAAGAGGCTTTAATAACCTAACCATGGCAATACCGCATTCGTGGTGAAGGATGTCTGACATAGTACAAAGATAAATTTTTTAAAAGAAAATTACCGTAATAATCGATATTTAATAATGCTATGCATCTTGATTTTCTTCTGTATTTACAACCATTTCCTTTGAAAAAGTAATATTAAATCGATGTAAGTCATTTTCATAGTCATATTTTATTTTAGCAGAACAATGCTCGATCACTTTCCTGACAATTGCCAGTCCCAAACCGATACTATCGGGCGACTCTCCTTTTTTGAATCGATCAAAAATTTCATTCGGAGACAATACAGGCGGATGTCCTGAGTTTGCTATTTCAAATTTATCATTCGTAAAAGTAACATAAAGGTGTCCATTCTCTAAATTGTATTTGATTGCATTCGACAATAAATTGGTAAGCAATATATCTGCTAGATGAGGATTGATTCTTATTAGTAAGCTATCGTCAATATCAATATGGAGAGAAATATTTTTAGAGGTAATAAACAGTTCAAGATCGTCTAATTGCTTTCTCAATAATTTTCCCAATGACAAAAGTTGCAATCCGGAATATTGGTCATTTTCAATTCGTGTGAGAAGTATCAAGCCTTTATTCATTTTCGACAACCGATTTACTGAATCGAGTGTACTAAGAATTTGATTTACTTGTAATTCGTTTAGTTCTCCTTGCAACAGCAGTTCTAATTTTGAACGAATAATTGCAAGTGGTGTTTGTGTTTCGTGCGACATATTCTCAGTAAATTCCCGTAGGTTCTTATAATCGCGATTAACTTTATCTGTCAATTTAGAAAGTTCTGCATTCAGTGCATTGAACTCATCTACTTGGCTTCTCTGAAACATAGCAATACCACCCTTGGTCATATCGAATGTTTTTAAAACATTTAGCGCTCGATAAAAAGGATTCCAAATTTTACTGGAGAACCATCTATTTAAAAAATAGAAACAAGCAATAATATCTAAAGCAACAAGTATTAAAGTGAAAAGTACGCCTTCAAATAAATGTTCGGTATCTGTAAGCCTACGTGCAAGTTTGATTCGGTAGCTATGATCGTCAATTAGTTGTTCATAAACCATCATACGATAAGGCACATTTCTTTGTTGTGAAAGGTCATACATGGAAGTATCTTTCATTGCAACTTTGAAAGAAGTAAATTTAGGAATTGGAATAATTTCAATTCGATCACCAAAAACTATATGTTGGTTTTGAATTCCAGCTTGATGTTCAAGTTGTTTTGCTAATTCCTTTTTCTCGAAAAGAAGTTGTTCAGAAGATTGATTGTCCACAAGGTATAAAACTCTGTAGGCAAGAAAAGCGCTACTCACTAAAAGTAAAACAAGGGCAATTAAAATGTAATACCTGTTGGTAATGTTTAAAAGTTTCATTCAGAAGCTAATTTATAACCCACACCATAAATGGATTTGAGATAATCGTTAGCTCCGTTGTCGGTCATTTTTTTACGAAGATTTTTTATATGACTATAAATAAAATCAAAGGAGTCGGCCATGTCAGCATGATCGCCCCAAAGATGTTCAGCAATAGATTCTTTAGTTAGAACTTTATTTACATTGCTCAAAAAATAAAGCAGAAGTTCGTGTTCCTTTTTTGTTAAGCTTATTAATTTATCTTTTACATACATTATCATTTCATCTGGAACAATACGTATCTCATTAAATATGATTTCATTTTTCCCTTGAAAAGAACGGCGACGAACAACCGATTTTATACGTGCAACCAATTCAGGCATATAAAAAGGTTTGGTTACATAATCATCAGCACCAAAGTTTAATCCCAAAAGACGGTCATCAAGAGAGTTTTTCGCCGACAGAATTACTATCCCTGTCTGATTTTGCTTTTGTTGTAAAATATTTATCACTTTTAATCCACTTCCATCAGGCAAGCCGATATCAAGTACTACACAATCGTACTCATAGAGGTCTGCCTTTTCAGATGCCTCTGAGAGGGTTTCAGCACTGTCACATACCATTCCAGACTCTTTTAAGAAAATTAACATTGAATCAAGCAATTGCTTTTCATCTTCTACAATTAGAATCTTCATAATTTATTTATAATTGGTATAGAGTGAATAATTAACTTTGAACACTACGTTTTGATAAAACCAAATTCAATTACTGAAAGGTAAATCTACAAAACAAGAATAAGTACAGTACTAAATTACAAAAAGTTTATTAATAGTATCCAGAATCTATTCAGAATCTTGACGTAAAATTGAAAATCATATATTATCTCATATTATTCATAAGAAAATGAAAAAAATATTCCTCTTATTAGTCGCTATCGGTGGCGCATTCATCACACTTACCGGAGAAACAAATTCCAACAATGGCAAAGCGGGCTATACAAATTCACCTGGAGAAGGGAATTGTACAACTTCCGGCTGTCATAGTAGTTTTGCTGTTAACACCGGTGGCGGCATGGTGATGCTATCCAATAGTAATATGATGTCTTGGTCATACGACCCAGGCGTTACATATCATATGACTTGCGCAGTTACTCGTTCAGCCAACAGTCTTTTTGGTGTATGTGTTGAAGCATTAGATACATCCGGAAATAATGGAGGAACATTGGTAATTACTAATTCTTCAAAAACACAAATTAAAACTAGAACAATCAATACTGTAGTTCGTCGAAGTGTAACTCACCAATTAAATGGAGGCGCCAGTTCAGGTTCTATGTCGTTCACATTTGACTGGATCGCACCTGCAACTAATATCGGTACAGTTACTTTTTACTTTGCCGGAGTTGCTGCTAATGCAAATGGTAATTCAACTGGCGACTATGTTTACACGGGTAGCCAAGCTATAGCTTACAATACATTAAATGGAATCACTTCCCCTACATATACAAATTCATTTTCAGTTTACCCAATGCCAATTCAAGATCAATTCACAGTTAACTACAATGTTGCTTCAACAGGTATTCTTAAAATAAAATTATATACAATGCAAGGTGCTGTTGCCGCTGAATTAGCAAATAAGATTTTGGTGAGTGGCGATTACAAAGATAATTTCTACTTACCGGACAATTTAAGCTCAGGAAACTATTTACTTTCAGTTGAAAGTTCCTCGGGATTAAATACCAGAAAAATTTTAATAAATAAATAAACTAAAAAAACCGCTTCTTAACCGAAGCGGTTTTTTTTAGACCATCAATTATAGATCTCAATATTTGTTTTAATATATAAATATCTTTTATAATCATCATTGCATAAGCCAGTGGTACAGTTGAATTCCCGGCACCTCGTATTAGTCCTATAGGAGAAAAATGTATTCCATCACGACTATGTTCAACAGTAAAATAATCATTATTAATTTTTAAAAGTTGAAACACCAAAGAAAAAAATACTCTTGAAAACAATTTCTTTATTAATTCTTCCGTGGCCCTTCCTGTTTTTTTTACATTTATCCACATCAAAAAAAAGTACAGCTAATTAATTTTGGCAATTAAATTTAAAAAGCAATAGCATCGCCCGACCCGTTGTTCTTACTCTTTAGCCCCTATCTCTGTATCCAAAAAAATGCAATTAAAAAAGAAAGGCAATTAATTCAACTACGATTAAAGTTCAAAAAAAAATTCGCGTTACTTCATCTCCCTACGAGATCAAAAATAATGCAGTCAAAAAAAAATCGACACTAAATTAGTGGCTATACTATTTTATGCAATAAAAATATCAGAATAAAAATAATGGTAGAATGTCTTTTAATTTGCTTTCAAAAAATCGAATCCGCCCTTTCTTAAATTAATTCCAAATTCTAAATATGCCTTAAGACATGCCAGAAAATTAGCCCAGCCTTCTGTATTTCCTTGAAGCCATTTCAATCCAGCCAAATTATTTTCTCTTGGACCCTCTGTAATCGTCACTAACGTTGAATTCCCCTCTCTCAACATCAAAGAAATGGTTACTGTAGTTTCATATTCAGCGTCTAAATCTTTCCAAGTATAAATTATTGACTTATTATTTTCAATATGCACTACATTCACCTGAAATTCAAAATCAAATTCGGGAAATTTCCATATTAAGGTCTTCCCGGATTCCAGCCTCCCATTACTTTTAGAAATAAAGTAGTTGCACATTTTAATAGGATCTACGATTGCTTCAAAAACCTCTGCCGGAGTCTTCCGTATTTGAAGATTCATTCTAATTTCTAATTGAGTAATCCCCATCGAACTATATTTTTATTTGTTTAAATACTTTTCAATAAATTTTATTCAAAAACATTTTAACTTAAAAGAAAAAATTATATCTCAGCTGCTGCTTCAATAACCATCGTTTGTTTTCTTTGAATAAATCCTATTATTTTAAAGTCAACGCCAAGAGCTAATTTACCCAAAGGAATTTTTACTTGCCTCTTTCGATAAACTCCATCAAATGAATATAGTAATTGAACAACATTTTCATGAACAAGCGTTTTGCTTTTATTTTCTCCAGCCAAAACGGTATTTGCTAAACCACTTTGTGTTATTGCAACTCTAAAAGCGGCATTGTTGCTTTCATGGGTAAAAGTATATGACAAAAACAATGTGTCTTTTGAAATTGAGTCTTTCACAATTTTCAATTCTTCCTTTAGAGGATTTCTGATTGCCAATTTTATTTCGTCTCTAACTGTTCTTTCCTTTGTTGCAGAAAAACTTTTCACTCCATTGACAACAACTTCCGGCGTGTACAATTCCTTTTCAATTAATACACGTGAATAATTTTCTTGTCGCATAGTATATTGATATTTACTATATGGGTCTTTCCAACCTCGATTGTTCCAATAATCAACATGATACTCTAACACAAAAATTTTATTTCCTAGCTTTTTTTCTTCACTAACAACTCTATTCAAAATTTCTTCACCTACAGGACTTACATCCGAGCCTTCAGATGTGAATAGCTCAACGAATGCAAACCCACTTTGTGATCTCACCGAAAATGTACTTACCACTAAAAAAAGAAAAACTAGTTTTTTCATTCAACAAGTAATATCAAAAAAATTAAACATTCAGAAATTGTTCTTTTGTCAAGCCCAACCATTCTAATGCGCTACCACTAAATAGTCGTTCCTTTATTTTGTCATCGTATGGCATGGATTCAATGAGTTTGCCTGGACTTAACTCTCCAAGAGGAAAAGGATAGTCTGTTCCAAGTGCTACTTTATCTGCGCCAATTAAATTAATAATTAAATCAAGCATCATAGGGTCATGAACGAGCGAGTCCAAATAAAATTTCCCTAAATATTTTCTAGGGTTCTCTTTATTATTTATCGCCACCAAATCCGGTCGAACATTAAATCCATGCTCAATTCTACCTATCGTAGCAGGAAAAGATCCTCCACCATGTGCAAAGGCAACTTTCAATTTAGGAAGTCGCTCAAACACACCTCCAAAAATCATAGAGCAAATGGCAAGAGATGATTCTGCAGGCATTCCAACTAACCATGGAAGCCAATATTTATTCATTTTTTCTTTACCCATCATATCCCATGGATGCACAAAAACACTTGCATTCATTTCTTCTGCTGCTTGGAAAAACGGAAACAATTCGGGAGCATCGAGATTCATGTCGTTAATGTGCGAGCCAATTTGCACGCCACGTAACCCAATGTGCATGCAACGTTCAAGCTCTTTTATCGCTAAGGCAGTGTCTTGAAGAGGAACCGTACCTAAACCAACAAATCGTTTTGGATAATCGATTACAATTGAAGCAATGTGATCGTTTAAATATTTTGAAAGATCTAAGGCGTCAATAGCTTTTGCCCAGTAGCTGAACATAACAGGAATGGTAGACAACACTTGCACATCAATTCCGTGATTTCCACAATCAGAAATTCTCACATCGGCATCCCAACAATTATCTTCTATCTCTCTAAAAAATTTATCATCGACCATCATTCTTGCACAACATGGTTTATGATGTTCTAAAGAAATAAATCCTCCATATCCATACTTTTTTTTAAAGTCCGGTAAATTCTTAGGAATAATATGGGTATGAATATCAATTTTTAGCATTAGCTTTTTTACTCTTTACTTTGTTGTACAGATTAGTATATTTATCGCTATTCATCGTATCACCGATATTTCTATAGGTAATCGCAACCAATCGATATGGTTCTGAAAATTCGGGATCAACAGCAATTGAACGCAAAAATAAATCAATTGCAATTTGAAAATTATTAATCCCATTTTTCCTGTGAGTTTCTGCATTTGCAGGATCTGTTTTTATGGCGTCGATTTCTCCCTGACCATAAACACCATATGAACTTGCTAAATTATTTAATGCATGAGCATAGTAAGGATTATAACGAACAGCTATTTCAAAATACTTCTTCGCTTCATCAAAACGTCTTTGATCAAACAATAGAGTCCCATAATTATTATTTGTAACAGGATTGGTTTGATTATACTGTAAAGAAAGAAGGTAATCGCTTTCGGCTAACGAATCTCTATGCGTTTGTTTATAAATGTATGCCCTCCGCTGATAGCCATCAGAATATTCAGGATAAACTTTAATTGATCGAGTCAAATAATCTATTGCCTCTGTTTGGCTTTTTTTTATTGCTGCACTATCAGGCAAATCTGCAAAATATTCGTCGGTAGAAATATGATTTGCCAAATAAAATAACATGTGAGCACTATCCGGCACTTTTTTAAGATCTGTAGTATAAAGTGTATAATTGTCTTTCCATTCCATACTCCTATTGATTGCTTGTGCAGAATATACGATACCAATCAACGACATTATTATAATAGGCATTTTGTAATTATTAAAAAAAGTGCTCCAGGAAGAAAATGAATTCCCATCCAAGTTTGATTTAAAAATCTTAGTTAATAATAGTGCAATAATTAAACAATAGCCAATAGAAGGAACATACATCAATCGTTCTCCATAATTTGTTCCGATTAACATAAAAATATTCGAAGCTACAGAAGCAGTAATAAAAAAGAAGAGTATACTAAATGCAAAAACATTTTTCTTTTTAAACGTAGCGATTGAATAAACAAAAATTGTAGTCAACCCAATAAATGAAAGTATAAATTTCCAATCCGTTAATGTTACTGCCTTAAAATGATTGTACGATCCATCAGAAATTAATGGGTATGGAAAAATAATTGTCTTTACATAATACCCTAACATATAAATTGCATTTACTCTTTGCGCAAAAAAACCATGAATCCCTACAATATAGTTATCAATCATTGGCACAGGTCCTGCTTGATCACCTAATACTTTTCTTCTAATCAATAAAAACACAACTGTAACCATTGCCATTGCACCAAAGGTTTGCAAATATTGCTTTCGCTTAGCCTCAGTAAAAAAATAAAACATCATTGGAAAAACTGCGATGAATGTGATAGTAGACTCTTTTGAAAATAGAGAAACGAAATATAAAAAAACAGCTAAATAAAATTTAGACATTTTATTTTCAACAATCCAATCATAAAACGCACCGGCGCTCAGCAAACATAACAATAATGAAATAATTTCATCCCTGCTTTTAATATTAGCTACCACCTCCGCATGAATTGGTAAGACAGCAAATAAAATTACTGTTAAGAAAGGCACTATCAATTGTCCTTTAAAATATTTAGACAATACCTTAAACATTACAAAACAAGTAATGGCAAAAAATAAAACATTAAGAAAATGACTTAAGAATGGATTCCCGGGAGCCAATTGCCATTCCATAGCAAACATTGCCTTCGTCAATGGGCGATACAAAGAATAGTCGGTAACATTCATTCCAAATCGATACGACGATTTAAAAATTTCCGGAATTGCTTTGATGCCCTGCTTCGTTTGTGTATTATCTTTTATAAGACCAAAATCGTCCAAGACGTAGTCGTGATTAAAAGTATTAGAGTAAAGAAGTAAGGCAATTATAGCAAGTGCCAGTGCTAAAACAGTCTGAAGACTCCTTTTACTTTTTTCTTCTTTTTTTTCTTGCTTAGGGGAACGTGATCCCGCTTCTTTCTGAAGGGCGATCTTTTCTTTACGCGTAAGTTTAGTCGACATAATTAAATTAAGATGGAAGTACAGGAGGTTCCATAACGGTACCACATTTTTTACATGTACGAAGGTCTTGATTGCTATAAAAATTATTCATCACAATTGGAATTTGTTTTACAATGTCTGTCAATGTAAAATATTCTTCATGCAATTTATTTTTACAGTTTTCACAGTACCATATAAAGCCATCTTTCATTCCTTCTCTTCGCTGAACTTCCATTACTAAGCCAACAGTGTTGACTCCTCTCCTAGGAGAATGTGGGGTTCTAGCAGGAAGCATATATATTTCCCCTTCTTTAATTGGAATATCTACATGCTCACCATTATCAACAATCTTTATCGTTATATCTCCTTCTAATTGATAAAAGAATTCTTCCGTTTCATTGAAGTGATAATCTTTTCTTGCATTGGGACCGCCTACAACCATCACAATAAAATCTTGATCCGGTTGATAAATTACTTGATTCCCTACAGGTGGTTTTAAGAGGTGGCGATTTTCATCAATCCATTTTTTAAAGTTTATTCCTTTTTTGGCTGCCATAATATTTTTTATTTTCCGTTTCCTGAATTTTTATTAGTATGAAAAAGTTCGTTCATCCGATCGCGGATATCCGAAAAAACATTTTCTGCTTTGCTCCCAGCGTCTTTTGCTACCTCTTCTATTTTATCCCTTAAGTTTTCAGCTTTTTCACGATATGTGTTACCGAATTTTTCACCTGCAATTACATTGTCAATTTCTGAATGGAGAATAGAGGGGAATTTCGTTTTCAATTCTACACTTACTAATTCTATTGCTTTTTTAGCCTGCTCATTGGTTATACCCGTTTCTGCGACTATTTTTTGAATAAGTTGTTCCATTGCTGTTTTTTAAAGATTATAGTTAGTTTTGTTGCCTATTCAAAAATAGACAAAGGTTTTTGACAATTCAACTACGAATGAATATAGATTTAACAGGAAAAAGAGCCTTAGTATGTGGCAGCACACAAGGAATTGGAAGGGCTTCGGCTTCAATTTTAGCTCAAATGGGCGCAAGTATCACTTTGATTGCCCGAAATGAAGATGAATTGCGAAAAACCGCAGCTTCATTGAAACCAAATTCGGTTCCCCATAATTTTATTGTTGCGGATTTTAGCAAACCTCACGACCTTTATAGTAAGGTGGTAGAGCACCTAAAAATAAATGGACCGGTACATATTTTAGTCAATAATACCGGCGGTCCTCCATCAGGTCCGATTATTAAAGCTACTACCGATGAGTTTTTAAGCGCGTTTACTAATCATCTGTTGTGCAATCAACTTCTTGCGCAAGCAGTTTTAGAAGGAATGAAAAAGAATGGATATGGTCGCATCATTAATATTATTTCAACTTCTGTAAAAATTCCTTTGAAAAATTTAGGTGTTTCGAATACGATTCGTGCAGCTGTTGGGAATTGGGCAAAGACGTGGGCGAATGAAGTTGGTCAATTCAATATTACCGTGAATAATGTATTACCTGGAGCAACGGGCACCGGTCGATTGAAAAATATAATTGAAACAAAAGCTTCGAAGTCAGGCGAAAGTATTTCTAATGTCGAAACAGAAATGATTGCAGAAATTCCAATGCAACGCTTTGCAACTCCTGAAGAAGTAGCAAATGCCGTTGCCTTTCTTGCATCACCCGCAGCTTCATATATCACCGGAATTAATTTGCCTGTAGATGGTGGTCGAACAGGAAATCTTTAAGAAAGATTACAATGAAAAAAATACAAAATTTTATTAATGGCGAATTAGTAGCTCCCGTTTCCGGCGCCTATATCGACAATATTAATCCAGCTATAGGAGAAGTGTACAGTCTAATCCCGGATTCTGATGAACGCGATGTTGAATTAGCAGTGAATGCAGCTCGTAACGCTTTTCCAAATTGGTCAACTATGTCGAAAGACAAACGTTCAGCAATCTTAGTACGCTTGTCAGAATTGATTCAATCTCGATTAGAAGAGTTTGCTATTGCAGAATCTATCGATAACGGAAAACCGGTTTCGCTGTCACGAACAGTAGATATTCCAAGAGCCGTTTCTAATTTTCATTTCTATGCAACTGGCATTCTACATAATTCTACAGAGAGTCATGCCATGGAAAATACTGCTTTGAATTATACTTTACGTACACCAATTGGGGTAGCAGGATGTATTTCTCCATGGAATCTTCCACTTTATCTTTTTACCTGGAAAATTGCTCCCGCGTTAGCATCCGGAAATTGTGTTGTAGCTAAACCATCAGAGATTACACCAATGACAGCCTATATGCTTTCTACTTTGTGTAATGAAGCTGGAATCCCAAAAGGAGTTTTAAATATTGTTCATGGCCTCGGTCCAAAAGTAGGAATGTCCATCGTATCACATCCTAAAATTCCGGTAATCAGTTTTACAGGTGGAACAAAAACCGGCGAAACGATTGCTAAAATTGCAGCACCGATGTTTAAGAAAATGTCGCTTGAACTGGGAGGAAAAAATCCAAATATTATTTTTTCCGATTGCGATTTTGAACATGCAGTTAAAACCACAATCAAATCTTCGTTCAGTAATCAGGGAGAAATTTGTTTGTGCGGATCAAGAATTTTTATCGAGCGACCACTTTATGATAAATTCAAAACAGCATTTATTGAAGAGGCAAAGAAACTAACTGTTGGAGATCCGCTCGATGAAAAAACAAAAATGGGCGCTATTGTTTCAAAAGTTCATTACGAAAAAATAATTGGTTACATACAGCTTGCACAAGAAGAAGGTGGCCAAATTTTATTGGGCGGAAAAAGTATAAATCCCGGAGGAAAGAACAGCAATGGATATTTCATTGAACCTACAATTATTGAAGGATTAGCTTATGATTGTCGAACAAATCAAGAAGAAATTTTTGGTCCAGTAGTAACAATAATGCCTTTTGACACAGAAGAAGAAGTATTAAAGTATGCAAATAGTACTAACTACGGTTTAGCCGCAACAGTATGGACAACTAATTTAAATCGTGCTCACAAAATTGCAGCAGGAATAGAATCAGGAATTATTTGGGTGAATTGTTGGCTGCTTCGAGATTTGCGAACTCCATTTGGAGGAATGAAAGGTTCCGGAATGGGAAGAGAAGGTGGATTTGAAGCATTAAATTTTTTCACAGAAGAGAAAAACGTTTGTATTAAATTTTAATTTAATATGACTCAATTAGAGATTGCAAATAAATGGTTTGAAGCATTCAATGCACAAAATATTGAAATGCTACTATCACTTTATGATGATAATGCCGAACATTTCAGTCCCCGACTTTTAAAAAACAATCCCGATACTAAAGGAATAATTAAAGGCAAGACGGAAATGAATAAGTGGTGGCAAGGAGCTTTTAATAAAATGCCTTCGCTTAGATATTACCCATTAGAAATTAGCGAAGAGGGCGATAAAGTTTTATTAAAATACAATCGATGCGTTGAAACCGATGAGGATCAGATAATAAATGAATCCCTTCAAATTAAAAACGAACTAATTGTATTTTCAAAAGTTATAATTTAATCTTTCCTTCTCACACAATTTTTTCTCCATGAACTTCTCAGTGCTCTTCTCCGTGTTTTTCTCCGTGTAATCCGTGCCCTCTGTGTTTAAAAACATCCAACAACTAGCAAGCAAATTGTCAATAGCAAAATAATATGTGATTGCATTTCTCCGTGTTTTTCTCCGTGTTCTCCGTGCCCCCTGTGTTTAAATTCACATCAACAACTAGCAAGCAAATTGTCTATAGCAAAATAATATGTGATGGCATTTCTCCGTGTTTTTCTCCGTGTTCTCCGTGCCCTCTGTGTTTAAATTCACATCAACAACTAGCAAGCAATTTATCTAAAGCAAAAAATAATATGCGATTGCATTTCTCCGTGTTTTTCTCCGTGTAATCCGTGCACTCTGTGTCTAAAAACATCAAACAACTAGCAAGCAAATTGTCCATAGCAAAAAAGTGAACCTATTTATTCTAAAACAATTTTCTTAGATATAGATCCATCACCGGAAATAAGTTTCATTAAATACATACCGCCAGGCAAATCAATAACTGCTCGTTGAATAACCAACTCATGCTCCCCACTACTTTGAGATCCTGCAGCCATAGCATAAACCACTTTTCCAGTAACATCAGAAATTTCAATATTCACATCACTGCTTTCATTTATCACATATCGAATATTTAAAACATCATTCACCGGATTAGGAAACGTAGAAAGGTTTTCTTGAGCCCCCTCGACATCTGACGAAGCCAGCCGCGGTGCAAAAGGAGTTCCCGATTTTTGAATTGTAAATTGATCGTAGATAGAACCTGTATAGGTTAAAAATTTGCAATCCAATCTATCTCCAACGACATCAATAACAAGTGATCCATAAACAGATACAGAAGAACTATACATAGCATTGTGCGGCCATCCGGCGCTTGTTGCACCTAGCTGACCGGAGACACCACATATTACATAAACAGTTCCTGCAAAAGAAGGCGACGACTTTGTATATGAAGCCGGATAGACTCCACTTCCGCTATTAACGGCCATTGTTGTAGGATTGAATGTAGATTCAACTCCGTAATGACCCTTCAACATCATAGAGCGCTCATACGAATGTGAGTGTCCGGATAAAACTAAATCAACATTTTTATTTTCAAGAATTGGAATAACATTTGTCCGCACTTCTTGCATCTCAATATCAACATCCGAATCATGCGATCCTTTTGAATATGGAGGGTGATGAAAATAAACTACTGTCCAACGCTGAGTATTTGAATTTAAATCATTCGTTAACCAGTTTAACATTGCCCCACCCGTTGCGCGGAATACCGCATCAGTTGATTCCAAACAAACGAAATGAATATTTGCATAGTTAAAAGAGTAATACGCCTTCGTTCCGCTTGCCAATCCACCGGCCTCGGCAACTTTTGGAAGAGTAAAAATATCGAAGTACGGCCCCGTTTGTGTACTAGCATTTGCTGTATGTAAATCGTGATTTCCTGTGGCAGGCCAAATAACCATGTTCTTCATTTGATATGGATATTTAGCAAAAACATTCGAACTATATTCAGCGTCCGTTCCGTCAGAATAAGCATTATCGCCCAGCCACAACCAAAGATTAGTTGGTGTTGTTCCGGTGTAATTTCTATAAGCATCACGAACTAGGTTTTGAGCATTTGAGTTAACACCAAAATCTCCAATTGCCCAAATTCTTACAGGAGCAGTTGATCCAACAACAGGGTTTGTATGAAAATAGTTTCCGGTATCAGCTTGTAAAACTGTTGTAGCACTTCCTACTGAATAAAAATATTTTGTATTGGGTGTTAAGCCCGTTAATTGAACTACATGTTCTGTAGTAGATGTAACATCAGTCTTAATATATGTCAAACTTGTTGAAGAAGTACCATAAGTGATCTTACTGTCACAAGCATTGTTTGTTCTCCATCGAATAAAAATACTATTTGTAGTAGAAAGATTAAGATATGGCCCGCGAGTTAAAGTAATTGCGAGCGCCGGAGTTTGAAAAATTCCACTGGTACTCCATGCACTTGCTCCGGAAGAACATACAACTTGAATTTGAAACTCATACCATGTAGAGGGAGAAAGGTTGGTCAATATTTTTGTAAGTGCAGCAGTATTCGATGTCACCCAATTATTTGAATAACGAACCGCATACCTAATATTATAACTCAATGCAGAAGTCACTACCCCCCAACCAATAGTTGCTGATGTTGCAACAAGATTTGTTGTTGAAAAATAATAGGGGTCTACAACACCGCAAGTAGAAGACAGCGTTACAAAATTATTTACAACACTATATGACTGCAATGGATTTGCAACACAAATACAACGAACCACCCAATCATAAGATGTATTAGGAAGAAGGCCGGCGATCGTATATGAATGTACCGAGCCAATAACTTTTACCCATGTATACAAAGTCGCACCCGTTACATTGTAACGAATCATAAAAGTGTCGGCTAAAACATTTAAATTCCATGAAACACTTGCAGTATTCGAAGTAATATTAGTAGTAGCTGTTCGATTGGGAATCACACATGACAACGTTCCAATTGCACTTGTAAATGAAGCAGGAGTAGCTTGATAACCGCCGGAAGAACCTCCCGAACAATATGTTCTCACAACCCATTGATAAGAAGTTGATGGATATAAGCCTGTAATACTTAAAGATGTTGCAGTACCGGAAGACACCGTCTTATAAATGTAATTAGTTGTTCCTGTTTCGTTATAACGAACAAGAAAACTATCAGCAACAGTAGAAGCCCAATTAAATTTGGCACTGTTAACGGTAATGTTTGTTGTTGAAAGACCCACGGGTAAATTACACGCAGCATTAGAACTTTGCATTTGAATAAAAAACACTACAGAGAGAACGCAAAACAACGCTTTCACCTTTTGAATGGTAGATTTCATGATCAAATTTAAAACATAGATTAGCAGACGCAGGCAATTTAATAAAAAATACGTTTTAACAAAATTGGTTTCTCGCAATTTAAAAGACGACTTCATCCTTTCGCCAATTTATACTTGAATTTTAGGCGTATAACAGCATTTCACAAAACGGGGAAATATTTTTACCAAGAGAAATGATAAGATTACCAAGAAACATTTCTTCTAAAAAAATATTCGAAGAATAGTAGATCGTTATCGTCAAATAAGATTAACACAACAAATTTGATTCGCTACAAAAAATTGGATCTCGAATTGAAAGAAAAATTTGCGATTCAATTTGCTTTAAAAATCACCATAAAAAATAATTTTCGTCAAAGGCCTTGAGTAAAATCAATAACGTATAAAAAAGGAGCGGTTAAAAATTTCAACCGCTCCTTTTCATTTATTGAATTAATAGAATTATTCAATTATCAATTTCAATGTCTGAATTGAATTTTTTGTAGAAATTTTTAAATAATAAATTCCTGAAGCAATATTATTCAAATCTATTTTTTCGGAATTTAATCCTTGATTCAATCCAACATTTCTCTTGAAAATTAATTTTCCGGTTGCATCAATTATGCTTAATAACCCATTTTCATTTTGCTCCGAATAAATTTTTAGTTGGAAATAACCAACACCCGGATTCGGAAAAATAATTGGTTGTGTTGTTTCTCCATTAGTTTCATTTATATAAACGAACAAAGTAATACCTATCGAATCCGAAATACTACATCCATTTACATCTGTAACCAGAACAGAGTAAACCGCCGCACTATCAACAGAAATTGATTGCGATGTTTCACCAGTCGACCACAAATATTGATCGTGTAAGCCGGCATCCAGAATTAATGTTGTTCCCGTTTCTATTGCTGTATCATTTCCTAATGAAATAAACGGCAAAGGAATTACAAACGCTTGTACCGGCACTCGTGCACTTTCGCAAATATAAAATGAACTCGCATAGTAAGTCGTATTTGAGTTTATAATAGGAGTATTCAAAGTAGAATTTATGCTCAACAAGTTTCCTCCAACCGGAGCGTCATACCAATAAACTTGTCCCGAAGAAACGGCATTAAGAACTACACTTCCCCTCCCACACCTCGACGAATCGGTAGTGATAGGTGGCGCAGGAATATTTCTCACAGTAGCAATTACAGGAACACGTTCACTCGCACATGCTCCTACTGCTTCAGCATAATATGTAGTTGTTACAGATAACGATGGTGTTATATAATTAAACCCACTTCCTACCTGATTTCCTCCGAAATAACTATCATACCAAAATACAGGATCAGATGAAATTGCTGAAAGCACTAAGCTTCCAGGTCCACACCTTTCTGCATCGGTAATTGTTGGAACCGGCGACGAAGTAATGCTAACATTCAATGGAATTCTCGGACTTGGACAATGTGTTCCGGCTTCGACATAAAAAATTGTGTCGTGTGGAATAAAACCCGTAACAAAAAAACTTCCACTATTAATAAGTGCCCCACCTGTTAGCGCATTATACCAGTTTATTTGCGCTGTATCTGTTGCGTTCAATATCACATTACCTGGACCACATCTGTTTTGATCAGAAACTACAGGGCTTGCTGTAATCTGACTAACCGTTGCAGTAACCATAACTAATGGACTCGGACACATCAAACTTGTTTGCACATAAAAACTTCTCGCTCCGGTAAGATATGGCGTTGTGAAAGTAGGTCCATATCCAATAATAGGTCCACCTGGTGTAGCATACCAATAAATGGAATCAGGCGCAGTTGCCGTTAACGTAACCACTCCTTCTCCACATCTATCTTTATCAATTGCAATTGGCGCAGCTCCCTGCGTTACTACTGTTACACTGATCGATTGAGACAAGCTACTACAGCCACCGTTGTTAATCTGGATATTAAATGTTCCCGCAACAGTTGATGTATAAACAGTATCATTAGCTCCCACTATAGGATTATTATTTCTAAACCATTGATAACTGTATCCGGGAAAATATGGTGCGCTCAATGTTACACTTCCGCCAACACAAAAAGTTGTGCTTCCACTAACAACGGCTGTCGTTGCCAACGCACCTGAGAATGCTCTTCCTGGCGAACCTCCAAGACATCCGGCAAACCAGCTGTTACCATCAGCAGGATCTGCAGTGTTATTACTCAACTCACAAGTATAACCTAACCCATCTGCAGAGGGAGGCCATGGTGTTGATTCCTGAAAATAGAATGACAAATAATTGCTCCCATCATTTTTTAATAGTCTAATTTGTCCACCGGAATTGCTCAAATTGTATCCTAACGGACCAATAAAATTTGTAACCGTAGGATAAACTTCTGTGAACTTAATTAAATCAGCAGCCACTACTAAATATCCATTTGCAGGAATCACTGTTCCAACAGGAAATAAAAATGTGTTATATCCATTTTCATCTTTCAACTGCCATCCTGAAATATTAATTGATGAGTTACTGTAATTATGTAATTCTAACCAATCACCGGAATTAAGTGTAGTCGATGAATGGTAATTAATTTCAGAAATTGCAATTTGCGGTGTAACAGGACTACCAGTAAAAAATGCTGTGATATTATCATTCGAAGTGAAGTTATAAGTTGTAATTGGTCTTGGGTCATTCGTACCAATTACAAAAGGTGAAGACCAATGATTAAAAGTGTAGCCGGGATTTGGAATTGCTGTTATTGTTACCGGATTACCATTGAAATATACGCCGGTCCATGGATAACTGTCGGGAACAACCGTAGAAATTTGTATTCTCCCTGCTGATGCAGGACTCACATTAAGAGTCAAGCTAACTTTTCCTTGAAGTCCAAATTCATTAACTATAGCACCTCTTGCAGTATCAGCACGCAGATTAATAAAATTGACCATGGCATTAATATGCGCTTGCCAATCAGTCATGTTACTTCCGAATTTTGCAAAATGTTTTGGCATATCATAAGCCATGCTATCTTGAAACTGATGCATGATCGGTAACATTTGCGACGGAAGAAAAACTGTATTAATCAAATCTGCATAACGATTTATAAACTCTTCTTTAATTCGTAAGTTTCTTAGAAAACCATTAAACAACTGTGATGAATAACATGTAGCCGTAGGGTGTAATGCTTTTTGAAGTCGATTCTCCGTGAAGTTTGCATCATAGCCTAAACCAAAATCAAGGTCATAAACCAAATAGCGCATCTTGCCTCCGCTTGCTAATGGTCTCCACATTTTAATATTGTTCGTCCAGTCACCAATCCAATCACCATTATTATAGTACGTTTCCGCTGCCCAATAATCAATTACATTTTTTAGATCCCATGTTGAATCAATATACTGATAAAAATTAGTTGAAGAGCTATCTGCATTGATAACGTAGTTAAACGTATTGAAAAAATAAGTGCTTGTTCCAGCCTTGGGCTCTATTGTAGAACCATACTCTTTTATATAATCTATTTCACTTTCTTTATAGCCGAAGTTATTCTCCATCCAGTGTTGGTCGTGGTTTTCATTGATAGTATACACTCCCCAGAAAGCACCATTCAAAAACAAAACAGCAGGCTCGGTTCCTACGTAACCGGTGTTTGTTCTTTTCAACACTCGCTCCATAAAGGCATCACGAAAGTGTACGATATTAAAGTCTGTACCGGAGTTTCTTAAAATGATGTCGCTGGTTTTTGTGATAAATGATTTATCCGGAATCAATGGATAATTAACGGATGACTGACCATAACGACTACTCAATCTAATTTCTAAACTTTTTTGAGGATGTGCGCGCGAATAATTCCCAAAATTCGCAATCGTTGCATCGAACGATAAAATTTTATCTTTTGCTTTATCATAATATTCTATAGACGCATTTTTTTGCCATGACTGCCAAAAGTTAGCTCCCAAATATGGATAGTTGGGTTGTGCATTTGGACCTAATACATAGATACCCGTATTGTAATCCCATAAATTTAATGAGTCGGTATTAATTGCAAAAACAGGTAGGTGTACGTCTTCATTTATGAAATAGGTATTTGTAACTATTGGGGATGGAAGGTACCCGGGTTTGAATAGTCTTGCTCTTATTGCAGTGGTATTGGTCATTAAAATTGGACCGGAGTAAACTTGAGAAGAAGTAGTTGGTTCGTCCCCGTTTACTGAATAACGAATTATTCCCGATTGAACAGAAGAAAGAGAAACAAATCGAGCACTCGGATAAAATCCTGATGCCAAAGAAAAGAGCGGAGCCGCTGCATACCCGGTATAACAAATTGCGTTATTATTTGTGCTTCCGGGTGATGACGTATTAATTATACACCAGCTCAAATTTCCATCAGGTATTCTACCTATGGAATTATCTGCTGCGATAGCAGTATACCTAATTGAATCTATTAGTTGAGTTATGTTATCGAACAGAAAAACCGTTTCGCCCGACTTGCTTAGTTTAAAATTAGCATTATAATATTCTTTAGGTGGAGCAATAAAAAAAGAAGGTACCGGACTATAAAAAGTTCCGGGATTTCTCATTGCAAAATTTAAATATGGGATTGATGATAGATCGTTTGACGAAGGTGTTTGATTGTGAACCTCTACAGCAAAAACATTTGTTCCTTGAATTAGAATACTTTTTAAAAATGCGAAATCAATAATAAATGAGTCGGGACGAAGACCTTGATAAAGTTGTGCTTCGTGGCTAAGCGTGGCTAGGTCGTTATATGCCGGTCGTACTCCAACAATGCCAACATTAGCACGTGCTATTTCTACTCCATTAATGTAAGCAACGAATCCATCGTCATAATCCATTGACAAAATTGCACTTACAATTTGAGAAGTATCAGCAATCGTAAATGTTTTTCTCATGAGAACAACTCTACCCTGAGAAATAATTGTTTGATCGTCGCCATCACCAAAACCAATTCCTCCGGGTCCAGAAGGCCATGATGCATCATTAAAAGAAAGATTTCTCCAATTAGTATCAGGCGCAGGATTAGAGGCGTAGAATTTCCAAATATTGGATGCACTAACAGCGCTTTCCCAATGATCAACAATGTTCGTTTTATTTTTTCCACTTGCAAAAACCACCAAATGCGAATCGGGTTGAAGTGTATGCGCAGGAAAAACAAATTGTAATGGAAGCGACTGAAGGTCGGAAAGGCTATAACCTTGAAGGTTTACTGCAGAATTACCTTTGTTATAAATCTCAATCCAATCGTCGAAGTTTCCAATTCCATTTTCGATTGTTGTAGAATTTGATGGCGACAGTTCATTGATGACAATCTGAGACTTTGCCGACAAAATAAAACCAGCTTCTATTAGAATTAGGGAGAAAAGAAAGCGTATGCTTTTCATTAATATTTTTTTTAAGGTTGCAAAGTTACACTTAATGTGTTTTCAAAAATGAATTTTAGGGCAATCATAATAATACAAGGTCCAATATTAATTTTCAGAGACTCGTGTTATGCAGTAAAGATACTAAATACCTTTTTAAATGTATTGTTAGGTAATGAGTGAGGTTTAAAATCTTTTAAATATTCATGTTTTAAGATGAATATTTGAGTAAGTTTGAAGTTAAACTTATCAATTATGGAATCTTCTCGTCGTAATTTTCTCAAGAAATCATCCTTTTTAGCTCTAGCAGGCCTAGGTGCACAATTTTTCTCTGCTTCAGCAGCAAAAGCGGCTTCACAATTGGAAAATGAAATGCTTCTTTCAGAATTCACTCTGCCATTGTTACCTTATAGCTACGATGCATTAGAGCCGCACATTGATAAATTAACAATGGAGATACATCACGACAAACATCATCAAGCGTATGTAACAAATTTAAACAAAGCCATACAGGAGCTGAACGCCGATATTTCTTTAGAAGCCTTGGTGCAAAATGCATCTAGATATAGTACTGCTATTCGCAACAACGGCGGAGGTCATTGGAATCATTCATTTTTCTGGAAGACAATGAAGCCGGGTGGTGGTGGTGCACCAACTGGAAAAGTCGCACAACTTATTGTGAGCTCATTTGATTCATTCGATAATTTTAAAATAAAATTTGAAGAGGCCGCAATGAAACGTTTTGGTTCGGGTTGGGCTTGGCTTGTTGTAAACAAAGACGGAAAAGCAGAGATTGGTAGTACACCAAATCAAGATAATCCGTTGATGGATTTATCAGAATTAAAAGGAACACCATTGTTAGGCTTAGATGTTTGGGAACATGCTTACTATTTAAAATATCAAAACAAGCGTGCCGACTACACCAAAGCTTGGTGGAATGTAATAAACTGGGATGCGGTGAATGAGAATTTGGGGTTGGTGAAGTAAAAAAATTAGTATAAAAAACAAGCGTTGGGTTGAGCAAGTTTATTCTTGGTGTAAGTTGTGTTCGTTGAACAAGTTTTCTAGACAACCATTTCAAAAAAAATAATTTTTATTCTTTTATTTTAAGTTGTTGTTGGATTGGATAGTCTGCTTTGCCTTCAACGTTTCATTATGTTGATATAATTTCAGTTATAAACTACGCAACTATTTCGGCCGTCACTCTTTTTAACTCCGTAATTTTCTTTTTTTGATTGTTAAGCGTTGAAATCATTTTATAAAGTATTTTTGAAATCTCCTCTAGGAGGTTTTCAATTTGAGAAAAATTTTGTTTTGTTGAAAGGCCAATAATGTCGAGTATGGCAACGCACTCAAATGCAGAACCTCTAGAGATTACAAGGTAATTTTTTCTGTTAGCGTAACTAAATCTACTACTCCCTTCGGCAATATTTAATACAATATTAATTGAAGCTCTTTTTAATTGATCTTTCAAATTTCGATCGAGTTCTTTTATGGACAATACGCTTGTCTCCAGTCTTGAATAAGCTTCAAGTACTTTCTGATAAACGATTAGTTCTTTGAATTCCATTTTGCAAAGGTTGTTTATCGGTGATCTAATTACAACCGCTGAAATGAAGGGGAATTAAATGAGTTTCTGAAACAGTGCGAGTGAACAGTAATAAAAAGTGCCAGAAACAGAAACAGTGCGAGTAAACAGTAATCTTACTGCTCACTCGCACTGCTCACTCACACTGTTACGCTCTCCCTCCTGGGCTCGAACCAGGGACCCTCTGATTAACAGTCAGATGCTCTAACCAACTGAGCTAAGGAAGAATCTAGTCGTAAGTCCGAAAACTTACGGACGGCAAAAGTAATAAAACAGCCTTATAATCCAACAGGTTTTGTGACTTTTTTCACTTAAAAATTACTTTTTATAGGGGAAATCGCTCTTTCACACCAAGGAAAAGAGGAATAATGCTATTTCTGCTTCCGATAACTTGATTTAAATCTAAAATAAAGGCATAAAATGACTATTAAACCACCAATGAAAACAATCATAAATCACACGTATAAAGAAGTGAATCGATCAATTGCCCGCATTTTGCCTCCTTTAACTTTTTTTGCAAAAATATTTTTAGCGGGTTTTATAAATTAATCAAAAACCGCTTTAATAATAAGAGAATACAAAAACGCCGGTTGTTATACTTTGAACATGCGTTTTGTGTTTTTTAATCATTCCTATTTCAAAACGTGATAAAGAACCATTCTAATAAATAATTGCTGTCGCATAGATTTT
This sequence comes from Bacteroidota bacterium, assembly GCA_031367345.1. Classification (GTDB taxonomy): domain Bacteria; phylum Bacteroidota; class Bacteroidia; order AKYH767-A; family 2013-40CM-41-45; genus JADKIH01. Next base: position 7,813 of record JANLPR010000027.1, on the reverse strand, counting down.
CCTTTTCGAACACATGAGTCTTCAAAATAAAAGTAAATTGTTTCTAATTAAGAAACCTACTCTATCATAAAAATCTCTCTCCTCCCACCATCAACCAACTCCAAATAACCTTTCATTATTTCTTGCAACTCTGCACTTCCAGTAGCACTGCGAACATTATTCATAAATTTTCCAATGTCGGCTACTTCATATTCCATTACAACCGTCCAATAACGACTTACTATGTCAGTCATTATTTTATAATTTTTCCCCTCTTCTGATTTTTCAAAATGAGGTACCGCAGCTTTAAACTTTTTTACAAGTTCTTTTGCTTTTCCGGGTTTTGTTTTAAACGTTTCGCGAATGAGATACATAACTTTAAGTTTAGAATTAAAGCTAATCATTTTTTAGAAGCTACCCAATATATTTTCAAATTAATATGTGCTTTTCAGCGCGCGACTTTTCTTTCTAATGCGTTTTTAAATTGATTTCGACAAAAATAATTCTTAATTTTAAATTTAATAAAAATTCATGCCTACGAAAGTCAATCCAAACCAAGAAATATTAAAGTGGGCCAGAGTTTCTGCACGTGTTTCCTTAGACAAGGCCGCTAAGGTAATTTCGAAAACATGTACGATAGATCGCATTAAAGAATGGGAATTGCCTGAAGGAAAAGATCGCCCCTCCATTGCTCAACTAAAAAAACTGGCACATTTATATAGAAGGCCGGTAGAAATATTTTCTCTTCCATTTATCCCTAAACAATTTCCGGCACTAAAAGATTTCAGAAAAAATAAAGACGAGCTCTCAACTGCTGTTGTATTTATGATGCGTGAGGTGCAAGAGAAACAAGAGTGGTTGCGAAATTTTTATATGAAGTCTAGGGCCAATAAACTTCCATTTGTTGGCAAGTTCACTATTAAAAGCAATGCCGAAGAAGTTGCACGCGACATTAGAAAAATGTTGTTGATAAATTTCGGAGAAAACGATTTGAGGCCCTTAAAGTATTGGATTGAAAAAGCTGAAAGTAAAAGAATATTTGTTGCACTGAGCAGCAACTTTCATACACGTTTAAAGTTAGACAGCGATGTTTTTAAAGGATTTGTGATTGTCGATAAATATGCACCATTTGTTTTTCTCAATAGCGATGATTGGGAACAAGGACAACTTTTTACATTCATACATGAACTTGTACATATATGGATTGGCGTTTCCGGAATTTCTAACGATACCGGAATAATGGGTGATAAAACTAATTTACATTCAGTAGAAAAATTTTGCAATGACGTTGCCACGAATGTATTGCTGCCGGAACAAATAATAAAACAATTTTTACCCAATAAAGGTGATTTACAATTCAAACACATTGCAAAAGCGGGAAGAAAAATTGGCTTGAGTAATCGAATAATCGTTCAGCGAATGTTTCATTTAAAACTGATCGATGAAAAAAAACAAAAAGAATTACTGAATGAAGCTGAAGTTGTTTGGAAAACCTTTTTATTGAAAGAAGCTAGTAAACCGAAATCGTCAGGAGGTCCCAATTACTATATTATGCAATTGAGAAGAAACAGTAAAGCATTTGCCAATGTGGTGATGGATGTTTACAAACAAGGAAAAATTGCTAGTCGTTTGTTGAATGTTAAAGAGGCCAATTTTATTAAATTTGAAACGTATGTATATAAGTAGGCCTTTCACTGCCAATTTAAGCAGAACGTACAGCTGTACTTCTAATACGATTCATGAATTATTCGTTGATGGTTCAGTATTTAAACTGACCGGTGCAGATGAAGTTTTTTCTGATTTTGAAAACGAAAATACGTTTCGATTAATATTTTCTAATAGGGGAGAAATTTTTGGACACATTATTAAAAACGAAATTCATCATCTTATTTTTGAATGGAATGTAAAAGGCTTTGACAAACCTGAAGAGATAAATAGACTATTAGACCTCAATTTTATGGAGAGCGAAAATGGTGTTGAATTAATTCTTCAACATTCCGAAATCAAAAACAGTGCTGCCGCAGAAGCGAAGTTGAAAGCTTGGACTGAAATTTTAAAAAAAAATTGATGGTCTCTTTTAGATTAAAAAAGTGAGATTAATCCCTTTTAGTTAGAATTTGGGCTACTTAAAAATTCATCAATGGGTTTTGAACCAATAAGTAGTTTTAGTGTATAAAATCAATGCACTAATTCATCCATTCAAGGGCAATATTACAATCAACTTTTCTATCTTTGCCGAAAATTAACCTTAACCTATGAGCCTAGTTGTAGTTGGAACGGTCGCTTTCGATGCTATCGAAACACCTTTTGGAAAAACAGATAAAATTATTGGCGGTGCGGCAACCTATTCGGGCTTATCTGCTTCCTATTTTGGAAAGAACATTAAATTAGTCTCTGTAGTAGGCGAAGACTTTCCTAGCGAGATGATTGAGACATTCAAAAAATTCGGAATGTCAACCGAAGGACTTCAAGTAAAAAGTGGTCAAAAAACTTTTTTCTGGTCAGGAAAATATCATGTAGATATGAACACCCGTGATACGATCGATACTCAGCTGAATGTGCTTTTAGATTTTGATCCTGAGATTCCCGCTTCTTATCAAGATTGTGAGTTTTTAATGCTTAGCAATCTCATGCCGCAATTACAAAAGAAAGTTATTGAAAGAATGAATAAGCGCCCGCGTTTAGTTGTTTTGGATACGATGAACTTCTGGATGGAAACTCAGATGGAGGCATTGCTAGAAACGATCAAGTTGGTAGACGTACTTACAATCAATGATTCTGAGGCGCGTCAATTAACCAACGAATATTCATTGGTAAGGGCTGCTCAAAAAATCCTGAAGATGGGCCCAAAATATTTAATCATTAAGAAAGGTGAACACGGCGCGTTATTATTTAATAAAGATCAAGTGTTTTTTGCTCCGGCTTTACCTTTGGAAGATGTATTTGATCCAACAGGAGCAGGAGATACATTTGCCGGAGGCTTCATCGGTTATCTTGCACAAACGCGCGACATCTCTTTTGAAAACATGAAGCGTGGAATTATTTATGGTTCTGCAATGGCGTCTTTCTGTGTAGAAAAATTTGGTATAGAAAGATTAGTCGAATTAAAGCAAGAAGAAATTGATGAGCGAGTTCAACAATTTGTTAGCCTTGTGTCATTCGATATTGAATTGGTTTAATAAACCATTTTAGAAATATATTTGTTGAGTTAAAACTTTTCTCTTCTCGCATAAAAACGATGAAGAGAAAAGTTTTTTTATTTTCCAACGTTTAATTATTTCAAAAGCAAAACTATTGTTTCCTTGCCCACTTCTCTATTTTATTGGAAATCGGCGGCATCGATTTTATGTAAGTATAAATTGCTCCGAGATCTTCATCGTTCATTGTTCCAAAAAATATCCAAGGCATAATCGTATTATTTCCTCCTAAGCCAACAGGAATAGCTTGCGAAGTTGAATCGCGATAAAAGGTGAATTTCTTTATGAACTCTTCTTTGGAAAGTGTTCCTATGCCTGTTTGTTGGTCCGATGTAATATTTGCAGACGTAACACACATTCCATTAAAACAAAATTGAAAACCGCCGGCAAATTCGGTCCCCGGATTTATATTTCCTTTATCGAGTTTTGTATGGCATTCGATACACGTTGCTGCGTTGGCCATGTATTTACCATAGGCAAGCGTGTTGTTTTTATCAGGAACAACATTAGTAGAAATGTCTACATCCGAGGGGTCTGCTTTTACTAAAAAATTGACCGGAAAGTTTAAACTTCGCTCTGGAACTTTATTTTCTATCGGTTTGAGCGTTCTTATATAAGCAATGATTGAGTATAGGTCTTCTTGACAAAGATTACGATAATGTTTATAAGGCATTAAAGGAAAAAGCGCCTCGCCTTTTTTGTTAACGCCAACTGTAATTGCTCGAAGCACTTCGCCATCTGTCCAGTCGCCGATACCGGCAGGTGTAATATTTCTAGCATAAACTACCCCTGGAATATTTGCTATTTCATTATCAAATTTTTCGCCTCCCATACCTTCTGTTCCCGGAATAATAGGCCCGGAATATTTAGAAAAATCCCTTTGAGAATGGCAATCAAGGCATCCTGTGATATGATGGGTTAGGTAATATCCTCTCTCAAGTCGTTGTGGTGTTCGTTCTATTGTCACATTCGATGCGGCTGATACTTTTGGGTATGTTGAATTGAAGTAAATTAAAAATGCTCCGGCAACAATGATTAATAAAAAAATAAATCCACCCAATATTTTAAAAACAGTTTTCATGGCTATATAAATTAAAGTTCAAATCTAAATTAATAAATTTTTCAATTAAAAGCTATAAATACTGAGGAGTAAAACCATTAAATAAAAAAAGGGGAGACCAAAATCTGATCTCCCCTTCTTTAAATAAAGATATTAATTATTGAACAACGATACGTTTTGACTGTGAATTTCCGTCTTCGGCTGTTAAGCTGATAACATAAACACCTTTCGCAAAATCTGTTAAGTTGATCTCTTTCGTGTTCTCTCCGGCACTAGCATTGATAATGTCGGTATACAATGCATTTCCTAATAGGTCGGTTACTTTTACAACATACTTCATAATTGTAGTTGCTGAGAAAGAAACAGTTGTTTTACCCGAAGTTGGGTTAGGATATGAATTGAATTCGGCCGCATTGATGTTTTGAGACTGATCAGCAGTACGACAAAATAGATTCACAGCAATTACCATAGTACCCGGTTGTGAAGCGCCACACGAGTTGATTGCATTTGCACGCATTTGTGCAGAAGTGCTCAGTGATGAGTTGTAGTTGACAGTTGCGTTTAATCCTGCCGGTATAATTGAGGCGCCACCGGCGATTGACCATGCGTAAGATGTTGCTCCCGGTACAGCAGCTAGAGAATAGCTAACTGCGTTTTGAGATTTACATACCGAATTTGGTCCTGTAATAACAGGAGCAAGTGGACGAGATGTAATAGTATAACAACGTGCAGGTCCAGAACCACACGCATTATTTGCTGTTACACAAATATCGGCTGAGTTCGATTTAAATGCAGGTGTAAAGTTTACAACTAACGACAAACCGTCAGGTGCGGTAGATACGATTGAAACGCCTACCGGTACCGACCATGAATATGAAGTGGCTCCCGGTACTGCTGCAGTTGAGTAAGTAACATTAGACAAGCCACAAACCGCTGATCCCGGTCCTGTGATTGTTCCAGGTTGAGTTGGAGTAGAACGAACTACGAATGAACGAGTATATGATCCACACGTATTATTTACTGCAATTGTAACTGTTCCTGATGTCCATGTTGGTCCGAAATTGAATGTTCCGGAATAACCTGATGCCGTTGTTGTTTGACTTTGTAAAGTAGCGTTACCTGTAATTGACCATTGGTAAGAAGAAACTCCCGGTACAGCGACCATTGTATAGGTACCAACTCCGTTTGCACAAACGAATGCAGGACCTACAACCGGATTAGAGTGAGCAGGTAACCCTGTAATTGTCATGCCTCGAACAGCACTATTACCATTACAATTAGAAGATGAAACCTGAATAGAACCTTGTGTAAATGCAAAAGGTACCGAAACGTTTACCGTGTTTGTTCCTTGTCCGCTTACAATGGTAACACCTGTTCCTGTTACGATCCAGTTATAAGATAACGCTCCGTTAGATGTTGTAGAGAATGTATATGTTCCTGGTCCACAAGTAACAGTTGGTCCAACAATAACCGTAGGTTGAGTTGGGTAAATTGTAATAACCGGAATATTTATACAACTCGATGAAGCACTGATGCCACATGAGTTTTGAGCTTCAACACAAATATACCCGCCAACGTAACCACTGTTGAAACTCAGAGTGATTGAATTAGTTGTCGAAGAACCTGTTGCGCCCGATGGAGTATGCCAGATGTATGAAGTAGCTCCTGATACAGGCGCAACTGAATAAACAACACCCGACTGACCGCGGCAAGCACCTGCTTGTCCTGAGATAGGGCCGGGAGTATTTACAACACCACCCGATCCACCAACGATAGCAGTTGCTGTACCTGTGCATCCTGAACCATCAGTAATTATTACCGTGAAAGTACCGGCATATAAATTAGTAGCTGTTGCACTTGTTTGTCCAAGAGACCAAAGGAAAGAATATGAAGACGAATTACCGCCCGTTGGGGTTACAGTTGCTGTACCTGTTGGTGTAGCACATCCGGAAGGAGTTGTTGTTGTTGTTCCTTCAACTTTTGTAGGCTGAGTTAATGTAGAAGAGCCGGAAGCAGTACAACCATTTCCATCAGTTACATTATACACCATTGTACCTACACCTTGTGTGAATGTACCGGTTCCGGAATAAGTACCAGTACCGCCAGTTGCGCTAACAACAACCGAAGTTGTGCCACCGAAACAAGTAATAGGGCTTGAAGCGGATGTTGATACTATGATTTGAGTTGGTTGAGTGATTGTAATTGAAGTAGAAGCTGAACATCCGTTCGCATCACTTACAGTATAATTAAATGTTCCTGCTCCTACGGTGAATGTTCCTGTACCTGTATAAGCACCTGTACCACCAGTTGCAGAAACCGTTACGGTTGCTGATCCTCCATTACAAGCAATCGTCGTTGCCGATGACGAAGCAATTACTTGTGTTGGTTGTGTTACTGTGATTGACGTTGATGCTGTACATCCGTTCGCATCGGTTACAGTATAGTTATATGTTCCTGCTCCTACTGTGAATGTACCTGTACCTGTATAAGCACCTGTGCCGCCCGTTGCAGAAACCGTTACTGTTGCTGATCCACCGTTACATGCAATTGCAGTTGCTGAAGACGAAGCTATAACTTGTGTTGGTTGTGTTACCGTAATTGATGTAGTAGAAGAACATCCGTTCGCATCACTCACCGTATAGTTATATGTTCCTGCTCCTACGGTAAATGTGCCTGTACCTGAATATGGAAGTGATCCGCCTGTTGCTGATACAGTAACTGTTGTTGATCCTCCATTACAGGCAATTGTGCCACCTTGAGTTGATGATGCGACTACAGAAGCTGCCGGTTGTGTTACTGTGATTGATGTTGATGTTGAACATCCATTCGCGTCAACTACAGTATAATTAAAGGTTCCTGCTCCTACGGTGAATGTACCCGTACCTGTATAAGAACCTGTGCCACCCGTTGCAGAAACGGTTACTGTTGCTGATCCACCGTTACATGCAATTGCAGTTGCTGATGATGATGCTATCACTTGTGTTGGCTGTGTTACGTTAATCGTTGTTGTTGTTGAACAACCGTTCGCATCCGTTACTGTATAAGTATGCGATCCGGCTGCTTGAGTGAATGAACCTGTTCCTGTATAAGGAGCTGTGCCACCTGTTGCTGATACCGATACTGTTGCACTTCCACCATTACAAGCGATCGGTGTTGTTACACTTGAATTTGCTGAAATCGCTGTTGGCTGCGTAATTGTGATCGTGGTTGTTGTTGAACATCCGTTCGCATCTGTTACTGTATACGTATGAGGACCGGCTAACTGACCTGTGAAAGATCCTGTTCCTGTATAAGGAGCTGTGCCACCTGTTGCTGAAACCGTTACTGTTGCTGATCCACCGTTACATGCAATTGCAGTTGCTGATGATGATGCTATCACTTGTGTTGGCTGTGTAATTGTGATCGATGTTGTTGTTGAACATCCGTTCGCATCTGTTACTGTATAAGTATGAGGACCGGCTAACTGACCTGTTAAAGATCCTGTTCCTGTATAAGGTGCTGTGCCACCTGTTGCTGATATAGACACTGTTGCTGAACCGCCATTACATGCGATCGGTGTTGTTACACTTGAACTTGC
>JANLPR010000008.1:0-9034 GCA_031367345.1 Bacteroidota bacterium | reverse complement strand
TATATTTAACGCAAATGTCGGCGACACACTTGGTCCGTTTCTCGAGAACAACACAGCATACTTTTTTAAAATAATTGATGTACATAACTCTGAAGTTGTATCGATAAAAAATATTTGGTTCGACAAACGAAACAGCTACAAAACTGAACAGGCATTGGTAAAAGAATTGCTAACCAAAATCGACTCCGGCGCCAACTTCGACTTAATCTGCGAGCTCTACTGTTCCGGTCACCACATTCCTCATAAGTGCGAAGCAGAAAATGTTTATCTAGAAGATTTAAACGATACTGTAAGAACGGCTCTTTTGAGCCACTCACTTGGTGTTGTGTTTTATGTTGAATCAGATAATGGATTTCATATTATTTCAAAACTTTCTGACCCTAAAACAGAAAGAAGAGTTGTTTCGTTTATCAAAATAAAGAAGAATTAAACTTTTCAAATTTTATCGTGTTGATTTACTTAGTGTATTAATAACACTAAGAAACTTTTGTTTATGGATCTCAGCCTATTCATTCGTGTTTTAACCCAACAAAATTGCCCTTGATTGAATCATTAAAACCATTACATTTGTCGCTCACTTTAGAAAGAAAAAATGGCAAAATTAACTGCTGCAATTACCGCTGTTGGAGGTTACGTTCCTGATTACGTATTGAAAAATGCTGAATTAGAGAAAATGGTAGATACGACAGATGAGTGGATTTTAACACGTACAGGAATAAAAGAACGCCGAATTTTAAAAGGCGAAGGATTAGGAACAAGCGATTTAGCTGCTCCTGCGGTTCTTGAGCTTTGCAAAAAAAGAGGAATTGATCCTTCTGAAATCGAGTTACTCATTTGTGCTACCACCACTCCCGATCATGTTTTCCCAGCTACGGCAAATATTATTTGTGATAAAATTGGCGCAAAGAATGCGTTCGGATTTGACTTACAAGCTGCTTGTTCCGGATTTCTATTTGCGCTCGTTACCGGCTCCAAATACATTGAATCGGGTCAATATAAAAAAGTAGTTATTGTAGGTGCAGATAAAATGTCGAGCATCGTTAACTATGAAGATCGTGCTACCTGTGTAATATTTGGCGATGGCGCCGGTGCTGTTTTGTTAGAGCCTAATCACGATGGACTTGGAATATTAGATAGCATTTTACGAAGCGACGGTTCCGGTCGTGTGTACTTACATCAGAAAGCAGGGGGCTCGGTTAAGCCACCATCGCACGCTACAATTGATGCCGGCGAACATTTTGTTTTTCAAGATGGACAACCGGTTTTCAAATTTGCCGTAACTAATATGGCAGATGTTTCGGCAGAGATTATGGAGAAAAATAATTTGAAATCGGAAGATGTTGCTTGGCTTGTTCCTCATCAAGCAAATAAAAGAATCATAGATGCAACAGCTCGAAGAATGGGAGTTGGCAGCGAGAAAGTAATGCTCAACATTGAGAAATTTGGAAACACAACGAACGGAACTATCCCTCTCTGTTTATGGGAATGGGAAAATCAGTTGAACGTAGGCGACAATATTGTGTTGGCGGCATTCGGCGGAGGATTTACATGGGGAAGCGTTTGGCTCAAATGGGCTTATAAAAAGTAATACTAAAAAGCAGTTCAATCATTGAGCTGCTTTTTTTTATTGTTACCCCTCCCATCTAGGTAGCCTTTGCAGGGCTAACAATGACGTTTTTGCACTTTTTTCGAAGTTTATAACACATAATTTTTAATCGCAATTATTAAAAGCTTATATCTTTCAAACTATTGAATACTAATTCTTTAGAAACAAAAAAGGTAACTATTTTCATAAAAGATTAAATCAATTTTGCCGTTTTTAAATTTTAGAGTAGGTTTGAGATTCGAAAAAAATCCGTGCTACTGCTTTTTTGCCGGAACTAACTAATAATCAGCATGAAACGGAAAACTACCGTCGCAAAACCAACAACTGCACCTGAATCTTCATCTATGAATATCAAAGATATTGAAAGCCTCATAAAATTCGTTCAGAATAGTGGGGTTGCAGAGGTTAGCCTCGAACAAAAAGACATTAAAATCACCATTCGTACAACGCATGGCCAAATGATGATTGCTTCGGCACCTGCAATTCAACACACTGTTGTAGCAAATGCTCCGGCCCCTGCTACACCACCGGCAGCGGAGAAACCTTCCGGCATCGATGAATCAAAATACATTACAGTTAAGTCGCCAATGATCGGTACTTTCTATCGTACCCCTTCACCTGACAAACCTGTTTTCGTAAATGTAGGCGACGAAATAAAACCGGGACAACCAATTTGCATTATTGAAGCAATGAAACTTTTCAATGAAATTGAATCTGAAGTATCAGGAAAAATTGTGAAAGTGCTTGTAGACAATGCTACACCGGTAGAATATGATCAACCGTTATTCTTAGTTGACCCTAGCTGATCACCAAAAAAATCTAATTGAATCATTCTCAAAAAAGAGTTGAACTGCGTTTCGTTTTTATTGCAAATCGTTTTCTCTCTTTAATCTGACTCAACGCAATGTTTAAGAAAATATTAATTGCCAATCGTGGAGAAATCGCTTTACGTATAATTCGTACTTGTAAAGAGATGGGAATAAATACAGTTGCTGTTTACAGTACAGCCGATAAAGATAGTTTGCATGTTCGTTTTGCGGACGAAGCTGTTTGTATTGGTCCTCCTCCGAGTAAAGATTCTTATTTGAACATACCAAGTATTATCGCTGCTGCTGAAATCACTAATGCAGACGCTATTCATCCGGGTTATGGTTTTCTTTCTGAAAATTCTAAGTTCAGCGCAATCTGTGCAGAGCATGGAATTAAATTCATAGGTGCAACGCCAGATCAAATTGATCAGATGGGCGATAAATCGAATGCAAAAAACACAATGAAGAAAGCCGGCGTTCCTACTATTCCGGGAAGCGAAGGACTTTTAACTGATTTGAAAGAAGGATTAAAAACGGCAAAGTCGATTGGTTACCCTGTAATTCTGAAAGCAACTGCAGGTGGTGGTGGAAGAGGAATGCGTATTGTTTGGAAGCCGGAAGAGTTCGATACACTTTGGGCCTCTGCTCGACAAGAAGCAGGAGCTGCTTTCGGAAACGATGGCATGTATCTTGAAAAATATATTGAAGAACCTCGTCACATAGAAATACAAATTGCAGGCGATCAATATGGAAAAGCGTGTCATTTGAGTGAGCGCGATTGTTCTATTCAACGTCGTCACCAAAAATTAATTGAAGAAACGCCGTCGCCATTTATGACGAACGAACTTCGTGATGAAATGGGAGAAGCTGCTATAAAAGCCGCTCTTGCTGTACGCTATGAAGGTGTGGGTACAGTTGAATTTTTGGTAGACAAACACCGGAAGTTTTACTTTATGGAAATGAATACGCGTATTCAGGTAGAACATCCGATTACAGAAGAAGTAATTAATTACGATCTTATCAAAGAACAAATAAAGATAGCAGCGGGAATGCCAATTTCAGGAAAAAATTATTTCCCAAGTTTACATGCTATTGAATGCAGAATAAACGCCGAAGATCCTTACAATAATTTTAGACCTTGTCCGGGAAAAATCAGTACGCTTCACGTTCCGGGAGGTCATGGTGTACGAGTAGATTCGCATATTTATGCGGGTTATATTATTCCTGCAAACTATGATTCGATGATTGCTAAACTTATTACCGTTGCTCAGTCACGCGAAGAAGCTATTAACACGATGGAAAGAGCATTGAGCGAATTCGTAATTGAAGGAGTTAAAACAACGATTCCTTTTCACCAACAACTTATGCGTAACGAAGATTTCCGCAAAGGAAATTACACGACTAAGTTTATGGAAAGTTTTGTGTTGGAAGAATAGGCTTTAATGAAGAATGAAGAATTAGTAATGAAGAATGATTAATGAAGAATGATTAATGAAGAATTAGGTCAAAAGTCATTTTTTTACTTACTACTTACTACTTACCACTCACTTAAGATTAGTACCTCTGATACTGTCCATAGAGTGATTGGAGATAGCATTCACCATTCAGTTTTAAACTTGCCAGCTCTGATTCTGTAAGAGGGTGCGAATGATTTATAATCTTATTCAAATTATACGAATACACCATCCATTTTTTATTTTCTATAAAGCCAACGGTTTCTTCAAATTGATAAAAAGAAAAATTCGAAGAAAATGGATTGAGCAAATTTTTACTCCACGTATATGCCGACGTATTAATAGCCATTTGCGATAAGATCGTGGATGGAATATCATGATGCCCTCCTGCAAGGTGAACTCTCATTCCCCTAAATTCGGGTTTAATAACATCTCCAAAAAAGACCAGAGGTATATGTCGACTGTTAGGCTCTAACACCAATCGTTTCTCTGGTAAGCGATGACCATGATCGGCAACAATTACAAATAATGTATTCTTATACCATGGCTGCTCTTTAGCAGCTTTCAAATAATCACCGAGACATGCATCGGTGTATGCAGCACTATTCCTGAACATATCAGATTCACTTGTACCTTCTATTCTTTTAGCGCCAGGCACATCAAACGGCTCGTGATTACTTAACGTCATCAGCGTAGAGAAAAATGGCTGACTTTCATTTTTCATATCCTCCAAATGTTTGGCAAATAAAAATTCGTCGGCCACTCCCCAACGACTGCTACCCAATTTCTCATCGAAATTATTTTTACTTATTATCCGATTAAAATTTTGTGTAACACAATACGCATCGAGATTAGAGAAATTACTTTCACCTCCATAGTAAAATGAAGTGGAATAATTGCTGAACGCTAACGTCTTCACTAGCGAAGGCAATCGCTTCGACTTTTCACTACTGCGCATTATAGAATGATACGGTGTAGCCGGCCAACCATTCAAAACTGAAACAATGCCCTGATCCGTTCTTGTTCCGCTTGCAAAAATGGAGTCGAATAGTATTCCTTCCGAAATTAATTTTTCCAAATTCGGATCTGTACGTTTATCACCTCCCAACGACGCAACTACATCGGCGGTATAACTCTCAAGAATGATAATTACAATATTCGGCTGATGGTTTGAAAGTATAAGTGGAAATTTTTCAAACGAAACTTCCTGCAACTTCTGCATTAGCGGAACACAAATTCCTTTATCAACTCTTCTAAACGGATTCTCTGTAGAGATGCCGGCAGTATAAATATCGTATGTAAGATGCCATGCCGGATTTATGGCCGACTGATTTAAGAAATTATTTTTAGAATAGTAAACCAAACTTTCATTCATCGGAAGCATTTGAACTCCTCCTCGTATTCCTATTATTACCAATCCAACGGAAATAACCCATGAAGCAATTTTAGGAATAAATTTATCTTTAGTTTCTTCAAACGAAATATAAAACCATTTCTTAAAAATAAAAATCGCAGTTCCAATTGATAGTATCAATCCGGCGATTAACCCGAACGACTGCATTCCGGAGAGCGATGTAAATATTTCTTCCGGATCGGCTAAATAACTAACGGCTCTAAAATTGATCATCGAATTCCAAAAGTGATACAAAGCAACGTTTCCTGCTACAACTAAAAAAACAATGATGAGCGCAAAACACTGGACGATAAAATCGATGAGTGCGATTATTCTTTTCGGAAAAAAGAAATAGATCAAATTAAAAAATAGGGATGACAATAAAATATATCCTGCAATTGACAGATCCATTCTTAATCCGAACCAAAAGGCCGGAAGTGCTTCTTTAAATGAGACAGAATTATCTTCAGGAAAATTGACAAGTAAAAAAATAGCACGCCAAACCAAAAAAAAGATCGCGTAAAAAATGGCAATCTTAAAATAATGAGCGAACGTTTTTTTCAATGATACTGTTTTTTCGAGTATGGAAATAAAAAGTCGATTGAACTCTATTGAGCAATTAAACTTAATCGACTTTCAAGCTTTAAATTTATTCGGGTAAAACTAATGATTTGTGTAATTGGTTTCGCAAAACCACATCAATAAATCAATTAGATTTCTTTACCGATCGAGCCGCCAAAATTAGATAAATGACAATTGGCAGAACAAGAGAAACCAGCATTATCAAAACAAAATAACTATTTATGCTTGCACCTAGCTTTGAATCGAGATTGGTCATTGAAAACAACGAAAATGCAAAGCCAGTTGCAATTAAAAGCTTAAGAATAGTGATTAATTTGACTGCTAATGTGTATTGATATAAAGCATTCGATTCATTAATCTCGAAAGGATAATTGAACCGATGCGGAAATTTTATAACCCACGACATCAAAATAAATAGTAGCGTCATGATAATTGGCAAAATAAAAATTATGCCTTTAGATGAATAACCATCAACATTTCCAGTCATATCAAAATGGCTAGGAATACTGTTGGGAAGTCGAGCATACGAAAAGATCGTGAAAACCCATAACGAGAAAACAATCAAACCTGCTATTGAATTTAAAACAATTAAATAATAATTTCTATTCAGAGCAAGAATAGGACGAGTCGATTTCATTAAAGATTAGATTGGCAGTTTAAATAGGTAAAAAAATAATATTTGAGATTACATGTAATCCTAATTAATTTTTAAATGCAAATTATCAAAAAAAAACTTATTTTAAATTAAAAATTAAGCCGTAACCAACTCATCCATAAATTGACGAACAGCATTTTTAATAGCTTTCGAATCGAAGTGACATTCGTCGTACAATTCTTTTTGCTCGCCATGATCTATAAATCGGTCGGGGATTCCTAAGCGTGTAACACGAGCCGAGTATTGATTATCGAGCATAAACTCTGCTATAGCAGAACCAAATCCGCCCATCAAACAACCGTCTTCTACTGTAATTACTTTTTTAAACGTACTAAAAATTTCGTGAAGCATTACTTCGTCCAACGGCTTTACAAATCGCATGTCATAATGCGCCGGACGAATTCCTTCTTTCTCCAACTCTTCACATGCTTTCACTGCAAAATTGCCGGGATGACCTATGGTTAGTATTGCTACTTCTTCGCCATCACTCACTTTTCTTCCTTGTCCAATTTGTATTTTCTCGAATGGTGTTTTCCAATCTATCATAACTCCATTTCCTCTTGGGTAACGAATAGAAAATGGCGCATTTGTTTCAGGAAGCTGTGCAGTGTACATTAAATTACGCAACTCTTGTTCATTCATCGGAGCAGAAACAATCATATTAGGAATGCATCGCATATAAGCCAAGTCGTAAGCCCCGTGATGCGTTGCTCCATCGGCACCCGCCAGTCCACCGCGATCTAAACAAAATACAACCGGCAATTTTTGTAAAGCTACATCATGCACAACTTGATCGTAGCCACGTTGCATAAACGACGAATAAATATTACAGAACGGAATCATGCCTTGAGTGGCCATACCTGCAGAGAATGTCACAGCATGTTGTTCGGCAATACCTACATCAAATGCACGATCGGGCATTGCCTTCATCATAATATTTAATGAACAACCCGAAGGCATGGCAGGTGTAACACCAACGATCTTTGGATTTTTTTCTGCCAGCTCAACAATTGTATTTCCAAAAACATCTTGGTACTTCGGTGGTTGTGGAGAAGTGTTGACAGGCTTAATAATTTCACCACTAATTTTATCGAACAATCCAGGCGAATGCCATTTGGTTTGATCTTTCTCTGCTAACTCATAGCCTTTACCTTTTACAGTAAGGCAATGCAAAATTTTAGGTCCCGGAATATCTTTTAAATCGTTCAGCACTTTTACTAAACGATTTACATCATGACCATCGACCGGACCAAAATATCTGAACTGAAGCGACTCAAATAAATTACTTTGCTTCAACAACGTTGTCTTTACAGCATTCTCAATGTTGGATGCTATTTCTTGAGCGTTCGGACCGAACTTACTTATTTTACCGAGCAACTTCCACACTTCATCTTTTACTTTATTGTACGTATGAGAAACTGTGATGTCGGTTAAATATTCTTTCAACGCACCTACATTCGGATCGATGCTCATACAATTATCGTTGAGCACTACGAGTAGATTTGAATTTTCTACGCCGGCATGATTCATCGCTTCGAACGCTAATCCGGCAGTCATAGCACCATCGCCAATTACAGCAATGTGTTGACGTTTTGTTTCACCTTTTAATCGAGAAGCAACGGCCATTCCTAAGGCGGCAGAAATAGAAGTGGACGAATGTCCTACACCAAACGTATCGAATTCACTTTCGCTTCTTTTAGGAAAACCACTTATACCTTTGTAAATTCTGTTAGTATAAAAAATATCGCGTCGGCCAGTTAATATTTTGTGACCATACGCTTGATGGCCCACATCCCACACGAGCTGATCGTCGGGCGTATTGAATACATAATGCAAAGCAACGGTGAGTTCAACAACTCCTAAAGAAGCACCAAAATGACCTCCATTAACCGAAACGATATCGATGATATAGTCGCGTAGTTCTTTGGAAATCTGAGGCAGATCCGACTCCTTAAACTTTCGCAAGTCGTCAGGAAATGTAATTTTTTTTAAATGCTTACCGGGCTTAATATCCATCTGTTTTTCTGAATCTACAAATATAGAAAAATTCGATTTATAAGGGCGTTTAACGACCTGAAGAACCGCTTTATTGGCCTTACTTTTTATTTTTCCACTTGGTTTTTGGGCAGATTTCACTACAAGACAACAAAGGGGGGCGGAAATTGTTCTGATGCATTTCGAAAAGTGACTAGCAATGGCTCAGACATTCGCCTGTTTAGGGCGTTTGGGAAGAAGAAAAAAGTCAAGGGTCAAAGGTCAAGGGTCATTTATTGCAGTCTTCCGCTCGGCAGAATGTTGTGCGAAGGCTAGAGCGAAAGCTCATTCAGCCGCACGTAGGTGAATCAATTGGTTCAATGCGAGTAAAAAAAATGTAAAGTCAACTGTGAGTGATTTTTTTACTCACTAATTACTACTCACTAAGTAAAGCAGAATGCCGTTCGGAATTAACAGTTGCTCATCAAAATTATTTCTTCCGCCTCACTAAACATTCTGCTTTGCGATCATTTTTTTACTCACTAATCACCACTTACTACT
>JANLPR010000051.1:0-2539 GCA_031367345.1 Bacteroidota bacterium | reverse complement strand
AGAACTTGTAAGGAGAGGATGCCTGAAAAAACTAGTGATGACATTTTTCCACTCTGCTAGATTGTTTGACTCCGCCGGTTATTACTTCCTCGAGTACAAACTTCTTTAATGCATCAATGCCTTTTATAAAATAGGTTCGGTCATTAAACACGATGAGCATTTAACGGTGGATGAATATCGCACGACTTAAAACAACGGACGAATATCCGTCGAAGCAGTCTGTGGCTTTATTTTGTTGGAGAAATGGAAAAGTTAGATGGATGTCCGTCGCAGCGGATTTCAGTTTGAGTTTGAGTGCGAGTGTGGAGACGTTTGCGACCACACTCACACTACACACTCAAAACTGCATCTGTACTCCCGAGCGGACTGTCTTCGAACTGGTTTCATGGAGATTTGCATAAGATTTGGAACTTAAAGCGTTATTTGTGATTATCATAACCCAAAATCCCATACTTAAGCAAGGTCATACAGATTGTTTGAATTATTTGCTCTCTATAGAATTACCAGCTTGTCAGATAAAACCGAATTAGGTAAGATTAATTTCCAAAAGTAAAGTCCTTTTGGCAAAGCAGATATGTTTAATCTGTTCGACTGATTAATCAAAGTTTCTTCCATAATTATTTTTCCTGTTAAATCTAAGACTTCAAAAGTTGCTTTACCAGGATTTTTCTGAAGGTTGATGACAATTTCATTTGAAGCTGGATTCGGAAAAACTTCTATATTCAAACTGGATGTCTGTGATAAAATATTGTCAGACAAACAGGAGATCGGGGATGCAGACTCTAAAAAAAGAAGCTGATGATCAGGGCCAAAATTATGTGAGTAAACTGTATTACCAGAATTTATATCTATTCCATATAATTTCCCTTTTGCGGATGCGTAGTAAAATACATCAGTATGGTTGTCGATTGTACTTCCACTCAAATAGTGATTATAAAAATAGTTGTTAAGAGGAAGGACGTTCACCTTCGTTGAAACTCCAGAGAGTGGGTTAACTTCTGAGAAATAATTTTCCACTAAATGGTAATTGTTGCTTAAGCCTAAAAACCTTTGTTGTTTACAACTATAGGCAAAATGATCAAACCATTCATTTGTTGGATTTGTAATAACAGAATTTGAAATCAATGTACCCGAATTAAGATCAATTACTGAGATCTTTTTACTTTGTAGGTAGTATTCGCCTAGAAATGGATCGATGGAAGCTTTACAGCCAACACCAATTTCAATTGATGGTGTAATTGTAAATAAATCTGTAAGGACACCTGAGATGGGATTAATTTTTGAAATAACCTGTTGTAGTGTTGTCCAATTTTCTTTAATACAATAAATATTATTATCAAACGAATTAAAGACGATGTGTTCGATGTGATTTGGATTTAATGAATTAAAATCAAATGTTGTATCTAAATGCCCCGTCTGCGCATCAAGCACTTTTAATTCACGGCTAGTACAATAGAAATATTTTTGATTAACAGCGTCAAAGCATGAACTAAAAGTGGAACTGTAATAAAAATCAGACAGCGTATTTAAGACAGTTAAACTATCATTATTGCAATTTATTCGAACAAATTCAAATGTGCTGAAATGATTTCTTATCCCATATAGGATATTATCATTTTGAGCGGTTGCTAAAAAACGATGTGATAATATACAAAATAAGAGAATAAATTTGAAATTAATGAATTTCACTTTGTTTTTTTGATTTTGTAGTGTTTAATATTAAAGAATCTGAACGAAGAAGATATCCTTTATACGAATTCCTATCACTAATAGGTGTAGTCATATACTGAACCGCTTCACCTCGATCATCTGAAACAATGGCTGGAGGTAAAATAGGATTTTGATAAACTCTTTCGATTTGAATTGAACCAAAAGATAAGCTATCGCAAATTGCACCACTTTCTTTTCCCAAAAAATAATTTGGGAAATTTGGTATAGTCCAGGCATTATAAGTAGGCAAATAAAAACTATGCTCAAGTACATTGCAAGCATCCCCTAAACTATCAGGATCGTTTATTACAGTTAGCCATCGAGAGCCATTACCTGACAGAATATAGATCTTATGGTCATATCCCAGGTGACATGTAAAATACTGAGTGTAGATCGGCGGAATTAGATCAACATATTTATCATAAGTACCAATTTTAATTTGACTGGCACTTATTGGTGAACTAGCAATATTGTATTGATATAAATAGTTTTCAGATGAATAATACAAGTATTGAGAATTGGGTGAGAATGCAACACCGCGCCCTTGAGCAGAATCATTAACATAAATTGAATTTACATTGGTGAATAATCCGGTACATCTGTCGAAGTCCATGATATCAAAAGTATCTTTTGTAAATGCAGTAGAAAACTTTAACCCATTAGAAGAAAAAGAACTCTGCCAGATCCAATCTCGTGGTAATACAGAGTAACCTATATCTTGTGCAAATGGACCTTGCAATCCACTTGGCGTTAATAGAAATTTATAATACCTTCTACCTTTACTTTTGTGAAAGACAATCCACCAATCTCTTCCGTTTCCATGCTTGCA
>JANLPR010000048.1:0-1823 GCA_031367345.1 Bacteroidota bacterium | reverse complement strand
CCTCGCATCACAGGTTTTTCAATTCCATTCCCAAGAGAAATTTTATCTATACCGGGTAGATAACTTAAATTACCCATCATCGTAGCATCTTAAATTTTGCCAATGAAAGACTTACCGAGTGTGAAGAAAAATTGTATACGGCTCTATTCTTCCAAAACCATTTCCATCTTTGATACTCTTCTACTGAATTTTCGAAATCATCATAATTTTCAGAAGTATTTTCATCAAAATAATTCTTAATAATTTTATCCGTCGAATCAATGAATGATTTGAAGTTAAAATTGGGATCACTAGTAGCTGAATTAATTTCAGGCATACTCACAACATTTTGAGAGAAACAAGTTGAGTTTATAATAATTGTTAAAAAACAAAGCAATAAACTCATAGTGATTTTTTTGTAAGAAGATGATGCTAAAGTAATCATGGCCAGTTAGTTTATAGAAGTTAATTTATAATTTGTGAATTCTGTTTCAACAATAATAATTTTAATTCCAAATGTTTTGAAATTATCAACTTGCAAATTTACTTCATGCTCATAGTTTTCAGGGGAATAACTCCATAGTAGTCTGCCAAAAACATCGTAGATTTTAATTTGTTTCATTGAAGATTTACAATGCAAATTGAATTGGCTATCAATAAAAACATCCTTCATCATTGAATAATTATTTTTTACCTCATTCGTTAAAAAATGAATATTCTGTCCTGCTGAATCAAGACTTAAAAAATCGTAATACTGCAAACAGACACTCCCTTGTTGAAAAAAATTAAGATTGTAAAATAAATCATTCAAGTCACCGATTCCATCAACCCACTTAAATGGTCCATTACCAGTTCCACAAGTCAATGTGCCTGTAAATTCGGTCAAATTTATTTGTTTTCGATATCCATGGTTGGTTAATATGCTATCCACCAACACTACCTGACATAGAATGGAATCACCATAACAACTATGAATATAAATTTGATCATTCAAACTTAATGAAAAGTCACATGCAAGGATTTCATTCGTGTCTGTGCAGAAATACAGTGAAGGATCCAAATACCGGATATATACTCTACCAATACTATCTTCTCGTAACAAGTATGATATTCCATAATTAACTAATGAATATGTCTGCGCTCCTATTAAGGTATCACCCGTTATTGTATAACTTGGATAGAAATAGATTGGTGGGGGGTTAGAAGCATCGGAACAAATATAATTCCAAACTGCACCAGTATCTGATGGCAATTTCACTGCTTGAGCTGAAGCAAATTCATTAAAGATCTGCAAAACAAAAACTAAACAAGTCAATATTCCAGGATATCTTTTCATTGTACAATTTTTTATAACATTAGTTTAACTCATTTGACTTAAACAAAAATTCAACATTTAAAACCAATACATATGGCACAAAACTCTATCTACATAAAACTACTAGACAACCAAATCCACCTCCATAGACTAAATTTTTAATTGAATTATGCTCCGTGAATTTTTTGTTTGAGACATTCCATTGTAAAATACTTCGGGTGAATTAGTAGCTCCCGAGTTTAGTTAATAATTACATTATTTTTATTCACTCTGTTTTCAGAACGAATAATCGAATAATAAATATTGACCTTTATAACATCCAAATAGTTTTCATCAATTGACTAACGAGACACCAACAAACTAAAATAATTATAGTTAGACCGTTAAATTGACAAATATTTAGCTTACTTTCTTATTCGGAAAGTAAATGTATCATTATTATTGAAATACCAAAATCGATTTCTAAGGTTTTCCGTGAATGATTAAAAACAGTATTGGAAACGTCCAATTCAACGATGGTTTGTTAGCT
>JANLPR010000160.1:0-56378 GCA_031367345.1 Bacteroidota bacterium | reverse complement strand
TTGCCTCAAGGTGTTTATTATGTAACCATTATTTTTAAAGAAACAAAAGTCACTAAGAAAATATTAAAATCATAAACTAAACAATGAACACACGAATCCCTGATAGTTAGGAAACTAATTGTCGGGGATTTTTTTGTTACTATCTCAAAATAAGTTTTTCCGATTGTATTCATAATTGCCAACCACTTGAGAAAAATTCATTGCTCAATTAATAATTTTCTACTTTTACAGCTCAAACCAATTCAATGGATCAAATCATTTCTCTTGGGCTAGGCTATCTTGCATCTCTACTATTAGCACTGTCATTGCTTGTTAATAATGATATTCGTTTTAGATGGCTGAACAGCTTCGGTTGTCTCGCATTTATTCTATATGGAATAATGATTAGTGCCATGCCAATTATTATCACCAATAGCCTTCTTCTAATTATTAACAGTTATTCACTTGTTAAGATTTATCTTCGTCATGAAAAGTTCGATCTGCTTGAATTCAATCCGGATGACGCTCTCATCAAAAAATTTCTCGACTTTTATTCTAAGGATATTCAAGCTTACTTCCCCGAATATCTTTCCGAAGCAAACCATCCCGAATTAAGATTTGTGGTTTTACGCGACCTTGCAATTGCAAATATTTTTGTAGTTGCCATCTCTCCGGAAGGAAATGCGGAAGTAAAAATAAATTATACCGTCGAAAAATACCGCGACTTTGAAGTAGGTAAATTTATTTTCGATACCGAAAAAAAATATTTAGTCAGTAAGGGCGTTAAGAAGATCTGTTACCATAAAATATTCAATAAGGACCATGAACGTTTTTTAAAAATTATGGGTTTTAATAAAGACGATGGACAATGGGCTTACTCTAAAAATATTTAAGTAAAAATTTTCAATACTATTTTTTAGTTAAACATAAAATAAAAAAAATGAAAATACTTTCGACATCTATCTTATCTCTTCTTATCTATTTAACATTTTCACTACCTTGCAAGAGTCAAGACACGGGTTTCCTGCCAAACAAAGTAACCATAGCAGGTAAGTCGGGCGGATTGATTACAAAAGAAGAATTTACTACCGCACATCATTTACAAATAGACGACTCAACACTAATTATTACCGGCTTTAAATTTTCACTGGCGTGTAAAGATGGGATAAAAGAAATATCATCACACAACGATTACATGTTCACCAAAGAAATGATCGACTTGATCAATACTGCAAATTCGGGCTGCAATTTTTTTATTGAATACATCCGTTGTAAAAATGCCGACAATAAAAATTTTCCACTTACTCCACTTAGCTTCAAAATAAAATAAACGAAGAGTAATTGGCGACATAATCATTCCAATAAAACCGTTTATTTTTTTCAAACTAATTCCTAAAAACCCCTCAAATAACCATAAAATTTTCAGACCTTGCAGAAATGGAAAATTTTGGATTTGATGTGTTTAATTTTAGCGAAGAGCTTCTTGATGGCCTATATACGATGGGTTATGATGAACCAACGCCAATACAAAAAAGTGTAATACCTGTAATTTTAGAAGGAAAAGATGTACTAGCCTGTGCACAAACAGGAACAGGAAAAACTGCTGCATACATTTTGCCTACGCTTGAAGGCATTTCAAAAAGCAAAACACCACACACTTCCGTACTCATACTCGCTCCAACTCGCGAATTAGCTGTTCAAATTGATCAAGCATTTCAAGGATTTGCTTACTATACTCACGCCAGTTCTATTGCTGTCTATGGAGGTAACGATGGCTTTTCATTCGATCGAGAAAAGAAAGCGCTCATGGAAGGAACATCTGCTATCATTGCTACTCCCGGCCGTTTGTTAAGTCACCTCAAACTTGGCTATGTAAAAATGGATCAGTTGGAAACGCTGATTCTCGATGAAGCGGACAAAATGCTCGATATGGGTTTTTACGAAGACATCATGACGATCAATCAATTTCTTCCTATTAAAAAACAGATCTTACTTTTCAGCGCAACAATGCCGGTAAAGATTCGCCCGCTTGCTAAAAAATTATTGCAAAACCCTGTTGAAATAAATATTGCTGTGAGTAAACCTGCTGCGGGTGTCGATCAAAAAGCATACGTTGTATTTGATGATCAAAAAAATAATTTAATCGTTGATATTTTAGCATCGCGAGAAATTACCAGTACATTAATTTTTGCCTCAACAAAAATTGCTGTTAAGACATTAGAAAAAGAATTACAAAAAAGAAATCTTCCTGCTGCAGCAATCCATAGCGATCTTACTCAAGAAAACAGAGAATCGGTTTTGCTCAATTTCAAAAACAGAAAGACACCGATCCTTATTGCTACAGACATTCTATCGCGCGGAATTGATATCGATAACATTGGCATTGTAATCAATTACGATGTGCCGGGAGATGCAGAAGATTATGTTCATCGTGTAGGTCGCACAGCACGGGCAGAAACAACCGGCGAGGCTATCACATTTATCAGTCCTAAAGATCAAGCACGCTTTGTTCAGATAGAAGAATTTATTGAAATGGTGATTCCTAAAATACCATTGCCGGAATCATTAGGCAAAGCACCGGAATGGAATCCGAGCCTAAAAATTAAAAGTAACTTTGGGAAACGAAAAAACTTTTCGAATAAAAATAAAAGTCAAAAAAAACCTGACCATAAAACTAGAAATTAAAGCGACAAAACAATATGCTTTCCAATAACGATATCTTCAAAAAATTGCGCGTTGCCTTAGAGCTGAGAGACGACGATATTATCCAAATCCTAAAACTCGTAGATTACGAAATAAGTAAAACAGAACTAAGTGCCGTTTTTAGAAACGAAGACCACGCTAATTTTAAACCTTGTGGCGATCAGCTGCTCCGCAATTTTCTCAACGGACTTGTAATCTATAAAAGAGGACCGAGGGAGAAGTAAGAAGGGTCAAAGGTCAATTTAGTTTGCATTTATTTACTTCTTACCAATTGAATTGGGAAGTATGAAGTAAAAAAAAGGGTCGTTGCTTTTTTTACTCACTAATTACTACTCACCACTCACTTATTCAATTTTTTTACTCACTAATTACCACTCACCACTCACTTAGTCATTTTTTTACTCACTAATTACCACTCACAACTCACTTAAAAGAAAAAAAAATCTGCGGTATTCTGCGGTTTCTGCGGGAGAAAAAATGTTGCTTGGTCCTCCCTTCAGTGTGTGTTAGGAAAAGGAAAGATTGTCTGTACCTAGAAGCGAAATCCCGCTTCGCTAAAGATTTCGCTTTGCGGCAATAAAAAGTAAAAAGTAAAAAGTAAAAAACTCACTTAGTCACTACTTACCCCTCACTTAAAAGGTCATTTTTTACTTACTACTTACCACTCACTACTTACTTAAATCAGTTAATCATTGTCTTTTTCAACAATCGGCAAATCATTCGTTTCGTTTTTTTTCTTTTTGTTGAAGAACTTTTTAAAAGCACCTAATCCACCTGCGATTGCAAGTGCAATTACTTTCCACAACTTCACTAACACCAATCCAATTTTTGCAAGCAATCCCGTTTTCACTAAAACTCCTCCGGCTATTAATCCTGCCAGCCCATACTCAGCAATTTTATCGCTGCTCTCATCAAAATCTTCGTAACGATTGCCCGCAATAAAATCTGTACTCGCCATAATCGAATTAATCTTCGTTTTAATTTCCGGAAGCTGGTCTATACTTGCAACCACATTTAAAACCAGTACTCCTTTACGACCCAACATCCGAATGTTATAATTCAACGTGTGCTGCGTGCCTTCGCCTATCGATAAATCTTTCGCCCAATGAATTTTATGTTGCACCTTATCATAAAATGGAGTCTGTGCCCAGCCCACTAAATGCATCGCATCATAACCATCCTTTACTCTTTCTGCATTTGCATTCTCAGCATCTTCTTTCATTGTCTTCAACAACTCATCATACTTCATGTCTGCTGCATCATCATCTTTTACATGCCCGTCTTCTTCATAAGTAAAAACTACGGCCCACAATTTTTCATCATCAATAGCAATATCGGTTGGAACTAATACGCCAAGAACATTATCGCTTTCGGGATTATTCCATAAATCGTGCAGTAGTTTATTTGCATCTTTCGCATTTAAAAACGAAAGCCCATTTGCGGCTTTCACAGATGCTAAATTATCTTTCAAGTTAAATATTCCCTGTCGATACTGAATAGATGCCACAACGCTATCAATGTGTAGTTGCTCTTTCTCTAATTTCGCCTGAACTGAATCAGTCACACTTTCTACTTGACCTTTAGCAGGCAACGCAAAAACGCTATTTAGAAAAATGAATCCGGAAAAAAAAATGTGAAAAACAAATTTTACAAGTTTCGATGTGTTCATGGCCTAATGAAATTTAGATTGAAATTGAATTTGAATCAGTAATTATAAAAATAATAGTCACTGCTTCCAACTTTTTTCAATTTAAATTTATAGAGCCGCAATTATCACATGAAATCACAGGTTTTCTAGCCTTTGTTTCCATAGTATCACTTGATTTTTTTAATAAAGCCTCTTGATTTTTTTTGAACTAAATCGACTCCAACTCTTTCAAATAATCGTATTGCAGATCTTCATGCAACTTAGAAATAGCTGTTGCAATCTTCTTTTGCTGATTATTATACATATTCACCAAAACCTGACTGTCATAAAAATTAATCCCGGAATTTTTTAGTGTCTTACAAAAGTGTATTAATAAAATCGCCTCCGTTTCTTTATCGCCCGAAAAACGACAGTTCTTATTAATGACTCTTAAAATCTTTCGGAGTGTCTTTTTTGCTAAATATAAATTACTGCGATTCATTTCCTGAAAATGAAATTCCGTTTCTTCTTTCACTTTCTCGCGAAATCCATCTTCGTCGTCAGCTTCATTTAAAAGATAATCTAATAGTTCTTTGTTCTCCTTTTTATGTTTGGCAACACGAATACAAATCTCCGCCACTTTTTTAGGTGGTAGCTGTTGCAACTGCTTATTCAGTTCGGAAATTGAATTGGTGGTGCTTTTCATTTTTTTGAATCAACTGCGGCTCACGATCACACTCACTTCTGCAACATCTCCGTTCATTGGTGGTGCAATTTTCGTTACCGTTACTTTTACCTTCTCTATTTTAGCGATTTCGTTTTTCAACGCCTCAGCAATACGCGCCGCAACATGCTCAATCAGTTTCGAACGAATTGCCATTTCACGATCCACTACCTGGTAAACATCACAATAATCTATCGTTGATGAAAGCTCATCATTTTTTTCTGCTTCTGAAAAATCTGCATTGATCTTTACATTGACCAAATAATTTCCACCAATCTTTTCCTCTTCCGGCAAACAACCATGAAAACTATATGTGCGGATTGGTCCAACTAAAATAACTCCCATAACTTTTTTTCCTAAAACGTTATTGTATTAAATCGAATACATCACGGTTAATTTTTCTTAGCCGTTTCTTTTGCAAAGCTATCTTTCAGCGTTACCGTGCGATTGAAAATAAATTTCTCCTTAGTAGAATCGGAATCCATGCAAAAATACCCGCGACGTATAAACTGGAAACGATCTCCGCTTCCTGCATTCTTCAACGATGGTTCTGCAAATGCTTTCTTTACCACTTCCAAACTATTCGGATTCAAATGATCTTTAAAATCTCCCTCCGCTGTACTTGGATCTTCAGGCAAGAATAATCTATCGTACAATCTCAACTCGCATTCAAAAGCATGTGGAACACTCACCCAATGCAATGTTCCCTTTACACTTATTCCACTCGTATCATGTCCGCTCTTACTGTCAGGAAAATAATTGCAATGAATTTCAGTTACATTTCCTGCAGCGTCTTTCACAAATGATGTACACTCCAATATATATGCATGCTTCAATCTAACTTTTAGTCCCGGCCCTAAACGAAAATACTTCTTCGTAGGCTCTTCCATGAAATCATCTCGTTCAATGTATAACTCTCTACTAAAAGGAATTTCTCTCAGTCCTCCTTTATCTTCTGCTTCCGGATTATTTTCTCCCGGCAACATTTCTGTTTTGCCTTCTTCGTAATTATCAATAATCACTTTCACAGCATCGGTTACTACCATCACTCTATTCGCTCGTTTATTCAAATCTTCGCGAATAAAATATTCTAGCAATCCAACATCAATCATGTTCTCTCGTCGCGCAACTCCAATTCGATCGCAGAACTCACGGATACTCTCAGGCGTATAGCCTCGTCGGCGATAACCACTCAACGTTGGCATGCGAGGATCGTCCCATCCTGTTACGTGCTTTTCATTTACAAGCTGCAAAAGTTTTCGCTTACTCATTACTGTATATGTAAGATTCAGTCGCGCAAACTCATATTGTCGGCTTGGAAAAATTTCCAACTTCTCTATGAACCATTCATATAACGGACGATGAACTTCAAATTCAAGTGTACAAATTGAATGTGTAATTTCTTCAATCGAATCGCACTGTCCATGTGCGAAATCGTACATCGGATAAATACACCATTTGTTTCCGGTGCGATGATGTTCTGCATGTTTAATGCGATACATCAACGGATCACGAAGTTGCATATTCGGCGAAGCCATGTCAACTTTAGCTCGAAGTGTTTTTTCTCCGTCTTTAAATTCTCCTGCTCGCATACGCGCAAACAGATTCAAATTCTCCTCTACACTTCTTAAACGGTACGGACTATTTTGTCCCGGCTCAGTCGGAGTTCCTTTCATTGCAGCAATTTCCTCCGCAGACGAATCGTCAACGTACGCCAATTCTTTTTTGATAAGTGTTACTGCAAATTCATAAATCTTTTCAAAATAATCGGATGCATAAAATTCATTATCCCAATTAAAACCTAACCACCGAATATCGTTCTTAATACTCTCAACGTATTCTGTATCTTCAGTAACAGGATTCGTGTCGTCAAAACGTAAATTTGTTTTTCCACCAAACTGTTGTGCTAAACCAAAATTTAAACAGATAGACTTTGAATGCCCAATGTGTAAATATCCATTAGGCTCCGGCGGAAAACGTGTAAGTACACGACCACTGTGCTTTCCGTTTTTTATATCCTCCGCAACAATCTCTTCAAGAAAGTTGGCATTTTTTTCAATTGACATATTAATTTGATTTTGTAATTACCGATTGCTTAATACTTTTCACACCGGCATTCATTCTGTTAATCACTTCTTCTTTGCCTAGCAATTCTAACATTCCGAGAAGATCTACTCCCGTTCCCGATCCGCTTACAATCACTCTGAACAATTGCATCACTTCACCGGATTTCATTCCTAACGTTGTTGCTACTTCTTTAATCTTCGAATCAATATCGGTTGTCATAAACGAATTCATTGTTTGAAATTCCGCAATGAGTGTTGTAAAGAATTTTTCTAACTCCGGCTTCCATTTCTTAGCCACTATTTGTTCATCGTACGAATTTGGTGCTTCGAATAGATATTTCCCTTTATCAATAAATTCGTTTTCGAACTGAACCCTTTCTAATAAAAGGGTAACTACTTTTTCTAAATAGCTATCTGACATTCTTCGATCATTAGCATCGTATCCCAATTGTTTTTCAACCATTGGTTTTAGCAGACTTGCCAATTTATTAATTGGCTCGTGACGTAAATATTGTTCGTTAAACCATTTTGTTTTATCAGGATCGAATTTGGCTCCACTCTTACTCACTCGCTCTAACGAAAAATCGTGAATCAATTCTTCAAGTGTAAAAATCTCTTTGTCGCCACTTGCATGCCAGCCAAGTAATGCCAACATATTCACAAAAGCAGCAGGTATATAATTTCGCTCGCGATACCCCGACGATTTTTCGCCTGTTACAGGATCGTTCCAGTCGAGTGGAAAAACAGGGAAACCTAATCGATCACCATCGCGCTTACTTAACTTTCCGTTTCCGTCGGGCTTTAGTAACAATGGAAGATGCGAAAACTGAGGCATCACATTTTCCCATCCTAACGAACGATAAAGCAACACATGCAACGGTGCTGAAGGCAGCCATTCTTCTCCACGAATTACGTGTGTAATCTGCATTAAATAGTCATCGACTACATTCGCTAAATGATACGTTGGCATTCCATCACTTTTAAAAAGAACTTTGTCGTCGAGTTGTGAGCTGTGAACTATAACATCGCCACGAATCAAATCTATAACTCTGATCTCTTCGTTTTCAGGAATCAACATTCTAATTACAAATGATTCGCCTGCTTGAATTCTTTTTTCGACATCGGCAGATGAAAGTGTTAGACTATTCACTAATTTTTTTCTCGTCTTTGCATTGTATGAAAAAGCCGATTTCTCTGCTTCCATTTGTTTACGTAAAGCATCCAACTCTTCTTCAGTGTCAAAAGCATAATAAGCATTGCCGGAAGCAACCAATTTTTCTGCATACTGACGGTAGATCAACATTCGCTCGCTTTGACGATATGGCGCGTGCGGACCATCGCCAAAACCAACTCCTTCATTGGGTGGAATACCACACCATTTGAGGGCTTCTATAATATAGTCTTCCGCTCCGGCAACGTAGCGGTTTTGGTCAGTGTCTTCTATTCGTAAAATAAAATCTCCGCCGTGTTTTTTAGCAAATAAATAATTGTACAAAGCGGTTCGAACTCCTCCTACATGCAAAGGGCCTGTGGGACTGGGAGCAAAACGTACACGAACTTTTCTTTCCATTTTCTAAATATATAATGGCAAAGATAAGATTTTGAAGGACAGAAAAAGGCTTAAACCGCCGTATGACAGAATCGACCAAATACTCCTAAAGGCAGCTTCAATCCGGTTGTAGAATTCAGGTATAACTCGCCGGTTTTTAGATCGTCGAAGTCTCTCAGCATATTTTCTACCACCAGCGATGACAAGCCAAGCGAATATGTGTTGAGAATTAAAAAACGTTCTTGATCGTCGAGTAGTTTGAATACCAAATGCATCATTTCGTTAATCATTTCTTCCAGCTTCCATTTTTGACCTTCAGTACCGTGGCCAAAGGCTGGAGGATCCAAAATGATCCCGTTGTATTTTTTACCACGCTTTACTTCCTTCTTTACAAAAGACATTGCATCTTCAACAATCCAACGGATATCCGACAACTTGCTCAGTTCCATATTTTCATTTGCCCAAGAAACAACTTGCTTAATTGAGTCGAGATGAACCGCGTCGGCTCCGGCGGCTTTTGCTGCTAACGATGCTCCGCCGGTGTAGGCAAAAAGATTTAAGACCTTCGGGTTTGGAGTTTTCATGCTCTTCACCGATTTATAAATGTAGTCCCAATTTACTGCCTGCTCCGGAAAAACACCTACATGTTTGAAAGAAGTAAGCGCCAAACGCATCGTAATAGTAGGGCCTTTTGCAAGAGGATATTGTATGTTCCACCGATCGGGCATATCGCGAACTTGTTGCCAATCGCCGGTTGACGAAGAGCGGGGAATAAACTGTGCATGTGCTTTTTTCTGCCACTCTTTTTGCGAGAGAACCGGATCCCATAATGCTTGCGGTTCGGGACGAATGGTGATGTATTTTCCAAAGCGTTCCAGCTTTTCAAAATTGCCGCAATCGATCAATTCGTAATCGGGAAAATGAAGGGGAGTAAGAAGTTCCATAGAACAAGGTGTATAAGAAAAATTGATTATTGATATTCAAAAATAGACATTGATCGTCATTTTTAGAATTTCAATAATCAATTTGTACTAATTGCTTTTATATAAATGATTCTTCAATTACAAATCGTCGTGATTAATCATGTTCGAATCAGCTGAAGAACTTGACTTGGCAAACATCTGATCGAGTTTGCTTGGTGTAACTTTCGAGGTATCAAATTTTCTTTCTGCCGTTTCAACTAATGATGAATAACCGGTATTTTCAATGAAAGCTGTACCCTTTGGTGTAATCTCATAATGTCCTTTTTTGCGAGCACCGGTGTAACGAATCAAGCCATATTTTTTCAACGTCGACACATAACGAGCTCCGGTTACACCTCCAACACCTGCCAAATTAAAAAGCTCACTCGATCTCAACGTTGCAGTATTGTATAAGTGCACAAGCATACTTACCTGCTTTTTCAAATTCGGACCATTCTGTGCTGTTTGTCCGGGGAATGCTCTCCAGCGCTCAGACAAATCTTCCATGTTGAAATCGAGCAACGGATCGTTCAATGCTTTAAGTCGATCGACAGAAATAGGCTGATTGTTATTGCTTGCAAAGCGAGAATCGCTGCGTGAACGCAAACGATCATTGATCTGCATCATATTGCCATTTATGAGTTGAAGCTCTTCTATACGAACGTGTAAGTCGTCGATTACTTTTTGTAGGTCGTCGACACGCTGCAACATTTTGCCATTACGAATCATTAAATGATTGTACTGGTGAAATAATTGCTCGTTTTCGTTCGTCAATTCTTTGATTAGCGTCGATTGGTTTTCCACCTTCAATTGCAGTTTTTCAATAGTCATTTCCATAGAAGAGTATTTTTCTTTTGAATTTGCGGCAATTTATAATGTATAATGATGATATAAAAGCAATAAAAAGATAAGTTAGAAACATTTAATGTTGATAAGTGAGTAAGGGGCTGGTGGTCAGGGAAGAATGGTAGATCAGACTCAATTTTGCTTGCCGTTAATGGTGGCAAAGAAGAGGACGTTTTTCTTCTCATTCGATTTTAGATCTTGAACCAATGATTCAGGATGGAACGGGCTTGGAAATAATTAACCACAAGACTGGTATTAGATCATCTTGCTAAGAATGTTTAGCAGTGAGATTCTCGGTCTTGGCGTTTTTGGGGCAGAGTGCAATTAAACTAGTGTAGTTAATTGGTTACTCCAGCAATTCCTTGGCTGCTGAGCCTTATTGATGTTTTTACAATCCGCCGAAAAATCAGGTGAATTATTTTTTTAATGGTTTGCAATTTATTTCAAAACTTTGGTCAGAGCGTTTGATTGTGCGGTTTTTAAATGTGCTTGTAAATTGCGTAGGCTAAAACAAACTTCCTTGCGTGTCTATTTTTGGCTGAAATGTTCCAATAATGATGAACGGATTATGAGCATTTCGTAAATGAAATTCAAAAGTTGTCCCTAAAAATAAATGCAGGTCTTTAGTTTTTGCGAAGTCGTCAAAATATTTTGTTCTAACGTCTTTAACTGCTTTTACTTCATCTCCCTCGTGTCTTGCAAGGCAGTTCCAATAAAGTTGTCCTATTTCCCAATCTTCAACCATCATTCGGCTTTCTTTGCCTTGATTGTCGGTGAGTTTGTATGAGAATTTGTAAGGAAGTTTTTTTACAACTTCAAATTTGTCTGCGGTTGCATTTTCAAATATGTTTAACTGTTGAAGTTTTGCTAATTTGTCTCTGTCCCATTCACGTTCTACTGGCTCTGCTATAAAATCTTTAATTTCTGTCGGTTTAAAAACAGCCAATGAAGTACAGATATTTTTGTCTTTCGCTTCTGCAATAAGTTCTGTTAAGTTGTAATAGATTTTACCTAATACAGTCTTTTTTCTTTCAGCCCAATTGCTTGTTGTATCAATATGTCCAACAATTTTTATTTCGCTGTCGTGCGAATGAGGTCGGTAACTTTCAGGTCTGAAATCGCTATCGTTTTTCACTAAATCAACTTCAATCCAATCGTATTTTTTATATTGTTCGTTGTATGATTTTTTTCTGAAAGGTACAGGGTAGAGTCTAATCCAAGTCCCATCTTCACGAAAACCTGCGGTGCAAACCAACTCATCATATTTAGTTGAAATGGTTGGGTATGTTTTTACCGTAATTAAAACCTTTGTCAATGCCATTGTTAAATATGTTTTACTTCGTATTCAAAGTTTGGAAGTGATTCAATGGCTTCCGCTAAATGTTTACGATGGCATTGGCAAATATTAGCTTCAAAGCAAGTCAAAGCAATGCGTTTATGCTGTTTTAATAAATTTAAAATTACAGTTTGTGTCGGAACAGTTTTAGTTAAATTGCTTTTGCGATATACGGCAAATAATTTGTCATAGTCCGTTTGAGCATTTAATTCCTGTCTTTGTTCTGCTTGTATTCCAACTTCGGGGAAGTGCATATACTGTATTCCTAAATTTTCACAATATCTTTTTAATTGACTTTTGCTAAAGCCGTATTTCATACTTAAAGGATTGTTGCGAACATCAACCAAAATTTTCACATCATTTTTTAGTAAACGGTTTAAATATTCCTCTAAAGAAATTCCTTCGTAACCAATAGTAAATAAAACGGTTTTGTTGCTTTTGGGTTTGCTCTTATTTACTTTTTCAAATTCATCAGATGTTAAAATGCTTTCCGCTTTTATACTTTTTGTTGCCCAATAAGGAAAGTTGATATAAGTATGCTTCATCAAAGCATTAGCGGTCATTTTACCATAAAGCATTTTAATTTCTTGTAACTGTTTTTTGTCGGTTTCTTTTAATGCCTTTAAATAATCGGTTTTTTCATTGCTTTTAAAATGGCTATCGGTTTCGGTCAACATTCCTTTACTTGCCATAGTTGTTAAATCAGCGTTGGCAGAATAAGAGTAACAACCGAATTTATAAGGGATAAAATCATACTCTGCCTTCTCCTGTCTTTGGGTAAAAAGGAAAAGTAATTTTTGTAAGCGAATTTTTTCTAATTCCCCTTCAAATAATTGTAGTAAGGCTAATATGATTTTTCGTCTGTAAAACATAAGGCAAAGTTACGGTTTTTGATTGTCAATCCAATTTTAATCAATTAACTTTTAAGGTATTCGTTGTTAATTATGGAAATGTGGTAGTTAGCTTGGTGTGTATGCTATCAGGTTAAGTTCCTATCGCCCCAGTATGGCGTTGAAGCTGGTTGAATTGTATTATTTGGTCCGAGTAGTACAAACATACCGTGAGGTATTTTTTGATTCCGTTTCATATCATCTCGCAACTCAAAGAGTATTTCTGTTGTGGTTTGAATTGTTTTATCAATTAACCAAATGGAAGCGTATTTAATTGTCAATTCAGCCTCACTATTTTCTTTTACAATTTCAGGAAAATTTGCTTTGAATAGTTTCGTAGCTTGAAATTTTGCATTAAAATTATCACCACCCAAATTAAATGTCAATTTGAATTCACCCATATCATTTTCGGTATGAATTAGGTGAGAACGATGTTTTATTAATGGATAAATAAAATTTGCATCAAGCAATTCTAATTTGGGTGTAATTTCTTCGCTGCAATAAATAAAATTCTTGAGATTTTTATTAGACTTGAATAAATTCCATTTCGGATTGTCAAGAATTGTTTTTCCGTGAGCAAAATTTATCAATCTAAATAAATAATCGTAGATTGAACAAAGATGATATAACATACTATCAAAAAGCGAATAAATCTCCTTCGTTGATTGTTCTTGAATGCTCATTAATTCAAACCCGCCTTGAAATAATTCTTTAGGATTTTTATTGTATAATTCTTTTAATCTGTTTTCAACTCTGTAATGATATTCAAGTAATAGTTGAAAATGAAATCTTGCACTATACAGGCGAGAAAGAACATTATCTCTTAATTTAAAGATTTCGTTGTCGGTTATTGTAGAATCAACATAGTGCTTGTAATCCATTGCAATAGCGAGGAATCTGTCGTGTAGAATTTTAAACCTTTTCGACAGTTTTTCAAATTCCTCTTTAGGATTATCAATGTCTTTATTTTTCTCCATTCCTCATTTTTTCTTTTTCACTTTCTCTTTTGTAAAAAGGTCAGCCGTGTATTTTTCGTAAAGTTCAAATAAAGACACCATTCGATTGGCTTCACTTGTAAATGGTTGCGGTCTATAAGCCAAGTCAACGGCTTTGTCCAATTCATTATGTGCTTTTACCAATGCAGGTGGCATTGTCAATGGGTCGTATAGGTCGGCAAGTGAACTATTTGGAAAATCAAGTCTTGCCTCCAAAACCTTCTGTGTTGCGGTTTCAATTGCAGTAATTTGTTTTTCCGCTATATGGTCTGGCCAAGGATAATTGTTGTAAACAATATCTTTTGAGTAACGGAAATCACTTTTTAAACGACCGCAAATATATTTCACCCAAGCCATATGCATTTTAGACATTAGAATACCAAAATGATATTTATTGCCGTTTGGGATTGACATACAAGTGTCGCTAACAATGGAGTTTTTATCAAAAAAACCAAATGGGATATAGGGTCTATTTTCAGATGAAACACGAGGAACAACAATAAATGTTTCTGGCCTATTACGGTCGCGAAATAAAGTTGGTGCTGTTGCAAAATTCTGTGTTGAAGTAGCAACACTTTCTAAACGAAATCTCTTAACTAAGTCAGCTCTTTTTAATATTTCGGGCATTAGTTTTAATTCATTTGGCTCTGCATCAACAAGCCATAAGCACCATCTTTTTTTTCCATTTAAAAATTCATATGCTGATATTAATGGTAAAATATATTTTTCTGCTTTAGGTTCTTTTTTCAGAAACTCAGTTTTGTCTTCGTCTGACAATAGTAAGTGACCTCCGTCTAATGGCATATTACCGAAACTCATTTTAGGAACATTACAAAGTGGATTTGTCCTTTTAGTTATCAGAATATCTTTTGCATCAACCAAATACGGATTAATGTTTTTAACTTTCAATTCGTGGGCTTCGCCTTTAATGTCTTCATATTCAAAAATACGCTTGTTATTTGTGTCGTAGTTGGCGAAACCAATTATTACACAATATACTGCGGCGTTTCCCTTTGCTTCGTTACTCCATTTAAAAGTACGATGAGCAAAATGAATTTTAATTTTGTATTTATTCAACATCTGGCCCCACAGAATACTTGTTTGCTCCCCTTGTACAATTGAATTTGTGGAAACAAAAGCAACTTTGGTTTGAGTGTTTTGAATATACTTTGCAGCTTTACCATACCAAGCAGTGACGTAATCTAAAACTCCTGCACCTTGAATATTATCAAATTCTTTTACTACAGAATCTCTTTGATTCTGATTCATAATTTTTGATCCACTAAAGGGTGGATTCCCTAAAATATAATCAAAAGTTTTTAGTGCCGAAATTTCAGGTCTTTTACCTTTATGTATTTTAAACGTTTCGGTTTGAACATTAACTGTTTTATATTCTTGCGTTGCTTCTTGCGTTAAATAAATATTTGCATGTTTAGCAATAACATTTATTTCGTTGATGGGATTTAATAAACTTTGCCATTCAGTTTTCAAAGCATCACCATGAACAATTTTTGCCGATTTTTTCAATGGCAATCGAACAAAGTATTGTCCAAACTCATTGCTAATTTGCATATTCATTTGGTGGTCGATAAGCCACATTGCAACTTCTGCTATTCGTGCTGGAAATTCTTCGTATTCTATTCCATACATCATATCAACGTCGAGCCAAATAATTTCACTTACATCCAAAACTCTCTGACCGGTTTTGTTTGATGCTCTTAAAATTTCTAATTCTAACAAACGTAACTCACGATAAGTAATTACTAAGAAGTTTCCGCAACCGCAAGCAGGGTCCAGGAATTTGAGAGTGCTTAATTTTTTATGAAATTCGGGGAGTTTGTTTTTGTTATCCTTGATTGTTTCAAATTCTTTCCAAAGGTCGTCCAAGAAAAGCGGTTTGATCAATTTTAAAATGTTGGTTTCGCTTGTGTAATGTGCACCTAAGTTTCTACGTTCTTTCGGATTCATTACGCTTTGAAACATTGAACCAAAAATTGCAGGCGATATTTTACTCCAGTCTATGTAACAACATTCTAACAGTGCTTGCCGCATTTTACTATCAAAACTTGCCGTGGGTAAATTCTCTTCAAAAAGTTTTCCGTTTACATAGGGAAAGTCTGAAAGTTGTTCATCAAGATTTTTAAATCGATATGTTTTTGGTGTATTTAATACTTGAAACAATTCCTGTAACTTAGATGCAAGATCGCTTCCGTCTTCATTTGTTCGTTGTTCTATATATTCTTGAAATTGTTGCTTATTAAAAATAGTAGTGTCTTCGGCAAACAATAAAAATAATATACGAACTAAATATACTTCTAACGGATGCCCGTTATAACCAATATCTTCAAGTCTATCGTGAAGCTTACCCATTAACTCTGCTGCTTTGATGTTGGCTGGGTCTTGTTCTTTGTAAACCTTTTTTTGATAACCTAATATATAACCGAAATGTTGAACATTATTGATTAGGGCGTCAAGTTTAAAATCAACAACCTTGTCTTCTTCCAAGTCGTAAAGTCTAAAATTTTCAAAATCGGAAATGAGAATGTATTTCGGCAGTTCGTGTTGTTTCAGACCGTATGTATATTCTTTAGCTTGATCATAAGCTTTGTCAAGGTTTTTACCACGACTTTTCATTTCAATCAAAATCGTGCCTTTCCAAAGCAAGTCAATGTAACCGTCTTTGTCGTCCAGCTTCTTTACTCTGTGCTCAAAAGTTGACACACGTTTACTGCTAATCCCAAAGACATTAAAAAACTCAACCAAAAAAGGTTTTGCGTCGGCCTCTTCGTTAGAAGTGTCAGCCCACTCTTTTGAGAAATTTAATGCTCTATCTTTTATTTCGTTCCAGCTTAAAGCCATTGAGTAATTGTTAGATTGCTAAGATAAATATTAAAATGCCCGGTATCGACATTTAGTTCTCTATAGAAATTCGGCATTTTTTTATGAAGAACCGTCCTCTCTTCAAAGCAAAACTATCTCAAGCAAATTCTGAGGTGTTGAGTATTTATTAATTACTTAAGTAAAAATTAATTGTAAGCCAAGCTTAAAGTAACTATTTGACCGAAAAGGTGTTTAACTATTTACCAAAGAAATTGCTTCTTTTACAATGTAATGTAATCTCCTTGCGTATATTCTTGTTTTTATCTCCATTTCTTGTATTATATTAGAATAATTATAAAAAACTATACGTTATCTTGCCCTTCTTTAAGGTAATGATATATTTGCCCAAGATTTAAATGCTTCCAATTTTAGAAACTCATGGCCAAGTTGATTAGTAAACGCGTAAGCGATCTTGTTAACGATCCGTACCAAGTAAATCTTTTTATTGAATATTTAACTAATCCGTCAAGAAGAAGGTTTATTAAAATTGAAAACATGGACGGTAATGAGGACAAAATAATTATTTATGAAGTTGATGAGTCTGGCAATAAAAAACCTAGACCAGAACCAGAATATGCATAATGCAGGTTGCAGAAAACACTATCCTTATTATCATTTTTCTTTTGCCGGGATTTTTTTTCATTTCCCTACTTTACCAAGGTACATTTGAAAAAACGACACTAGAAAGATCGGCATTGTGGGAAACGGCAACGCTAATTGCAGGAGCTTCTTTTTTTCATGCAATTTCACTCTTGATAATTCATTCGTGGTTCCCTTCATGGAAAATAAATTATCAAAGCTTGAAGGATTTATATAAAACAAATGAATCGCTTTCAGACGAAGGGCGATTTTCAATTATTTGCATTTGTACTTATAATTTAGTCGTTTGGGCTTGGGGATCATTAACAGGAATTTTTTTAAGAATAGCCATCCTAAAGTGGAATTTACATCGCAGTATTAGGTTTCTAAGATTGGCCAACCCATGGTGGTATATCTTAAATGGAGAAGCTGCTTTTTTTAAAGAAAATAAAGAGTCATACAATATTAAAATTGTGGATGTTATTTATGTTGATGTTCTGGTAAAACTGGTCAATCAAAATGTTATTTATAGAGGGATAATGGTCGACCATTTTTTAAAAGATGGGTCACTTGAAGCTGTATCTATTAAAGCTGTAACTAGAAGAATTTTAGACCACGAAACCGATTTAAAAGAAACTAAAGGCGATGAGAATATTTTTTATTCTTTGCTTGGAAACCAATTGTCAATTTTCGCAAAAGACATAGTAAATATTAATTTAACATATGTCGATTTCGATTTATTAACCGAATCGAAGCCGACTACTATATCGTTAGCGAACTAAGAATTTTAGTAACATTCTGTATATCCGATCCGAGCTTTCAACTCATAGTCGTCCCCTTTTTCAACGATAACAACAGCAAAACAACGCCTATCTCGCAACAATGCGGCCTCTCCTGCGTAAATCCTACTCTGCCTTAACAAATCACTAAAGAATTTTTCGCTTTTTTAGCCGTTTTTAATAGTAAATTTGCTCGGCACAGGCCCCAACTATGAAAGATAATTATCTGTTACTTATTGAGCGATTGGATGCTTTTATCCGGAAGTATTACAAAAACCGTCTTGTAAAAGGTGGCATTTATGCATTTACGCTCTCGCTTGGCTTTTATCTCCTCGTTATTACGCTGGAATATTTTGGCCATTTCAATACCGGCATTCGTACGCTTTTATTCTACTCTTTCCTTGCCGGCTTTGCATTTATTATTGCCCGCTTTATTATCATTCCACTCATGCACCTTTACCGCATGGGAAAAATTATTTCTCACGAACAAGCTGCCGATATTATCGGTAAACATTTTGCTTCTGTTCAAGACAAACTCATCAATGTACTTCAACTAAAAAAACAAGCCGATGAAAACTCTTCAGAGCACGAAGAACTTTTGTTTGCCGGTATCAATCAAAAGATCGACGAGTTAAAACCCGTTCCTTTTATTGCTGCCATTAACATTAATGAAAATCGTCGCTACTTGCGTTTTGCAATTATCCCTTTAGTTGCGCTCATCGTTTTACTCTTTACCGCTCCTTCTTTAGTTAAAGATAGTACCAAACGACTGATTGAACATCAAACCTATTTTGAAAAACCGGCTCCGTTTTCATTCGAAATCACCAACAAAAATTTAAAAGGAATTCAACAACAAGATTTTCAAGTCGACATTTTACTTAAAGGAAACGAAATACCTAACGAAGCTTTTATCGAATTGGATGGAACTCCCTTTAAACTTGAAAAAGAAAACCTGACAACATTCCACTATCTCTTTAAAAATCTTCAACGCTCTCAGAATTTCCGCTTAATGGCCGATGGTTTTTATTCTCCTGAATATACAATCGAAGCTCTGCCTAATCCATTGCTTACAAACTTCACTATTAATCTTGAATATCCGGCGTATTTAAATAAGCAAAACGAACAGATCTCCAACACCGGCGATCTTACCATTCCTGCCGGAACGCGCGTTAAATGGAACTTCAACACTCAAAATACCGATCAACTTAATTTAGTGTTTCAAGATTCTCTTATCAAACTTTCTCCTTCGGGCAACAATACTTTTTCATTTAATCACCGCTTTCTAAAAAACGATTCGTACGTTATTACCACTGCCAACCGTTTTATGAATAGCAAAGACTCTATTCACTATACTGTTTCTGTTGTTCCTGATATTTACCCTTCTATTACGATCGAACAAAGCAAAGACTCTTTATCTGGCAAACGAACATTTTTTAGAGGAATGATAAAAGATGATTACGGCTTTTCGAAACTAGCTTTCTTCTATCGCTTCATTCAATCAAATGATTCTACCGGTGCCAATAAAGGCAAACAGTTTTCTGATGTAATTCCGGTAAGTAAAGCAACCAATACCGATCAGTTTTTTTATGCTTGGGATCTGGCAACGGTAAATATTACAGCCGGCGACGAGGTAGAATATTATTTTGAAATAACCGACAACGATGGAGTGAATGGTCCGAAATCGACACGTTCGCAAGCTCAAATTTTTAAAGCTCCAACACTGAAAGAAATCGCTGAAAATACAGAGAAGAATAATCAGTCGATTAAAGACGATTTAAAAGAGTCGATCACCAAAGCAAAGCAATTGCAAAAAGACTTGAATGACTTGAGTAAAAAAATTCTTGACAAAAAAGAACTTTCATACGAAGAGAAAAAGAAAGCTGACGACCTATTAAAAAAACAGCAAGAACTGGAGAAAAAATTAGACGAGATTAAAAAGAAAAACGAAGACAAAAATCGCCAGGAAGAAGAGTATAAAAAAGTGAATGAAGACATAGCTCAAAAACAAGAGCAACTGCAATCTTTACTCGACAAATTAAAATCGCCTGAACTACAAAAGTTACTCGAACAATTAAAGCAGCTCATGCAAAACGCTGATAAAAATCAGATGCAAGAGCAATTGTCGAAAATGAAACTCGATAACAAAGACCTTCAAAAAGAATTGGAACGTTCTGTCGAACTTTTCAAGCAAATGGAATTTGAACAAAAACTACAGGACAATATTGATAAGCTCAACGACCTCTCTAAAAAACAAGATGAACTAGCTAAGAAATCGGACGATAAAAACAATCAAGATTCGAAAGACAATAAAGACAAAGACAATAAAGACAAAGACGGAAAAGATAAAGACGTAAAAGATAAGGATGGTAAAGATAAGGATGGTAAAGACAAAGATGGTAAAGACAAAGACGGTAAAGATTTAAAAGAAGAACAAGACAAACTTAACAAAGACTTCGATGAATTCCGTAAAGACATGGACGACTTAGCGAAGAAAAATGAAGAGCTCGACGATAAAAAAGAATTGGACAATACCGACAAAGAAGAGCAAGACATTGAGCAAGACATGAAACAAAGTTCTGATCAATTAGGCGAGAATAAAAAAAGCAAAGCTTCTAAGTCACAGAAAAATGCTTCTCAGAAAATGCAGCAGATGGCTGAAAAAATGGGTAAGATGAAAGAACAAATGGAGAAAGAGGAAAACGAAGAAGACATGGATGCTTTGCGAGCATTGCTTGAAAACTTATTGCGACTTTCGTTTAATCAAGAGCAGGTAATGCAACAATTACAAAACACCGACATTAATAATCCGCAATATCTAAAACACGGACAAACACAACAGAAGCTGAAAGAGGATGCAAAAATGATTGAAGACTCTTTGTTTGCATTGAGTAAACGCGTAGTAGAGATAGCACCAAAAGTAAATGAAGAGATTTCGGCTATTAATTTAAATATGGAAGAGGCGATTGACAATCTTGAATCGCGATTTGTACCACAAGCAAGAAATCGTCAGCAGTTAGTTATGACTTCGGTAAATAATTTGACGTTGTTATTGAGCGAGGCATTACAACAAATGCAACAACAACAAGCTCAAGCTATGTCGCAGTCGTCTTGCAAAAAGCCGGGTAAGAAAAAAGGTCAGTCTGTTGGTGGCTTGCGTAAAATGCAGGAAGAGCTGAATAAAAATATGCAAAAAATGAAAGAAGGGATGAAAGCCGGACAGATGCCGAAGCCCGGAAAAACAGGCAAAGGTGGCGAAGGTGGACAAAGCGAAGAGTTAGCAAAAATGGCAGCACAGCAAGAGTTTATTAGAAACGAATTGAATAAGATAAATCAGTCGGAAAACAAAGACGGCAAAAATTCATTGGGAAATCTTCAAGATATTTCCAATCAAATGGAACAGACAGAAAAAGATATCGTAAACCGAATGATAAGCGAACAAACACTAAAACGCCAACAAGAGATCACCACTCGATTGTTGGAAAGTGAAAAAGCAGAACGCGAAAGAGATCAGGATGAACAGCGAAAATCAGAAGAAGCAAAAAATGCATTTCATCGTAACCCTAGCGAATTTGATGAGTATAAACGTATGAAGCTAAAAGAGA
Organism: Bacteroidota bacterium; assembly: GCA_031367345.1. Taxonomy (GTDB): domain Bacteria; phylum Bacteroidota; class Bacteroidia; order AKYH767-A; family 2013-40CM-41-45; genus JADKIH01. Next base: position 34,861 of record JANLPR010000160.1, on the reverse strand, counting down.
TGGAATTGCTTAAAACAGTGCCGGCTTCTTTAAATTCTTATTACAAACAAAAAGTTAACGATTACTTCCAATCCATTGATAAATAATTCATTAATGCAAATTACAGGCGAAAGTCAGACTCTGGAACTGGCATCAAATCCCGATAGTATTTCGGTTGTTGAACGTATGATCGACGATATTCGCAACAAATATAATGTGAGCGAAGATATGTTTGGGAATATGCTTGTGGCAATCACAGAAGCTGTGACCAATGCCATTTACCACGGAAATAAATCAGACCCGGCAAAAATGGTCAGCATCAGCTGCACTCATACACCGCACTCAATCGTTTTTACGATTGCTGATCAAGGGCCCGGATTTGATTATTACAATCTCCCCGATCCTACTGCTCCTGAAAATTTAGAAAAAGAATGTGGTCGCGGAATATTTCTGATGAAACATCTAACAGACCAATTGATTTTTTCTGAAGATGGCCGCGTGGTAGAAATGAACTTTAAAATTTCTCAATAGATAGTTTAGAATTTGGTTATTCGAAAAGGAGCTGAGAGAGCTCCTTTTTTTGTTTCTCTACTTTTCATTTACCCTCTCCATTTAGGAATTTTTATTGCCACCGAAAATCGTACGCGCTCGCTCGGAAAATCACGTATTGCATTTTGTAGTGAAACTTTCACCAAAACTTTTTTTCCATTCCAGCCAAGCGACGAACGAAAAACTTGAGGCTTGTCGCCGTTCTTTAAATATCCACTATAGCCGGTTAACTCTTCCGAAAGAAAAAAGTTTTTGTAGTTCAGATCAATACCTCCACCATAAAGTAAACAGTCGTCTTGCAAATGCAAAATATCGAATGTCTGATAAACATAAAATCCAATCATTCCATACCAACGCATCGACCAATCATTTTTCAATTTAATGTTCTTCCCAATGCTAAGATCAAAATAATACCCGGGACCGTCGGTATATCTGGCCTCTCCTAAATTTGTTCCTGATGCAGTACGTAAGGCTGCCCGAATTGAAATGTCGGGAAGGTTTGCATAATCTCGTAAGACTTGAACGTAAGTTGTAAAGTAAATATCGCCGCCGGCTTTCCCTTTTCCGCCCCTGCCACGCGATGCACGCATGTCGCGAATAATTGTATCTGTTTGAAAAAATTCAATCGGTATTACCTCTAGGCTTAATGCAAAACGATGCTCGTTAAAAGGTAAAAAGCCACGAACAAATCCATCTTGTGTATGATCACCTTTATTAAAATGAAGATCGCCTCCAATTTCAAATTGTGCGGAGGAATCAACAATTCCTTTTGAATTTTCCGGTACCGGCAATGCATTTGGACCTAAATACGCCGATGAAATAGTCATGTAATTTTGCCAAGATGTAATTCCATCCCAGTGATGAATCTGATTCCACCATGAGTAATCAATTTGTGCCTGACAAGTAAATGAACTTATCACTAAAATAAAAATAAGCGCCTTCTTCATTCTTTCCATTTAGACAGCCAACTTACGAAAAAGGAATTCTTATATTCGCACCTATGAAGAAAATTTCTCCTGTTCTATTTTTCAAAGAAGGCGTGACTTTTCGCTTAAACCATCAATCCGATTTGCAAAAATGGATTACTAAGGCTGCAAAATTTGAAGGCTATTCCATTAATCAAATCAATTACATCTTTTGCTCCGATAAATACCTCAAGAAAATAAATGTCGATTTTCTAAATCATAATTACTACACCGATATAATCACTTTCGACAATTCCATTGAAAAGAAAAAAATAATTGCCGATATTTTTATTTCAATCGACACTATACGATTGAATGCTATTGAATATCAGTCCGGCTTTAATAATGAACTCCATCGAGTAATGATTCATGGTCTGCTCCACTTAGTAGGATATAGCGATAAAAACCTTAAGCATCAAAAAGAAATGAGGACACGTGAAGATTTTTGGCTAAAAAAAATCTAATCGCTCGAAAAGTCTTTAACTAAAATGGTTGACTACAATCGTGGCAACTACAATCCAAACAAAAATTTCCAAAAACTTTATTCTCTTCTTCTCTGAAAGTAGATAGTACGCACATAAAATAGACGCCGGAATAGCGAGGAAAGCAAAATAAATTAACGCTATTTTTTGTTGTAAAAATAGTGATCCGAAAGAAACCAATAAAAATAAAAACACCACTTGTTGTACGCTTCTGGTGCGTATTATGTTTTTATAATAGTTTGAACGTAATCGAAAAACACTAATCAACAACCAAAATCCAAGCAGAACAGCTAATACCATTAATGGTTTCCCAATTTCCAAATCGAATTGAGGATGAATGTTTTTATAATGATCGATATAGTTTGTCCAAAATTCTTCCGCCGATTTTTTCATAAACATCCAGATGCTTACAAAGAAAAATGGAAGAATAAAACCAATGAGCATAATAATCCATTCTCTGAAATTCATCGACCGAAGAATACTTATCGAAATGATCATGACAGGAAGAATAACAATGGCCGGGAAATAAATTAATGCTGCCAGTGACGATAAAAAACAACTATCGAATATAGAAGAAATAGAACTGTCGCTTTTTAATAATGAAAAGGATTTGTCGAATACGCGAATAAAAATTAGGTTGACAAAATGAATTGGATGAAATACTAAAAACTCCGGGCGGCAAGAAATGAAAAGTGCGAAAACGAAAGCTGGCAGATAGCTCGCTTTGTAAAGAACTTCATGTTTATTGCATACCAAATTTAAGTAGATGGCATTGAATGAAACGAGGCTTACCATAAGTAAAAAATTCAGCCAATTGGGCCAACCGTTGAACCATCCGGCAACCGTTTTCCACAGAAGCATTGAATCTGTTGTAACAACCGGAGCCATTGAAGGCATGGCTTGTGCCCACAAAATCAATATGATAAGCGGTATAGAGAAGAGCGTAACCGGCTGAGGTGACTTATAAAAACGAATCATCGGCTATAAAAATAGAGAATTTTAACTGTTAATTATTCAGAATCCTTTCTATATTTGCCGACGTATTAAATAACAAAAAAAAATGAGCGGATTCTGGTATTTTCTTGGTGATCTTTTTGAAGCTATCTTTAAAGTGGTTCCTTTCTTCGGATTGTGGATCAATAAGCTGTTAATTGTTGTAGGTTTTATTGCTTTCGTTGGATGGCTTCGGTATATGAGCAAAAACAAAGAAGTAACTAAGTGGGATTAATTTAATCATACTAAAAAAAATATTCCCGGATCTCTTTGATGCCGGGCTTTTTTATGCTTTTTCTTCAAGGGCCATAAGATCTAAACCAATATCCGTTCTATAATTCTTTCCATCAAAATCAATCTGATCTATTTGGCGATATGATTTTTCTCTCGCCTCAGCAATAGTCTTTCCAAATGATGTAATACTCATTACTCTTCCTCCCGCCGTAACTATTTTCCCGTCCAACTCTTTTGTTCCTGCATGAAAAATAAAACTCTCGCCAGTCGGTTCACTTACTATAGTTTTTCCGTTTTCGTACACTTCCGGATAACCACCACTTACCATCATCACCGTTAGGGCAACGCTGGCGTCAATTTCGAATTGAACTGTGTTCAACTTTTTTGTAGCTACAGCTCTGAATAGTTTTACGAGATCGTTTTTTATTCGAGGCAACACCACTTCCGTTTCCGGATCGCCCATCCGTACATTGTACTCAATCACAAACGGCTCGCCTTTCACATTCATTAAGCCAATAAAAATAAATCCTTCATAACGAATATTCGCTCTCTTCAATCCTGAAATCGTTGGCTTGATAATCCGCTCTTCTACTTTTTGCATAAAAACAGCATCTACAAAAGACACCGGCGACACTGCTCCCATTCCTCCTGTATTCAGTCCAACATCGCCATCACCAATTCGCTTGTAATCTTTTGCCTCCGGTAAAATTTTATAATTATCGCCGTCAGTCAAAACAAATACTGAGCATTCAATCCCTTCTAAAAATTCTTCTATAACTACCTTATCGGCCGCGCTTCCAAATTTTCCGGAAATGAGCATTTCTGAAAATTCTTTTTTTGCTTGCGCTAAAGTACTAGGTATTAAAACTCCTTTCCCTGCTGCTAGTCCGTCTGCCTTTAGAACATACGGAGCACTGAGCGTTTCTAAAAACTGTATCCCCTCTCCTAAATTATCTTTTGTAAATGTTTGAAATGCTGCCGTTGGAATTTTATTGGCAATCATAAATTCTTTTGCAAAATCTTTACTTCCTTCTAATCTTGCTCCCTCTTTCGTAGGACCAATAACCGGAATGAACTTTAATTGATCATCGCCGAGAAAAAAATTTGTTATGCCACTTACTAATGCTTCTTCCGGTCCAACAACTACCATTGTTACCGAATTTTCCAAAACGAATTTCTTTACTTCAGAAAAATTTTTTGTGTCTATTTTTACATTGACTCCGTGTTGCGATGTTCCTGCATTACCCGGCGCAATAAATAATTTTTCGCAATGTTCACTTTGAGTCAATTTCCAAGCAAATGCATGTTCTCTTCCCCCTGAACCTATAAGCAAAATAATTTCAGCCATAAAAATAATTTTTACAAAGGAATATTTCCATGTTTCTTCCGAGGCGATTTCACTGCCTTGTTCTCTAACATTCTAAATGCGCTGATGAGCTTTGTTCTAGTATCATCCGGACGAATTACTTCGTCGATATAACCATGTTCTGCCGCTTTATACGGATTAGCAAATAACTGATTGTATTCGTTTTCCTTTTCTTTCCAAGCAGCATTGGGATCTTTAGCTTCTGCAATTTCTTTTTTGAAAATAATTTCAGCTGCACCTTTAGCTCCCATCACGGCAATCTCTGCACTTGGCCATGCATAATTCATATCGGCGCCAATGTGTTTTGAATTCATTACATCGTAGGCTCCACCATAGGCTTTGCGAGTAATAACTGTTATACGTGGTACTGTTGCTTCGCTGAATGCGTACAACAATTTTGCACCATTGGTGATAATAGCATTCCACTCCTGATCGGTACCAGGTAAAAATCCGGGAACATCTTCAAACACTAATAACGGAATATTAAATGCGTCGCAGAAACGAACAAAGCGAGCTGCTTTTGTTGAGGAATGTATGTCGAGCACTCCTGCCAAATGCATCGGCTGATTCGCTACTACTCCAATACTTCTTCCTGCAAGACGTGCAAAACCGACAACAATATTTTCTGCGAAATCTTTATGAACTTCTAAAAAAGAATCCTGATCAATTACTTCCGAAATCACTTCTTTAATATCGTACGGCTGATTTGGGTTTTCAGGAATTATTGAATTTAATTTTACTCTTTTTTCATTCGTAGAAGTATACGGAAGTCTCGGTGCCTCTTCTTCACAGTTTTGAGGAACATAAGAAATTAATTTTCTCAAATGTTTGATGCATTCAATCTCATTGCGACAAGTGAAGTGAGTTACTCCTGACTTAGTAGCGTGTGTCATTGCGCCACCTAATTCTTCTGACGTTACTTCTTCGTGCGTTACTGTTTTCACCACATTGGGTCCGGTAACAAACATGTAACTTGAATTTTCTACCATCATTATAAAATCGGTGATGGCCGGAGAATAAACTGCACCGCCGGCGCATGGCCCCATGATAGCAGAGAGTTGCGGTATCACTCCTGATGCCATTGTGTTTCTATAAAATATATCGGCATAACCACCAAGAGATACTACTCCTTCCTGAATTCGTGCTCCTCCGGAATCGTTCAAGCCGATAACCGGTGCTCCATTCTGCATCGCCAAATCCATAATGCGACAAATTTTTTGAGCATGTGTTTCGGATAATGAACCACCGAATACGGTGAAGTCTTGTGCAAACGCATAAACTAATCGTCCATCTATTCGTCCGAAACCTGTTACGACTCCATCTCCTAAATATTTTTCTTTGTCTATTCCAAAATCAGTTGCACGATGAGTCACTAACATTCCTATTTCTTCAAATGAATTTTCATCCATTAAAAAATGAATTCGCTCACGAGCCGTTAGTTTCCCTTTTTTATGCTGCGCCTCTATCCGCTTTTCCCCACCGCCCTTATGCGCTTCACTGATCTTTGATTCGAGAATCTTTATTTTGTTTTCCATAATTAGTGAGTGGTGAGTGGTGATTAGTAAGTGGAAATTTTTTTAATGGATAATGGATAATGGATAATGGATAATGGATAATGGATAATGGATAATGGATAATGGATAATGGATAATGGATAATTTTTGAATTATAATTGAGTATAGCAAGTAATTTTAAATTATTATTTTAAAAATTCTTACTTCTTATTTTTTACTTCTTATTTCTTACTTTTTATTTCTTACTTCTTACCACTCACAACTCACTCAAAAGCTTCTGAGTCCTATGGCTTTTCTTGCTTCTTTTACTGTTGCTGCTGCACTTTCGCGCGCTTTCTCTGCTCCATGGCGAGCAACTTTCTGAATAAATTTTTCGTCTTTACTTATTTCATTTATTTTTTCACGGAAGGGCTCGGTAAACTTAACCATATCTTCTGCTAGTTGCTTTTTCAAATCACCATAACGTATTTTCATGGTGTTGTACTGCTCATCAAAATAAGCTACTGTTTCATCATTCGAGACTACAGATAACAATTGAAAAATATTCACAATAGCTTCCGGCTTGGGTTGATTTTCTTGTGTTGGGCCACCATCGGTTACTGCTCGCATAACTTTTTTACGAATTACTTCCGGTGTATCAACTAAAAAAATTGCATTGCCTTCGCCTTCGCTCTTACCCATTTTTCCTGTACCGTCGAGTCCTGGAATTTTTACCAAATTCGTTCCATAATTAAAGGCATACGGTTCAGGAAATAATTCGACGTTATATAAGCGATTGAATCTGTTTCCAAATTGCCGCGACATTTCTAAGTGTTGCTCTTGATCTTTTCCCACCGGAACTTTTACTGCACGATGAATTAATATATCGGCGGCCATTAATGTCGGATATGTAAGTAGTCCGGCGTTGATATTGTCGGGCTGGCTTCTGATCTTGTCTTTGAAAGAAGTACAACGTTCTAATTCTCCTACATAAGCATTCATATTTAACAACAAATAAAGTTCTGCTGTTTCAGGTAAATCGCTTTGTACATAAAGAGTCGATTTTTCCGGATCTAATCCGCAAGCAAGATATTCTACTAAAACCTGCTTCACATTATTATGAAGATCGCCCGGTGTTGGATGTGTGGTTAACGAATGATAATCGGCAATGAAAAAAAAGCAATTGAATTCATCTTGCATCTTGATGAAATTCTTCATGGCTCCAAAGTAATTTCCCAAATGCAGGTTTCCGGTACTGCGAATTCCACTTACTACTATTTCTTTTAACATGCGGCGAAAATACGAAAAAGAGAGTGGCGAGTGGTAGCAATTAGAGGGAATTCACATTTTGAAGCGCTCCTTTTAAAAGATATGAGTAATCGGCTGACTTTTAAACTCGTCCAATTCAGCCTACCCAGAATATAAATCCATTTTAAATCGCTAAACTTTTGATGCCTCTGCTTTGTTCGCTACTATAAGCCCACCATTTTCAGTTATAAATCATACAAATGGTCACAAATTATGTTCAAAAATGACCCACTTTACTTTTATAAATATTTATTTATCTTATTTTCAGTAATTTAAACAATTGATGTTGTAACATCAATTGTTTAAACTTATATTTGTTGCAGATTTAAACCCCAACAAAAAATATCTCATGAAAAAAGTATTCAAACAAATTATGCTGGTAGCTGCATTGTCTACTATCACAGCCTCAGTTTCTGCGCAGAACTGGAAAATTGATGGAGCTCACTCCAAAATCCGCTTCACTACTAAATATTTATTGATCTCTGATACCGACGGCGAATTCAAAAACTTCGATGGAACGGTTACGGCATCAAAGGCCGACTTCAGCGATTTAAAAGCTGACGTAAAAGTAGAGGTTAAAAGTATCTCAACTGACAACGACATGCGTGATGGACATTTGAAAAGTGATGACTTCTTCAATTCTGAAAAATTTCCTTCTATCACCTTCAAGAGTACCGACATTAAAAGTCTGGGAAATAAAAAATATATGTTGAGCGGTGAACTTACCATCCGCGATGTAACAAAGAAAGTAACGCTTCCTTTAGTTTACGGAGGTACAGTAACGGATCCTTACGGAAATGTAAAAGCCGGATTTAAAGCAACAGGTTCTATCAACCGTCAAGATTACAATTTAAAATGGTCGAAGAGTGCAGCAAGCGGCGAAGCAGTAGTTAGCGACAATGTAGATTTCACCATCGACATGATTATCATCAAAGACGAACCAAAAAAATAATCAGAAGCCGGTACCATTAAAGGACCGGCTTTTTTTAAACCTCATACCATGAAAGAATATATGATCATCGTTACTCTCCCCGAGGTGTTTTCTCCTCGCTTCATGTCACTGATAAACGATCAGCGCAAAGCTGTAAGTGAACTCATGAATGAAGGTGTGATCCTTAATTATTCACTTTCACACGATCGTTCTAAGTTGTGGATTACGCTGATGGCGGAATCTGAAACAGAAGTTAAAAAACACATCAAACGTCTTCCTCTAAGCCGATACATGCAGTCGACTATCGTGGAATTAATGTTTCACCAGAGTTCTTCTTTTATACTTCCGGAACCATCACTCAATTAATATGAAATATTCAACCAATATACAAGTCAAAAATTCCGGCGATCATTTTGAAACCACCGCTTTAGTTGGCGATCACGTAGTCATTTTCGATGAACCTTCTAGCCATGGTGGAACTGATAAAGCTCCTACTCCTCATCAAATGCTGCTCTCGGCTCTTGGTGCTTGTATTGCGATTACTTTACGAATGTATGCTGATAGAAAACAATGGGACTTAAAAAAAATTGTTATTTATCTAAACATGGAAAAAGTAAATGAATTGTCACGTGATGCCGGAAATCCGATGAATGATGAGATCACTAAAATTTATCGCAAGGTAGAATTTGGTGGCGACCTTTCACAAGAACAACTAAAACGATTAGAGATTATCAGCAATAAATGTCCTGTTCACAAAACACTCACCGGAAAAATTCTTGTCGAAGATTTTCCTTCATAACAAAATAAATTTTATTCAAACAATAAATATCATTATGGAAAACAACATTACAGTTACAGGCAATGGCCCTTATTTAGTGAAAGGTACAGTTCAACTTACCGACGAAAACGGAAATCAAATTGAGAAAAAAGAAGTATTTGCTCTTTGTCGTTGTGGTCATTCTGCAAACAAACCTTTTTGCGATGGTGCACACAAAGCAGATACAGATTGGCTAACAAAATAAATAAGACGATGACAATTGATCAACTAATAAAAAAAAGGAAAAGCATCCGTGCATTCTCTGAAGAATCAATCAGCGATGAAACGCTCGTTAAATTATTCGAAGCTGCGCGTTGGGCGCCTTCCTCTATGAATGAACAACCATGGCGCTTTATTCTTGCTAAAAAAAATGACACTGCAGATTTTGAAAAAATGAAAGATTGTCTTGTCGAAGGAAATCGAATTTGGGCAAAAGATGCAGCTGCTTTAGTACTAACTATTGCTCGACAAAATCTTACTGCTTCAGATAAACTCAACATTTATTCATGGCACGACGTAGGATCAGCAATTGCAATGCTTTCGGTACAAGCAACAGAACTTAACCTTTATCTTCATCAGATGGGAGGATTCAATTCTGCACTTGCTAAAAAAGAATTCGCCATTCCTGAAGGTTTCGAAGCTGTAAGTATGCTTGCTATCGGTTATGAAGGAAGCCCTGAAATGCTTCCCGAACTTCTCAGAGAGAGAGAAACAACTGAACGAAAACGTAAGCCTCTTTCTGAAATCGTTTTTTCTTCTAATTTTGGCAACGAAAATACGCTATTCAAAAATTAAGTATTTCAAAAAATAGAACTCCTCATGAAAACAATTTTTCACTCAGCTACTTCGCGTGGACATGCCGATCATGGTTGGCTCAATGCTCACCACAGTTTTAGTTTCGCAAATTGGTACGACCCAAATCGCGTTCACTTTGGAATGTTACGCGTATTGAACGACGATATCGTTGCGGCCGGCGAAGGTTTTGGCATGCACCCGCATAACGATATGGAAATTATTACCATCATACTTGATGGTGCCTTACAACATAAAGACAATATGGGTAATGGGTCTATCATTAAACCGGGTGATGTTCAAGTAATGAGTGCAGGTACCGGTGTTCTCCATTCAGAATTTAATCCATTAGAATCTCAAGCAACCAACCTTTTTCAATTGTGGATTATTCCAAAAGAAAAAAATATTGCTCCAAGATATGATCAGCGTACATATGGTGTTGATGAAAGAAATAATAAAATTCAGACCGTAGCTTCAGGATTCAAAGGTGAAAATGAATTGTACATTCATCAAGACGCAGCTATTTCATTGGCCAAATTGCAGCCAAGTTCTTCGTTGGAATACGAAATTAAAAAATCGGGTAATGGTGTTTATATAATGTCGGTGAATGGAAATATAGACGTAGAAGGAACTAAATTAAACACTCGTGATGCAATAGGAGTATGGGAAACAGGTAAGATCCAAATGAGTTCTATGACCGGATCCGACATAATGATTATTGAAGTACCAATGAACTAAGATGATGGAACTTGAAAAAGAAATTAATCAAAAGAAATTTAGAAGCGAAAGCCACAAACTTTTGGTGAATATTATTTACACGTTCAATTGGGTCTATTCCTATCAAAGCGAATTTCTGAAACCCTATGAAATCACTTCGCAGCAGTTCAATGTGCTTCGGATCTTACGTGGTCAGCAAATGCAACCTGCAAGCATTAAGCTTATACGTGAACGCATGCTCGATAAAATGAGTGATGCATCGCGCATCGTAGAAAAATTAAGAATGAAAAATTTAGTTGAACGACACATTTGTCAGCATGATCGTCGTTCTTGCCAAGTTTTCATTACGCAGAAAGGAATGGATCTTTTAAGCAAAATTGACAAATTTGATAATGAATCCGACAAACAATTCAGTTCATTATCTGATGCTGATAAAAAGCAATTGAACGATCTGCTAGACAAATTAAGAGCTTAGTACAATTGGGTTAGAATCAAGCCTACCGCTTTTAGCGGTAGGCTTTTTTATGCTTCAGTATTTTTAATGCCAACCTTTTCTTGTTTTTTTTATTTGCAAGACACTCTTCTTCAATTTATTCGAAATAAATTTTCTTAAACTCTGATTTTATTCTACTTTAGCACCATCGGATGGCGAATATCGAACAACATATCTCTGAATTACTTTTTGATCACGACTGCGTGATTGTTCCTTCTCTTGGTGGATTTTTAGCATCCAATCAGCATGCTACCCTCAGTCCGAATCAATTTCTTTTACCGCCATTTAGAAAAATCGCTTTCAATGTTTATCTCAAAAACAATGATGGACTCTTAGCAAATCATTTAGTTGAATACGAACATATTTCTTATCAGCAAGCTTTAGTTTATATTGAATCGTTCGTATCAAATTGCATGAAAGATTTGAATTCAGGAAAAAGAATAATCCTGAACAACATTGGTACTCTTTATTTTGATCGTGAACACAATGTTCAATTTGAAGCTGCGAGAAATTCAAATCATCTGAAAGATAGTTTTGGAATGGAAGGTTTACAGCTCATAACCGTAAACCGTGAAAACGATGAAACGCCTCGTCAACCATCAATAGTTAGAGATATTCGTCCTTCACAGCCGGCAAAGAGATCTATTAATCCAAGAATCAAAAAAAATAATCGCCTAATTGGAATCATCGCCATCTCTGCTGCTGCACTTTGGTTTTCTGTCAATTTATATTTAGTGAATCCGAAAAAATACGAAGCTGCTACTTTAGTTCCTTTCGATACTCAAAGTGTTTTAAAAATTAAAGACACCAATACGTTTCCTCCTACTGCTCTCAAAAACGAATCGCCGGCAAAAGTAGAAACGGTTTACGTTGCAAGCACACCGCCCGACACTACAGCTGTAGCCACAATTCAAAAAGAAAAAGCAGAAATACTACCTGCGGTCTCCAATCGGATTCATCATTTTGTAATTGCCGGAGTTTTTAAAATTCATGAAAATGCCCTTTCTCTTCTAAACCAATTGAAAACGCAGGGTTTTGAATCTGCCTCTGTTCAAGAAGCAAATTCACGTTGGTACGTTTATTATCAAGGTTTTGAAAACCGGACCGACGCTCTTTCACTAAACGATAGCTTAAAAAAAACCAAGATGGAAGGTTGGATCTGGAATTACTGATCCGATTGCATTATTTTTCTCCGTAAATCTTTTTAAATTTGTCTTTCTACGAAACTAAAAATCATTTGTAGAAATTCATTCTTACTGTTCCTTTATGAGCAATTTACGTCAAGGGTTAAACCAAAAACTTTTACAAAAACTTTCACCCCAGCAAATTCAATTAATGAAATTGCTTCAGATTCCTGTTGCTAATCTTGAACAAAGAATTAAAGAAGAGCTTCAAGAAAATCCTGCTTTGGAAGAAGGTGCCGATGAAGAAGAAGAAGAATTGAACGCCGAAGACGATGAAATAAGCTCTGACGACGATGAAGAATTAAGTGAACGAGAAGACGATATAAGTCTTGAAGAATATATGGTTGACGATGATATTCCCGACTATAAAACTTCCGTAAACAATACATCTCCCGATGACGAACGAAGAGATGTTCCAATTGCAAATCAAGGAAATTTTCAAGATCAGGTATTGGCACAATTGTATGTACTGGATTTCGATGATAGAGAATATCACATTGCCGAACAATTGGTGGGTAGCATCGACGACGACGGATACTTACGACGTGAGTTAACTGCTATTGTCGACGACTTAGCTTTTTCGCAGAGCATCCAAACTACACCTGCTGAACTAGAAACAATTTTACTAGCTATTCAAACTCTCGATCCTCCAGGAATTGGTGCGCGATCGTTACAAGAATGCTTACTACTTCAACTAGAGCGAAAAGGAAATAAACGCGACTCCATTCCTGTCGCCAAAAAAATCCTTCGCAATCAATTCGACGAATTCTCTAAAAAACATTACGAGAAAATTTCTAAAGACCTCGGTATTTCAGCCGAAGCTTTAAAAAAGGCAATCGAAGAGATTTTAAAATTAAATCCAAGGCCGGGTAATACCATGAACCAAGGTCAGCGTTCTATCGAACATATTATTCCCGATTTTATTATTACCAATAACGACGGAGTACTTGAGCTCGTACTGAATTCTCGAAATGCTCCCGAACTGAGAATGAGTCGCGATTACAAAGAGATGCTCAATCATTATAGTAAAGACAAAAAAAATGTAAAAGCTAATAAAGAAGCTGTGAATTTTGTAAAGCAAAAACTAGATTCGGCTAAATGGTTTATCGACGCTCTCAAACAACGACAGCATACTCTTTATTTTACCATGCACACCATTATGGATTATCAATATGAATATTTTCTTGATGGCGACATGAGAAAATTGAAGAAAATGGTATTGAGAGATATTGCAGAAAAAATACATATGGATATTTCTACTGTTTCCCGAGTGGCAAACAGTAAATATGTTCAAACACCGTTTGGAACATTTCTCTTGAAAAGTTTTTTCTCTGAAGGAATGCAAACAGAAAGTGGTGAAGAAGTATCGAGTAAAGAAGTAAAACAAATACTGCTCGACTGCATAGCTGCGGAAGACAAAAGGAAACCTCTTACAGACGATGCGCTCACTAAAACATTAAATAAAAAAGGATATAACATTGCTCGTAGAACAGTGGCAAAATATAGAGAGATGTTAGATTTACCCGTTGCACGATTGAGAAAAGAACTATGAACAAAAAATTATCCCAATTCCTTTCTGTATTCTTACATCCGGTGTTGATGCCAACATATGCGCTCTTGTTTATATTCAACAACAATTCGTTTTTTTCTTACTCTATGCCCGACAGAGCTAAGCTCGCCTTGTATCTGATCATACTTTTAAATACATGTATTTTTCCTATCATGGTGTCTTACTTACTTATTAGAAAAGGAGTAATCAAATCATTTGAAATGGAAAAGCGTGAAGAACGAATAATTCCTTTTGTAAGCAATTTACTGCTCATGTTAGTAGCAGGATTTCTTATTCGTACACTTCGCTTGCCTCAGGTTTTCTTTCAATTAATACTAGGTGCTGCTGCTGCGTTATCAATTGCCATTCTCGTAAATTTGAAATGGAAAATCAGCATTCACATGATTGGTATAGGTGCAATGATTGGAACTTTCTTTGGTCTTTCTACTTTCTTAATGGTCGACCTTCGCTTTCCCATTATTTTTACATTGGTTGTTGCCGGATTTCTTGGTAGTGCTCGAATGAGTTTGGGAGCACACCGATCTATGCAGATCTATGCCGGATTTATTGTTGGATTTTTTTGTGAATATTTATTTATCAGTATTTGATCGTTCGTTCAAACTTATAAATCTACTCTTATCTATCACCGTCTCCGTATTCGTCCGACGAATCAACTTGCTTTTACCTTAACTTACGTACAAAGAAAACACTCTGCCATCTGCATTATGCTTGATAGTTTGCTTACAAACTTCTGAAAACCAATAATTTTGAGGTCAATAAGTATACTTGCTCAAAATCGAAATTCCATTTGTAATTATTCTAATGAAAAGATACCTTTGTCACCCTTCATTAAAAGGGCCCTTAGCTCATTCGGTTAGAGCAACAGACTCATAATCTGTGGGTGGATGGTTCGATTCCATCAGGGCCCACTAATTTCTTTGCTTCATATTCGCTTTCTATACTTCCGAGCATTCTCCTTTTTTGGCGTCATCTTTGCCTAATGCTCCGCAAATCAGATTTAAAAAATCATATATCTACTTTCTATGAAAAAGTTCTTCGCCTTCATCACGTGCTCGCTGATCGGAATCGTTTCGTTCGCGCAAATTAACAGCTCTTCTTCGTCTATGCCTTCTGCTCTTGGAAAAATTGCAGATGCCGACGACTTATTTATTGTTTCCTTAACTTCAGACAACTGGCTTAAGCTGTCGTCATCTCTCGAATCGAAGCCGCTTCGTTCACGTGGTTTCAGCTTTTTAATTTTAAAAGAAAAAATGAATACTTCCGGGCATGTTGGTATTGGCTATGGTCTCGGCTTTTGTTCGCAAAATGTTCATACCAATGGAGCAATTGGTTATGATGAAGCAGCGGGAAGAAACTACCTTACGAAAGTGCCTGATGCAAACGAGCTGGAAACAAATAAACTTTCTTTGAACTTTATTGATGTTGCGCTTGAATTACGACTGAGGACTTCAGAAAATACAAAGGGTAAAAGCTGGAAATTGAGCGCGGGGATGAAAGGTGGAATTCTTGTACAAAATCATATTAAATACGAAGACAAGTACGGAAAATACAAAAGCTATAACATTAAGGGATTGAATAATTTTCAGTATGGTGTAACAGGTAGATTTGGTTATGGAAAAGTTGCTGTCTCTACATATTATTCCCTCGTAGATGTTTTCAAAAAAGATAAAGGACCGGAGCTTACTCCGTTTTCTCTCGGGATTTCATTTACATTCTAAAGAATTAAAAATATATATTCGAAACCATCTTTTAGGAGATGGTTTTTTTATTTCCCCCGATTTTGATTTAGAAAAGAAACTACATTCTTGAGCAAGTCCTTTGCTCATTACCGCTTATTTACCAAACATTCTTTTAGTCTTCTAAAGCTCCATTTGGTCAGTTTCAATTTCACCATATCTTAATAAAATTAATTCACCTTTGATCTAATGAAAAAAATCATCCTTAGCATACTAGTTTTTTCGATCTTTAGTTGTTCACGACCACAAAACATTTGCGCTTCTTTTGATGTTAATCATCCTTCTCAAGTAATAAAACTACCTGGTGCGTTAAAAGAAATTTCCGGCATCACCACTTTAAGCAAAAACAAAATCGCTTGTGTACAAGACGAAAAAGGAACTTTATTTGTTTACGATATCCATAAAGACAAACTGAAAGAAAGTATTGCTTTTGGAAAAAATAAAGATTACGAAGCCATTGCTAATGTAAACGACACCATCTATGTTTTAAGAAGCAATGGAACCATTTACGAAATAGATTCTTTAGAAAGCACCGATGAAAATGTAATATCATTTCCAACTTTTTTATCAAAACAAAATAATTGCGAAGGCTTGTGTTATGACCGAGCGAACAATCGATTACTGCTTGCTTGCAAAGGTCGGCCGGAAAAGGGTACTGCTGCTCGATCTTCGAAAGCTGTTTATGCTTTTGATCTTGCCACCAAACAATTACAGAAAGAACCGGTGCTTGTTATTAATCCTGATGAAATTATTGAGATGGGACGTAATGCCGAACAAAACAATTCTTTTTTAAACTCTTTCTTCGGAACTGTAAAAAACGAAAACCTCTTTGAGCCTTCAGAAATAGCTATAGAAAACGCAAGCGGAAACTATTTTATACTTTCATCGGTAGGAAAACGACTCGCTTCTTTTTCGCCTGACGGAAAATTGATTGCTGTAGTCAATCTCGACCCTTCAATTTTCAAACAGCCGGAAGGACTTGCTTTTGCATTTAATGGCGACATGATTATTTCAGACGAAGGAAGAAACGGAAAGGCCAATTTGGTAATTATTCCAAAAACGAAATAAGTTTTTTTAACTTAGTTTTAGTTTCTTTGCGTTTCAACTTTCATTATGAAGAAAAAAAATCTGATTCTCGATCTTGGGGGAGTAATTCTTACCATCAATTATCATTTAATCATAGATGCATTTGAAAAGGCCGGCGTTCCAAATGCTATTGATCTATACAGCCAACAATCGCAAGTCCATTTATTCGATCAGTTGGAAAAAGGATTGATCGGCGAAGAAGAATTTTATGACAGCATCCGCAAACTAGCAGGCAAGCCGATTTCAAATGAACTCATAGAGAAATGCTGGAATGCTATTCTCATCGGACTCCCAACTGAAAATATTGAAACATTGTATGCATTAAAAAAGAAGTACCGACTTTTTTTACTGAGTAATACAAACGCTATTCACGAAAGAGCTTATCGCAAAATGATCGTTGATCAATGCGGGTCATTTATTTTTGATGATATCTTTGAAAAAATGTATTTGTCGCATCACATACATCTAAGAAAACCCGATGCTGAAATTTTCAATTATGTACTCAATGATGCAAAACTGGATCGAAATGAAACTTTTTTTGTGGACGACTCCGCCCAACATGTTCAAGGCGCCAGAAAAACAGGAATAGATGCGCTATTAATGCCCGGCAATTACTTGTTGAACCAATTGTTTGATATAGAAATTAGCTCTTAATTTCTTGACAGAGTTCAACAAGCACACCGTTCGTTGAACGAGGATGCAAAAAGCAAATCAATTTGTTGTCGGCTCCTTTTTTAGGAACATCCGACAATAATTCAAAGCCAAGAGATTTCAGTCGATTCATTTCAGCTATGATATCGTCTGTTTCAAAAGAAATATGATGAATCCCTTCACCTTTCTTTGCAATAAATTTTGAGATAGGACTAGTTTCATCGGTTGCTTCCAACAATTCTATTTTCGTTTCGCCGCTTTTGAAAAATGAGGTCGTAACGCTTTCGCTCTTCACTTCTTCCATTTTATAATTCTTAATTCCCAAGAGCGATTCAAAAAGCTGATTGGCTTTTCCCATTTCTTTTATGGCAATTCCGATATGTTCTACACGTATGATCATGGTTTAATAAATTGATGCTGAATTTGGAATATGTACGCTAAATATTGTTCCTTTTCCTTTCTCACTTACGAAACTAATGGTTCCTTTCATTTTTTCAAGTGCATTCTTCACAATAAACAATCCCAATCCGGAACCCGTTGAATCTTTGTGACCACGATAAAACATGTCAAACACTTTATCTTTAATTGCATCGTCTATTCCATCACCATTATCGGAAACACTCATTACAATACCTTTTTCGTCTTTCTCCACTTTGATCTTCACATACGGTGAATCCTGATTGCAATAATTTATGGAATTATGTATTAAGTTTTGAAAAACTGAAAGAACCAACACCTTGTCGGCTTTGAATTCCAAAAGATGATCAATTTTTATTTCAAAGTTAATACTTCCAAAATCGGGAAGGTGACGAAGTGAATGAAGTATCTCTTGGACTAACGACATCACATTAATTTGAGAAAGCTTACTAGAGCCTTTTCTGGTTCTGGCTAAATCTATAAGATCCAATAATGTTCGATCGAGCCGCTTAACACTCGTCTCTATCATATTGTAATACTTTTCATTTACTTCATCATAATTTTCCAGACGAGCAAGATTCACAATACCCATAACGCTTGCCAATGGTCCTTTTAAGTCGTGCGACGCTTTATAAAAAAAAGTGTCGAGCTCTTGATTTGTCTCCACCAATTCTTTCTCTGTCTTTTTCCTGTCTGTTATATCTGTTTGAACTCCCCAAGTTCTCACCAAGCAATTGTTTTCTATCACTCCTATATTATTGTTCAACATAAAACGAACGTTGCCATCGTTGTCCAATTCTTTCGACTCTGCATTGCTTATTCTATAATTATTTAGAATAAAACTTTGCATGAGCTCAAATGTTCGCTCTTCATCAAAATTGTTTTCTACATAATAAAAATCGCGGATCCGCCTTCCTGTCAATTCAGCTGAAGAATTAAAACCATACATCTGAGCCATGAAATCGTTGCATTCGCTGATAATTCCGGTATCGAGTAAAAGTTCCACTTGCTCATTTATTGGCAAAGAGGAGGGAATGGGATGACGGTATTCGGCTCGCCAAATGCCAACAGCACTTTGATTGATGAATGTCCGATACCCTTCTTCACGTTTTTTCAATAACTCTTCTGCATTTTTCAATCCGGTGATATCGGTATAAACAATCAATGATCCATTTCTAATTCCGTCTTCATCATAATAAGGAGAACCTGAAACTTGGATCCATAAAAATTCCCCATTCTTTTTTTCAAGCTCTGCTTCCCATCGAATTGAATGTCCGGCTACCAACTTTTCATATTTCTCTTTTACTTCCGAATGATTTTTCAAATACAATAAAAGAAAATCAATGTCTTTCCCTTCCACTTCTTCGCGAGAAAAGTTGGTAATCTTGCAAAATCGCTCATTTACAAATGTTATTTGATTCAACTTGTCCAAATAGATCAATCCATCGTTCATATTCTCAACTAATGAAAGATAACGTTGCTCTTGTTTATTGATCTCCGTTTGATACTCTCCTTTTCGCTTAATAATTTCTTCCGATAAAAAAGCTCCTGCATATAATGTCACAATTGAAATGGCAAACTCCGGCCGCCATTGTCCGGAAAGAATCATTAATGACATTAACAAAGATGTAATTACAAAAACAAAAAATAAACTTTTGTAATAACGATTGAAGACTAACGAAAAAGTAAAGGTTGAAATAGCAACCGGTAACAAGAGTGTTATTTCAAAATTACGTTGATATGCAACATAAACTGCCCAGAAATGCAAAAAGAAGATCGAAGCGTTAGTAATGTTAACAAAGTTCCTTTTGTACCATTCATTATAAAACGAAAGAAAATAATTAGACGTCATGATCATTGAAACCAGCAAACCCGTTACTAAAATGTATCCGTCGTGATAAGAAAACTCAAAAATAAAACCTAAAAGAGTAACAACAACCGAACTAAAAACATTCAGCATACGCAAATTTCGCATTTCTTTGATGCGAATCTTATCGTTGAATGTTTTTAACATTGTGTTTTTAAATGAAGTTGCATCAAATGTATTCTTTTATTTGCCTCCAATACTCTTTCGTAAATCACGTGCGATTTTGTTTGGCAAATCTTTATTCTTTTAGCTTCATTTCAAAAAAAAGTTCGCTGCGAAGAAGAATTTTTTCCTTTTATCAGTCCTTCAACAACACTTTTTTTGCAAATGATTTCCCTCGTTTCATGAAAATAATCGTCGGTTTTGAAAAATCGTCCATTTTCAAATTGTTAATAACGTTGATTTTTTTCAACGAAGCGATCAAAATAAAATTGATGAAAATGATTTCTAAATCAAAAATATTTTTTTATAAACCTCTCGAAGTATGCGTAAACACTGGTGTTCAGAGCATCATGTATTTTTTTATTTCATTAAACATTTCGAAAAAAATAGCGAAAAAATGAGCGGCTGGAATCAACAATTAATTGTTAAAAAAAAAATTGCATATATAGTTGTAACCTTTTTTTATTTATTATGTTTGAGTAGTCATTAAACAAACATTAAAAATTAAAAACTATGGCAAAAGCAAAAAAAGCAGCTAAGAAAAAAGTTGCGAAAAAAGTAGCAAAGAAAAAAGTTGCTAAGAAGAAAAAGTAAGCTATCAGCTTCCCGCTCAAAGAGCGGTAGTCAAAAGTCCCTCGCTCCTAGAACGAGGGACTTTTGCTTTCTACTAGTTTCTCATTTAACATCTGATCATCGCTCATTATGCTTGTCTGGACTATCGACGTAATTCATTTAGACTTACGATATACTTGGAAAATATCGCGAAATGCAACAGATTTCAAAAAAAATCTGATCGTTACCATTTCCGATGGCACTCTTTCCGGAAAAGGCGAGGCCGCTCCAAATGTTCGATATGCTGAATCTGCAGAGAGTTCTGTCGACGAATTCAATCGTTTCATTTCTATTATTCCGAACGACATCGAAGACATCAGCGAAGTGCATCAGGCAATGAAAATGGCAAATACTTCTCATGCTCTTTCATTTGCGATTGAATCTGCTTACCTCCACTACTTCGTTTCCAAAACCAAACAAACAATTCCGAGCTTACTAAAAATCGATTCAAGCGGCCCTGTAGCTACTTCTTATACCATTCCAATCATGGATACAGGTCTGCTCAAAAAATTTTATTCTGAAAATAATCTTCAACGATTCCCTTTCATCAAGTTGAAAGTAAATAGCGACGACGCCTTCGATTCGGTGAAAGAGCTTCTTTCCTTTTCTAATAATCCGATTATGGTTGATGCAAATGAAGCGTTCAAAGATGTTGAACAATGTATTTATTGGCTAGAGCGTATAAAAAAAATGCCGCTCGAGTTAGTTGAACAGCCGCTTCCATCCGAATTAAAAGAAGAGTCTGTCTATTTAAAAAAGTATTGCCCATTCACTCTAATGGCCGATGAAGCAGTAACCGATCAAGCCGATTTCGAATGGCTGAGAAAAGCATTTGATGGTATCAACATGAAGTTAATGAAGGCCGGCGGTTATGTAAACGGATTGCGATTACTTAAAGAAGCTAGAGCAAACAAAATGCGCACAATGATCGGTTGCATGGTGGAAACAACGCTCGGTATTTCTTCGGCTATGAATTTATGTTCGCTGGTCGATTACGCCGATCTCGATAGCTTTATCCTTTTAAAAGAAGAACCATTTGGTTTGATTGAAGAAAAAAATGGTGTGCTTACGGCTTTGACTCCAACTAAGCTTTGAGAAAATACCTGTTTGATGAAAGTATAATTTGCAGTTGATTATTCCGAAGTTTCTAATTCCGCTTTCCAATCACTTCGCCATCTATTTGTCTCAATCGAATTTCTTTTTCAGATAATCTACCAAACCCGGATCTTCCAGTCCTTCAATATCGCTCAACTCTAATTCGAGGGCTTTGGTGCTTCGCTGGATCTCTATCAGCGATAAAATTAATGATCCAGTAAAAAGTAACATTGAAATAGCAAACGTTACGTGCGCCGGCTGCATCTGTTCAATATAAATCAAATACATACTGATAATGGAAAACAAGATACTCAGAACGCCAAGAAACTGCATGTTCTTGATTAAATTCAATCTGTAACGAAGATTTTTTAATTGGCCATGTATCACCAATGTCTTCGACTCTAAATTATAACGCTCATGCAAATTCCTGATGCGATTAGAAAGCGACAGAAACCGATTGGTATATGCCAACATAATTAAACTAATAGCCGGAAAAAGAAGTGCGGGTGTGTTAATGCTGATATCCATAGCGTGACAATGATTTTAGTGAAGGGTTTGTTCAAGTGAACAAAACTGTAATTATCGTTAAGGAACCCTACATCCAAGTTCGTTTTTTTGATTCCGGAAACGAGCACTTTTGCTCTTTCAATAATCAAATCTGAATCGAGTTTTTGTTCACTGCAATATTCCTTCATCATTTCAATCCCAATTCCTTCAACTGCTCATTAGAGATGGTTGATGGAGAATCGATCATGACATCTCTGCCGGAATTATTTTTTGGGAAAGCAATGTAATCGCGAATTGAATCGGCTCCACCAAAAAGCGAACACAAGCGGTCGAAACCAAAAGCGATTCCTCCGTGTGGCGGCGCTCCGTATTCGAACGCATTCATTAAAAAGCCAAACTGATGTTGCGCATCTTCTTTTGTAAAACCAAGTATGCTGAACATTTCTTGTTGCAGCTCTTTATTAAAAATACGAATAGATCCTCCGCCTACTTCCACTCCATTAATCACCATGTCGTATGCATTTGCACGTACTTTTCCCGGATCGGAAGTAAGTAAATGAACATCTTCCGGCTTTGGTGAAGTAAACGGATGATGCATTGCATGCCACCTCTTAGTTTCTTCACTCCATTCCAAAAGTGGAAAATCAACAACCCAAAGCGGACAAAAAATATCTTTATTCCGCAAGCCAAGTCGTGCTCCCATTTCTAAACGCAATTCACTTATTGCTTTTCGTGTTTTTGAATCGTCGCCGGCAAGAATTAGAACTAAGTCGCCTTTAGCAGCAGAACATTTTTCAGCCCACACTTTCAGATCTTCTTCGTTGTAAAATTTATCGACTGACGATTTTATTGTTCCATCGTCGTTGAACCGAAAGTAAACCAATCCGGTTGCTCCAAGCTGTGGACGCTTTACCCATTCTGTAAGTTCATCCAATTGTTTACGTGTGTATGAAGCTGCTCCTTGCACGCAAATGGCTAAAACAGCTTCGGCATCGTTGAACACTTTAAACTCTTTCCCCTTAACGATACTAGTCATGTCAACGATCTTCATATCGAAACGAATGTCGGGCTTGTCATTTCCGTAATCGCGCATGGCTTCCGCAAATGTTATTCTCGGTAATGATGTAAGTACAACGTTTTTCACTTCTTGAAAAAGATGGCGAATCATTCCTTCGAATGTATTCAAAATGTCTTCTTGCTCAATAAAACTCATCTCGCAATCGATCTGAGTAAATTCGGGTTGACGATCGGCACGAAGATCTTCATCGCGAAAGCATTTCACGATCTGATAATATTTATCGATTCCGGCAACCATCAACAACTGTTTAAACGTTTGTGGCGATTGCGGTAAAGCATAAAACTCTCCTTGATTCATTCGCGATGGCACTACAAAATCTCGAGCGCCTTCAGGAGTCGACTTTATAAGTACCGGCGTTTCTACTTCAATAAACTGTTGCTTGTTCAAATAAGAACGAGTAGCAGCAGCAACTTGTGCGCGAAGTATCAATGCATCTTTCACCGGATTTCTTCTGATATCCAGATAGCGATATTTCATTCTGATATCGTCGCCACCATCGGTATTATCTTCTATTGTAAAAGGTGGCGTTTGCGATTTGTTAAGAATAGAAAACTCATCAACAATAATCTCAATTTCGCCCGTTGGCATTTTTAAATTTTTATTACTTCGCTCCGCAACACTGCCGGTAATTTTTAAAACAAATTCGCGACCAAGTCCTCGTGCCGATTCACACAACACAGAATTTGTTTCCATGTTAAAGACTAATTGAGTAATGCCGTAACGATCGCGAAGATCGATGAACGTCATTCCGCCCAAGTTTCGTGAACGTTGTAACCACCCGCATAGTGTTACTTTTTGTCCGATATGATTAATGGTGAGTTCACCACAGGTATTAGTACGAAGCATAATTGTTATTGAAAGTGCGAATTTATGAAAAAGGAGAAAGGGACGATGCTTTTTTTAGAAAACGGGCGATAGTTTTTGATTGATAACAACAAATCGACGTTTAAATACCGCTTTTTTATAGATACAGGCAAACTTATTTCGTTGAAACACTTCACCAATCATTTTCAGAACATCCATTTAAAGAGAAGAGACGGCAGCATGTATTTCATGAAAGCGACTGTCAACTATTTTCCGGAAAAGAAATCCATCTCTCAACGTATACAAAAAGTGTTGAAACACCATTTACCCGAATTTCTTCTTTTCTTTGCGCAATGATCCTCGATTCAACGCCCGAACATTTTATGAAAGAAGCGCTCAAAGAAGCCTTGAAAGCTTTTGATGCCGATGAAGTTCCTATTGGTGCTGTTGTGGTTCATGGAAATAGGATTATCGGACGCGGACATAATTTAACCGAACGATTGAATGATGTAACTGCTCATGCAGAAATGCAAGCATTTACTGCAGCAGCTAATTTTATTGGAGCTAAGTATCTTGTTGATTGTACACTTTATGTAACTATAGAACCGTGTGTGATGTGTGCCGGTGCTGCCTATTGGACACAGATAAGTAAAGTAGTTTACGGGGCGCGCGATGAAAAAAAAGGGTTTCAAAAATTTTCTGACGAGCTCTTACATCCTAAAACAATTTTAGTGGGCGGAGTGATGGCTGGCGAATGTGCAGAATTAATGAAAGAATTTTTTAAGAAGAAAAGAGAATAGGAATTATTATTTTGAATCGCTCGCTTTGCTAGTGTAATAAACGATTTTATAAATTACATAGAACTTATTACGCCGTTTGCTTTTTTGTGAGCAATGTCTTTGAGTGCTTGCTGTGTAAGCGGCTTTTCTATTTGGCCGGCAACAAAACAATTCTCAAATATTTTTTTCAGGTGTTCCGGTTTATTAAAAACAGAAAGCACCATTACTTTAGTTTTATGAGTAATGTATTCAGGAAGTTTTTTAAACTCTTCTATGAATTCATACCCACTCATGCCAGTTAAATGCATGTCTAAAAAAATCCAGTCGGGAGCATGTGATGATGTTCCACATTCTTCTTTCAAATATCTTAGCCCCTCTTCTCCGGAACTCGTTACTTGTATTTCAGATGCAAAACGTGTTAACTCCATCAATCTTCTATTTACCAAAACATCAATTTCGCTGTCATCAATGATGAGTACTCGTTGAAAGTAAAATTCAGATGAAATCATAGCTGATAGTTTCACCAAAGATATAAAAATGGTTGAAAGCGCAAAAGGAAATCAAAAGTAAAAAAGTGTGCTGAAAATCAGTAAATCAGAACGTATTGTACATTAAAAAAAATAGTTACACAGAAATTGCATCAAGTACAGGCTTGGTTAATGGTTTATTTAAAAACTTTTTTACATACTTGCTTTGATTTGCTTTATTAAGATCTTTAAAACTTTCAGAAGTTGAAAGCATAATAATTTTAGACACCGATTGAATTTCATTTGCCAATTTATCGAATTCTGCCAAGAAGCCAAATCCATCCATATCGGGCATCATAATATCGAGAAAAATAATTTGCGGAAGTTTGTCGGGCGAGGAAGCCAACTTTTTCAATTCTTCTAATGCTGAAAGCGCCGATTGATGAACATAAACAGTAGAGGCAAAAGCCTCACTCTCCAAAAGTTTTTTATTAATGAAATTGTCTAATTCATTATCATCAATAAGCATTACAAAAGGATAGCGCGTAGCAGAACTCATATTGGTTGGTTTGATTAACAAAATCTAATACGAAAGAATGATGGCGAGGTTACTACTTGCAAATAATCAATTGCTAAATCGTTTAATGTGTAAGCCAAGCCTGAATAATAGCTAGACTTAAAAAACAGAAAAGGTATAAAATGCAAAGAAGCAGGGGCCCAGTCCTGCTTCTTTATCAATACATGAAATTTATCTTTTATCGAGAGCCCTTTTAAAATCATTTAAACAATGACAAAAAAGGAACTTAATAATCTTGAAGTCTTGAACGCACAGTGTTTAATTTCGTTACATCTTGATGCCGTTAATTTATTGTCGACTGTTTGTTTTGTTGAATGGTGATGTAAGAAAAACGATATAATTGATAATGAATAATGATTGATGGATAATGATTAATAGGTAATGATTAATAGGTAATAATTAATAGGTAATGATTAAAGTTTCTTCGGATCATACATCTGATGCAACATTTTTGTTTTTTTGAATCAATACACTACAGTAACTGATCCGGTTTTGCCTTTCGACTCTACTCCTTTTGCAAATAACAAATAAACATACGTACCCGTTTCAACAGGGCGGCCTTCAAAGGTTCCATCCCATTGCGTCTTAGCATTGGTCGATTCAAAAAGAACTGTTCCCCAACGATTATAAATAAGTAGTTTGTAATCTTGAATGCCTTCTCCTTTTACACCGAACGTATCGTTCATTCCATCACCATTGGGAGTAAAAGCTGATGGAATATAAATACTGAGTGGTGGAATTACCTCCGCATAATTAGAAGTGCTCTTTATAGCATTGTTACCTAATTTATAACCGGTAACTCTATACACTTTGTTGTCTAATACATTTTGAGCTTCCACATGAATGAACATTGAGAGTAGTAAAGCTCCGATTGAAATGATTCGTAAAATTGTGTTCATGACTATTCTTAAAGGTTACATGCAAATTAAAAATGTACGGAGGCCTCGGTCGGAACAAAAAGTAGCGACCTTTCATTTGTAAGAAATCTGTCATTAATAAAAAGCGGAATTGAAACTTTACTTAAAAAAGGGCTTTCGGAAATAATAAATAGCCTCGAGTGAATAATCAACCAAATTGTGTTGTAATTTTGTACCTATAAAATCAAATAAACAATGCCATATCCAGAATATATCTGCGCTCCAATGCGTGAAGAGCTCACAAATGTTGGTTTCGAAGAATTAACAACTCCTGAATCGGTAGACGCTACCATTCCAAATAGTGAGGGAACACTCTTATTAGTAATGAACTCTGTTTGCGGTTGCGCGGCAGGAACTGCTCGTCCGGGAGTAAAGCTTTCTTTATCAAGTGGTAAAAAACCTGGTAAATTGACAACTGTTTTCGCCGGACAAGACCTCGATGCAACTTCTCAAGCTAGAAAATACACTTTACCCTATCCTCCTTCTTCCCCTTGTATCGCTTTATTCAAAGACGGAAAACTTGTACACTTTATTGAGCGTCACCACATTGAGGGGCGCAGCGCTGAAATGATCGCTGAAAATTTAAAAATGGCATTTGACGAATATTGTTGAATGCAAAACTCCTAGAGAGTGAAAAGCCGTCCGGAATGCTTTGATTTTAATCAAGTATTCCGGATTTTTATTGCCTATAATTAACAATGCACATCTAGGCAACTCTATCAGCAATAGTAGCCTTTTCATCGAAAAAAGCAGGAAATTCTTGCTGTAAAGGTTGGTTTATTACTGTGTAAACTTTCAATTTTAATTCATTTATGTTTGCTTGCGTCATTCCTGTAGTGGAAATGGGCGGATGCAAAATAATCCTAGCTCGACCCGGGCGACCTATTCGATTATGAAAATCATCGGGGAGCAGTAACCAGTTGTTAATAAATGTAATAGGAACAATAGGAACTTGTTTTTCAATAGCTAAACGAAACGGTCCATTTTTGAAACGTCCCATTACCGGTCCGAAATGATGGATGGTGCCTTCCGGAAAAAGCGTGATACTAATTTTTTTATCGATGTCGGAGCCCGCACGCAAGAAAGCCCGATGGCTGTCTTTCAAGCTTTTACGATTCACTGGTATGTTCATACGATCGAAGAAAAGGCGGAATAGCGGTACTTTTCGAAGTTCAGCTTTGCCCATGGTATGAAAATAGACAGGGATAGCTATATATATGAGCATGATATCGAGGTACGAGGTATGATTTGGACAGAACACATAAGCCTGATTTTCATCGATCTTGCCTCTTCTTTCAATTTTGTAAAAAATTCCAACCGGCCACACAATTAAGTGTGCCCAAACTTTTTTTAAACTGAATACATATTTAAACCAACGCTTACTTCTCAATAGAATGAAAAAGAAAGGGAAAAACAGAAAAAAAGTGAGAACGGCATTAATGAAAAATAATGAACGCCAAAGCCACTTGATCGGAAAGAGTAGGTATTTAAGAAATTTTTGCAGAATTCAGGAGAATTTAGCGACAAAGGTAACTAACGATTGCCGATTTCAATCAAATGCCGATTTCTTTTCTCTAAATAATAACACCAATTGCTTGAAACTCTTGTCCGAAAAATATATTTTTCTACCTTTGTGCCCCTCGTAAAAGTAGATCAAGAACAATGAGTGCCTCAACTGATTTTATTATCAATTTCGGAAGTCTTCCTTCCGGAGAGCATGAGTTCGAGTTTCATATCGAGGATTCGTTCTTTAAAAAGTTTGAAAACTCCATTGTCCAGAAAGCTGATATTGACGTATTGGTGGTATTGGATAAACAAGAAACAATGATGCTCTTCGACTTCACTATAGAAGGTGAAGTAATAGTAGAATGTGATCGTTGCTTGGAAGACCTCTACTTACCCATCGAATCGTTTGATGAGTTAGTCGTAAAATTTGGAGACGAACAAGAAACAGAATCTGAAGAAGTCTTTGTTCTACAAACGAAAAGTTACGAATTAGATGTTTCTCAATTCATCTATGAGTATATTACGTTGCAAGTACCGATGCGTAATGTACACGATGAAGAAGAAAATGGACAAACGTGCGATCCGGAAGTTTTAAAACAACTGGAGAAACATCGCATTCATGAAGAAGAAACACCACCACCAGATCCACGTTGGGATGGATTGAAAGGAATCAATTTGAATTAATGACGGTAAAACGTTTAATGATAAATACAATTTAATAAAGAGATACAATGCCTAATCCAAAACACCGACACTCGAGATCCAGGAGAGATAAAAGAAGAACTCATTGGAAAGCTGTAGCACCTACTGTAGCAACAGATCCTACAACAGGACAGCCTCACCTTTTTCATCGCGCTCATTGGTATGAGGGAAAACTTTACTATAAAGGTAAAGTGGTGATGGAAAAAGAAAATGCGTAATTGCCAATAGCATTACGAATAAAAGCAGTTGAAAGAAATTCGTTCTCTTCAACTGCTTTTTTTTAATTGTACCCATCAGCGCTTTTATTTATGAGCAAGATTTTTCACCCCTCCGCTTGTAGGCTGACAATTTTATTACTTTAGCATATCCTCTACTTAGACCACTCCATATGAAAATTGGTATCGACATAATGGGCGGTGATTTTGCACCGGAACAAACAGTACTTGGTTCTATTGAAGCTCGTAAAACGCTCCCCGCATCCGTTGAACTTGTATTAATAGGCGACAAAGAAGCAATGCTTCCTATATTTGAGCGTGAAAATTTTTCTGCCGATCAATTTACAATTGTTCATGCTCCGGAAGTAATTGGAATGGGCGACCATCCAACAAAAGCGATTCAACAAAAACAAAATTCAAGTATTGCCGTTGGCTTTCATCTGCTGAAAGAAGGCACGATTGATTCATTTGCTTCTGCTGGAAATACAGGAGCTATGTTAGTTGGCTCTATGTTTAGTGTAAAAGCTATTCCTGGCATTTTGCGACCGGCCATCGCTTCTCTTCTACCAAAATTTAATGGAGGCTGGGGATTAATTCTTGATGTTGGGGTGAATGCCGATTGCAAACCTGAAATGCTTCAGCAGTTTGCTACGTTGGGAACAATTTATGCTGAGAATATTTTACAACTCAAAAATCCAAGTGTCGGATTAATGAGCATTGGAGAAGAAGAAGAAAAAGGAAATATTCTGACAAAAGAAACGCATCAACTTTTAAAATCGATGGAAGGAATTAATTTCATTGGCAATATAGAAGGTCGCGATCTTTTCAATTCTAAAGCTGACATAGTAGTATGCGATGGCTTTACCGGTAATGTAATTCTTAAAGAAGCGGAATCATTTTATAGAATGATGAGAAAGCGCGGCATCCGTGACGAATATTTTGATCGATTCGATTTTGAAGATTACGGCGGCACACCAATTTTAGGAATTAACTCGAGCGTTATAATAGCTCACGGAATTAGTAAATCAAAAGCAATTAAAAACATGATTCTGCTTTCGCGCGATGTGGTAGAAGCAAAGCTTTCCGAAAAAATAGCAAAAGCATTTTCTCAAGAAACAGCGTAAGGTTTTAGCTGTTCATTCGCACACAGAAGGAAAATGAATAATGAATAATGATTAATGATTAATGATTAATGATTAATGATTAATGATTAATGATTAATGATTAATGAAAATTTATTAATCAATTTCACTTGATAGGCGGAATATTGAGCGAAAATTTACCACCCTCTTCTGAATTAGCTAGCCGCTAAGCGGTATTCCGCCGGAGTAATAAGTAGGCAATTTAGTTTATCGACAAACAATATTCTTCAAATCAAGCGTCTCTGCTCCGACGGACATTCGTCCGTTGTTTTGATTTGTGTGATATTCATCCACCGTTGAATGTTCAACGTGTTTAATAACAGCTAAGATTTTTTAAAAGATGATTATAGATAACTTAAAAATCCTGTTGGTCAGAATCTTGCTGCTAAGCGGTATTCCGTCGGAGTCGCGGGAACAAAAATTCATAGCCACTGCATCCCTTCAATTCTCACTGCTAAACCAAATTACCAAAACTATTTACAGACAACTATAATTTACAAATGCGTAAAATGATAGGCGGAATATTGAGCGAAAATTTACGACACTCCTCTAAATTAGCTTGCTACTAAGCGGTATTCCGTCGGAGTAATAGGTAGGCAATTAGTTTATCGACAAACAATATTCTTCTCATGAAGCGTCGCACCTACACTTGTGTTATACAAGAGCGAAATGCCGACGGAAGAATTGGTTTTATCATTGAAGAAATAATAGCACTCAGGTTAAACATTTAGTTCTGCGGCATGTACGTAAAAACAAACGATGAGCATTGAATCGTGGATGAATATCCAACCCCACCAGCGCATTAAATCTTCTTATGGATACACCACCGACAAAAGCCACCTGGCCAGTACTCATCGCTTTGTGAGTGATTGGACACCGGAACGTTTTTTAACCTGGGCAGAAAGCATTCATGAAGATGTGAAATTATATATTTTAAAAATACTGGCACGCAAACAACATCCCGAACAAGCTTATAAGTCGTGTGTAGGAATTTTAAGTTTTGCTAAGAAGGTAGGCAATGAACGATTGACTAAAGCCTGTCAACGAGCTCTGGATTATGGCGTTCACAACTACAAGATCATACAGAAGATCTTAGAAAAAGGATTAGACAACCAAACAGAAGAAGAAAGTGAAACGACAGAAATGCCGATCCATGATAATATTCGTGGACAAGATTATTATCAATAACTAACAATTAAAAACCAATCTATCATGAATGAAACAACCTTAGAAAAAATGCGCAAGATCAAATGCTATGGCATGTATCGCGCCTTTAAGACCAACCTGGAAGCAGGAACCGTACAAGATTACACCACCGATGAAATGGTATCACATCTAATGGAATCTGAACTGGATGATCGGCAAAACAGATCGATCGAACAGAAAGTAAAAAATGCGCGCTTCCGTTACAAAGCCGCCCTTGAAAATTTATCCTACACAGCCAATCGCAACATCGATAAAAATCAGATTATGCGCTTTACTGAATGCACCTTCATTGAGAAATGCGAAAATATTTTAATCACCGGTAGCACCGGTATTGGAAAGAGCTACATCGCATCTGCGCTTGGTCATCATGCATGTAGTGTAGGGTACAAAGTAATTTACTACAGTGCTCCGAAACTTTTTGCCAAACTAAAAATGACAAAGGCCGACGGTACATACATTAAAGAGATCGCAAAAATAGAACGCCATCAACTACTGATCCTGGACGATTTTGGCATTAGTCCACTCGATGCACAGAACCGAGCAGCGTTTATGGAGATCGTCGAAGACCGCCACGAAAAGGGATCAATAATTATTACATCACAAGTTCCTGTAAGTAAATGGCATGAAGTGATCGGAGAAAAAACAGTTGCCGATGCAATCTTGGACCGAATCATCCATCAAGCGCACCGATTAGAATTAAAAGGAGAGTCCTTGCGAAAAAAACAAGTTGAATTAATTACCACATAATCCAAAATAAATATATATTTGTTTAAACAAATCCAATGAGCTCTAACGCTAAATCTTCGCCAGCATAATTGCTGGTCAATTTGCTCCGGTTTGGTGTGGTCAGTTTGGTCGGTGTTTGCACGCATGCGCTAATTATACAGGAGTAAAAAATGCCTCCTTATCAGTCACATCTGAAATATATCCGGGATTGAAATTTTCAAAAATATGACACCGGTCTTCATCAGTTAAGACTACATCTGAATTTAATAAATCCAATATTTTCCGCTGAAGTTTGGCTTCAGGTTTAGAAAGTTTACCCATGCAGATAAATACTTTCTAATTATTAATCCTGTAACAAATTGGTAGCGAAGTGTTTTACTTTAAATTGATCTGTGATTAATTAGAACTCTAATTACCTAAAAAAATGTAGTTTTACTTTAATTACAATTTGGCAAAAACTGCAACAGTAAATCTTATGTCAAAGAAAAAAGGAATAGTTGACCATCAAGAAAAATTTATGAAAGATGTAATGACTTTTCACAAAGGGGAAGAAGCAAAACAATCCGGGTTGCTTTCCTCTGTGGGATTTTTCCTTTTAAGATTTGAACGCTGTATGGAATTGATGCGTTCAATAATTACAGAAATACTGAAAAAGAACGGCCTAGAAGAAAGTAGGTATGCTGACATACTATTGTTTGATGCAACTGCCAAAAATATTTTAGACTATTACCGTGCTATAATGTTCGAACATTGTCATAAACGTCCTGACTGGAAGATGATATTGGAATTTAACGACTTGATTAAAAATCGGATGATGAATGCCAGTAGAATTAGGAATACAATCATGCACGCCGACTTTAACATCTCCACTTATAAATCTACGCGACTTTTTGGTGTCCGTTATGGTCTTGATGAAAAGACGGGCGAATTACAAAATACTTTTAAGTTTAGTTCAGATAAAATTTTATTTGAAAACTGGAATAATGAATTAGTGAAACTGACCTCTGTTTTAGTCCAATTGGAATTCAACTTGCAACACGAAGAAGATAAAAATATGATAGAAGGTATAAACTTAGTCATTGTCAAAAGCATAAAATTAGAATGGCCTAAAGTTGGAGAAGAAAATCACAGAGGTAAAAAACCTGTAAGAAAAGTAGCTGCACGAATAATTTCTAAATAATTTTTTCTACATGAATATAGAACAATTAGATAAATTAATTTCTTTCACAGAGACTGAATTAATTAATGCAACAAAAAAGAATGTTGTTTCTGGACAACGTGAATCAATCGAAGCAAGTCTTGCAAGATATAGGCTTAGAAAAAAACAAATTAAAACAGGCGCATTAAAAGCACCAACGATTCCGGTCAAAGAAGTTCTAAAACGGCTTAGTGATTTAGATTTGACTAAAGACCCTTATGATGAAGCAAAATCATTGATAGGTCAACTTAGTATGATACCTGCAATGCAGTATAATTTACTTCCTCTTTACAATGAGTATGCTGATAGCTTAATCCGGGCAAGACCTTATAAAGAAGGGGAATCAACATTTACTTTACCTAAAGATTTGAATTATAAACCGCAGAAATATAATTCAACTTATCAACGTGCAAGTACTCCTAAAGAAACTGTTTTCTACGGTTGTTTAAAAAGATTCGATGGTGAATTAATAATGACAAAAGAAGGTGACAAGGAAATGGATAATAGGTATGTTGCATGCATGGAAGCAATACGCACATTATCCGTAACAGATTCTAAAGCGTTGGTAAAGGTTGGATTTGGAAAGTGGATAGTAACTGAACCAATTCATGTAATTGCAATTCTAAATCATACGGAGTTCCACAGTGAAAATTCAAGAATACAGTTTTTTTATAAAGAATGGTTAAAGTATGTACAAGCATTAGGAATAGAGGATGACGCTATAGCAGCAATGGATTTCTTTTCTGATAAATTTGCTGATGAAGAAGCAGGTGAAGGGAAAGAACATTTATATATGCTTTCTGCAATGTTTACTGAATCATGTATGATGCAGCCAAATATTCAAGGTGTATTATATCCGAGCGTAAGAACAACCGGACAAGGTATTTGTGTTGCATTGAATGTGCCAACTGCTGAAAGTAAAATTCGGTTAGATGTAGCCGGCGAATCTTTAGTTTATAAGCATAAAGGAGAAGCAATAATTGATAACTTATCAATCGTATCAAATATAGCTCCTGATGCAACTACATTCAAATTTGAAGATTGTCCTAAGCAATATCAAATGGGAGAGAAAATCGTTTTAGAAAAACTAGGTTTAAAATCAGTTGATGAACTAAAAGTATGATCCTACTGATGAACACTGTTGAAAACACATGAAAAAGCACAACAGAAAAATCCGAGTAGTAAAATATCAAAAGGACTTGAATAATGCAACTACTTCCAACACAAAAAAATCAAATATTTGAAGCCATTATTCAAAGAGGTCATTCTCCGGTAGATTTTGAATTATATTCTGTAGATGATGAAGAAGGCGGATATTACAACGTTGGTTGGGGTATTCGCTTTCTAAAAAATAAAGCGTTTATTTTTCAAAATTCTGATACAGGTTGTATAATTTCCCCGCTGCGACGGACTTGCATAATATCCATAGTTAATTTTCATTGTTCTAAGTTAGAAAAATTTCCGACGCTTCGACGGATATTCATCCGTTGTTTTTGAGCTGTGTGATTTTAATCCACTGTTAAATGCTCATCGTATTT
>JANLPR010000038.1:0-5162 GCA_031367345.1 Bacteroidota bacterium | reverse complement strand
ATCCGGCATCGGACCAGATCCAAATCGTCCGTTATACATCGCTCTCTTTGCCGGTATTCTTGCCTTCGATGCTATCACCGCCATTCCATTTGCTAAACTGCGACAAGAAAATAAAGCGAAGCGTTTTGCTTTTATCCGATTAGCAAATATTGCTATCAACATTGGCCTTAACTTGTTTTTCCTTATCCTTTGTCCTGCTTTATTAAAAGAAAATCCTTCATCTTGGGTTTCTCATTTTTACATAGCTGATTTTGGTGTTGGTTATGTTTTTATTTCTAATCTCGTTGCTTCGGTAATCACCACAATACTCTTACTCCCCGATATTTTTAATATCGAATGGAAATTCGACAAGGTGCTTTGGCGAACAATGATCATTTATTCTTTGCCATTAATGATTGCCGGTTTGGCAGGAATGATCAATGAAACATTTGATCGTGTGTTGCTCCCAATTTTGATAGAGAATAAAGTTGATGCCATGGCGCAGTTGGGAATTTATGGCGCTTGTTATAAATTATCTATTCTCATGACACTCTTTATTCAAACATTTCGTTACGCAGCCGAACCGTTTTTCTTTAATCATTCTACGAAAGAAAATCCGCAACGCACGTACGCCGATGTTATGAATTACTTCGTAATCGTTTGCTCTTTTATTTTTTTAGGCATCATGCTATTCATCGATGTCATTCAATATTTCATCGGAGAAAAATTCCGTTCTGGTTTGCCTGTCGTTCCAATATTGCTTATGGCTAATCTTTGTCTGGGTGTTTTCTATAATCTGTCTATCTGGTATAAGCTTACCGGAAAAACAAAATGGGGCGCTTGGCTCGCTATCTATGGCGCAATAATTACTCTTGCTTTTAATTTTGTGCTCATCCCCAAAATGGGTTACATGGGTGCTGCATGGACAACCTTGATCTGTTATGCTGCTATGATGGTGCTTTCTTATTTCATCGGACAAAAATACTATCCGGTGCCGTATCGCCTTGGTTCGTTTTTTTATTATGTCGGCTTAGCTATGGTTCTTTGGTTGGGAGGAAAATATTTAAATGATGTGCTTCATCCGGGAAAAACAGTCTCGATTATTCTCAATTTGCTCATATTATTCGTTTTTATGGTCTTGGCGTATGCTAACGTAAGGAAGAAAAATAATTATCTTCGCAAAGCGTAAGAAGTCAGTTCTTGCGACTTCAAAAACTATCACTCAATGAAAGTACTAATCATTAATAATTCACACCATCCCTTACCTGCGTATGAAAGCTCGCAAGCTGCAGGAATGGATATTCGTGCCTTTCTTTCTGAATCAATTACTTTATTGCCTTTGGCTCGTGCTATTGTTCCAACAGGTTTGTTTATTGAACTGCCGGCAGGATTTGAAGCGCAGGTTCGTCCTCGTTCCGGACTCGCAGCAAAAAAAGGCGTGACTGTTTTAAACTCCCCCGGAACAATCGACGCTGATTATCGTGGCGAAATAAAAATAATTTTAGTGAACCTATCTTCCGAAGCTTTTGTAGTGGACGATGGTGAACGTATTGCGCAACTGGTAATTGCTCGTCATGAACGGGTAGAGTGGAACAATGCCGAAAGTTTAGAGGCAAGTGATCGCGGAGCAGGTGGCTTTGGGTCGACAGGATCAAAATAATTTATTAATATTATAATTTACGAATGAGAATTATTATACCAATGGCAGGAATGGGCAAACGAATGCGCCCACATACTTTAACTGTTCCTAAACCACTTATTCCTGTTGCAGGAAAACCAATTGTTCAATGGTTGGTTGAAGATATTTTGAAAGTTTGCCCCGATAAAGTAGAAGAGATCGCTTTTGTTATTGGCGATTTTGGTGCAGAAGTCGAAAAGCAATTGATTGGTATTGCTGAACAATTGGGTGCTAAAGGTTCAATCTATTATCAGGAAGAACCACTAGGAACTGCACATGCAATATTGTGCGCTAAGTCTGCGTTGAAAGGTAAAGTGATTGTCGCTTTCGCCGATACACTTTTTCGTGCCGATTTTAAAATCGACGATAAACAAGAGGGTGTAATTTGGGTAAATAGAATTGATGATCCGCGAATGTTTGGTGTAGTAAAAATAAATGAAGGCGGTGTAATAACTGATTTTGTAGAAAAGCCACAGACGTATGTTTCGGATTTGGCCATCATCGGAATTTATTATTTTAAAGACGGTGAATATTTAGACAAAGAACTTCAATACTTGATCGACAACAATATTAAAGAGAAAGGTGAATTTCAATTGACAAATGCTTTGGAAAATATGAAGCAGAAAGGAACAAAATTTGTTCCGGGGAAAGTAATAGAATGGCTCGACTGTGGAAATAAAGATGCAACGGTTTTTACAAATCAACGTGTTCTCGAAAACAATCGTTCGTCTCAACTAATTGATAAGTCGGTAAAGAAAGAAAATTCGGTAATCATTGAACCTTGTTTCATAGGAGAAAATGTAGTGCTTACTAATTCTGTGATTGGTCCGCATGTTTCTATTGGTGCCGGAACAAAAGTAAATGGGTCTGTAATTACAAATAGTATTATTCAGTCGAATGTAAAAATTACGAATAGCGTAATTGATAATTCGATGATCGGCAACGCAGCAGAATATTGTCAGTCGCCCGAACAATTGAGTCTGAGCGATTATTCAACACATAATTAATAACTAACGGCTGAGGCCGAAAAAAGTATGAATAAATTTTTTGCACTGATTATTGTCTTCACTTCGTTTGTTGCCTGCAAAAGCAGCAAGACTTCTACCGGCACATCTGCTGTTAAAACTACTTTGAGCGATTCACAGAAGGCGGAGGTAACATTCACTTTTTTTAATGCGAATAAAGAAAAGATTTTAGGTAATCTAGATAATGCAGCAAATCTTTTTTCTGAAGTGATCAGGAAAGATCCGAATAATGCTGCTGCGATGTATGAACTTGCAAATATTTATGCCGGTCAAAAGAAATTTGCTGACGCACTCTATTTTGCTAAAGGCGCTTATCTAATCGATAAAAAAAATAGTTGGTATGTGCTTACCTATACCGATATTTTAGAGAAGAATAAAAAGTTTGCTGAAGCGGCTGCTGTACTTGAAAAAGCAGTACAAGACAATCCTTCGCAAGTTGATTTTTATTATGAATGGGCAACTGCTTTGTTGTATGCGGAGAAACCAACTGAGGCTGTAAAAGTATACGATAAATTAGAATCAAGAATTGGAGTTAATCGCGAAATTATATTGCAGAAGTCGCGCATCTATCAACGCCTAAACAAAAATGAGAAAGCATTAGAAGAATTAAATAAATTGATCGCAACAGATCCGAAAGATTCGCAAGCTTACGGAATGATTGCTGAGATCTATCAGGCTATGGGTAAAAACGATCTTGCTTTAGCTACTTATAAAAAGATATTAGATGTAGATCCCGAGAACCCATACATTCATTTATCACTCGCCGATTACTACCGAAATGCGGGAGACAAAGAAAAATCGGTTGACGAGTTGAAGAAAGCTTTTTTGAATAAAGAACTCGACATCGATACTAAGATCAGTATCCTCAGTTCGTATTATTCTCTTATCGAAATTCATCCTGAGTTAAAAGATCAAGCGCTTGAGATGTGTGCGTTGCTGGTTCAAGCAAATGAAAACGAGCCGCGCGCTCATGCTGTATATGGCGATTTTCTCATTAAAGATAAAAAATATAAAGAAGCGAAAGTAGAATACGAGAAAGCAAAAGCACTAGACTCAAAGGAATTTGCAGTGTATAGTCAGCTAATGTTTTTGGATTCTCAAATTCAAGCATGGAAAGATTTGACAGACATAAGTACTGAAGCACTAAGTCTTTTTCCTGAGCAGTCGTTACCATATTTTTTTAACGGACTTGCGCAGCTTCAGAATAAAAAATATAACGAGGCAGTAAGTGTTTTGCAAACAGGAGTTAAATTAGTAGTCGACAATAAAAGTTTGGAGAGTCAATTTTATGCGAGCTTAGGCGATGGTTATAATGAGTTGAAGCAATATGCTAAGAGTGATGAGAGCTTTGAAAAAGCGCTCATTATTAATCCAAAAGATGCTAACGTGATGAATAACTACGCATATTATTTGTCGGAGAGAAATGAAATGCTGGACAAAGCAGAAGCGCTTTCTAAAAAATCGAATGAGTTAGAACCCGATCAAGCGTCGTATGAAGATACGTATGGATGGATTATGTTTAAGCAAGGAAAATATTCTGATGCTAAAATTTGGATCGAAAAATCGATGGCTGGTGGCAGTGACAAAAGTGCAACTGTGCTGGAACATTACGGCGATGTAGTTTTTAAATTAGGCGACTCAGTGAAAGCCGTTGAATATTGGCAGAAAGCAAAAGCTGCCGGTGAAGGCGCTTCGGAATTCATCGATAAAAAGATTGTTGAAAAACGATTGTCTGAATAATTATTTTTCACGATGATTGAAATTCACCGACAGTTAAAAAATACATATTTGAAAAAAAATTACTTCGACTTTCGTGTTTTATTTTTTTTGATGATGCTTATATTTGCAGCGTGTAAAACGTCGAAGAAAATTGTGGAATCTCCCAGTGCGAGTACTAAATTAAAAGGGCAGGAGGTCATTCAAATTTTCGATAGTGTTTTGGCACATCAATTCAGCTTCGAATATTTAAGTGCTAAAGCAAACATCGATTACACCGACAAAACCGGAGAGACGCAAAGCTTCGACATTAATTTACGTGTTCGTCGCGATTCTACAATTTGGATTTCCATTACACCATTGTTGGGAATTGAAGCTGCTCGTGTGTTAGTTACAAAAGACAGCGTGCATATTCTAGATCGCGTTCATAAGACCTATTCTAAAAGGGGATTAAGTTATTTTGAAGAATTGTTGAAGACGAATGTGAGTTATGATATGATGCAGGCTGTGATTGTTGGAAATTATTTTCAGTATTTGAAAAATGAAAAATTGAAATCGCTTTACGAAGAAGAACCGTTTATGATTTTAAGTTCAATGAATAAACGGCAGTTACGACGAGCAGCAGAAGAAAAAGATCCGAATAAGCCGGTGATACAAGATTTTTGGATCGATGGAAATTTTAGAATCGCTAAGTCGAAGATTACCGACGACAAACGCGACCGATGGGTAGAAGCTACTTATAAAAATTTTATAGACGTGAATAA
>JANLPR010000097.1:0-51806 GCA_031367345.1 Bacteroidota bacterium | reverse complement strand
GTCAATTAAAAAGAATTATTCTTCATTAATCATTAATAAATTATTAATCCCTCTACTGTGTGCAGCTGAATGATCTCTCACACAGCCCATCACACAACATTCTGCCGAGCGAAGTTTTCAAAATTACGAATCAAGAAAATCCTAAAATCAGAAAAATCCTGGTTCAGACTTCAGACTTCATATTTCATACTTCATACTTCATACTCACACTCTTGTTACTCCCAGGCGAAATGACGCCGGAAGAATTGGTTTACCATTGAAGAAAAGTTATTGCCCTAGCCGAACATTTCGCCAAGCGGTCGAAATGCCGCCGGAAGAATTGGTTTACCATTGAATAAAAGTTATTGCTCCGGCTGAACATTTCGCCTAGCGGAAAAATGTCTGAACCGGGATTTCCCTGATTTTAGGATTTTCAAGATTCGAAATTTTATAAAAGAATAGCGCCTAATATAGCAGTCAATTAAAAAGAATTATTCTTCATTAATCATTAATAAATTATTAATCCCTCTAATGTGTGCGGCTGAATGATCTCTCACACAGCCCATCACACAACATTCTGCCGAGCGCAAATTTCTAAATTACGAATCAAAAAAATCCTAAAATCAGAAAAATCCCGGTTCAGACTTTGTTATTCTAAATTACGAAGCATCCAAAATTTTAATTGCTTTGAGCTATAAAATTTTACGACAAATGGTTGACAAGTTCGTCACAACGGAGAAGTTTTTTCTTGAAAAGAAGCAATTTCGATTTCATCACAAGTCAAAATATAATTTTACTCTCGAATACATCCAATAAAAAATGGCCACCAACAAATCATATTTGCCGATAGCCATTTTTCGTTTTATCTTTTTATTCTGTTTCCTATAATTCTGCGATCACTGTTACTCCGCCTTTTACTTTTTGCTCAAGCCCTACTTTTATTTTCGCTGTTAACGGCAAAAATAAATCGACTCTTGAACCAAATTTAATGAAGCCCAACTCCTCGCCTTGTTTTACCATCCATCCGCTCTTCGGATAACAAACAATTCGTCTCGCTAATGCTCCAGCGATCTGACGAAGTAAAATTGGAACTTTTGCATTGTTCTCTATAACCACCGTTGTGCGTTCGTTTTCTGTCGATGACTTCGGATGCCATGCCACTAAAAATAATCCTGGATGATATTTTGAATACGTTACTTGTCCACTTATTGGATATCTATTCACATGCACATTCAATGGCGACATAAAAATTGAAACTTGTATGCGTCGGTCTTTTAATACTTCTGTCTCGTCTGTTTGTTCAATCACCACTACTTTTCCATCTGCCGGTGCAATAATATATCTATCGTTGATGGTTAATTCTCTTTTCGGGCTACGGAAGAATTGTAAGACAATCAGGAATAAGATCGCTGAAATGATAATGATTCCCAGTTGAATTTCG
Source organism: Bacteroidota bacterium (assembly GCA_031367345.1). Taxonomy (GTDB): domain Bacteria; phylum Bacteroidota; class Bacteroidia; order AKYH767-A; family 2013-40CM-41-45; genus JADKIH01. The sequence continues at coordinate 50,386 of JANLPR010000097.1, read as the reverse complement.
CTGTAGTTCGGATTTAAAAAAGTATCAGCAATTACATTGATCACCAGTAAGACAATCGATGTAAGCAGAAGAGATACGTAACCTTCTTTGTGAATGGTCATATTATTTTTTTTAGAGAGATGAATGAATAGAAATAAAAAAAGGAGACAATGCGCCTCCTTTGATTTTTATTGTTAAAGCTTAATAACTACCTCTCGATTTTAGTGACTTAGCCACTTTCTCAAGAGCAAAAATGTAAGCAGCAATTCGTAAAGTAACTCCGTGCTTAATAGATGTAGCCCAAATATTTTGGAATGCATTGATCATCGAACGGTCAGCACGCTTGTTGATCTCGTCTACCGGATAATAATAACCGAAACGATTTTGTGTCCATTCAAAATATGAAACTGTAACTCCTCCGCCATTGGCAAGGATATCAGGAATAACATGAATGCCTTTTGCTGCAAGTATTTCATCGGCACCGGCTGTAATAGGACCGTTAGCACCTTCAACAATTATTTGCGCTTTTACTTGTTCTGCATTTACTTGAGTAATTTGATTTTCTAATGCGCAAGGAGCAAGCACGTTTACATCTAGTGTGAGTAAATCGTCTTTAGATATTTCCTTTGCATCTTTAAATCCTTTCAAAGTTCCTTTATTTGAATCGCGGTAAGCAATAGCTTTTGTGATATCAATTCCGTCTGCATTGAAAAATGCACCTGTGTGATCGCTTATTGCCACTACACGCATTCCGTGTTCGTGCATGTGCTTTGCAGTAATAGATCCAACGTTTCCGAAACCTTGAATGGCAGCGGTTGCATTTTTAGGATCCATTTTTATTTTTTTCATTAACTCGATAGCTGCAACTGTTACACCACGACCGGTTGCTTCAACTCGTCCTTCTGATCCACCAAGATCAAGCGGCTTGCCTGTAACAACTCCCGGAGTGAAAGCACCTTTTAGTTTGCTATATTCATCTACGATCCAAGCCATTTCTCTTGGGCCCGTAGCTACATCAGGTGCAGGAATATCTTTATCTACTCCGAATACATCTACCATTGCAGCAGTATACGCACGTGTTAAGCGTTCTAGTTCTCCTTCTGAAAGAAGTGTAGGATCTACAGTGATTCCACCCTTAGCTCCACCATAAGGAATGTCAGCAATAGCACACTTCCATGTCATCCATGCTGCTAATGCTTTTACTTCATCAAGGTTTACTTCCATTGAATATCGGATGCCACCTTTCGAAGGGCCACGACTACAGTTATGAATGATACGATAACCTTCAAAAACTTGAACTTTGCCGTTATCCATTTTTACCGGTAAGCTTACCAGGTATTGGCGGTGCGGAGTTTTAAGAATGTTGTATGTGTCTTCATCCAGCTTCATAATCTGCGCAGCGACGTCGAAACGTCTGATCATCGACTCATACGGATTGTTTGTGTCAGTTGACATTATTGTTTTTTCTACTTCCTGAATCATAGTTGATATTTGGGGCGACAAAGCTAGAAATTTTTAAATAAGCACGTTATTTTTAACTATTTGACGCAATTAATGAGCTGGTAAACAGTTATTTATAATCATGAAGTTTTCAGGTAAACCGTCTATTTGTATATATATTCTATTGAAGCTTCAAATTACGCCACTGTAAAGCGTTTTCGGGGTTTGTTCCACGCTAAGAAAAGTGATTGGCTTTCGTGTAAAAATAGGAGGAGTAAACACAATCTATAAAAGACTTACTATTAAAATAGGTTTGTTAATCGAGGAAAGATTTTCCTCGAAGAAAAATAAATCATATTTTAATCTGAAAATAAACTAGAGAATTATTAAGCAAACATAGTCAGATAGAAAAATACAAACGGAGCAGAGAGAAATAATCCGTCGAAGCGATCTAAGAATCCACCGTGCCCGGGTAGCAGTGATCCGGAGTCTTTAATAACTAAACTTCGTTTGAACATCGATTCTACTAAGTCGCCCAAAACACCGGTGATGAAAATAATTCCGGCAATGACTAACCATTGTGTGAGTGAAAAAGCGGTACAATAATGAGCGATGAGAAATCCCATTCCAAACGAAAGTACTCCTGCTCCAACAAAACCTTCCCATGTTTTTTTCGGACTGATACGTTCAAACAATTTGTGTTTTCCCCAAATGCGACCGGCAGTATAACCACCAATATCATTTGCCCAAAGAATAAAAAAGTAACCGAATAAATTCATCGGCTTATAATTTTCTCCTGATCCTTGAAAAGAGATAAGGAAGAACATAAACATTGGAGCGGAGATATAAATATTTCCGAGTAATGTATAAGCTATGTTTGTGAAAGGTTTTTCGGATTTTGAATACAGTTCACGAATGAAAATAAAATAAGGGAGTATAAATAATAAAGGAAGCAGATTAATATTTTGCATGAACGTGCCAAATAGTAATGGAAGAAAAAGAATTGCGCCAATGGAGATTCCTAAAACAACATGCGGATGTATGTTGTCGTTTTTAGAAAGTTTGTAAAATTCGAATAACGACATTGAGGAAATGAACATTATCAAGAGCAAAGAAGTAAGCTCACTGTAAAAGATAGCGCTTAGTACAATTGCTACACCTATAAATCCGGTAATAAATCGTTGGGTTAAATTACTCACAGTTGATTTTGTTCTATGATGACTTTAGAAAGAATAGCATCATCGTTTTTTACATATAATTCTATTTCGCCAAGCATAATATAACTTGAGTCTCGTTTGTCGATTGGCACAGCACTAATACCTTGGTCTTTTAATACTTCAACTACGATATCAACTCGATGTTGTAAGTTGCTTGAATAAACGACTACCCATCCTTCCATACATTATTTTGTTGAGTCGTCAATCAAGAAAACAAAAATATCGCGCGGCCCATGTGCCGGAGTTACAAGTGTTTTCTCAATGTCAGCCGTTCGGCTCGGTCCGTTAATTGAAGCAATCAACGAAGGCAATTGATCGTTGTATTTTGTTTTAATCATCGTCAATGCATCTTTCAGCTCAGGAACAAGTTGCGATGTATAAGCCATAATGATATGCACTGTAGGAACGACAAATAATTTTCTACCACTTCCCAATTTGCTTGAGATCATAATTGCACCTAAACGAGCAACCAGTGCTTCACAAGAAGTGATAGCAACCATTCCTTCAGGGAAACTCTTATCTTCTTTCGTATACGGAAAACCAATCTGATCCATAAACTCAAGAATTTTATTTTCTCGGCAATAGAATTGCTTCCATTTATTTTCTTGAGCAAGCGTAATTACATTTTCCAAAAACTCCAATTCGCTCTCGCAAAAAACAAATTGTCCTCCAACTTTTGTAAAAGCACGAGCAAATTTTTCTTCGAGCGAGTCACCTGAATCGGCATACACATTCTTTTCCCAATCAATTGTAGGGAAGCGTTGATTCGTTTTATGAATTAACGCTTTGCGTATTTTCTTTAATATTTTTTCGCGTGATGTAGTATCTTGCATACACTTACTATTGATAAGCTTCCGTTGAAATTGATTAAGCTATTGTTGGCGGAGTGAATCCCGAGTTGTCGGGAGTCGGATTAGTAACAATATTAGGAATCGTTTCTCCGGCTGCTACAGAATTATTAAAATGTGCCATTTCGCTTTTATCTTCCCATTGTCGTTTGCCAAAAATGTTCTCAAGATCTTCTTTGAATAGCACTTCTTTCTCAAGCAATCTTCCTGCAAGAATGTGTAATTTTTCTTTATTTTCTAACAATATTTTTTTCGTACGAGCATAGGCGCCATCAATTAAGATCTTAACTTCTTCATCAATTGTTTGTGCAGTCTTTTCGCTGTAAGGCTTACCGAAAGTGTATTCTTGTTGTCCCGATGAATCGTAAAAACTAATGTTTCCAATTTTTTCGTTCAAGCCATAGATAGTAACCATTGCATACGCTTGCTTTGTAATTTTTTCTAGATCACTTAAAGCGCCTGTAGAAATTTTACCGAAAATAATTTCTTCGGCAACTCTTCCGCCTAATGCAGCACAAATCTCGTCCATTATTTGTTCTGTCGTAGTAATCTGTCTTTCTTCGGGTAAATACCAAGCAGCACCTAATGAATTTCCTCGAGGAACTATGGTTACTTTAATTAATGGATGTGCATATTCCAACAACCAGCTAACTGCAGCATGTCCAGATTCGTGATAAGCAATTACTTTTTTCTCGTGCTGAGAAACGATTTTATTTTTCTTTTCCAATCCACCAATGATACGATCTACTGCATCAAGGAAGTCTTGTTTTTCAATAGCTGTTTTATTTTTTCTTGCAGCAATTAAGGCTGCTTCGTTACAAACGTTTGCAATATCTGCTCCGGAGAAACCGGGTGTCTGTCGTGCTAAAAAGTCGATGTCGAGCGCTATTACAATCTTCAACGGCTTTAAGTGAACGTTGAAAATTTCACGTCGACCGTTTAAGTCGGGAAGTTCTACATAGATCTGACGATCGAAACGACCCGGACGCAATAATGCACGATCCAGGATGTCGGCACGGTTAGTAGCGGCAACAATAATTACACCTGAGTTGCTACCAAAACCATCCATCTCTGTTAGTAATTGGTTTAAGGTACTTTCACGTTCGTCATTCGAAGAAAACGAAGGTGATTTTCCCCGAGCTCGACCAATTGCATCTATCTCATCGATGAAAATAATACAAGGGGCTTTTTCTTTTGCTTGACGAAAAAGATCACGTACACGCGAAGCACCAACACCAACAAACATTTCAACGAAGTCTGATCCCGACAATGAGAAGAAAGGAACTTGTGCTTCACCGGCCATCGCTTTGGCAAGTAACGTTTTCCCTGTTCCCGGAGGACCAACAAGCAAGGCGCCACGAGGAATTTTACCTCCAAGCGTAGTGTATTTTTTGGGATTCTTTAAGAAATCGACGATCTCCATCACTTCCAATTTCGCTTCTTCTAGTCCGGCTACATCATTGAAGGTAACCTTCACTTGAAGATCTTTATCGAAAAGTTGAGCTTTCGATTTTCCGATATTAAAGATCTGGCTTCCGCCCCCGCCACCACCAACTTTTCGCATAAGGAACATCCATAGAAAAACAATTGCAATAGCTGGAATGATCCAGTTCATCAGGAATTCCCAATAACCGGTTTTGTCTTGTTCGTAGTCGATGCTGATTCTGTCGTTTTCCGGAAAATCTTTTTGCACTTCATCCACCTTTTTAGCGAATAGCTCAACCGGTCCTGTGTTTACTCGGAAATGGGGGCCGTCGTTGACCATTTGAGGCCAGCTTTTGTAGCGCACTTTTTCGTAAAGCGGTTTTTTTAACAACGAATCTTTCTTAATAGTGATGTGGGCAATACCATCGGTCACCACAATTTTTTGCACATCGTGTTGCGAGAGCATGGTTTTTTCAAAAGCATCAGTATTAATCTGAATTTCCGTAGATCCCATTTGGAATATCTGGGAAATAATTAAGGCAACTATAATGATACCATAGATCCAATAAAAATTGAAGTTAAATTTATTACCACCCGGAAATTTTTTTCCTGTATTGTTCTTTGGAGAATTTTCTTTGTTCTCGCTTTTACGTTGTTCGCTCATTTAGATATAAAAAGTTGATTTTAATAGTCAAGAGTTATGCCTTGATAGCTAACTCAGACAAATAGTCATTTATTAACAGATGAATGGATTAATAGTTACCGGCAATCGTTTGAATTTCTGCATCAGCCCAAAGACGTTCTATTCCGTAGTAGTCGCGTTTTTCTTTTTGGAAAATGTGTACAACCACATTCAGATAATCTAAAAGCAACCATTCAGAGTTCCCCTGGCCTTCTTTGTGAAATGGATTTTCTTTTTGTTTTTTAAAGACAAATTCTTCAACAGATCTAGCAATGGCGTCGGTATGAGTTTTTGAGTCAGCATGACAAATGATGAAGAAGTCGGCTACAGAGTTCTTCAGATTTCTGAGATCTATACTAACAATTTCTTTTGCTTTTTTCTCTTGCATGCCTTCAATGACTAGATCGCGTAATAGTTCTGCATCATTTATTTTTTGAATTGGTTTTTTAACTAATTTGCGAGTAGGAGATTTTGTCTTTTTGATCATCAAGAGATGTGGGTTGGTTTTTTTATTTGCTGACGCAAAAATAGGTAAAATATTGTAGTCAATATAAATATACGTCAATCATATAGTAAGGATCATTTATTATGCAGAAAGAGTTAACAACCTTATTCACAGGTCGGCAGGCAATTATTTTGGAATCGGTCGATTCTACCAATTCGTACTTATCGCAACTTTTAAAGTCGCAAATAGTCGCTGAAGGCTGCGCCATAAGAGCTATTTCACAAAATTCGGGTCGTGGGCAAATTGGATCCAGGTGGATAAGTGAAGATAGGAAGAATTTATTGGTCAGTTTCGCCTTCTATCCCACTTTTGTAGGTCCACGCAATTTGTTTTTGCTGAATAAAACCTACGCTTTGGGAGTTTATGATTTTATTCTTTCCTTAGTTGGTTCCGATTGCAGTATAAAATGGCCAAACGATATTTACTGGAAAAACAAAAAAATAGGAGGGCTCTTGGTTGAGAATACTATCACTACCTCTGTAATTACGAATAGCATTTTAGGAATCGGATTAAATGTGAATCAGCTTGACTTTCCACAAACATTGCCTAATCCAACATCCTTGGGACTTATTCTTCCTAGCAATTATTCGCTCGAGGGTATTTTCAATGGTTTGTGTAATTCGATTGAAGCGCGTTACCTACAATTAAAACGGGGAGAAAAAACAACGCTAGATGCCGACTATCAAAAGTCACTCTTCCGCTGTGAAGAATGGGCTTTTTACGAAGATAAAAAGGGGCGATTTCCGGGATGTATAAAAGGTGTCGATAATCAAGGTTTACTCAAGATTGAAGACGAAGAAGGCGATATGAGATTTTATGATTTAAGAGAGATAAAATACCTCGGATTGTCATGATCAGCTGAGTCGACCAACCAATAAATTCAAAAAGTTCGTAAGCGGTTTTACGGCCATCATTTTTAACATGGGGTTGAGGTCGGCGTCAAAAGCCAGTTGCACATCGCAGCTTTCGATTCCGGTTTCTTTGATTATGCAATCCAGATTGAAATCGAAAGGTGCTTTTCCGTTTCGAGTAACTTTAATGAGCGAGTTCGGAGTTTTATCCACTATTTTCATTCCTAAAGAGGCCATTCCTGCAATGGTAAAACTGCATTCGTCTTCAGTTGAAGTCCAGTTAGTCACTTGTTCAGGCATCAGCTTTTCGAAATTATTAAAATTACTGAGCTGATTAAAGATAGTCGCAGCCGATTGATTAACTGATTTTACATCACTTTCGATTCGTGTCATTGAAATAAATTATTGAGAAATTAATCCGGTCCATAGTTCCGGCTGTTCTTTCCATTGTTTGAGTATATCGAGATCTTTCGATTTAATGTAATTGGATTCTACTGCTTGTAAAAGTAGAGTGTCGTAATTGCAGAGGGAGATAACCGGACAGTTTTCATCATTGAAATTAGATTCGGCTTGCGGAAAACCATAAGTGAAAATAGAAATCATTCCTTTCACTTTGCAGTCGGCATCACGTAGCGACTGCACAGCTTTGAGAGAACTTTTACCGGTGCTGATTAAGTCTTCGATAACAACGATTGATTGACCGGAAGAAAGTTCACCTTCAATTAAATTTTGGCGACCATGATCTTTAGGCGAAGAGCGAACATAAACAAATGGAAGTTCCATCGATTCAGCCACAAGAGCACCTTGAGCAATAGCAGCAGTGGCAACGCCGGCAATAACATCTGGTTTTCCGTAATTTTCTTCAATAGCGGTAACGAGTGCCTGACGAATGAATGTGCGAACTTTGGGATGAGAAAGTGCAATTCGGTTATCGCAATAAATGGGCGACTTCCACCCGGAGGCCCAAGTAAATGGATTCTCTGGTTGAAGCTTAATGGCTTTGATCTGTAACAGAAGCTCAGCAATTTTTTTGGAAGTAATAACATTTACAGACATAGTGCAAACGTACGAATAAGGCAACTATTAAAGGAGATTGGAGGTTAAAAAGTTTTTCAACATACAGGATGTTGGGGTGAAAATAACGAGATTTGCAAAATGAGAAAAGTGGTGTATGTCAACGATCGTCGTCTTTTATTTGCGAATGTGTATGAATACAAAGACAATAAGGCAGAGAGAATAGCTGTGATGAGCGACGAGAAAGTGAGTGTTGAAGACATAATAAAGAAATTAGAGTCGGGAGATGAAAAAAGCATTGTTTATTTAAGCAACAATGAAGAAGAGAGTTGGAAAAATTTTGTTTCACATTATGTATTGATAGAAGCTGCAGGAGGTTTAGTTGAGAATGAAAAAGGGGAGAAGCTTTTTATTTTTAGGAATGGGAAATGGGATCTACCAAAAGGTAAAGCGGAATATGATGAGACGCCCGATGTTACTGCATTACGTGAAGTAGAAGAAGAATGTGGGTTGAAGAATTTAAAGTTAAAGAACGAGATAAAAAAAACGTATCATACTTACCATGAGAAAGGTCGATCTATTTTGAAAGTGACACATTGGTATAAGATGGAGGTGGAAGGTAATCAAGATTTAGTACCTCAATTGGAAGAAGGGATTACAAAAGTCGAATGGCTGAATGACGAAGAAATTCGTTCTGTTGTTTTTCCGAATACCTATTCGTCGATTAGAGAATTGTTGACTGCTTGATTCGACGGTCGAGAATTGAGAATTGTAAATCGAGGATTGTAATTTGAGAATCGACTGAAAAAAAATCTGCGCTTGTCTGCGGTTTCTGCGGGCTAAAAAAATGTTATTGTTTTTCTCCCGCAGAAACCGCAGATTTTCGCAGAAAATATTTCGTAGCGATTAATTATCATCATTCCAATTCTCGACTTTCGATTCTCGACTTTCGATTCTCGATTGTCGACTTTCGATTCTCAAATTACAATTCACAATTCTCGAATTACGACTCTCGACCGTCGACATTCAAATAGCGATTTCCGAAATAAAATCATTTGCTATTCCGAACTTACTAATTAACTTCGTCAATCAATTCTGTACCTATGAGCAAGCGCATTGCAGTATTCCCCGGATCATTCGACCCAATTACAAAAGGACACGAAGACATAATAAGACGAGGACTTCCTTTGTTCGACGAAATTGTCGTTGGAATTGGGTATAATACTAACAAGCACTATTTTTTCTCCCAAGAACGACGAGAGCATTTTATCAAAAAAACTTTTGAAAACGAACCTAAATTGCGAGTAGAAAGATACTCCGGGCTAACAGTCGATTTTTGTAAATCTATTGGGGCAACATATATTCTTCGTGGTCTCCGTACATCGGCCGATTTCGAATTTGAAAGAGCCATTGCTCAAATGAATCATGCAATGGCCACAACTATCGAAACAATTTTCATCGTTTCTAATCCGTCACTTTCACATATTTCTTCAACTATTGTCCGCGACATTCTCCTCTATCAAGGCGACATCTCGCCGTTTGTTCCTTCGGTAGTTAATGGATGACAATAAAGTAATCGCATTCTACAAATCACAATTCTCAATCGTCGATTCACGATTCTCAATTCACGACCATCGAACTACGAAATTCACACGTCGTTTTTACGAGAATAAAAGGTGAACGCACAATTTCCATACTTTCGAATCTCTGTTGGTTCAATTTTGCTTTGTAGTTTTCTCTTCGATTGATGTTCGATAATTAGAATTCCATTTTCTTTCAAGAGATTATTATCAAATACCAAGTCAGCAATTGCATCAGTTGTTGCCATGTCAAATGGCGCATCAGCAAAAATAATGTCAAATCGACTTGTGCACGATTTTAAATAGTTGAAAACTTCCGCTTTTAATACCGTAAGATTCTTTATCTCTAGTTTCAACACCGTCTCTTTAATGAAAGCACAGCATTTCACGTTTGAATCGATTGCTGTAACGCTTTTGGCACCTCTAGAAATAAATTCTAAACTTATTCCTCCAATTCCGGCGAATAAGTCGAGTACATTTACTTCAGCGAAATTTATTTGATTGTTCAGGATATTAAACAATGCCGACTTAGCAAAATCGGTCGTTGGTCTCACCGGCAAAGTAGACGGAGCAGTAATCATTCTTCCGCTATACTTACCACCAATTATTCGCACAATGCTAAATTATAAAGTGTAAAATAAAAATGCGAAGGGATTGTCTCAAATCCTTTTCCAAAAAGCAAACTTCTGTCCATTCCAACAAAATTTATTTTTCGAATGTATTTGTACAACAATTTATAAAGCGAACTCTCCGGTTCAATTTCTCCTGAAAGAAAAACATGGACATTTTCCGGATCAAATTCTAACTGTTCGAATGTAAAAAGAGTGAAATACAAAACATCTTCATCGCTATTCCGCTTGAAACTATTTAAGTAAATTAATTTTTTTCCTTCTGTAATAAGTATGTCTACTTCGTTTTTACGAATGTTAAGCAATATTTTCTTTTCGTTTTCGCTTCTTGCAATTTTAACGGCCGACTTAAGAAGTATTTCTGTGTGGTGGATGATTTTTGGATCCTGAAAAAGATGATTCAATTCTTTAATCAGTTCTTTGCTTACACCATAAATCGAAAACAAATGAAAAGTGTTTACATGCGCATCATTCACTAAAAGATCTGAATAATTATTAAAATTTAATTTGAAATAAGCATGTTCATCGCCGGGATGATGAAGTGCCTCCGGTACAAGCGTATATTGCAGTGAGGAAAGGCAAATTTTCACTTTAGAGAATTCGTATTTTTTCAGCAGTATGCTTTTGGCCGAAGTAGTTTTAAAACAATCATTCCAGTTCTCAAATTCATTCGACACAAATTGAAAAACTTCCAGAGCTAGAAAGCGATTTGATTTTTTTTCAACCAATGCCAATTGAATAGAAGAATCTTCCACCACCACTATAAGGTCGCAAAGCCCCGCCGTCTTATTATCTAATGACGGATCGATGAGTAAAAAGGCCGAATCGGTTTCTGAAATAAATATATTATTCACGGGAGCGAAATTACAAAATTATTGAGACCGGAAAAGGTAATTCTGTGGATTTTGATATCTGTCTTGATCAATCCTATTGTTTGATAACGATCGAGGAGGTCGTTATTTCATTGCTTTTATGTCCGGCTCTGTCAACTACATAAACCGTATAAGAAACATTTTGTTGCGCGCTATTGTCTGTAATGCCTTGTCCACCGAGTTCCAGATTGAGTGTGCCGGTAATTGGAACACTCGAATTGTCGGGTGAAAGTTGTTTGATTCTAAAATCATAAACGATTCCGATTCGGTTATCTTTAATAAAACAATTTTTAACCGTGGCGTCATTTTGACCCAAATCGCCATCTCCATCAGAATACTTAATCGTGATTGTTACTGAATCGGTGTATTGTGAAGCAACACTTGGTGTAATTGAAATGAATTCTATTATAGGCACAGCATCAAATACTACTTTTTCTTTTTTGCAAGAAAGAGCAATAGCCAGGATGAATAGTAAGATGAATATTTTATTGAACATAAAATGCGTACAATGTTTTGTAATAATCGATCGATTCATTTCGAGGAAACTCAGCATCATTTACGTGGTCGCCATCATTTACATAGATCCTAAAATAAACAGTTGTGCCCGAATGCCACATTGATGTAGGCACAACAGTTACCCATGCTGAATATTGTGAAATGTATAACGATGCGTCAATAGAAACGGCACTGCTGAAATCATTTTTATTAGCAGAGAATTTTATTTTTTTTACGGAGTATAGAGATGGGTCGGTGCCATCAGCGCCATCAGCAGTATCTAAAGCCGCGAAAAGCAAGTTCATTGTTTGTCCTTCACGAAGTATAAAAGGATTATATCCAAAACCATTCACTCTATTTGTGTCGATACGACTATAAACTGAATCGAATGCAACATAACCGATTACATTTGGTTGCAGGTTCGGTTTCACAGGAAGCGTTCCATTCTGATCAGGGCAACCGGCGTTTATCCAATTTTTTACATGGTCAATATCTGTTTGTGAAAGTCGCACAGAATTCGATGGCATGTATTCTGTTGTAGAAGTCGTAAGCCGTTCTACCAGCCACGAATCAGAAGTATTATGTGGGATTACTCGCAAAGAGAAAATTTTCGCCGAGTCAAGTGTTACTTTATTAACAGACTGATACACCAATGTAGAGTATGCTGACTCTATCGTTCTAAAATCCGGTTCAAACGTACCGTCATGACACCCGGGATTTGCACAACGCACCGAAAAAATATTTTTGTAAAGGCCTGCAATACTATTTGGATCCGGATTCGGATCGTTTGGATTGTTAGAATTATGAGTTACGCTGTCGAACGGATTCACAGGGGGCTCTTCTTTTTTGCAAGAGAAAAAGAAAACAGTTAGCGCAACGACTAAAACAGAAAGAGTAATTATTTTTCTTTTCATCATACGAAGGCTGCTTGAATTTCACAATTATTCCAATTGCTTAAATAACCACCCGGAATTGCATCATCGAATCCGAGCAAGTGAGCAATGGCAGGAACTATTTCAATACTTTGTCCCATTACTGTACTAATTACTTGATTTTGCTTGACAACATTTGGAGGACCAACTACAAGGCAAAAAATATCTCGTGCTATTTGCATATTTGGATCGCCACTGAAATTCGGATCTGTTGGTGCAGTGTGGTCTAGTGCACGCCTTCCATAAGCATCTACAGAAGTATTCGCGTAAAAATTTCTTCCGTGCTCCGGTGCTACTATAAGAACAGTATCGTCGGCCATTCCCGGAGTGTTTTGAATCGTATTCCACAGTTGAGCAACAGCATGATCAGCTTTGCGAAGATTATTGGCGTATTGTGTATATTGGAAATGACACACATCAACATCTTGCATATTTACAACAAGCAATTCCGGTTTGAATGTTTTTATAACTTCTGTAGCGAATAGCACATTGTACATGTCGTTGTTCATTACACTTGCAGCATTCCATGAATTCTGGAATTGCGATGTTTGTGCTTTTGTATAAAGATCGGTAATGAATTGCTGTAATAGAATTGCGTCAGTGTTATTATTTACAACCCCGGCCGAGCCGTCGCTATAGGTATGATTAAAAATTCCATTTACAAACTGATGCATATTTGTAATTACAGCTTCTTCCTGACTTGAAAAATTATGTGGATTGCCGAGTACATCAAATCCTTGCGGGCTAATCAAAGTAGTAGGTGAAATAAAATTTGCTCCGAAATTTGCTCCGTAGTCAGGTGAAGTAGAATAATTCAATGCAGGGTACGGACCGAGTGAATTGGCCACCCACCACGAATTCATAGCAGACTGCTGCGGACTATTATGCTTTCGATAGTACTCAAAGATTGTTGGATTGCGTGGATGTTCACGGAGATTTAAATCAATGTCGACGTAATTTCCGGTAAGAGCAACGGTGTGACCATTGTAATGACCTGTTGGGCCATATTGATAGCGGAATTCTTTAAAAAGCGTCCCGTAATTTTGAAGCGGCAATGAAAGAGGAGAAGGCGGAAGAGATTGCATTGCACCGGCTATGTCGGGTGAAATTGATGCTCCACCGCTCAGCATTGCAGGCATTAAATTTCCGTCGTTCATGTGAACTGATTCCAGATTTCGAACGCCGCCGGCATACAAACAGAATACAACATGATTTACTTTTCTCATTCCGCTAGCCGCAAAAAGTCGCCCGCTCGGTAAAATATACGGAGCCACGAAAGTGCCGGCAGTAGCGAGAGCAGATTTTTTAAGGAAGTCGCGTCGTTTCAATTTTGTTGTTGTTTAGTAGATCAATAAAATCGATATTCATCGGAGGTCATCAGAGCGAAATAAATCGTTGTAGGAGTTGCGTTAGCATTTGAACGAATAAGGTCCATCCATTTAAATTTTTCGTATGCGTTAGGCTCTCTGTTGTAAAATTTCTTGTAAGAGTTTACAATGAATAATGTTGTATCGCCACCTACAGAAGGTGTAGTTGGGAGGTGAATAGTTGTATCGTTCAAAAAATTTGCAATGATTCGCTGTTCGATAACTTTTAAATCGCCGAAAGAATTGTAAGCAACAGAAAGGTTCACAAGTTTTGTTTGAGGAATCACTGTTCCGTATAGGTCAGAATAGGCAATAGAGATAAATTCTGTCGTCGATTTCTGATTTGTTTTTACTCCACCACCATTGCCAACTCCAACAGGAGTTACTTCATACTGATATTTCTTTTCCTCTGTGCAGGAGAAAAGTAGTGCAATAGATAAGATTAGAAATATATTTTTCATCAGATGCCAATAAATTCGTTCGAGACAAGTATCTTTTTTTGTACGGTAGTATAATCTTGACTAGACTGAAATAATAAAGTGCCGCTCGACATTTCATACGCAGAAGGAAGTCTCGATAAATAGTTGTTATAAAGTTGAATTACTTGTCCTTCGTAATAACTATTTGTAGAAATAAGTATGTCGAGAAAATTTTCTTTTGAATTTCCGGCTTGTAAGAAAATAACAGAGTTGTTTCCTTCTACCATTGAGACGCCATAATTAAGTTCTGATGTGGTTGGATTTCTCGAGATTAAATGTTTAAATGATAATAGTACGAAATTAGCAGAGCCCATATTTATTTGGTCGTACACGTAATTATTGCACATCCTCTTTTGTAATTCGCGAATATCAATTTGGTTGGATGTGAATTGAGAAAATGCATTTTGCATCAATTGCATTCTTGACAGCTCGTATTGTAATGCCGGCCAGCTACTCATGTAAGTAGTGTCGGTTAAATAAAAAGAATAAACAAATATAAATTGCCCGAATTCAGATGTGTCAACATTGTTCAGATAATTAAGTTTCATCTGATCATAAACATGGGCGAGGTATTCGTTTTTGGTGAAAATGCTATTGGCAAATGTAGCTCGACTTGTAGAATCTAAATGATGTGTGAGCAAATCAGATTTGGCCATTTCCAATTCAGTTGTAATTGGTTCTCTTCCCAAAGCAATGATGTAAGCTCTATTGATGTACCTTTCTATCGTTGTTGATTCTACCGTTGCGTCGTCAGGTGATCCGTTTCCGGTTACTGTTACTAGCGTTTCCTTCTTGCAGGAGAAGAGCGCAATTAATAAAAAAGAAGCCAGGATTAAGTTTTTCATGGGAGATTCTACAACGGTAAAAATAACAGAATATTCCTGAAAATAGGCAGCTAAAAAATAAAATTAACAAGCACCATGACCGTAATGTCTTTAGTTGGGAAAATGGATGATTTTTAGCAGGATAATAAGGGAATAGAAGCCTTTTCGCGAAAGGAACTTGAGCTTAAAATATTTTTAAAATCATATTCAAGCCAAAAGCGACCAATACAATTCCGATTATTCTATTGATCCAAAGCATTACTTCCGGTTTCAATAAATTTTTAATTCTATTGGCAACATAACTTTTCAGCAGATCGGTAAGGAAAACTGTAGATAGAAGTGAACTGAAAAACATCATTTCATGAGTACGTGTATAATGTTCTTTAATAGAAACCACGCTCACGATTCCAATCCAGAAAAGCAATACAGCAGGATTAATAATATTCAATAAAAAACCTTTCAACATAAATTTAGCATGTACGGTCTTTTTATTGTCATCAACTTCTTTCACTTTTATTTTTCTGAAAAAATTGAATATTCCAAATCCTATCAATAATATTCCGCCAACCCATCCCATCGTTACGTTGAAATTGTCGAGTTTGTTAAGTTGCGATGCAAAAAAATAGCAGATAGAAATTAAAGTTGCATCACTAATCAGCACTCCAAGAGCGAGGTGAACACCTGCTTTAAAGCCTTCATGTAAGCTCGTTTGCAGTAGCGTAAAAAAAACGGGGCCAAGCATAATTGCTAAGAGTAAGCCAAACGTCACGCCACTGAGTACCGGTTCAATCATATTAATTTTTATTTACTAAAAAAGTTCGCCACTCTTCCGCTTGAGTTGCTTTCATTACTCGAGGAAATTTATTTTGCCCACCCATCTTGCCTTTCGAAGTCATAAACTCATAGAAATATTCTGCCGGAACACATTTTATCAAAACATCTTTCAATGCTGAAATTCTTTCTACGGCATAATCATCGTTCACTTCTTTTAGTTTGTTATCGATGATCAGTCGTGCTTTTTCTAAATCAATGGTTTTGTTAACTCCCAAATACCACTGATGTGCAAAGGAGCCTTCATGTGGAACTCCAACAACAGTGAATTCCGGTATTTCTACATCTAAGACTTCCGATAAATATTCAATTGCCTTATTCATATTGTCGACCGATAAATGTTCACCGACTAAACTTAAGAAATGTTTCGTTCTTCCGCTAATTACAAGATGGCCTTGAGTATGATCTACGAAACGAATTACATCGCCAATCATATAACGCCAAGCTCCTGCACATGTACTAAGTATGATAGCGTAATCTTTATTATTTTCAACTTGATCGATTGTCAATGTTTTTACTCCGGGTAATAATTCGCTATTGGCATCAAAATTTTCATCGTTGAACGGAATGAACTCATAAAAAATTCCGTTGTCGACCAGTAACTTCATATAACGAACGTCTGGCGTCGGTTGAAAGGCAAAAAAACCTTCTGAGGCAGGATACATTTCTATGTAATGAACTTTATGAGTAAAGAATCTGTCGAATCCTTTTCTATATGGTTCAAATGAAACGCCACCATGCGCATACACACGAAGGTTCGGCCAAATGTCGTGGATCGTATTAAGTTTGTAATGCGCAATAACTTTTTCCATCAACAGCTGAACCCAAGATGGCACGCCGGTAATAATTCCGATGTCCCAATTGTGTGCTTCCTTTGTGATCTCTTCGAGTTTGATGGTCCAATCTTTTTCTTTAGAAATTTTTTTCCCCGGTTTGTAATATCGTTGAAACCAAATGGGAGTTCTTCTGGCTGAAATGCCACTTACATCGCCTTCATAGTATCCGCCGTGTTTTTTTAGATCAGTACTGCCGCCAAGCCATAAAATTCCTTTTTCAAAAGTAGAAGCAGGGAGGTCGTATTTTCCAAGAGTTATAATTTGTCTGATGCTGGCCTTTCGAAGAGACTTCACCATTTCGTGTGTAACAGGAATGTATTTACTGGCAGATTCAGAAGTACCTGAACTGAGAGCGAAATATTTTACTTTACCCGGCCAACAAACATCTTTCTCTTCTTTCAAGCAACGATTCCACCATTGTTCGAAGATGGAATTGTAATTATAAAGTGGAACGCGCTTCTGAAATTCTTCAACAATATTTTTAGAATGTAGGATTTCGGTAAAATTAAATTCTTTGCCAAAGGAAGTGTATTCAGCTTTAGCAAGTAAATTTTTCAGTTCACGTTTCTGATAAAAAGCAAGACTTTGAAATCGAAGTCGTACACGACTACTGATCTTTAATCCTTGTTTAATGAGCGCTCCGAGTAATGGCATTTGTTGAATAGAAAGTAAGGCTGCAAAGTATCAAATTGTTTGATAGAATGGATAGTTTTAAGTCAAGAAGTATTCAGTTGGATTGTTGAAAAGTGGAAGAGCAGATGACAAATCAAAGCGCATAAAAAAAGGCGATTTCTTTTTAAAGAAATCGCCTGTCAAAAAGCAATAATTATTATGCTGTAACAGCTAGTTTCGCTTTTAATGTTGTATCGATGGCGTCTAAGAATTCCTCTGTATATACAAAGTCTTTTCCGTGCGAAACTTTATTTCCGTGAATCGTAACAGCAAGATCTTTTGTCATGATACCTTTCTCTACAGTTTCAATACACGCTTCTTCCAGTGTTTTACAAAAACGAATTAACTCTTGATTGTTGTCAAGTTTACCTCTGAATTCTAAACCACGAGTCCACGCAAAAATGGAAGCGATCGGATTAGTAGACGTTGGTTTACCAACTTGATGATCGCGGAAGTGACGAGTAACAGTTCCATGAGCTGCTTCTGCCTCCATCGTTTTGCCATCTGGCGTTACGAGTACAGATGTCATTAATCCCAATGATCCAAAACCTTGCGCTACAGTATCAGACTGCACATCGCCATCATAATTTTTACAAGCCCAAACAAAATTTCCATTCCATTTTAAAGCAGAGGCAACCATGTCATCAATTAAACGGTGCTCATAAGTAATTCCGGCTGCATCAAATTTCGATTTATATTCACTCTGAAAAATTTCTTCAAAGATGTCTTTAAATCGTCCGTCGTATTTTTTTAGAATGGTATTTTTTGTTGAAAGATATAACGGCCATTTTTTTACCAATGCCTGATTGAAACAAGCATGTGCAAACCCACGAATAGATTCGTCGGTATTATACATGGCAAGAGCAACACCATCGCCTTTGAAATTATACACTTCAAAAACCTGAGCTTCTCCACCACCTTCAGGAGTAAACGTCATTGTTAATTTCCCTTTTCCTTTAATTACAGTATCGGTAGCACGATATTGATCACCGAAAGCATGACGACCAATACAAATTGGAGCTGTCCAGTTAGGAACCAAACGCGGCACATTGCTAATTACAATCGGTTCGCGAAATACAGTTCCATCGAGTATGTTACGAATGGTGCCATTCGGCGATTTCCACATTTGCTTTAGAGAAAATTCTTTCACACGTGCTTCATCGGGAGTAATAGTAGCGCATTTAATACCCACATTATATTTTTTAATTGCTTCTGCTGAATCAATCGTCACTTGATCGTTAGTTGCATCGCGGTTTTCCATTCCAAGGTCGAAGTATTTTATGTCAAGATCGAGATAAGGAAAAATGAATTTGTCTTTAATAAATTTCCAGATGATGCGTGTCATTTCATCGCCATCGAGTTCGACAACCGGCTGAGCTACTTTAATTTTTGAATTCATAGGTTAGTAAGTGATTGATTTTTGAAGGAGGCAAAATTAACAAGAAAATTGAATAATCATTGATATCATTTGTTTGCCTATGAAAGGTATTTTATGTTCAATTCACAAAACACTTGACAAAACACTTGAGAATTGAGAATGTCTTAAAGACTTTACGGTTGATTAAGGCCATTAATAATGTGACATTTAACCATTGAGCGCTTCAATTCATTATTTTATTTCTGCTTACACCATTCACATAGGTTTCCACATTATCAAAAGCAAGAGCAGTTTTTGGAGATTTCCTATTGAGTACAAGCAAATTTACTATTATCAATTGTACTTATCAATTGAAAAATGAGCACCTACCACCCAAGATTGTCTTCAAAAAAATCGTAGAGAATCGTCATTTTTATCTACTTTTGCTTCCATTCCAGTGAACGTCTACAATTCAATCGATAATTTTCCGGGAACTGCCAACGCGGTCGTAACCATCGGCACCTTCGATGGTGTGCATATTGGGCATCAGCAAATTATTCGACATCTTCGAAAATTAGCTGCTGAAACCAAAGGCGAAACTGTCTTGTTGACTTTTTTTCCTCATCCGCGAATAGTGTTGCAGCCCGACGATAATGATTTGAAGCTGATCACTACAATGGAAGAACGCGAAGAGTTGTTGCGTTCTTTTGGAATAGATCATTTGATCATTCAGCCATTCAGTAAAGACTTTTCCAGAATATCTGCTACAGAATTTGTGCGCGATCAATTAATAAAAAGGATCGGGATGAAAACACTCGTTATCGGTTACGATCATCATTTCGGTCGCAATAGAGAAGGCTCTTACAAGGATATGGAAGAGATGGCTCCCATTTATGGTTTTCGTTTGGAAGAGATCAATGAGCAAATGATCAATGATGTGGCTGTAAGTTCAACAAAGGTTAGGAAGTCGCTTTTAGAGGGTGATATTGAAACAGCCAACCATTTACTTGGTCATCGGTTTTCTATTCGAGGAAAAGTTGTTGAGGGCGATCGTATAGGTAGAACGCTCGGCTTTCCAACTGCCAATATTGAAATTGCTGAACCATATAAGCTGATTCCCCAAAATGGAATTTATGCCGTTCAAGCAAAAGTTCAGAATGTCATGAAAAATGGAATGTTGTACATTGGCAATAGGCCGGTAGTAGGAGGTATAGATCGTCGTATTGAGTTAAATATCTTCGATTTTGATTCAGAAATCTACAATGAAAACGTGCAGGTTTTTTTAGTAAGTCGAATCAGAGGCGATTTGCCTTTTGAGGATCTCGATTCGTTGAAAGAAAAGATGAAGGAAGATAAAGTGATTGCAACAAAATTGCTTTCTTGACGTTTTGTAAAGATAAAATTGTCGGCGTTGAAAATCTTAGTAGCTTTTTTATTGATGTTTGTAGCGTTCTATTGCAATGCTCAAGAAACGCAATTAATCTATAACGACACATCCTATATTTATCGCTCTATTTCAGAGGCAAGTGTTCATCCGGAAAAAGTATTTCGGTTAAATCTCAGCAAGAAAAAAATTGATACGATTCCAGACCTAATTTATTCGATGACAAATTTGATTGAGCTCGATTTGAGTAAAAATAAGATTGAAGAAATCTCACCGAGAATTGGCAATTTGGTTAATCTTGAAAAGCTATCGATGGCGAATAATCAGCTAGTACATTTACCAAAAGAAATAGGACAGCTTACGAATCTAAAATATCTCGGATTAAATAGAAATGTAATAGAAGATCTGCCTGCGGAAATCGGCAATCTTGAAAATCTTGAAGTGTTGGAGTTGTGGGATAATGAATTGAACGACGTACCCGATGAAATAAGTAAGTTGCAAAATTTAAAAGTTTTGGAAATAAGAGGTATTCTTTTTACCGATGAGCAAGCTGCACGAATAGATTCGCTTGTTACGAAGACAGCAAAAATATTAATTTCTCCAAGCTGCAATTGTAAATATTAAAAAAAACTTGCCATCCTTTTTTGAGAGATGGCAAGTTGAATTTTCATTAAAATTTTATTGTAACACCAGCCAGCCAGTTAAGCGTTGCTTGAGGGTAATAAAAATTATAGCCGATTCGGTTTCCGGAATTGTAGTCACTATATGAATAACCATTCGCACTATACACTTCGCTAAAAATATTGTTTAACATAAGCGTAAGTTCTAATGATCGTAATCCTTTGATGGGAACAGAATAGCTTCCTCTAAAGTTAGTGACAAAATAACTGTCAAGTTTTCTAAGATCGCTCGTAGTATTATCAAGATATTGCTTGCCAACATATTTAGTTGTTACAGCAAGGTTTATATTTTTTAATAATTTGTAATTAACCGCTGCTGCTGAAATTATTTTCGGTGAGAAACTTATATCTGTGTTTGAATAGGTAATAGGATGTTGTTCCCATGTGTAAAAGTCGACTACATATTCAGTATACGTTTTGATTTTATTTTGACTTACCGTCATGTTTGCAGATAATCGCAGGTCTTTTGTGAGTTGAAACATTACTTGTGTTTCAATTCCGGCTCTGTAACTATTTGGAACACTTTCGCGGATATATTCTCCGACATCATTAATTTTCCCGGTTAATATTAATTGATTTTGATAATTCATATAATAGCCGTTGAAAGATAGAATGAGTTTTGCGTTTTCATACGAGTAGCCTGCTTCGTAGTCAATCATTTTCTCAGACTGCGGACGAGTACTTAGAGTGGATGCTAAATAATCATCTCGTACAGGTTCTTTATGTCCTTGTCCCACATAAAAATAAAAATCATTTTTAGAATTAAGTTGGTAGCTAAGTCCAACGCGTGGATTAAAGAAGTTCAATTTTGCATTAGCAGCTCCGTTCTCAGGGAGTTTGCTATAGGTATAGTTGATCATTCGTTGTTGAAGGTCTATTGTTGCAGAAAGTTTGGAGCTGACTTTGTAAACTGTTTTCAAATAAAAATTTACGTCAGTTTTATTTGCAGTATCGTCATAATATCTGAACGGATAAGTGCCGGTAGGTAAAATTGAAGCAGCAATTACTTCGTTATAGTGTTGTCCGACATATTTATTTTCTGCGCCACCTAATTTAATATCCCATGCATTTTTAGAATAGTCGAGAGAAAAAGTACTGCCATAAAAATCATTTGAAAGCCATTTTCTACGAGTAATATCTGCGCTATCGATTGTAGCCCCGTTCAAGTCAAAATTTGGCAACCCGTAATCTATAAATTTGCTTGCCGGTTTAAACTCTTCGTAATATCCTTTGCCACGAGTATAATGCAAGCCGACATTCGCTGTGAGCGACGAATTAATAGTTCGTGAATAAAACAATTGATAATAGTCTTGTTGATAGTTGTCGGTCTGATTGTCGTAGTAATGTTTATTGCCATTCGAATCAGAATATTCGCCGGCAGGATTATACGTACGATTGGTATTAATTGAATCTTGAGTCACACCATACCATGCCTGGTAAGTTTTTTCTTTTCCGGTGATAATAACTGCACGTAAAAACTGTTTGCTGTCATAATAGCCTCCACTCAAATACATAGATCGAAGGGCAGAAGTAGCGCGATCGATGTAGCCATCGGAGTTTATCATCGACATTCTTCCGTCGATTGTAAAATGATTGTTAAGGACACCGGTGCCAAAAGAAACACTATTTTTATTTGTGTTAAACGATCCAAACGATGATGAAACAGAGCCATACGGATTTTGAGTGATCTTAGTAGTTTGAAGATTAAGACTTGCTCCAAAAGCTCCTGCTCCATTCGTAGAACTGCCTAAGCCGCGTTGAAATTGGATGTTATCGGTTGAGGCAGCAATGTCTGGAAGATCGACCCAATAGACAAGATGCGCTTCTGCATCATTCACGGGAATTCCGTTGATTGTTACATTCACACGAGATGCATCATTTCCACGAACGCGAATGCCAGTGTAACCAACGCCGGTACCGGCATCAGAAGTAACTACAACCGAAGGTAAGTTTTCGAGAAGGATTGGTAGATCTTGACCAAGGTTATTTTTTGCCAAATCTTCTTTGGAGATATTATTAAATGCAGCTCCTGAATTTTTATCTACACGAGAAGCGTTTATTGTTACTTCATCGGCTAAATAAATTTTAGCGTCTAAAGTAAAATTATTCTCGGCAGTACTATTTAAAGAAATAGTTTTCGTTTCAAAAGAGAGATGGGAGACCGATGCAGTGTAATTTTTATCTTTAAGCGATTTAAAAATAAAATGACCGGCAACGTCAGTTGTAGTGCTATTGAAAGTGTCATTTAATTTAATGTTTGCACCAACAACAGGAGTATTGTCTTTGGCATTTTTGATAGTTCCTTGCAAAATGTTTTGTGCATAGGAACTGATATTTACTAGAATTAAGATGAGTAATACGATCGCATAAGGCGCGACTTTAAACTTGTTTTTTTTCATTTGGAATTGATCCATTAGGTTAAATATGAGTGCAAGATGGGAGCGAGCACTTTAAAAATATATTACCTTATTCCCTTCGCAGGCATTATCCTGAACAGGTTTTGTGGGTATAATCTCAGCCCTTTTTGTATAAAAAGCACCCCATAGACGTGCCAAAGATATTAAAAGATCTTGTTAAATAGAATTTCATTTTAAAGGCAATTAAAAGTTGTTGATAATTGATGAATTGCATACTTTGGTTGAAATATTTCTCAACTGATAATGAAAAAAGCAATTCTAATCTGCCTCTTGCTTATATTTAGCAAAGTAGGATTTAGTCAAAAGTATTATATGGGTATTGGGGCAAGAGTTGGAAAATTCCACTCCGGTTTCTCCTTTAAATACTTTGTGAATACCAATAATGCGACTGGTTTTCAGTTGGAAGCTATGTATGCCAATATTGCTTCCGGCGGAGGCGTTATAAAAGGATTTGTGATCAAGCAACTGCCATTTAAAATCCCTATTATTCAACTTCCGCTCGATTTTATTGCCGGAGTTGGCGCACATGCAGGTTATTTTCCGAAAAATGTGCGAGGATATTATAAAACAGTGAACGGGGATGCAAGTTATTATACTAACTCAGTGGTTTCAATTGGTGTCGATCTCACGGTTCAATTAGAATATAAAATTCCTCGAGTACCCATTACTTTTACAATTGATGTAGTGCCCTTTTATGAGTTTGTGAATCGCGGTCCGGAGGTAATAGATTTTGGCGCGACGCTACGATATGTATTTAAATAGACATTTAACGAGAAATGTATTTGTTGAGAATAAATAATTGACAAAAAGTTTGCAAGCAATTAATCATTACTCATTCTTCGGGAACTATAAAGATGTTGATGACTGATCGCTTCCAAAGTGTAATAGTGATGGCACTGAATCACACGAGATAAACTTCTCTGATGAATAAGTAATTTATGCAAGACCGTAGACGTTCTCATTAAACAAGAAATAACGGATTGAAACCCTTTCTTAGGCTTTGATTGGCAGGCAACAACTCGCTTTGTTTTTACAACCACAAATTTAATTAATTTTAATAAATAAACTTAGAAGCTCCCAATGCCCCAAATCATTATTAACTTGAAAGATAGGATTTCTGATAATTTTGGAGACCCTATTCTTGAGTTATTTTAAATACTAGAGGTAATAAATACAAATCCTGATAGTGAAATTATAATCAACTTAAGCGATTGCGAATTTTCATATCCGTTTATTTTAACCGCTATTAGTGTATTAAATAACAACAACGAAAGAATAATTATCAACGCAAATTGCAAGAATCCCGCATTTTCAGAATACTTGAAGTACATTAACTTTTTTATTGGAATGAAGCCAGATGAATTAAATACTTTAGATTTCGCCAACCTACTTTTGAAATATGAAACTAAAACATATATTCCAATAATTAATTTTCCAGTTGCTAGAAATCACACATCTACATTGATAAGAGACAGATTTCTTTCTTCGATAAATCAATTGATATATAATCAATTGAAATTAAAAGGCGAAATAAAAAATGCAGTTTCATATTTAATAGATGAATCAGTTGTTAATATTGTAGATCATTCATTAGCAGATCGGGGATTTATTTTCGCACAATATTATCCAACAAAAAATTTTATGGATGTCTGTATTGCTGATGGTGGTATTGGAGTATTAAATAGCTATATAAATAACAGATTTGAAGGTATTAGCAACTCGCCAGATGCCATTATAAGTGCAGTTAATGGACAGTCAACAAAAGATGACGGGAAAGGGAGGGGTTATGGAATTAGGACCAGTAAAGAAATGCTTGTGAATGGTTTAAAAGGTAAGTATTTTCTTTTGACGGGAAATGGATTTATTGTAAAAAACTCTTTAAGAGAAGAAATTATATCCCTCCCAGAATCGAAATCGTGGAACGGAACAATCATTTCTCTTCGTATTCCTATTTTAAATAATAGCGAATTTATTGCATCAGACTACTATCAGGTCTAAACTTGGAACATTTTTGCTTTTTGCCGTGTAATATCGTATAATTGTGCGATACATGAAAACGGAGCACTCAATTGATCTTTATAAATATTTTAAATGCACCACACTCGACAGTCGAGATGAGGCAACTAATCTATTTGCCCCATTTTTTACAGACTGCTGTTTTACTGTTGCTCACCTTGATTTTAACAACATAGAATTTATTTCAAGGTCTTTCGCAGACCAATTTATTAAAGAACAGAAATCTTTAGAAAATATTCGTTCGTTGCGTATAGAAATAGTAAACGCTGAAAATGCAATAATAGAAATGCTTCAAGCAGTCAGACAAACATATGACACTCATCGAAAAGGTGTTATTGATTTTGCTATTTATACGCTTAGTGAGCCAGAGAAAATAGAAAAATATCTATTAGCAATTTAAAAGGCTGCAAAATGGTTGCTTTTTTTATTTATATCCATCTGCTGTAACACTTAGATAGTTACACATTCTTCATTAATAATTATTCCTTGCTCATTAGCAACTTGTCCACCGCTTCTTTGGCAAGATTAAAACGATCTTCCTTCATTCCATTTATTATTTTATAGTTGAAAGAATTGTCGTCGAGAATTTTTTTGTACCAATCGAAAAAATAAAGCCTCCTCATTTCATTCTCTCTAACAGCGTCTTTAACAAACGGGATATCGGGTGAAGTGAGTAAATATAAGTCGTACTTATTTGTTGCAATTTCTTTCTCAATCCAATCAGGACATTCGCCATACTTATCGAGCATCCATACCTTACCATTGATGGCTTCGTTGTCGGTAAAAATAATTTGGTTTGCTTTAGTAATAAATTCTTTTTCTAAAATGATTTGTTCTCTGATGCAATGCAGCACATCATCTTTTGTATAAGGTCGATGAAGGTTGCCGATGTAATCGCGTGAATATTCGGGAACCCAAACAGTATCATAACGTTCTGCGAGTAAATGGCACAACGTACTTTTTCCGGTCGATTCCGGGCCAATCAGTGCAACTCTTTTCATTGGGTAAGGCGTTCGTTACTTTTTACTTTTCTCCAATTGTACCAACCGTTTATGGCAAGTATAAGAAAGAGCAAATATAAAATTGAAGTGAATGCTAAACCTTTGTAAACATAGAGTGGAATATAAATTGTGTTTACCACAATCCATAAAAGCCAATTCTCGATCATTTTTTTAGCGATCATCCATTGAGCAATTAAACTGATAATTGTTAGTATAGCATCTAAATACGGTAATGAAGCATTCGTATAGTGTGATAAGAAAACTCCAAGAGCAATTGTTGAAAGTACGCCTATTATAACTAATTTTTTAGCCAACAAAATAGAAACAGTGCGAATCTCTTCTTTCTCATTCTTTGATCTATTCCATACCATCCATCCGTAAACTAGAAGTATCAGATATATGATTTGAAGTAGGGCGTCGGCGTACAATCGAACATTTTCACTCTGAAAAAGATATGCGTAAATTAAAACATTTATGATACCGATTGGAAAGCAAAGTATTTTTCTACGAATTGTAAGCCAAACACCAAGTACACCGGTTATAAATCCGGTTATTTCAAGAGCTGATGTTTCCTGACCAAATAAAATGAAAGAAGTTGTCAAGGAGTTGGTTGTTTAATAAAATGTTGGTTGATTTCCTGAAATGTAAAAACAGAAAGAGAGTTGTTTTGCGGCTTTTGAAAAAAATGCACGAGGAAATTAATTTGTTTGCAGGCTGTGAATTGATTGAGCAATCTGAGTAATAATTTCAGGATCTTTTTCCGTCGCGTTACCAATAACAATCACATCAGCACCGGCATTACAAAGCTCAGCAGCTTTTTCAGCACTAGCAATTCCTCCTCCAACAATTATAGGCACTTCTATATTTTTTCTGATAGAAGATACCATTGAAGAAGAGACAGAAAACTTTGCGCCGCTACCTGCATCTAAATAAATTAATTTCATTCCAAGCATTTCGCCAGCCATAGCAGTACAAGCAGCTATGTCGTTTTTGTCGTGAGGAATGGGTAAGGTATAACTCATATAACTAACTGAAGTTGGATTGCCGCTATCAATCAGCATATATCCTGTAGCAATTGTTTCTAGTTTTTTTTGTTTAATCAATGGTGCTGCAAGTACATGTTTTCCAATAAGCAATTCCGGATTTCTTCCACTAATTAATGAAAGAAAAAGAATGGCGTCTGCGGCTTCTGATAATTGCATTGTATTTCCGGGGAATATGACGACAGGAATTGATGAGCTTCTTTTTAATATTTCTACACACGCTTCAAATGAATCGGTCATTAATATACTGCTTCCAACAAAAAAATAATCGACATCCGATTTTACTGCTGTCTCAACTAGTCGAATACATTCTGCAGGTGAAGATTTGTCAGGATCTATTAAGACTGCAAGCATTTTTTTTCCTGCTTGTTTTTTTTGTAGAATGTCAGTTAAAATATTCATTTTTGATAATTATCGAGGCAATAAAGATAGTTAATAATGCTTGATTTCTTTTGATGTTAATTTGATGTTCCCCATGAGATCATGAAAGAGTCAATTTTTTCATAATAGATTGTATAAGCTTTTTCATAGCCTAGCTTTGTAATAGAAGCATCCAGTTGTCCTTTTTCTTTCGTGGTGAAATTATACGTCATCAAGTGTTTTTTAAAATCGAGATCACCAATACTATGTATTTTATAAAGTATTTCTTTTGCTCCCCATACAATTTGCAAGGTGTCACATGACGGATTTTCACCTAAATATTTTTTTTCTGCTTCATTGAGAAATTTGTTCGCCAAAATAAATATTCGATCGTCGATCGTTTCAATGTCTATTCCTCCCGCATAAAATTCGCCGGTAATCATGGCTACATATTCTTTCGAATGAGAAATAGAAATACCCCGATCGTTGAGATGTGGTTTCCCATGCTTGTCATAAAAAAGGACATAATCTTGTTCCGGATAAATTGTTTTTAAAAGTGCTCTTACGGTTAAGTATTCTTTTTTGCGGCTATCGCTTTTGAAAGCATGAAACGTAGCTAATTCGCCTGACGACAATTTTGCAAGTTGAAGCAGTTCGTCGAAGTTTTCGGTGATTTGCCAGATGGCGATAAAACAAGAAAGGTGTTCTTTTTGGTGAACAATTGGCATTGCAACGTGTTAAGAGATGCAAGATGAACTAAAATAATCGGCTTGTCAAGAAGAG
Source organism: Bacteroidota bacterium (assembly GCA_031367345.1). Classification (GTDB taxonomy): domain Bacteria; phylum Bacteroidota; class Bacteroidia; order AKYH767-A; family 2013-40CM-41-45; genus JADKIH01. The sequence continues at coordinate 21,867 of JANLPR010000097.1, read as the reverse complement.
TCTATTGGTTCTTAAAGACCTATTCTTTATCTTGCGGCCTGAAATTCAACACTTAATAAACTATAAACAATGGCTAATACAGCAACATCAGTAGACAAATTCGTGAAATACAAGGTAAAAGACATCTCATTGGCGGCTTGGGGTCGTAAAGAGATCAAATTAGCAGAAGCAGAAATGCCGGGTTTAATGGCTTTGCGTGCTGAATATGGACCACAGAAAGCATTAAAAGGTGCTAGAATTGCCGGTTGTCTTCACATGACAATTCAAACTGCAGTTTTAATTGAGACATTAGTTGAATTGGGAGCTGAGGTCACTTGGTCTTCTTGCAACATTTTCTCTACACAAGATCACGCTGCTGCTGCGATTGCTGCTGCGGGTATTTCGGTTTATGCTTGGAAAGGTATGAATGCGGAAGAGTTTGACTGGTGTATTGAGCAAACATTATTTTTTGGAGAAGATCGTAAGCCATTAAATATGATACTTGACGACGGAGGAGATCTTACCAATATGGTATTTGATAAATATCCTGAGTTAATTAAAGACATCAAAGGACTTTCAGAAGAAACAACAACAGGCGTTCACCGTTTGTATGAGCGCATGCAAAAAGGTACACTTCCAATTCCGGCAATCAACATCAACGATTCGGTTACGAAGTCGAAGTTCGATAATAAATATGGTTGTCGTGAGTCATTAGTAGATGCGATTCGTCGTGCTACTGATTTAATGTTGGCAGGTAAAGTTGCAGTAGTAGCAGGTTTTGGTGATGTAGGTAAAGGATCGGCAGACTCATTGCGTGATGCAAAAGTTCGTGTAATCGTTACCGAGATCGACCCTATCTGTGCATTGCAAGCTGCGATGGAAGGTTATGAAGTGAAGAAAATGGCGACAGCGATAAAAGAAGCAGACATTGTAGTTACAGCAACAGGAAATTGCAATATCATAACAGGAGAGCATTTCAAGGCGATGAAGCACAATGCGATTGTATGTAACATTGGTCACTTCGACAATGAGCTAGACATGGCATGGTTGAATAAAAACTTTGGAGCATCAAAAGAAGAGATCAAGCCGCAAGTAGATAAATATACACTTGATGGAAAAGACATCATTGTACTTGCAGAAGGCCGTTTAGTGAATTTAGGTTGTGCAATGGGGCATCCATCGTTTGTAATGTCGAATTCATTTACGAATCAGACATTAGCACAGTTAGAGTTGTGGATGAACACCGATAAATACGAGAATAAAGTTTATGTGCTTCCGAAGCATTTAGATGAGAAAGTAGCTCGTTTACATTTAGCGAAAGTTGGAGTAGAGTTAGAAGAGCTAACAGACTTCCAAGCAAATTATATTGGAGTACCTAAAAATGGTCCATACAAAAGCGATGCATATCGTTATTAAGAATTAGTTTATAAAACTAAAAAAAGGCAATGAAGATTTTTCTTCGTTGCCTTTTTTTGTTGAATGGCTAATTGAAAATAGCTGATTGCAAATCGTTGCACAATAATTTCGATTCATAAAGAATTATCCGCTGTTAATCTGTCAATTCATTTTTTCAAATTTAATTTTTATTCAAAATAGTTCGATCAAAAAAACTAGTCGTTATTTTTTTTCTGGCGATGAAGAAGCCGGAAGCAAACTCGTCATTGTATCAGCACAGATTATTTGTCAGACGAACAAACATTCAAAATTGTTATAGCTTAATAATTGTTTGAGTAATCACATCGCTAGCATTTTGAATTTTGATGAAATAAATTCCGGGCGACAAGTCATCGCCAAAAACTATATCTTGCAACGGGTTGATAAAAGTATTTACAATCTTTCCAATTGAATTTAATATGAGAACCGATTGAACATCTTCACCGTTTAGTTGTATGGTAAAGTTGTTGGAGCTTGGGTTTGGAAAGATTTCAAGATTTGATTTTGAAACTTTATTCCCTGATGAAGGATTGAAGATTGGTAAGCATCCAAAATCAATTTGCACATTGATTGAAGAAGAAGATGGAGCGGGTATTCCACATTTATTTAAACCGGTTACTTCGATCGTGCCATTTGAAAAATTATTATCTGGTTGAACAATTATGTTTCTAAGATAATTTTGTGATAGGAAATGAATGGAAGGTGGTAAGGTCCATTGATAAGTATCGGCATAAAGAACAGGATCGGCAATGATAACCGATGGATTATTAATACAAAGTTGAGGACTTTGGCTAAATCCGGTGCTAGTATTAATTGGTATGGGATAAGTTTCAAGATGAAAAGTGTCGGAACTAAATGTACCGCAATTTGAATTTGCTTCACAATAATAATAGCCGGTATCAAGTCCAAAATGATAATATTGATTAGCTCCGGAAATTGCATTATTGTTAAAATGCCATTGATAGCTGCTAGCATTTGAATTATTAGTGATTTGAATCATTGAAGAATCACCAAAACAAATCTGTGGCTTAGCTCCATAAATTGATTTATTTATGATCGAATTTTGATCGATGATTGAAGTTGCTCCTTCCCCAATGCAACCATTTATTGAAGTCAATTGACAAGAATAAATTCCAGTAGAGTTAGTTGTTAGCGTAGATGATGTTGCCCCTTGCATTAAACTGTTGTTGAAATACCATTGGTATGACAGAGCATTCAAATTAGATTGAAGTGTAACAGATGCTCCTTGACATAATAAATGTTCGGTTGGAGAAATAATTTCCAGAGGAGACAACACGCTATCTAGTAATTGATATGTCGTAGAGGTGTCTGAACAAGTTGGGCTTGTAATTATTACACTGTAATAGCCGGGAGTAGACGTTGTTAATGTTGGATTAGTTGAACCACTGATAGGAGATGAATTTAGAAGCCATTGATAAGAGTAGTTTTGATTTGTATTAGTGGTTAATGTTGCAGCCGATCCATTGCAAATTCCGTTATTGTAAGTGTTAATAATATTAGTGTTATAAGGTACATCAGGAAGTATTGTTACTATATCAGTAATAGCATAACAGCTATACGTTCTATTATAATAAATGGAATAATACATTCCAGGAGTATTGATTGATAATGTAGAGGAGTTGGAGCCAATCTGAGATATATTATTTCCATTAATACTGAACCATTGATATTGGACGTTTGAAAAGGATGGAGCACTCAATAAACATTGATTGATATTAGGACATATAAATTTCGTAGAATAATTAAGGTTTACGCTATCAACATCAGGAACTGTTACAGAATTTAAAATGATAGAATCGCCACAATCCATGTATACGGTACATGAATAAATACCACTCATGCTACACTGATATGTATTTGAAGTGGGACTAGATGAAAGAAATAAATTGTTGCGATACCATTTATATGTTGAGATATTCATTTCATCGGTTCTTGCTCTTAGTATCGGATTTTTGCAATCTGAAAAAGATAATTCTGGGCTTGGAGAATCAGTCCAAATTGAATCTGAAATTTGGAAACCACATTGGGAAGTGAATACTTTACAGTTCCAAGTACTAGCCGCTCCTTTCGCCCAATAATTTTGTGATGTTGCGTTAGGAATTGGGAAACCATCTTTATACCATTGATAACTCACTTGTGCACTATTAATAGAAATAGAAAGTAGTAAGGAGTCGTTTCGGCAAATTTTATAACCTTTGTCTGGAGTAGGAGAGATCTGAGGTCTATCATATATAGATGGATTTACTGAAATGACATTCGAAACAAAAGGAGGCAATGATGCACATCCAGAATAAGTTGTTAATGAATAATTGCCGGGGTATAGCGCCTTGCAACTCGTTGTAAAATAGGTTTGGGAAAATTGTTGAGGCGTGTTCCAAGTTCGATTTGTAGCAGGAGCAAGGTTGGTAACAATAGTTGGATATCCATCACCACAATGACCGGGGGAAGGGATTGAAATAAGTGGATTTATTATTTCATTAGTTGAAAATACAACATGAGCAATATTTGAAGTATCTACTCCACATGAATTGCTTACAGTACAATAGAAGTTGCCAATTGTTTGTGGTTGATAATATTTTAATGTATCATTTGGTTGAAGTACATTGTTTTTATACCACTGAATGCGAGAAATGTAATTATCCAAATTGTTTGACAAGCCCATTGATTGAGTCCAACATGGAATTCCGTTGACGCCATAATAACGTAAAGTATCAATAATTGATGTTGAAGGAATGGAATTGCTGTTGGTGGAAATGTGGCCGGAAGTGTCGACGCCACATTGATTAGTTGCAACCATTCTGTAAATTCCATTTTGATTCGGCCAATGAAAATAAGAGAGGGTGTCATTGATTTGAAGAGTGTCGTTCCTGAACCATTGATAAGTGCAATTTGAATTGTACCAACTCCCAGGGTAAAAATTTCCATTGAGAGTATCTAATTGACAAAAGCCTATAGATTGGTCAGCATGATCCACACTAGGCGGACGATCTCGAAAAAGAATAAGTTTGTTTGAATAAAATGTTTTATCGCCTCTAATAGCGATTAGAGAAAAAACTAAAGTTGAAAATCTGCTGGTATTTATCCCGGAAATTAGATGCTGATGAAAATCAATAGTCGAAATTGGTTGGTCGTTGAGAAACCAAAAATATTTTGAATAACCGATTGGTGCTTCCAAAATAAAACTATCAGTACTACAAGCTGAAATTGCACTAGCTGAAGTTATTAAAATACTGTCAGAATTGTAAGATAAGTTCGAATCAGAATAAGCTAAGCTTGCAGCCGAACTTTGACTATTTATTAAAGGGCTTGGAGATGTGAAAAAACTGGTCACTGTTCGTGATAGCACAATGTTCCCATTTCTTAAGCAATAAATCGAATGAGGTATATCAACGAAACGATCTGACAAGGAATAATCAAATATATATGTAATTAATGAAGTGTCCATTTTAATAAGCTCAATAGGCCCGAGGAATGAATCATATTGGTTTGAATTGAGATTTTCTGAAGTCGTAAGTAAATAGATAGATGTGTCGGAGACATATTTTAAATCTTTACAATGCCCCCCTCCCCAAATTGCAGGAGTATAAATTAAAGTTCCATTTCTGTCTATAGTTGAAAGTAGAATTGAAGGGTTAGAAAAGCTACGGTTTATCGCTCCACCTATCAGTAATTTATTTTGTGAAGGGATATATTGAATTTTTTTGAATTCGGAATTCCCTTGTGTGTAATAATAAGTTTTTGTCCATAGAGAATCTCCTGAAAAATTCAAGCAAAAAATACAACCATTATTTGAAGTGTCTGTATATTCTGTGCCAACTAAATAAATATTTATTCCTGCTACTATAATAGCATCGTTGCAAACCTGAGAGAGTGGCTTATCCCATGTCTTTTCCCAAACAAGACTACCACTAGTTGTAACTCTCATAACTTTAAAATTCTCTTTTGTAGTTCCGGTTTTTGTAGTTCCGGAAAGCAGAAGGTCTCCATTTGGAAGAACAGTGATTGCAGAACAAAATTCATCGCGGCTTCTGGAAAAATTTTTCGTCCAATATTTACCCCCTAGCTGATCTACTTTTGTAAGTGAAAACGAAAACAACCCATTTGAATTACTGCTACTGCAACCGGCAATAAAAATTTCTTTATTTGGTGTAACAATCATTGCGACTGCTGAATCGGTACCGTCTCCACCAATCACATTAGATGAAATTCGATTTCCCTGAGCATCTAGCCGATGGAGTAAGATATTTGTATTTTGATTTCCATAGTTAGAGGTGTTCACTGCAAATAATAAATTTCCGGATGGAGTTTCTACGATTGGCCCCGCATATTCCGGCCCTGACATTTCGGGTTTTTGAAAAATTCTTTGTCCAACTTGCGATTTTGAACTTAAAAATGAAATGATAAAAACGAAAGAAAGAAGTATTTTCATAAAGGGTTGGTTAGATAAGTTCAATGTAGGAATTGTTTTAACAATTGCAATCAATTTTTTGGCAAAGAGGTTAATAGAGACTGTTATCTAAGCCCGTGTTATTGCGAACAAATCAGATATTTATCAATCCACAAAAAAAAGGCGACTCTTTCGAATCGCCTTTTTCTAGTTAGAGAGGTATTTAATTATCTCATTAAAATTAATCGTCCGCTATGTAAGTTGCTATTTGTAACCAACTGATAAATGTATATTCCGGATGGTAAATCGGATCCGTCGAAGGTTACCGTATACTGATTTCCTGAAATTACATTTTCATCGAACAGCTTAGCAACTAATGTTCCAGTCATGTTGTAAACATCCAATGTTACTTTCGCATCTTTATCGAGTTTTGCAAACTCAATAGTAGTTGTAGAAGTAAATGGATTCGGATAAGTTTTGATAACTAATTCGTCTGTTTCAAACTGGTCGGTTAGAGGAGAAGAAGAAGTACGAGCTAGTTGAGGACAAACCAAGAAATGATTGTCTTTTACACCATCATCGAAATTCTCATTGATTTTACTTACTACATCATTCAGAAATGGTCTGTTTTGACATTCTTTTTTTATTTCAGTAAGTTTAAATTGCTCCTGAAAGTCGCATAATTGAAACTCCTAATATAGAACCCGTACTTTTTATTTTTTTTAGTGTTTTTTTAGTGTTTTGAACACGCCTTTTATACGCATTATTCATTAATGAAATAAAATTGGAGATTGAATTTTAAGTTGGTTTTAAAAAGCAATTTAGTGCTATAAATCATAAAAAAAAATTGATTTTTTATTCAATAGGTGACTCACATCATAAGGTATTTCCCTTACTACAATTATTTTTATCCAACGAAATTTTAATTAGTTATCCTATGAAAAAGAACTCAAAAATTATGTTCGTCGCTGTAGTTGTTATGATGCTGAGTGCTTGTAATAATTCAAGTACCGATCAAACAGAATCTACTGCGACAACTTCTCAAAGTCCGGCAGGTGCAGGTCAATCAGGCGTACAAGACGATGTATCAGCAAAAAACATTGTTCAAGTAGCAATTGGGAGTAAAGACCATTCAACTTTAGTTGCTGCTGTAAAGGCTGCAGAGTTAGTTGATGTTTTAAGCAATGCCGGTCCCTTTACAGTATTTGCTCCAACCAATTCAGCTTTCGACAAATTGCCTGCCGGTACAGTCGATGGTTTGTTGAAGCCTGATCAAAAGGAAGCGCTACAAGATATTCTCCAGTACCATGTTTCAGTTGGTGTTTACCAATTGGACGCTTTTAAAGATGGACAAACAATTGGGCAGGTGAATGGTGGTAATATTAAGATCACAAAAAAAGATGGAAAAATAATTATTAATGGTGTAGCAACTATTATTGCATCGGTTCCTGCTTCGAATGGAATTATTCACGTAATAGATGCTGTACTTCTTCCTCCTAAATAATTTTGTTTATTTAATTTGTATTAAATCCGTAAAACTCCTTTTTCACAAAAGTGATTTTTACGGATTTTCTTTTTTCGAAAAAATTATTGTCGTAAAATTTTTATTTGCATAATCGTTGAAATACTTAATGCTCTTTGTTTAGCCGTTTCAGCATTTGGACCTTGAAACAATTCATCGATTGTCTTTAAAAAGAGTAACGTCCACTGATTAAAATGTGATACTTCTAATGGGTAAATTGTATTAATATGTTTATGGATATTCATCGTGTCGCCTGAATAGTTTCCCGTATGGAAAATTGCGTTTTCCCAGAAGTCAACCATGATCGGTATATGTTTTTCCCAATTTATTTTTATTACTTCGGTAAAGAACACCCCTATCTTTTTATCGTTAGTTGCCTTTGAATAAAAACTTCTAATAGCCAATTCTAAATCAACTCTTGATTCTATATCATGTTTCATAACTCTTGCTAAATTTATAAATCTTTATTCTTAAATTTTATTGTCGATCTCCACAGAGGAATATTAACCCAAGTGAGCAAAGCTACTATGGAAATAATAAATCCAAGCGTTGTTCCGAAAAATTGTTTGAAAACTGCTCCCGTATATCCCATCAGTGCAGAAACATCTAATCGTAAAAGTATTACAATTCTGCTTAAATCTATTGGGTTAAGCGCGCTTACTACCATCATTATTTTTTCTAACGGATAATCTGCAAATTGAAACAAAAGAAATAAAACTAATCCGTCAAATAGCAATGCAAAATAAAGCCAGAGTAAAATTGCTTTCCCTATTCCTTTGGCCTTATCTCTTGTTCCAACAGTTGCAAGCATTGAAATTGCTACAAATATTACGGAAAGCAAACTTCCTGTGATAGCCATTATTAATCCAGTAGAGGTAGGCTCATAAATAATTAGTGGAATTCCGCATCCTAACAAGAATGCAAGTGTGAGTGAAATTGATAAACCTGTAAATAAACTCAGCCAAATAAATTTACGCTTCAGAGGCTGACAAACAAGTAATTCTATAAACTCTGCAGAGTTATAGATGTAAATAGTCGAGAATATAATTGACACAAGAGGTACTATGAATAATAACAGATTCAATAAGCTCAATAGCCCTTTAGCTGAGTTGTCTTCTAAGCTGAAAACGCTGAACGAAACAAGAAACAAAAAAGCAGTATATACTAACATTATTTTGTTTCGTAAAATATCGATCACCACGTATTTTATTATCTTATTCATTAGTTTTTATTTAGTGTGAAAGAAGATATCACCTTCGATAGTTTAGTTTGTCCGGTTTCGGCTTTTAAGGTTTCAATATTTTTATGAAAGAGTAGTTTTCCATCTTGCATATAGATTAATTGAGTAATAAGATCGTCTAGTTCACTTAAAACATGTGATGTTATAAGTATCAGCTTCCCTTTAATTTTTTCGCGAATAATTTTCTCTTTTAATATTTCTGAAGAAAGAGGGTCCAGTCCTGCTGTTGGTTCATCGAGAATTAAAACTTCCGGATTAAATAAAAATGCTAACGAAGCGCTCACTTTTTGTCGTGTTCCTCCGGAAAGTGTTCGCATTCTTTTATTCTTCATTTGGTCCAGATGAAAAGAATAAAAGAGTTCTTCGTCTAATCCTGACGAATCTTTTTTTCTGATATCTTTCATCATATCGAAAATTTGACCAATCGTCATATTATCGGGGTATCTTCCAATCTGAGGCATATAACCAATATCGTTTCTATATTGCCAATCGTTTGCTATATTTTTTTTCTTGAAAATTATGGTACCGCTATCCGGAACCACCATTCCTAGTACACATTTTATCAATGTGGTTTTTCCACTGCCATTTGGTCCAATCAAAGCAATACACTGTCCTTTGTCGCAACTGATAGTAACTTCATCAAGCGCTTTTAGTTTTCCAAAGCTTTTCGATACATTAAAAATTTCGATCATAATTTTACCGGTTTCATAAATGGTGATTCATCTTTTAAATTTTCCGGTATAAGAGTCGGAACAACCTTTTCGGTTTTATCTAGAAGAGAAACTATAATACTTCTAAAAAGCATCATAGCTTGCGGATTATTTTCAATGATCATCGAGAACATACTTATTGGGCGGTATGGAACATCACCATGTGCATCTTTATTCAAATCGTAGCCCTCATATTTGTCCCAATAGTTATTGTTAAATGTATTCAGTACTAATGTTCCGTTTGTTCCCACATCAAAAGTGTTGCCAATGAAATTATTTTTTTCAACTGTTACATCCATGCAGCTAGCTTGTATTTTTAATGCCCAGCCATTATTCTGGAGTATATTATTTTTCAATTCAACACGATTTACACCTTCCATATAAATGGCGCTCGTATTTTTAAGGAAGCGATTCCCTTCAATATAACTATCGGAAATTTCTTTAAGCAATAATCCAAAAGCTGCATCGCCCCAGTTTAATTCGAAAATATTATTAAACATTTTAACTTTATGTGTGTACATAACCGCTACACCTGCGCCATTTTCACTAAACACATTTGAAATGTATGCATCGTTATGTGAAAACATAAAATGCAATCCATAACGTATATTTTTTTTAGAAACGTTTCTCCAAATAATAGAATTGGTTACAAATTCAAAATAGATACCATCACGATGACCGGTAATCGAATTGGCAATAATTTGCATGCTATCACTTTTCCAGCAATGGATTCCATTTCCGATTTCTTGTTCTTGTTTTCCATAAGAAGTAAGTTTGTTGTTTTTAATTATACAGGATGTGGAATATTGAGCATAAATACCAAAAAAAGTATCGTCGATAACATTATTTTCAATCAATACATTTCTTGAATCATATATTTTTATTCCGGCCGGATCTTCAAGTGTTGAAAATCCGGAATGTTGAATAATGAAACCATTTAGTGTAACATTATTTGCTTTGATAGAAATTACCTCGTATTTTTTTTCGCCATCAATACGTGGAAAATTTATTCCGATAAGTACGATAGATTTGTCAATTATGAGATTTTTTTCAAAATAGATTCCCGGTTGCACAAGTATCGTATCACCTGAAGCAGCTATTTTTATTGCATTCTTAATTGTACTGATTTTATTTGCTTTGCCCACATTTATTATTTTGCTCAGTACAATGTTTGGTGTACATAGAAGCAATGAAATTCCGATAAATAGGTAAAGAGGCTTTTTCATTATTTCACTTATATAATTCGTCCCAAAAAATCTGCTTGCCTTTCATTTGATTGAGGTAAGTTGTTAAGCTATCCTTGTTAGAAAAAGTTGCAAGATTTGATCCCATCGGACTTTTCAGTTCATCACTATTCAGTATAAATGCATTATTGATTAAGAGTAGTTCGTTGTTAGAGAGGAAATTTGTAGAATAAATTGATTTAATATCAGTTTTTTTTATGCTTCCTTCTTTCACATCTGAAAGTAAACAGCCTAGTTCATCATATTTGTAGATCCGACCTTTCATCGTAATAATTTCAGCTCCGAATCTATTATTGCTGATTGTCATTTTGCAGAAGTGACAATTATCTACACCAATTTTAATGGGTTCTTGTTTAACATCGCATCCGGTTAAAGATAGTATGCACAATGCTATTGTAAGTACAGCAGTCGTTGAATTAATTTTGTGTTTTTTTTCAATACGATAATCGTAGATAACAGAAAAAGCTATTAGTCCACCTACAGTGAGAAATAACCAACCGCCAATATCAGGAATAGAATACGCACCAAAGTTTAGCAATTGCTTGAATCCAATTAGTGGAGGTTGATAAGCCATGCCGGGAACTATAATAGCAGCTTCAGGATTCAGGTTATGACCATAATCGTATTCCCATTTCCAGAAGTCGATCATTGCAATTATACCGAAGAGAACAAAGAATGTAAATAGAGTGTATAATAGTTTTCTGTTTCTAGATTTTGCAACTAAAAAGAAAGCTAGTGAAAAGGCTATAATTATGTAAGGAAGAATTTGGAATTCAATAAAATCTTCAGTATGCATAGTTTTCATGCCAATGTAATGATTGAGGCCATTGATAATATCAACATTGCCTGCAAGTTTATTCGGATAAATAAGTAATCTCAATCCTTCCGGATATTGTGGCGCGTCAAGATCGATGTGCCACATAGGTACAAACAAAACCACAAGCAATAGTAATCCACAAATGGTAAGTATCATTCGAAGAGTATTGTTTAATTTTCTTGCTTGCATAATTTGTTTAAATTTTGAAATGAAAGAAAGTGGATTTAGAAAAATAGAAATTGACTAACTTCAACTTTTTCTAATCCACTTTTAATTAATTATTGCTTATTTGCTTCTGTCGGTGGAAGATTAGTGCCGGTGCTAAAAGTTAGCGGCACATTACTTCCGGCCGGTGATACACGAATATAGCCTTGCATTTCTTGATGAAGGGCACTACAAAAATCAGTACAATACATAGGGAAAATTCCAACGCGATCAGGAGTCCATTTCAACGTTTGAGTTTCTCCCGGCATAATAAGTAATTCACCGTTCATTGCTCCTTTAATAGCGAATCCATGAGGCACATCCCAATCCTGCTCTAAATTTGTAATATGGAAATACACTTCATCACCCATTTTTATTCCTTCAATATTGTCAGGAACAAAGTGTGATCTAATTGCAGTACCATACACGTGAACTTTATTTCCTTCACGAACAACCTTTGCAGTTTTTTCACCCTTAGAAACAAATTGATTTTGATTATCGTCGATCTTAAAGATCTTTACCGAATTATTTTTTATTTTATCTGCTTCAACAGCTTGTGCATAGTGAGGTTCTCCAATAGTTGGGAAGTCAAGTATCAGTTGCATCTTATCTCCACTTATATCGTAGAGTTGTGCGCTTTGAGCTAACTCAGGTCCTGTTGGCAAATATCTGTCTTTTGTAATTTTGTTATAGGCAATAAGATATTTCGGATTTGGTTTCCTACTATCGCCACCGGGAATACATAAGTGACCCACAGAATAATATGTTGGCGCACGATCAAGAACTTTTAAATCTTTGATGTTCCACTTCACAATTTCGGAAGAAACAAAAAAGGAAGTGTATGCATTTCCTTTTCCATCAAATTCTGTGTGAAGAGGACCAAGACCAGGTTTTTTAACTTCACCATAAAGTACAGATTCGTATTTCAATATCGGTATACCATCATAAGTTCCTACAAAATCTTTTTTCTCAATTGTCTTTATCATTTTATCAAAACTAAAAACGGGGAGTAGGGCAGCTAGTTTTCCACTACCTACAATGTATTCTCCTGTAGGGTCTACATCGCAACCATGTGGCGATTTAGGACAAGGAATAAAATAACAGAGGTCAGTCAATTCTTTTGAATCTAGCACTGTAACTTCTGTTCTAATTTCTGAAGTTGCTGAATGAGTTATGTCGCTATAGGTATTGTGAGCATATTTCACTGATTCTTTTTTACCTTTACCTGCCTTTAAATATTCTTCAGCTTTTTTCCAATTCACGGCCATAATAAAATCTTTGTCTTTTTGAGAAGCATTTACCTCTAACAGCGTATTTGCTTGCTCTGTATTATAACATGAAAAGAAAAACCATCCATGTGACTTACCTTTTCCGGCATGACTTAAATCAAAGTTGATACCCGGACATTGAATTTGGAAAGCAATATCCATTTTGCCGGAGGTTTTATCTACGCTTACAAAACTTAAAGTGCCTTTAAAATTTTTCTTGTAACTATTAATTGGAACATCGCCAAGGCTATTATCTGGTGGCACACTAAATCGTGTTCCGGCAACTACATACTCAGTGTTTTCAGTTATGAAAGGAGAGGAGTGATTACCGGCAGAATTTGGAAGCTCTAGAATTTCTGCTGTTCGGAAAGTGGTGAGATCAATTCGTGCTAAACGAGGAGTGTTATTTCCATTAGCAAAGATCCATCGACCATCAATTTCTCCATTGGTTTGAGAAAGTTCAGGATGATGCAAATCGTCCCAAGGAACAAAGCCATGTGAAGTATTTAGCATTGGTTTAGTCTCTTCAGAATAACCCCAACCTTTTTCAGGGTCAACCGAAAAAACAGGAATGACACGAAGCAAACGACCGGATGGCAATCCATACACAGACATTTGTCCGCTGAAACCACCGCTTACAAAATTGTAGAACTGATCGTATTTTCCAGGGGCTACATAAACTTTTTGAGCAGCGTCGCCACTAATGGCATTGCCTACACTTTTCGGCTTACACGACATCATTGTACTTGCAGCTGCTACAAGTACGAGTGACATAATTTTAAAAGATTTTTTTTTCATTTCATTGAATGGTTTATACACTTTAATGTGGTTAGAATTATTTTACTCCGTCATTTTTTCTCATAAATTCATAGAGGTTTCTTGCTTCATCATCGCTTAAGCTTTGGTTAGGCATTCTCACTAAACAGATTTCTAATTGGGCTTGAGCCTTTGGATCTTTATTAAGCATCTCATCGGTGTTCGTTATAAAATTCATGATCCATTCCGGTTGATGACGTGCGGTAACACCTTTCCATCCCGGCCCAACTAGTTTTTCATCTGTTAGTTTATGGCATGCAGAACATTTTACATCAAATGTTTTTTCTCCATTCGTGGCTTTTGAAACATCAAGTGTAGGGCTAACTTCTACAGAAGTATACTTTCCGGTTCCTCTTGTAGGATCATAGGATGGATTTCCGCTCGTCGCGGTAGCTTCTGATTTAGATGTTGATTGGGTTTGCTCTTGATTTGGAGGATTTCCACCACATGCAACTAACATATAAATCATAGCAGATAGTAAAAGATAAATTGACGGCTTTTTCATATTGTTTGAGTTTTATAAGAAATTTTCTATACAATATTAGTTACAGTATAAGGTTTGATTTTATGAGTCAAATCATAATGACAAATGACATGTAATCTAATAAGAGCTTTAGCTGATATAAGTAAATTGAATACTGGGCCAATCAAGGTTTTTTACTAAAAAACAAATAATTGATTTTGATCACATTTCATACTATGATTCTTGTCATAAATAAACGTGCGATATCTCATAAGTAAAAAACATGAATACGATTATCTTTAATTGCAAATAGAAGATAGGATGGTTGATGTAAATATTTTATTAGCCTGGGGTGCTACTTATAAGCATTATGAATCAGGTGAATTTATTTTCAAAGAGGGAGCATGTTGTTCATTTTACAATCAATTAGTTTTCGGGAAAGTGAGATGGGTAAATTTGAATGATGAAGGGAAAGAATATATTCAAACAATTATAGAACCGGGGGAATGTTTTGGAGAAATTCCTTTATTTGACGATGGACCTTATGCGGCTACTGCAATCACGAATGAAAAGTCGATGGTAATTCGTCTTCCAAAAAAAATATTTGTTCAAATGTTAATGGAGAATCCGGAAATTAATTTTGCATTCAGTAAACTTTTGACACAAAGATTAAGGTATAAGTTTATGTTATTGAAAGCAGGGGCTTTTGAGAATCCCGAAAAAAGAATAACTGAATTGTTGACATATATTAAAAACAAAACAGAAACAATTTCATCAGAAAAATATCAAGTGGACCTTACTCGACAAGAAATAGCAAATATGACAGGCTTAAGAGTAGAGACGGTGATTAGGTCTATCAGAAGCTTGAATGAAAAGGGGGAATTGGTAATTGATCGGGGGAAAGTGTATTTATAGATATGAAAAATTTAATTAGTTTCTCGTTAAAAAAATTGTGACGGAATTTACAAAGTATTGTATGCAAAAAGAATTGAAATTTTGGTTACAAGTTGCATTAGTGAATTTACTTATTCTTGCTTTTATTGGTACCGTTCTAAGATATAAGATTGCCTATTATCTACCATTCGTTGATCAAAAACATTTATTGCAAGGTCATTCACATTTTGCTTTTGGTGGTTGGGTAACACAAGCGCTAATGGCTCTTATGGTCGAGTATTTGAGGAGTAATGGGTTAGAACATGCATTTAAAAAATATTTTCTTTTATTATTTGCAAATCTTTTTACCGCTTATGGAATGTTGGTAGCTTTTCCTATAGAAGGGTATGGTGTTTTGTCAATTATTTTTTCTACGCTATCGATATTTGTTGCATATGTTTTTGCATTTGTTTTTTGGAAAGACCTTAATCGAATCACTAACAATAATACAAGCAAGCTATGGTTTAAGTCGGCCGTTATTTTTAATGCAATTTCTTCCATCGGAGCTTTTTCTCTTGCGTTTATGATGGCGAATAAAATTGTTCATGAGAAATGGTATTTATCGGCCGTGTATTTTTTCCTTCACTTTCAATACAACGGTTGGTTTTTCTTTGCAATCATGGGTTTATTCATAGCGAAATTAAATTAAATTGGTATACAATCGAAAAGTCTAAAAACCATTTTCAACTTATTTCTTTTTGCATTGGCACCGGCATATTTTTTATCGGTACTTTGGATGAAAATTCCTTTTTGGCTTTATGCTTTGGTTGTTCTGGCTTCCATTTTTCAAATAGTTGGGTGGGTGTGGCTAGTAAAATTTTTACTTAGAAATAAAAAATTACTTAAAGAAAACATATCACGATTTGGTGGCGCGTTATTAAAATTAATAGCAATAGCATTCTCGATCAAACTTCTATTACAAGCAGGATCTACTCATCCATCATTAAGTCAGTTAGCTTTTGGATTTCGTCCTATAGTAATAGGTTATTTACATCTGGTATTATTGGGAGTAATAACGCTTTTTATTTTATCGTTTATAGTAGTGAATAAATACTTAGTGTCAACGCCATTATTTTCGAAAGGAATTGTGGTATTTACAATTGGAATTATTCTCAACGAAGCTTTATTGATGACACAAGGCCTCTTTGGGATGCAAAATATTAGCATCGATCACATCAATCAATATCTTTTAATTGCTGCATTGATTTTATTCACCGGTGTACTTGTTGTTGTTATAAGTCAAGTGAAGAAAGTCAAAAATACTATTTACGTACAATGAGTATCGGAATAATTTTAGATAAAAAAAAGGCGACTCTTTCGAATCGCCTTTTCCTAAATCTATTTTGTAATCGTTTAAACGGATTCTGCTAAGATGATAATCTTATTATTCAGATTTTCAACAACACCACCTTTTACATCGAATGATTTTACTCCTTCTTTGTCTTTAATCTTTACTTTGCCATTCAGCAATGTACTAATCACCGGTGCGTGATTCTGTAGCATTTCAAATTGTCCGTTTGTTCCCGGTACTATTACAGAACTTACTTCGCCTGCATATACTTTTTTCTCGGGAGTAATGATTTCTAAATTCATATCAACGTATATTATTTGTTTTCAGCAAGAATCTTCTTGCCTTTTTCAATTGCATCATCAATAGTTCCTACAAGGTTGAAGGCAGCTTCCGGATATTCATCCACTTCGCCATTCATAATCATGTTAAACCCTTTAATTGTTTCTTCGATTGGAACAATTACACCTTTTAATCCGGTGAACTGCTCAGCAACGTTAAACGGCTGTGAAAGGAAACGCTGAACACGACGAGCACGAGAAACAGTTAACTTATCTTCATCACTTAATTCATCCATACCAAGAATGGCAATGATGTCTTGAAGTTCTTTGTAACGTTGAAGGATAATTTTTACTTTCTGTGCTGTGTTGTAATGCTCTTCCCCAACAATTGCAGGAGAAAGGATTCGTGATGTAGAATCTAATGGATCTACCGCAGGATAAATTCCTAACTCGGCAATTTTACGATTCAATACTGTTGTTGCATCTAAGTGAGCAAACGTTGTTGCCGGTGCCGGATCAGTTAAATCATCGGCAGGAACATATACCGCTTGCACAGAAGTGATGGATCCACGTTTTGTTGACGTGATTCGCTCTTGCATCAATCCCATTTCGGTAGCAAGTGTTGGTTGGTACCCTACCGCAGAAGGCATACGACCTAAAAGAGCCGATACTTCAGAACCTGCTTGAGTAAAACGGAAAATGTTGTCGATAAAGAAAAGGATATCGCGACCGCCTGATTTTTCATCACCATCACGGAAATATTCTGCTACTGTTAATCCTGAAAGTGCCACTCGAGCACGAGCTCCTGGAGGCTCATTCATTTGTCCGAACACCAATGTCGCTTGCGATTTTGCAAGTTCGGTCATGTCAACTTTATTTAAGTCCCATCCACCCGATTCCATCGAGTGTTTGAATTCTTCTCCATAACGGATAACGCCAGATTCAATCATTTCACGAAGAAGATCATTTCCCTCACGTGTACGTTCTCCAACTCCGGCAAAAACCGAAAGGCCTTCGTAACTCTTTGCGATGTTATTAATCAATTCCATGATCAATACTGTTTTTCCAACACCTGCACCACCGAACAAACCGATCTTACCACCTTTTGAATAAGGCTCGATAAGGTCAATTACTTTTATCCCTGTGAAAAGAACTTCCGATTCAGTAGAAAGATCTTCAAAGCGAGGAGCGTTACGGTGAATTGGAACTCCACCAACTTTAGAAACAGTACCAATTCCGTCGATTGCCTCACCAACAACGTTGAAAAGGCGACCTTTGATAGCTTCACCAGAGGGCATCATGATCGGAGAACCTACAGAACGAACTGCCATTCCACGAGTTAAACCATCGGTTGATTCCATGGAGATAGCACGAACACGGTCTTGACCAATGTGTTGCTGAGTCTCAAGTACAATCGGTGTATTACCGGGACGGTCAATTTCTAATGCGTCCAATATGTTTGGAAGTACGGAACCTTCGTCTTCGAAGCTTACGTCAACTACCGGCCCGATAATTTGGGTGATTTTTCCAATATTCGCCATTTGGTTGATTTGTTTTTAAGGGATTTTTTTTGAGACCGCAAAAGTAGTAATTATAATTAAAAATCCACTCTGAAATAGGATTTTTTACGATTGCGAGAAAAGTGGCTTTTCAGAGTTTAAAAGCGCGATTTCTATGGAGAAAAGATTGATCAACCTGTTCGTGGAAATAAATAATAACAGGTGGTGGAAACTATCAGTCGAAGAGTTCGAGAACTTCAATATTTTCCTTTATTTCGCAGCTATGACTTCAATAGAGGAAATATATTCGCACTTTCTTGTTTCTAGTGCAATATCAACTGATACTCGTTCCATTCTCCCGAACTCAATTTTCTTTGCACTCAAAGGACCAACTTTTAATGGAAATAAGTTCGCTATTAAAGCGCTGAGTTCAGGTGCATCGTTTGCTATTGTTGATGAACCTGAATATCAGTTAAACGATCAATGTTTATTGGTTCCTGATTGCTTGACAGCACTTCAGCAGTTGGCAAGTTATCACAGACAACAATTGAAAATTCCATTTCTGGCTATTACTGGTTCCAATGGAAAAACAACGACAAAGGAATTAGTTAGAAATGTTCTTTCAAAAAAATTTAATGTTCATGCTACAAAAGGAAATTTAAATAATCATATAGGAGTTCCGCTAACTATTTTATCCATTCCAAAAAATGCAGCGTTTGTAGTAATAGAGATGGGAGCAAACCATCAAAAAGAAATTGAACAACTTTGTGAAATTGCCAATCCTGATTTTGGTTTAATCACCAATGTAGGTAAAGCACATCTTGAAGGATTTGGAGGTTTCGAGGGAGTGAAGAAAGGGAAAGGCGAGTTGTATGCTTACTTAAAGAAAAAAAAGAAAACCGTTTTTGTAAATGCCGATAATCACATTCTCCAAACAATGATAGAGATTAATCAGCCTTTAAATGTGGTGAGTTATGGTACAAAAGAAAATTGTTTTTGTTCAGGTGAATTGATTCACTCAGAACCTACCATTCAGTTGACTTGGAAATGTGGAGGTGCATTTGCGACTATTGAAACACAGATGATAGGAGCATACAATTTCGAGAACATTTTGAGTGCAATTGCAATTGGAAATTATTTCAAAGTAAAGCCTGAAGACATTAGCGAAGCGATTGCTTTTTATGTTCCTGATAACAGTCGTTCGCAAGTAATTCGTGATGGAAGCAATACGATTATCTTAGATGCTTATAATGCAAATCCGACGAGTATGGAAGCGGCGCTAATCAATTTCAATAAAATGAATTCCGATTCGAAATATATTTGTATTGGCGATATGGCGGAGCTCGGTGAAGAAAGTGAAGCTGAGCATAAAAAAATTATTGAACTATTGAAAGCGATCGATTACAAACAACTTATTTTAGTTGGGAAAAATTTCGGATCCTTTGCCGACCAAATTGCTTGTATGCATTTTGATAATTCGCAATTAGCATCAGCGTATTTCAAAAAAAATCATCCTGAAAATTCTTATATCTTAATAAAAGGTTCAAGAAGTTCTAGAATGGAATTGTTATTTGATAATTGAAGTAAATTAATTGGCATGTTTAATTGATAGTTACCAATTGATTTCGGCACTTATCGGAATAGGAATTGCCTGACGTTTATTTTTGTTGGAATAAGGTAGGAGAAAGGTAAATAAAAAATTGCAACCAATAAGTTCTCGTGACATTCCGCCAAGTCGGTTGCAATTTTTGATAGCACCAATCGATAATCATAGAAAAGGAGAATCATTCTCTCCGGCAGCTCTCTTGGCTACATCTTTAGTTACATACATGATGACTGTGATGGGAATTGGTACTGAAACACACAATATTTTTATGAAAAAGTAAGTTGCAAAATCACTAAAATTATGGCCGCCAATCCAAGATGCGTGAGCGAAGTAGTCATTGAGTTCAATATGGGAGACCAACTCTATTCTCAGAAAGAAAAAATGATTTTAGTCAATACTGCAAAAACATGCCCAGTTAGCCTTAGCTTACATCCTGATTTGAAACAAACAGTTTCGTTTCAATTTATTGATGAGTTGATAAGAACATTCAATTTCATTCTTCAATTTTAACTTGTAAAGTTGTGAATGGTATGAAAAAGTGACAAAACACGTTTTTTTTGTATTCATAAATTTATTAAATTTCTGAAAATATAATTTATAGAATTGAGGAATAGTTTAATCACTATTTTTAAAAAATATTCTAAAAGACATCAATTCCATTGCCGTTGACTTCAGGCAACGGCAATGGTGTCAGATTTCTATCCGATGAAAAGATTCCTTGTCATTTTTTTGCTATTAGGTTCAGCTCTGAATTCGTATTCTCAGAACAGAAACAATATCTGGTGCTTTGGCGATAGCGCCGGGATTGATTTTAATCAAACACCTCCAGTACCCATAGTTACAAGTTTGGATACGAGGGGCTCCTGTGTATCAATTTCAGACTCAAGTGGTAATTTGTTATTCTATGCTAATACTCGTGCTACTTTTGGATTTAATACTACTAAAATATGGGATAAGAGTAATTTATTGATGCAAAATGGAGATTCAATAATTGGTCAAGGCTGGTATAATGAGTTATCAATAATTCCAAAACCTGGCAATCAATTTCAATATTATTTGTTCACCTTAAATGTGGCTTCTCGTTATGGCTTTTATTACTCTGTCATCGACATGAGCCTTAATGGAGGATTTGGAGCAGTTACCCAAAAAAACATTCAGTTAAACACATATAAAGCCTGGGATGCAATGGCAACTGTTAAACATGGCAATGGAAGAGATTGGTGGATTATTACCAAAGATTATGATTCTGGGAATGCACAAGACTCACTTCATGTTTATCTAGTAGATCCTTTTGGAATTCATGAGTCAATTCAGAGAATTGGCGCTGCTGTTTCTGGCGGAAGCGGGAAAATGACATTTTCGAAAAACGGGTCAAAGTTTTTATTTACGGAATACAATGGATTGATTGAGACAATTGATTTTGATAGGTGCACAGGACTATTTAGCAACGCACAAATAATTTATAATCCTTCTGTAAACGGCCCTAGTATAACAGGGTCAGCATTATCCCCTAATGGAAATGTAGCTTATTTTTCCAATGCAGATGCGACTACAGAATTAATTCAATTGGATCTCATTGCACCAAATATCTGGGCTTCACGAGATACGATTGTGCAACTAACTCATCCTTTTGAAACAGGTGGCAGTCTTCGACTTGGACCTGATAATAAAATATATTGGTCGTGTGCATGGACAAATCTAATAAACTTCAATTACCCCTATCAAGATACCATGTATCACACAGAAAACATGAATTTGAGTGTGATCAATAATCCGGATGTTGTAGGAAGTGGTTGTAATTTTTCATTGTACGGTTTTAATCTGGGTGGTAAGCGTTGTTATTGGGGACTGCCGAATAATCCGGATTACGATTTGGGACCGGTCGCAGGAAGTGTGTGTGATACGCTTTCGAGTGCAGTGAATGAAATAAAGTTTGAAAATGTTTTTCAACTGTTTCCAAATCCTGCGAATGATCATTTTACGTTGTCTTTAACTTCACCATTACATTCCGGATGCTTAATTGTAATCATCGATCAGTTGGGTAAAATAATAAGGCGAGTGAATATAAATTCCAATTCTACATCTTATGAAATTAATACAGCGGATATTATGCAGGGAATTTATTTTGTCAGTATACAAAACGGTCAGAGAATTT
>JANLPR010000024.1:0-34528 GCA_031367345.1 Bacteroidota bacterium | reverse complement strand
AATGAAAGGTTGGAAACATGCAGAATAGCCTGTACTTTGATCGTCAATATTGTTTAAAGTAGCGCCGCCTTGAATGTCCATAATTTGTACCCAAGCATCAATACCTCGCATTACATTCGGAAATAAATACACTGCATTTATTTGACCTGCTGTACCGCTTTTTAGAGATGAACCAATAAATACAGGGAATTCTCCAAATCCAATTCCAAAATCGCCAAAGGTTGTAAGAGTGGATCGGACTGCAGTAATAGCACTTGCTGTTACTGTTTGTGTAGAAGAAATATTGGTTCCAACAGAATTCCACATAACAGTAGAATCGGGCCTGCTAAGCAAAGTCCAAACAGTACTGGCAACGGGTTGCCATAGCGAACCTTTTTCAGTAGTAGTTAATGTATAGTTACCAGCTGTTAAAGGTGAATTTGGTCTTAATCTCCAATATCCATAATCAAACAAATCAGTCATCGGTACTCCATCAATTGTTATACCTGTAATAGGTTTAGCCGGGTCTTGCGGATCCACATTAATGAATGAGCCAAGAATATTATTTACACCCGTAACCCCTGCTAAAGTAAGCGTCATTGGTTCATCATAATTAATATTTCCAAGTGGGTAAATATATGTTCCTGTACCAAGAACTGCGCGACGAAGATTTCCAACGATGTAACTTGTGGTATTGTATCCTGTGATGGCAGTAGGTGAGGTATTGGAAATGTAAAGCTCATTGGATTGTGTATAAATTTTCCCTGTAATAAAAGTGAGAGAACTAGTGATTGAAACATTGGTAGCTAAGAAAACGCCAGTTGGATTATTGATAGTAATATTTTGGACAGATGCTGGAAAGCCAGGATAGATTGTTTGCGGTGAAGTTCCGTTAAATGTATAGTTCGCGCCAGAGTTGTATGTTGAAGTTCCGGTAACCAGAATATTTCCCATAAGAGCGGTAGCAGTGAGACTATTTGAGTTGGAAGTAGCAATTCCACCTCCGGCAGCAACAGTAAAGTTTCGGCCAACAAGAATACTATTTCCGAAATCAACAGTAGCTCCGTTCTTAATTGTAAAGTCGACATTTCCTGAAACGGTATTTCCGGAGGCAGTAAATGTTTGTAAACCCGACTTGGAAAAATTAATTTGAGCGTTAGTCGCAGAGTTTCCTCCAACAGTAATAATTCCACCGGTATGTGAATAGTTCCCACTTACATTAATAGTACTTGTACCTGAACTTCCTGAAGCGGCGGTTAACAATCCATTCGTCATATTAAAGTTTCCGGAAACGTTCATTGTACCAATTCCGCTACTCCCAGTCATCATAGTATAAGCTCCTCCTGCCTGATTAAAAGATCCTGCTACATTTAATGTATACGTTTGATTGCTTTGGTCTCCCATTACGAATGATCCACCGGAAATAGTAACATTTCCGCCAACATTAGTTGTTCCATTAATTTTACCTAAGCTAAAATATCCTAATCCAGTTGATACAACATTAAAGTTGCCATTGACTGTAGTTAAAGTTGCATTTAAGTCGACAGCTGAGAACTGTGAAGGGCAATTCCATGTGAAATTGGAGAACGCCTGCATTCCTGACGGTGCGCTCGTATTGGTAGTATAGCCATCAATCTCACAAGTAGAACCTATAGACCATGTAGCTCTTGGAATTGTACCGGGAGTTGTTGTAAACATGTGTTTATAAAGAGCAGTACTCTGCATTACAATGGTAGTACCTGTAAAAATAGTAACTGTATTTGAATTTTGAAAAACACCACTTATGTCAAGATCAGTACCTGTACCATTGAGAAGAATCAATGTGTTATTATTAATAAGAGTACCACCGGCGCTAACAATAACTTGATCGACAGTAACAGCGGCAGCATTTGTAATAGTATGTCCCGGTAAAATAGTAATAACTCCGGCCGAAGATGTAGGTGAAGTGGTAGCAGCTACCCAAGTAGTACCATTGTATTTTTGCCATGAAGTTGCAATATTCCAGTCGCCGCTAACAACATTAGAACGATAATCTCCGCTTGCTGCTGCTCCAAACGATTTTCCCGGATTAGTTGTATTGAAGAAAATCATAAAGCCAATTGATACGATCAACATTAATCCGCTCGAAATCCATGCAACTTGTTTTAATGTTAAACGCATACGATGTGATGTGCTTAGTTTCATTTTGTTTTTGTTTGTTACCTGTTTCATTTTCTTTCAACTAGGGGGGTTTGATCTTGAAGTAAAATCAACAGATTCATTTAATGAGTTTATACAAAGACAAAGGGGATTTAGATTGAATCGAATTACTTAAAATCTTACAAAAGAGTATGTGACTTAAAAAGGGTTAGAATTCTCCCGTAAATAGACCAAATTAGAAACATCTAACCAATCAATTTGCTCAAAAAGTAAAAATCTGAAAATAATCATCTTTAGAAAAATGTAAGAAAAAACGATTTTAATAATATTTAGACAAAATTGTTTTTAAAATAAGTGGTAAACCAATGATTTCGACAGCGATCTTTACTCAAAAAATAAGAAAATGAGAATAGATAATTGATTAAGCAAAAGCAATTTTGAAAAAAAATGCCGTAAAAAATTGACTTATTCAGGTTCTAAAAGTTTGTAAACATTGAAAGGCACACTGAATTCCTGACCAGATACTTCGTTCAAAATTCAGCAACGAATGGACAATTTTATTTGTAATACGAATTATGTGGCATTAAAAATCAGCACATAATGTACCTCTTAGCTCAGCTTTCTTCTTGGAAATAATTACAATTTTATTCAAAGGATTAAAAAAATGAAAGGCGTTTTAAAAATTATGTCCATCATAACGACTTAGCACCGACGGGATATTGTCGAAACTAGCATCGTGCGTCATCTTTAGCATAATGTTTAAAATGTATCTGCTATGCTCAATAATTTTTAATTGATCAGCTCGAATTTGATCCAATGTTTCTTCTTTGCTTTCTAACGTATCTTGTCCCGGAAGATCTTTAAGCAGATCTAAGGTTAGGTCAGCAAAGCCGATGACTAGATTTAAAGGGTTAAGGATTTCATTAGATAAACTAGTGGTAAGAGATGAAAGTTGTCGAATCTTGGCTTGATTTACTTGAGCTTCGAGTGTTTTTTTCTTTTCAAGTTCTTCGCCGAGTCTTCGAACTTCAGTAATATTCCTGGCAGTAGCAATAATTTGATTGGTTTTCGGATCTGGAATTGCATTCCAACTTAACCAAATGTAATTGCCATTTTTACAAAGATATCTATTTTTAAAAAAGGTAACTTTTTTTGAATCGACACTTAAGTCTTTTACAATATCAATTGTTTTTTGTTTGTCGTCGGGATGAACAAAATCTATGAATGGTTTTTCGAGAAGTTCTTTTTCGGTGTATCCTAATTGCGTAATAAAAGAAGAACTTATTTTTTTGAAATATCCTTCCATTGATGCTATACAAAGCAGATCGGGAGAGAGCTCAAAAAATTGGTTTAGTTCGTCGTTAATGCTCGCTAAGCTTTTTTTATTTTTTTTGAGTACGATGTAATCTATAGCAGCTGTGGCTAAAACATTTAGTGATAGTACTTGTAACGCCGTAAGTTTTCTCGGCTTATGGTCAAATACACAAAGTGCTCCTAACTTAAATCCTGAAGGCTCCTTCAAAGGCACGCCTGCATAAGAGCGTAAATTAAGTTCACCGGTTACCAATGGATTATTTGCAAACAATTTATCTTTAGTAGCATCTTGTACTTCATAAATTGAATCTTGTTGAATAGCATAATGACAAAAAGAAAAATCGCGAGACGTTCCCGTGAGTTTTATCCCTACTCTGGATTTAAAGATTTGTCGATCCTTATCTACTAGAGAAATCAGTGCAATTGGTGCTTCACAAATATTGGATGCAAGGTTTGTAATATGATCAAGAAATTCTTCTTGTTCCGGATTAATAATATTGTACGAATAGAGTGCATTTAATCGTTGCGTTTCGATAATGGGTGGTTTTTCTTTCGTTTCCATGGCAAAAGGATAAAAGGGTAAATAAAAAATATCGCTTGATAACGGAGCGATCATAATGGGAGAATAGGAGGTAGGTACTGAGTTTGTCTTTTGAGCCCAAGCATAGTTGTTAATGTACCCGTCGGTTATTGAAATGATTTTTGTTTTCATAAGAGCCGATGTTAGAAAAAATAAATATTGGCAAAATAAAAATAATGATTTTAAATAAAATTATTTTCAAATCAGATATTAAAAGTAAAAATATATTCTTGAAATGTACTATAAATTGCGACTAAATTCATCGTGACGCCAATTACTTTTTTTGAGATTGGAAAACTGAAGGGTCAATATGGATTTTTGAGCCAAATCAAAGCGTTTTCCTGCTTAGGTGAGAAAATTTTATTCGAAATTGTTTTCTCATAATGCATTTTATTAGAAATTTGATCAAAAGTAATAGTGGATGGAATCGAGTACGCTGCAGTGTTTATTTCTGAATTATAAAACAGGCTGATGGCATAGATTTTTTATGGATTGAAGGCCCGCACATTGATTTCGAAAACAAAGCAAATGAATCATTTTAGACCAATTCGTAAACAATATTCACTATATAAACTTCTTGTGGTTAGGTTCAATGGAATATTCAGGGTTGAAGTAATTTGACTGATTAGAATCTAGTTATTACACACAAAATCCTTTTAATCTTGCATTTTAAAAGGTAACTTTGAATAAGAGTTAAACAGTTTTTTTATGGTCAATTTTTTAATAACACTTTCGCCATTAGTATTTACATTGGCAATTACCGGAACAACAGTTTTAATAGCAATTTCCGGTTTGCTGTTAGTTAGAAAGTATTTACCACTTTTTTTTATTGTTACTGAAGACACCACAGTTGCAAATATTTTTATCAGGCAAATAAGTACGCTTTTAGCAGTATTATTAGCTTTCGTAGTCATTTCAATTTGGAGAAATTATGAAGAGCAACGAGAGAATACCGGGAAAGAGGCGAGTTCACTAGGAAATTTATACCGTGATAGCAGAGGCTTGAAGCCAGAAGCGGAAATTGAGATTCAACAATTGATTACTAAGTATACTAGGGATGTTGTATATGATGGATGGCCTGCAATGTTACAAGGGCGAGAGAGTAGAATTGCTTGGCTGTCTTTTAATCAGCTTTATGGAAAAGTAGTGCGTTACAGTCCGGAAAATGCCAGAGAAGAAATTGTGTATGCACATCTAGTTGATGAGATGAACGATTTGGCAATGTATAGGCGATTGCGAATGATTAGAAATGCAAATCCATTTATGCCGGATGTGCTTTGGGCTGTAATTTATATTGGCTCTTTACTAGTTATTGTTACTGGATACTTTTTGAAAATTTCTAATAAGAAAGTGCATCTTTTACTCACAACAATTAATAGTGTTATGTTGGGGTTAATTTTTTCTGTTATGTTATTATTGAATTTCCCCTATCGTGGTAGCTTACAGATAAGTGTCTATCCGCTAGAAAATCTTTTGAAGGACGTGTATCCAATGGCCAAAATAACGGATGCCACATTACCACTTGATACTTTAGATCCTTTTCGCAAGTATGAGTTAATTAGGTAGCGCCTGAATTCCTTTTCCAATCAGGGTTAATTATTCGTGCTTTTCATTTTTGAATGAAAACGTATGTGAGTAATGGCAACTATTGTTAACTATCA
Organism: Bacteroidota bacterium; assembly: GCA_031367345.1. Classification (GTDB taxonomy): domain Bacteria; phylum Bacteroidota; class Bacteroidia; order AKYH767-A; family 2013-40CM-41-45; genus JADKIH01. Next base: position 28,855 of record JANLPR010000024.1, on the reverse strand, counting down.
AATTATTTTCCTCAAAAAAATTTCGTTTGTTTTTGATTATTGCAAAGTACAGCTTACTTTTTTGAAAGTTTTTTTATACAAATGGTTAAGGTGAAAAAATGAAATTGCTAATTAAAGTTTAAAAGTAGTGGATATAGCACTTTAATAAAATATTTACTTAGTGAATTGGGAGGTTCTAATGATGCCACTTAAGACAAGGTAAGCTGAAGGATAAGAAGCGCAGCACGAAATTTAGTTCTTGAATTTTTTTCTTTTTTAAAAAAATTGTAAGTTTGGACAACTAATACAGTTCCCTGATGCTTACATGCATAATTATTGATGATGTTGAAATGTGTCGTGAGGCTTTAAAAGACCTTTTGATAGAAAATTTTAGTGAAATATCTGTGCTTGCCGTATTAAATAGTGGAGAAGAGGGGATAGAATATCTAAACAAAAACCAACCTGATGTTGTGTTTCTCGATGTAGAAATGCCAGGAATGTCGGGCTTTGAGATGCTTACTCAATTGGGAGAAGTTAATTATGAAGTTGTTTTCACAACATCACATGAAAAGTATTCAATGCAAGCTCTAAAAATAAGTGCAGCAGATTTTATTCTTAAGCCTGTTCAACTACATGATCTAAAAATATCTATTCATAAAATCAGCAGGCGATTAAAGCCGGATGTTAAGTTGATAGAAATGTTGACAAAGATGGTGTCGGGAATAAAAAATAAAATTAAAAGAGTTGCATTGCCAACTATGGAAGGACTAATTTTTGTTCAGGTGGATGAAATAATGCATTGTGATGCCGACGATAATAACACGATGATTTATTTCAGTAACGGAAAAAAAATGCTCATCACAAAAACATTAAAAGGTATAGAAGGGTTGTTGATAGGCGACGATTTTATTAGAATCCATAATTCACATTTGGTGAACATCAATCATATTCAGAAGTATGTACGGGGAAATGGAGGCCATGTAGTAATGAATAATAATAATACATTGAATGTTGCTCGAGCACGAAAGGAAAGTTTTTTGGAGAAAATATCACATCTATGATCGTAACTTTTGAAAAAAAGCGCTCACATGTCAAATTTTATTTCGATTTTTGTTCAAAGAAAAACTAAGATGAAAAAAATATTTTCGATTGCAATCTTTTTAGGATTGGGAGTTGTGTCAATAAACGCACAATCTCCGGTAGCAACGCCTACACCAACACCAACAAAACCTAAAACCAACCAAGCTGTTGATGTGAGACCAACAGGCGCGCCTGTTCCGACTTTGCCGAGAAAGCAACCACAAACTGCTCCAAGTAGACCGTTGCCTAACACTACTCCTAAGCCGGCACCATCAGCCCCGGTACCCTCAACGGCCCCTTCAAGACCAATTCCAAGTACATATCCAACAGCACCCGGTCGCCCAACACCGAGTACAACACCGGGTACAACACCGAGTAAGCCGACCACATTACCTCCACCTCCTGCACATCCAAATCATGAAGGTCACGAATCGCATGAAAACAAAGGCAACCAAAATGGTCATGAAGATCACGGACGACAATTAGGCCAGGATAAAAATGGTAATCATGGAAAGCATTTAGGGCATGATAAAGACCACCATAACAAAAAAGACGAGCATAAGGGTAAAACCAAAGAAGAAAAAAAGGACTAAGTCCATATTTTAAAAAGAGCCAAGATGAAAATCTTGGCTCTTTTTTTATTCTAATTATTTCCATTAATAGAAAATGGAATGAAAGGAGTTTAATAGCGATTATTTGTTTTTTTAAATTGTTTATAAAGTTCTATATGTTGATTACAATACCTTTTCAACTGATCAGATGAGAATTTATTGGAGCGCAGTTTGAATTTGTTTGTTTGCCAAAATGAATTAATCTTGAATGTTCAATCTATGTTTTTCTTTCGTTCTTCATTTCTGATCCATAAAGTAATTATAATCTTAAGAAATAAAATCTCCCTCTATGAAAAAAATAACTACTCTAGTACTGTCATTGTTTCTTTTATTTTCGCTAACGAGTTCTGCTCAAAGCTATCCTCCATTCAATATAACTGCCTATGACTCTACTCAGTCGTCGGGATATTACTTCTTTTGCCCGTATAAATTATCGAGCTTTCCAACTTTTCCTGTCGGCAAACAACATCAAATGATCTTAGACAAAGATGGAAATGTGGTTTATTACAAGAATGTTGTTGGGTACTTTGCGGGTGATTTTAAATTGCAGTCAAACGGAGTAATGTCCTATTGTGGTCGAGATTATTTTTACTTAATGGATAGCACGTTTACTGTTTATGATTCCATTACTACATTGAATGGATTTTATTTTGACATCCATGATTTACAGATTTTAGCTAACGGACATTTTTTGATACTTGGAGTAGAAAACAGAACAATGGATTTAAGTTCTTATCCACTGTTCTTGCACAACGGAACCATTGGAAGTGCGAATGCAATTGTAAAAGGGTATGTTTTGCAAGAGCTAGATTCGGCGAAGAATATAGTTTTTGAATGGCATGCTCTAGATCATTATGCTTTTGATGATGTAGATGACTTTTGGTTGAATGATACACTGAATGTTGATTGGACACATGTGAATGCTGTAGAACAAGATTATGATGGAAATTTTTTAGTGTCGAGTCGTCATTTTGATGAGATCACAAAAATTAATAGAGCCGACAGTTCGATTATCTGGCGACTAGGAGGGAAAAGGAATGACTTTACATTTATAAATGATCCGGATATGTTTTATTCGCAACACGATTGCAGACGAATAGCAAATGGACACTTAACTTTATTTGATAATGGAAGAGATCTAAGCATCAGACATTTTGCAAGTTCAAAAGAATACGAGCTTGATGAAGTGAATCATATAGCTAATTTGGTATGGAGCCATAGTGAAGGTCCGGATGAATGGAGTATATCGCAAGGTAATACACAACGTTTGTCAAATGGAAATACATTAACGAGCTATGGAAATCTAACACCTACTCCAATAGTTTTTAATGTTGTTGACTCAGTTCAGAGCAAAGTATTTGAAATTATGTTTCCGGATTCGCAGATCTCATATCGAAGTTTTAATTTTCCATCTATTCCATGGCAATTCAATCGTCCGCAGATCAGCTGTTCTTCTAATGGGTCGCAATTTTATTTAACGGCAGACAGTGGTTATGCGGAATATCGTTGGTCGAACGGAGAAACTACACAGAGCGTACAAGTTACAAGTACCGGCAGTTATTCAGTCTTTGTTCCTCGTGGAAATGGCGGTTTTATTTCATCTGAAAAGTTTGATGTAGTAGATGTTAATGATCCATGTGGTACAATAAATGTGAACGGACCTTCATCTGCAGTTACATTGTCGCTGTATCCAAATCCTGCCTCACTTTCGCTCACATTAATTTCGAGTCAGTTGTTGCCGGAGAACTATGAGATACTAGATCAGATGGGAAGAAAAGTGAAATCGGGGGCGATAGAAAAAGCGAGCAGGCTTCAACTGGATATAAGTATGCTTTCAAATGGTATGTATATTTTGAGAGCAGATTCATTCCAGAAAAAGTTTATTAAATACTAGAAGGTAAGGTTCAAATACGCCAACAATTACATCTCCTGGAATTTCCAATACAGGAGTTACAGGAATGACAAGTGGCGTGTATGTTTTTAGATGGACAATTTCGAATGGAGTTTGTGCGAGTTCTTAGAGCGATGTGCAAATAACCATTTACTCTCCTTCTACTGTTTCCAATGCAGGCCCGGATCAAGATTTATGTAATGTGAACTCTACTATTTTAGCAGGAAATACACCTGTAGCAGGTAGTGGAACATGGACATTTGTAAGTGGCCCTAATACTCCAATCATTACAACTCCCGCTAGTCCTAACTCTACTATTACCGGAATGGTAACAAGTGTTTATGTGTTTACTTGGACAATTACAAATGGCGTTTGTGCTTCGACTTCTTCGAATGTTCAAATAACAAATTCGTCGCTTCCAACAGTTGCTAATGCCGGACCCAATCAAGGATCGTGTAATGTGACCATTTCAACATTGGCTGCAAATACACCTGTAAGTGGAACGGGTGCATGGTCGCAAGTGAGCGGGCCCAATATGGGATTGTCGAAAAGAAGAGCGTCATCGGCAGTTTTGTATTTGGAGAAAGCAGGCATTAATAGAAAAAGATTGATTGCTGTAGGATATGGTGAGTCGCGTCCTGTAAATAAGTGTGAATGTGAAGGTCGACATAGTAGCTTGTACCGAAGAGGAGCATCAAATGAATAGAAGAACAGAGATCAAAATTACATCTATTGAATAAATAGAATAGGCTTGTTACATTTAGTAGTATATTTTTAAAGCCATCCTTCAATCGTAATTAGTTTACGATTGAAGGATGGCTTTTTTAAACAGGACAACATAAAATTCAAATCAATTTTGAAACACGAGAGCAGAAAATTATATCGGATTCCTTTCAAGATGTTTATTTCACAATCCCATTAATCCTTCTATCCCTTCCATTTCAATATATTTATTAATAATTGATTCAGCATCTAACATAACTTCTTTGATCGTTATGCTCAAGTATTTTCCATTAGAAGATTCATTTTTTGTGATAATAGAGTCATCTGAAAATTTAGACGTTACCAATGCCAACTTTTGATTATCGGCCGGAATAATAAATTTAAACATATAAACAATCGGCCATGATTCATGTTTATCGAGAGCCGTTCTCAGACTATCGTATTTTTCGTTTGGATTCATAATTGATGTTTTGGTGATAATAGTTTTGGTTCATTATCTTTACACAGAAAGATAAATATATGGAAACATTTAAAATAAATGGCGAGTACATTCAACTAAATCAACTTTTAAAATTGATGCGTTGGTGCGAAAATGGAGCACATGCCAATATTGAGATTGAGAATGGAAATGTTAAGGTAAATGGCGTTTCGGAAACTAGAAAAAGGAATAAGATAATGCCGGGATTTAAAGTTGAGTTTAACGGGCAAGCTGTACTAATTGAGTAGTGGTATGATTGGAAATGTCATAAATACTAGTCAGTGTGTACCGGCATTTGTTTTCTTGAAATTTTCCTTCCTTAAATTAAAAACCAATCTCAATTACTTTGAATGAGTTTTCTTTAACAGCAGGTCGAGGATGCGGATGTTCTTCAGTTGGAGCCGGCGTTTCGCCATATTCAGCAACTGACAAGTAAACGGAATGTGTTTTTTCATTCAAAGAAATAGTTCTGGCACCTTTTTGAGTAGTCAATGTTTGACTTACACTGTATTTCTCGGGAGTGTCCTGATGAATAATTGTGAGAGTTCCGTCGCCATTACTACTGAAAATATTTTTTTCAAAAGAATCGAAAGCGGCCCCATCAGTATTTTCACCAATTGGAATGCTTGATATTATTTTACCTGTTTTAATATCAGAAACCACCATCAGTTTGTTATCACATACGCTAAAAAGTTTTTTATTTACTAGATCAATAGCCAATCCGCTCGCCTCTTCACCCGGTGCAATCGACCAAGTTCTTTCGACTGATAATGACATTGAATTGATTTCTGTTAATTCGCTTTTGTCTTCGATGTTTACATATACTTTTCCTTTTTCGTCGCTGACTCCTGCTTCGGGTTTACCAGATAAAGGAATAGTTGCTACTATTTTTTCAGATTCACCATCAATTACGGTAGCATTTGAAGATCGACCATTGAAAACAAAAAGTTTGTGAGAAAAATTGTCGAATAGTATGGCATCAGGATTTACTCCTGTTACTTTGATGGTATTTGTTATTGAGAGATCGATTAAATTAAAGACAGTTATAGTTGTGTCTTTTCCATTGCTTATAAATCCTTTGTTCATTTGAAAGGCAAATGCAATTCCATGCACACCATTAAGTCCTGAAATTGTTTTAAGAGAATGCCCGGTTTTAAGGTCAATTACGTTTACAGTTTTAGAATGAGAAATAAATATGCGGTTATAAAAAGTGTCAACAGCCAAATAATCCCAACCGCCATTACCTTCAACGGTGAAATTATTTTTGATTTTATAAGTTGGATTTTGCGCATGAGCTGAATTTTGAAGAAAAGTCAGCAATGAGATAAAGAGTAGTTTCTTGAACATGGTAGAATTGGTCAACTAATAAGTGTATGTCAATGATACGTTTTTATTAGTTGCCTAGGTGAAGAAAAAGTGTAGAAGGCGTTTGTGAAACATTCAAAAGCAATCTACCAATTTGGAAGTATTCGAATGATTTAGGGAGAAAAGATGAAAATTAGGAATTTATAGGAATACAACATTCAATTATGAGTGTTTAAGCTCTAGTTTATTTTCCCAATATTTTTTCCACGTGATCTTTCAGGTGTTTTTTAAACTCAAGAGACCCTACAATTTCAATTTCATCGATAAAGCCTAATACAAAACGAGTCACAGGCTTTAAATCGTAGACGATACACTTGAAAATATAGCGACCGCTTTTTTTCAACGGTTTAATAAATGGGATTGTCATTGGGTATTCTTCTTTCAAAATAACATAAGCTCGAAGAGATAGTGTTAGTTGGATATCATACGTTTTCCCGTTTTCAGAAAAACCAAATACGTCGGGGATAGAGAAGCGATGCTTAGCTTCATTTTTAAATGACGTTTGTTTAGTTTGAACAGATGTTATTCGTTCAATGTTAAAATATTTATTTTTTCCTGAAGCTATTTCAAAAGCTGCTAAACTTTGATAGTTGTCGGTAAATTTAATCGGTTCAATCAATCGGTCTTTAATGTCTTTTGAATTGGCTGAATGATATTTTTTTAGAACAACTTGTTTTTTTTCTTGAATGGCTTTACTAATATCCTCAATGATTTTCCCTAAATGAGCACGCAAGATCAAGTTGGAGGCAATTTTTAATTCAGAGTTGATATAGAATTTTTTTAAAATGCTCTCGTGGAGTTTGTTTTGTTTGCCTACTGTAAGCAGGAGGTCGCGAATTAAACTCATCTCTTCTGCTGTAAAAGTCGACTCGCTATTGATATTGCCGGTTCCGTTGTCTTCTATACAAACACGATTTCCTGTGTCTTTAATTATATGGAAGCCTAACTCTTCCATCAAATCCAAATAGCGATAAACTGTTCTTTCGCTGCTTTCCAAAAGAGTTCCGATATGCCGGATAGATTTTGCCGGACGTGTTTTTAGGAAGGTGATCAACTTTAGTACCCTTAAAATCTTGTGTTGATTATGCATAAATTTTTTTAGTCAATTTAGGTCACAAATTTATTAAGTGCAATATTTTGACTTAAGTTGTCAAATTATAAATTCACTTTTGTATTCTTAATTTAGATCGGCTGGCAATCGATTTGAAGCAACACAAATAGATAAAGAACTACTAAGTAAAAACAGAAATTAGAATAAGTTTATTTTTATATTTTTAGTGCATAACAATTGTGAAATTAAACCGGCGCAGCGGTTGCAGAATCCACTTCTTCAATAAAACTTTTTAGCACGGAAGTGGATTCTGTATTTTTTTATCTTTTAAATTCATAATGCAATGTGCGCATTTGTCGTTTACAAAAAAAGTGAACTCATAAATTTAAATTAGTCCAGCCGAAAGCGATACGCGATGCCTGTAGTTACAAACATCCCATCGTGTGGCTTGCGATAAATACCTCCGTTTGATTGAAGCTCATTCGCTGTATTGTAAAGTGTAAAGCTTCGGTAAAAAGTTTCTCCTCCCTCTACATAAAGTACTAAATGCTTGTTGAGATACATGTTTACATAAATTTTTATTTCGTTGTGCCCAAATGATTTGTCGCCTTGTCTAACATAATAGCCGCCCGTTGTTGAAGATAATCGATAAGAGCTAACTACCGAAAGGAAAGAAGCACCGCCATATACTTTAGGAGAAAATTTATATTCGAAATTTAAATTGTTGGGAAGGTCGCCGAATAAATTCATTCTAGCATTAATCTTCCAATCAATTCCAACTAATGGTATGAAGAAGTCGCCGAAAAACTCTCTATTGTAGTAAAGTCCAAAATGATATTTTAATGTTTCTTTTTTCTTATAGTTGAACATCACAACGCCACCAAGTTGCGCGTCGTTCATACTGATATCTTTGTAGTCGGAATTTATTTTTGGCAATACCAAAACGGTCATTCTCCAGTTTTTGTTTTTCAATCCTCGATCATAACCTAAAAGGAGTGATGTGCTATATAAGTTTGTTTTAGCTTCTGAGTTCCCTTCAATTTGAAAGTGTAACTTAGTAAAGTCGCCGCCAACTAAAATTACATCTTTGTTTTTTTGTTCCAGTGGCACTAAAAAAGTTGCCTCCTGTTGGTATCCTGAAAGTGAACTTCCTTTATCGGCATCATAAGGTTGTGGAGCGTATGACTCCATTTTAACATTGAGAAGATCAATGAAAGGTTGAGCAAATAAATTAGTATGAGCACTAAGTAAAAAAGCCATACTTATTACCAGTACAGTAAGTCGATTGTTTTTTTTCATGGATGAAGTAAGGTGCTTTTAGAGCCCCTGACTTTTGGTATACTCACAAGTCAAGAAAAAGTTCTTATGGAATTACATTTGAATCTTACAGTTTTCCAAAAAATGATAAAGAATCGATCTTCGTTTTACAACGTAAAGCATTTCTCATATTCTGAAATTGGTGTATAAGTTGAATAACAGTTATACAGACAGTCTTAAAGAATTTTTCAAAATACTAAGGCATGTCAATTCACGAAGAAATAGTGCTTCAATCTTTCCTTCCGGAAGTCCGTTGTTTCCCTTGCCATCTTTTTTCACCGGTCTTAGCTGCCGCTTTTTTAGGAGCATTCGATGGTCTTCTTTGATTTCCTTGTTTTGGAGCTTTCACCGGATTGTTATCGATCAATGGATATAGCGTATTCTCTTTTACTGGTATTTTTTTACCTATTAATTTTTCTATATCTTTTAAATATTCTTTTTCTTCTGCATCGCAAAACGACAAAGCTGTTCCTTTTGCACCGGCTCTACCAGTTCTTCCTATACGATGTACATAGGTCTCAGGAACATTCGGCATTTCATAATTAATTACAAATTGAAGATCGTCAACATCAATTCCTCTTGCAGCGATATCTGTTGCTACCAAAACACGTGTTGTTTGTGCTTTGAAATTTGTGAGTGCGCGCTGTCGTGCATTCTGCGCTTTATTTCCGTGAATAGCTTCCGCTTTTATACTATGTTGAACTAGCGACTTAACTACTTTGTCTGCGCCATGCTTCGTTCTTGTAAATACTAAAACAGTCTTAATGTTTTTGTCTTTCAAAAGATCCAGTAGCAATTTTGTTTTATTCCCTTTGTCTACATAATATAAAAACTGAGTAATGGTATCAGCAGTAGAAGAAACCGGTGTTACTTCAACTTTAATAGGGTTGTGAAGGATCGTGTGTGAAAGCTTTACAATCTCAGGTGGCATGGTTGCAGAAAAAAACAATGACTGTCGTTTATGAGGAAGTACTGCAATTATTTTTTTTACGTCGTGAATAAAACCCATGTCTAACATTCGGTCTGCTTCATCCAAAACGAAAATCTGAATGTCGTGAAATGAAAGATGTCTTTGGCCAAGAAGATCGAGCAATCTTCCCGGTGTTGCAACAAGTATATCTACTCCTCTTTGAAGAGCTGCAACTTGCGAACTTTGATTTACTCCACCAAAAATAACGGTTGAAGTTAATCCTAAATGTCTTCCGTATGTTTTAAAACTTTCGCCAATTTGTATGGCTAATTCTCTTGTAGGAGTTACAATGAGTGTTCTTATTTTTCTCTTCTTATCGTTTTGATGTGGATTGTTGAGCAATTGCAAAATTGGAATAGCGAATGCTGCTGTTTTTCCGGTACCGGTTTGAGCACAGCCTAAAAGATCTTTTCCTTCTAATACGATTGGTATTGCTTGTTGTTGAATGGGTGTAGGTGTACTGTAACCTTCTTCTTTTAATGATTTTAGAATTGGGTCAATAATATTCAATGAAGTAAACTGCATAATTGTTTTTTGAGAAATGATGGATTTATGGGATAAATTAGGTTAAAAAATACTCCCGAGTGAATGACTTATTAAATCTTGTGCAAGATACGATATTTTACGTGAGTCGAAGAAGAGTTGTTTCATTTCGCCATTTTAATGCGACTAATCACTCTGAGTCAGAACCTCTTGAAGGGATTTTAGAATGGCAACTTCAACGTATAATTTGAGATTGTGTAATCTGAATTGTTGTAATAATCAATATTAAAAATGCGTGAATTTTATCCATTAAAATTCTTAAAGATTGAAAGTAGAATTAAATATTAAAATGGAATAAAATAGGGAATGATCAATGATGCGACAATCCAAATAATAATATTCAATGGCGTTCCAACTTTTACATAGTCATTAAATCGATAATTCCCCGGTGCATAAATCATAGCATTTACTTGATGGCCCATCGGCGTCATAAAACTGAGCGACGCGGCATAGGTTACTGCAAGAATTAATGGGCGCGAATCGATTCCCATTTCTTTTGCTGTTACAATAGCAATTGGAACAATCAAAGCGGCTGTCGCATTGTTCGACATGAAGTTTGTTGTAATAAACGTGAGCGCAAAGAATGCTGAAAGCACAACTTTAGGACCGTAAGCCCCAACGGTATTCACAATTCCTTCAGCAAGAAGTTTAGCAGCGCCGGTTTTTTCTAAAGCAGCTCCGAGCGATAAAATACCGGCAAGCATAAATATTACTTTCCAGTTTATGGCTCTATAAGCTTCTTCATTTTTAATAAATTTGAAAAGCACTAACACTACAACACCAACTGTTGCACTCAATTCAATCGGTGATATTTTAAACGCTGCTGATAAAACTATTCCTGTTATGACAGCAACAATACTTGCTGTCTTTAAAAAATTAGTTGGTTGGTGTTCTGTTTCTGAAATAACCAATATGTCGTCACTGTTTTTTAGAGCATATACAATATCTTTGTGAGCATAAATTAAAAGTACGTCTCCAGATTTCAGCTTTACATTTCCTAACTTTTGATGAATAATTTCATCACGATGCCGAATTGCTAATACGGTAGCACCTTCAAAGTTAGCTCTGAAATTATATTTTTTAAGCGAATGATTTTCCATCTTCGAATTCACTTTTACCATTGCTTCCATATGAACCATATTACTGGTTAAATGCAGGTCCCTATTGAGTATTTTTTCAGATTTTAATATGACTCCTTCCAGAGTCATAAGTTTTTTCAATTTCTCAATGTCGCAGCTTACAGTTAATACATCGTTAGCTTGCAAAATAAATCCGGGGAATGGTGTCAGCTGAATATTATCTCTTACAATTTGAATAATCTCTATCTCGAGGCTTTTTACGAGCCGCGAGTTTTTTATTGACGATCCAACAGATTTAGCATTGGGTGTTAAAATGATTTCTGTTACATATCTTTCAAGTTGAAATTTATCTTCTAAATTTTCTTCGAGTTCTCTATCGGGAAGAATGCGATGGCCAATAAAAATCATATAAAGTATGCCGGTTAATAAAAGTATGATTCCGACAGGAGCCATTTCAAACATTCTTATGGGCGCTAGCCCTGCTCTCTCTGTAATTCCTCCAACTAAAATATTTGTTGATGTTCCAATTAGTGTACACGTTCCACCTAGCAATGCAGCATAAGCCAGTGGAATTAATAATTTTGAAGGGTTAATTCTTGTTTGTTTGGATATTTTTAAAACAACCGGCAACAATAAGGCAACAACTGCAGTGTCGTTCATAAACGCTGAAACAGTTCCGGATAAAAGCATTAAAAATGTTAGAGTAAGAAAATAACTTCTGTGCCCTAATTTTTTTAAAAGATTTCCTGCTCCATTTAATGCGCCTGATTTGTTTATGGCTTCACTTACAACAAACATGCAGGCAACGGTAATAGTTGCTGAATTAGTAAAACCGGCAAAACCCTCATGTGGTGTTAAAATTCCGGTCACCATTAGCAGTGTCATAATGATGATCGAGATCGTATCAATTCCAAGTTTTTCTGTAATAAACAGATAAAGTGTCAGAACAATGGTTGCTAATACGATTCCAATTTCTAAGGTCATTCTTTGTTTATTTTTGTTGAATTAAAAGGTGTAAATCCGTTTTTTTTATGCAAGCCGAATAGATTTATGGATCGAGTATCACGCGAATTGATTTTTCCCTTATTAATATAAATAATTTATTTCAATTTTGAAAACTCCATTTATCTATTTTAAACCTTGAGATGTATTTAAAATAGAGATATTCTTTCAAAGATAGAATAATCAGCGACATTTTAAAATCTCTAGCATAGAATATAGTGAAGAGTTGATAGTTTCAATAATTTAATGCGTTTGACAACTATTTTCTTAAAAAATTATTCAATAATCAGTAATATGCAAAAAAGAAAGCCTCCGATTTCTCGAAGGCTTTCTTAAAATTAAATCACCACAATGTTATTTCATAACAACCATTTGTTTAATAATAGTTTGGTTGCCATTTCTAATTCGAAGAGAATAAACTCCTGCCGGTAATTGATTGTCGTTGAAAGGTATTTTATTAATTCCAGGATTAACCTGAACAGTACTAAAGACTTGAACCTTGCCAAGCAAGTTGACAATTTCTACTGTAGCACTTGTTCTTCCGAATGCTGAGAATGAAATTTCAAAATCGCCGGAAGTTGGATTAGGGTAGATCGTTGTACCTCTGCTGTCAATTAATTCAGCAGTTTGTGTAATTACATTCGGAATGTTTAATCCTGCTAAACAACCAAATGAATTTCCAACCACTAAACCATAATCTCCATTTGCAGTTGCTATATAGTATTCGCCAGTTGCACCTTGAATGGAATCGTTATTATAGTACCACTGGTAGTTTGAAAAACCGCTGTTTGCCCACAACGTATCGCCAATTTGGGTTACATTTAATCCTGTAGGTGATGGAGCAACATTTACATAATTGATTTGTGTAAGCGTGTCTGAACCTAGAGCATTGCTTACAATCAATCGAACGTTATATTGTCCTTGGGTATTGTAACAAATTACACCCGGATTCGCATTTGTGCTCGAAGAAGGATTTCCTCCCGGAAAACTCCATTGATACGAAGCTGCTGATGTTGAATTATTGCTAAAGCTTATGCATGAACTTTGACAAATTGTTGGATCAGCAGTATTAAATGCTGCGGCAGGATATTGAAGACTGCTCAAAGTAGATAAAGCAGTATTAGTAATAATATCGCTGTTCAAATCAAAAAAGATATGAGCAGTATTGGTGATCGGTGTTGGGTCTGCAAGTCCCGCTTTCGGATGAATGTTATAAGCAACAAATCCATGGCTCCCCGGCTCATTGATATTACTATCGGGAAGTAAGATATTGTTGAATGTAAATCTTACTGCACCATTCGCATCCATTTGTGTACTTACGGGGTTACTGCTTCCAATAATTTTGAATGTATTCAGATCGAGATTTGAGTTGAGTGTGTCTAGTATAGCCACAGTAAAAGCAGTATCGTTTCCGGTGTTTTGGAAATTTACGGTATAATTGAATTCACTATTCATCGGAACATAATGTTGTGATGAAACACCTTGAGGGGTAACCATCTTTTCATTTGGATCGCACGAGCAAGAAACAACAAATGAAAAACTATCAGGCAATGCCATCAAAAAAGTCCCTCCTGTGTCAAATACCGAATCGACTGTATTGTACCAAACCGTTTGTCCTGCGCCAGGGTCATTAAAAGCGAAACCAGGAGAGTTCCCAATATGAAAATTTTGTCCAGGCAAAAGATTATTATAATACCAAATTAATGTATCGCCGGATATTACATTCGGCATAGGAGTAGCATACGCCAAAGACAGGTTTGAAGAAATAATCATTGTAATACTACCATTTACTGGAATAAAGCCATTGTTCCTATGGTCAACAAAAGTGTATCCATGGGCATCGCATCTCATTGGGTGATGCCACACATAAAATATTTGATCATAATAAACTGCTGCTGAAAATAATCCGAAATCATTTCCTGTTGAGGAAGGAGGAATTGAAGTAGTATAGCTTGAAGGCGTACTAGTAAGTGAAAAAATTGGAGGTATAATAGGTGATATAGTGTAAGTACCCGTATCTACTATGATGCTATAATGTCCATTGAAGTCGGTGAAAGCATTAAAATTATTTGGTGAAATGAGTAAGCGCTGATTTGCCAAACCTATCTCGCTGACATCACGAATGCCATTTTGATTTATGTCAAAATAAATATCACCCTCAATGGTGCCGGCATTTCCGCCTACATAAAATCCATTTAGCAAAACATTATCACTCGGAACTTGTGTCGGAAATGGCCAGCCTTGCATAACGTATGAAATTACGTGAACATCGTAAGGGCCTGTTGGCGTATTTGATGGAAGGGTAAAATCAACATGCATAGAATCACTGTAAGGACCGGGCCATGAGCCGGGATATAAATTGATATTCGGATCAAAAGAATTTACATAAACAATTGTTGCTCCTTGTTGAAGGTAAACGTCTGTCATTCCCATTGGGGCGCTACCCATAGAAATAACTCCATTGGCTACTGTGATTGTAGTGGTGAGTGTTTGTCCTTTCGCGCCATAGTTTGGTCTGATGGAAACAACTTGAGCCAAACTAAGTAGAGATAGAATGGAAAAAGCAAAAAATAGTAATGATCTTTTCATGGTTAGAGAGTTTTTAGCACATGTAAATCTAATAGAAAATAAATGGCCATTTCAAAAGAACGTTGAAATTTGGTAAACACCCAATTTATAGCAATAAACAGAGCTAAAATATGGACGAGTTTATGCGGCAGAAATTAAATGGAGACATTTTTCCATTTATTAAGCTGTTGCAAGGATATCAAAATCGTAGACTTTACTAATAATAAATAAAATTGTGTAAACGTTTAATTTTTTTTAAACAGAATTAGAATGCATCACTTGTCTTGAACGCTCGTGTCTTATTACTTAGTTCTCCTCTTCAATCTTGTAAATATACGATGTCTGATTTTTATTATGCCAGTTCATCTTGTTTAAAAGCCAATCGATGTATGATGGTTCTATTGTAGTTTCATAAGTAAGGTGAACGTATTTTTTTAATGCCAGTACTCTCTGAACAATGTGGTCTCGTTGCATGAATACAACATAATTCGGTCGTAGTTCAATAGGGGTTTTCAAATAAAACTCTTTGTAAAAAGTTGAATCAGGCTCAACGCTAGTGATACGATAGACTTTGGTAAATTTTTTCATATAGAACTGTGGCGGAATTAGAATGTCGTCACGATTGCTGTCTTCTATCACAATACTTTTTACATCTCCTTTATTGGCTAAATATACCATCGATTCTACACGATTTCGTTTTGAATAAGAAATGGTGACAACAACGAGAGGAATGGTATTGATGACCCAAAAGAAGATCCAAATGTTTCGATAAAGTGTACTATGTTTTTTCCAAAACGCGGAACCATTTTTAAATTCTTCCCAACCGATAAAGCCGAGTACAATTATAAAAGGGATAACCGGCAAAATGAATCGCTCTTGCTTGTTAGGAAAGTAAGAGTGAAATGCAAGAAAAATAAATGCAGGAAGAAATAAATACAAATGCTTTTTCCAGTTTTTAAAAAATCCGAAGAAAAGAAATAAGCTAATAGGCGGAATGAGTAACCCGGCAATTAAAACAAAATACATATACCAGTAATTCGTAAAATAAGCTGTAGCATTCTCTTGATTGTATCGGTAGTATTCTTGAAATTCAACAAATGGTTTTCCAAAAATCAGATAATCAGGCACTGCTTGAATGAGCGCAGCAGGAATTGCAAAGGCAATAAAAAATAAAACTGAGGACTTAAATTTGCCTTTGAAAAATAATGCTAATGACATACCTCCGGCAAATAAAATAGTTTGATAGCGGATGGAGAAAGCAATCGCAAGCATTAATCCGGCGATGCAAATAGATTTCCAGTTGAATCGTTCGTCGTCTCGAATGATTAGCCAGCTTGCATACATGATTGGAGGAACACAAGCAAATTCCACTAGATTTCTCACACTGAGGAATGGCATAAACCAAAAAACAGAAAGCAAAAGTCCGGTCATTCGTGCTGCATGTTTTCCGCTTAATTTTTCTGCAATTTTGAAACCGGAGTAAACTACAACCATAGAAGCAAGTGCATGAAGAGCACGAACAATAACCATTTTTCCTTGCGGGCTTTCGAAGCCGATAAATTTAAAAAAGAGAAAGAGTAGATAATGGATACCGGGATAGAAAAAACTATGGCCTGTTGCCGGCGCATTGGGATGCTGAGCATCGGGGTACCATGTGTCGTAGTTGTAGCCATTCACCCACGCTTGAGCATTTTCAATAACAAGAAAATGGTCGTCGGACATTCCGTAACCTTTAGCAAATAGGACAGAAAATAATCGTAAAATAAAACCAACCCATAAGATGAGTTGAAGCGGTTTATCGTTCCATAGTTTTTTTAATGTGTTCATACTTGTTTTCTGTATTGTGGTCGTAAATGTACTATTTCTGCGAATGAATTAGCAAATCATTCTTGCTACAAAAATGTAAAATTATTGACTGTATTTTACAACAATAAATAGATAGTTGTTCAATGAAGTTGTTTGCAAATTATTATTCCTTTCCGATTTGGCAGTTGCTTTTTAGAAAGGCAACGGTAAATTTGTGGTGAATTGAAAAGCGATTTTTAAACACGCAAAGCTTACTTTGTCAAAACATTAAATTATTTAAGAAGAAATGGAAATAGATAGGTCAATTAAGTATTTTATTTTTATTTCGTTGCTTTTGTTTACAGCAATTTTAATTGTCGAAAAAATTAATGGTCGTTTTTGGCTGAATGATTTTAAAGTATTTTATGAAGCAGCGAAAGCGTTGCTTGCTAATGAAAAAGTTTATGGAATACCATTTGGTTTGGAAACTGGTTTCTATAAATATTCTCCTTTCACGCTCCTTTTTTTTATTCCATTCACGTTGATTCCATATAATATCGCAAGTATTATAGATTTTATTTTAATTGCATCAGCAACAATTTCAACGATAGTATTGCTTGTACAGATCATCAGAAAAAACAATGGATTGCCCTCTCCACCCAAAACCATTACCTATCTTTTGATTTTGCTTTGTGTGATCAATCATCTTGTCCGTGAATTGCATTTGGGGAATACGAATATGATTCTATTGCTTTTATTGACACTATCAATAAAGCTTGCATTGGAGAGCAAGTATATATCGTCAAGTGCATTACTTGCTATCACAATACTTACAAAACCGTATTTTTTAATTTGCCTATTGCCTTATCTTTTAATAAAAAAATACAAGTCGATCGTGTACGTTTTCGTTTGGCTATTGGCGTTTGTGATTGTTTCCGGAGCAGCAATCGGTTTTGAAAAAAGTTTTTCGCTCTATTCTGAATGGATTTTGGCCATGAAAGAGCATTCAACTTATCTCAGCAGCAATCATACATTTTTTGCCTTACTCTCTTTTTATATAGGAGTAAAAATTCCTTCTTCATTTGGAATTATCATATTAGGGATAATTGGTATACTTTCCTTTGCTTATTTATGGTTGAAAAATGGGAAGAATCAAATTGAAGTAAGTAAAAATTTCGAACAAGTATTTCTACTTTATTATTTCATATTGATTGCGCTAATTCCATCCATACTTATTACTGATACCGAGCATTTCCTTTTTTCACTACCTCTTATTGTGCTATTGTTTTTGAAAGTAAAACAAGAAAATAAATTTGCGTATACTATCTTCTTCATTGTTTTGATGTTTCTCTACGGAGGAAATTCGTCAGATCTTTTAGGGAAAAGTTTGGCTGGGAAAGTCGAAGATTGGGGGCTTTTAGGAATTGGAAATTTGATTATTATTTTTGTAGTTATCTATTTTTTAGGCAGACATAATAAAGGTGCTCAAAGAAATATAATTTAATAAAAAAGGGAGATGAACATTAATTCCTATCTCCCTTTTTTAATAATCTTTCGTATTTTAATCTTTCATTAGTTTAACAGAAACAGTTCTGTTGTTGAAGGTAAGTGTACAAATATAAATTCCATTTGTCAGCCCACTTATATTAATACTTTCGGTAGAGGTAATATAGTTTTTAGATAAAACTATTTTTCCATCAATTGACCTGATTGTTAACTTTGCATTTTCAAGGTTATCATTAGAAAAATTGAATGCAACATTATTTTCGGCAGGGTTTGGCAAAGCGATTAATTGATTGGAGTAAAAATCTTTGCCAATCCCTGTTTCCAATCGAATCAAATTTGAAGTTGTGTTAGTTATTATCGGAACATTACTATCAAAAATTATTCCGGCACGGTTATAAATGTTAGTTCCCTGTGAAAGTGTTGTTGCTGTATTCAAACTGTAATTCACGTAGCCATTGCTTCCGGCAAAGTTGCTGCCACTGTCCGGTAATTGGATATTGTAAAAAGTAAAAGTTATAATTCTATTTCCATCTAAAGTCATATTTACGGGGTGAGAGGATCCTAGTAAACGAAACGACAGGAGATCAAGCCCACTATCAATAGTATCTTTCACAATAACATTGTTCGCAAAAGCATTGCCGGTATTTTGGAAATGTATAGAATATTGAATTTCTGTTCCAATGGCAATTTCACCATCTGGCACTGCAATTTTTTCGTTAGGGTCCCAAGCATTTGAAATTAATTGATGAAGAGCAATATTATTATTTGTTGGAACAGTGTCAATTAAAGGTGCAATAGCAAGAGAGGAATTTAAATAATTTCCAAGAACTGCATTTGACGTAGGCAGTAGTTTTAGCAAGATAGAACGGTGTTGTCCTGGCGTTAAATTAGTATAAACCCATTGTAATGTTTGTCCGTTTTGAACATTTGGCAACGGAATAGCGCTAACAAAAGAATAAAGAGAATCCATTATAAATGTAATTGTATCACTTTCTGTTGTAGTACCATTATTTTGAAAATTGATAGGCATAGGTTCAACTTGCCCGGGTTTGGCTCCCCAGTTAGGGCATGTAACCGATACTTCATGAATATTTGGAATTAATTGCATTCCAAAATTTAAATTACTGGTAGGTTGTGATTGGGGTAAACAAGTAAGGGTTGATCCGGTAGTTGAGTTCCAATACGTAATTCCTGATGTGGTTAATGTATAATTTAAACTTGAATCCGAATAAAAGAAAGCGTAGTTTCCTGCAGCATCGGTTGAAACAAAGTAGTTCCCAGTAAGTAGATTCACTACATGATTTGCAATTCCCGTTTCATTTGTGTCACGAATTCCATTGCCATTATAATCGTTGAAAACGGATCCTGTTAGGTAGGAGAAATTTATTACGCTGCCAGCACAAGCCCCAAAATAATATGAAAATCCTGATGGCATATTACAACTCGTACTTACAGGAAAAGTTGTATTGATAGTCGGAAATGGATATGCGTTAGCCCAGTTGCAAGAGGTATCGCCTAATACCTGATGATCAAGATTTGTACTTCCGCGTAAACCAATTTGAGTCATTAATGGATTTGTTGTTAAAGTGTTTGATCCATATATAAATCGAATGCAATTTGAACTTTCATACATCTTTAATTGAAAACTTACATCTCCGTTGTTTCCGAAATATGAGTAATGTATCCACTGAACAATACAAACTCTATTAGGAGCTGTACCAAAAGTGGCGTATTGTAAACTAGCATTTGAATTAAAATGTATTAGATCAGCACCAAAAGGTGCAATCACATTGTTTTGTGTTCCGGAGAGAATTGAATAAAACGACCCTGAGCCAGCAGAGTCTAATTGTACATAACCATTTGTATTTATTGTCATGAAATCATGATTACTCCCACCATAATTAAAGGTAAAGCCTATAGGAATTCCTTGGTAATACAGATCATCCACTCCGGGAGCATCAAGATTTGTTCCTGAAATAGTAGAAAAAGTGTCGAGTGAGGCGGTGAAAGGAATTGAAGCTACTTGAGCAAAGCTCAATCTAGTTGCAACGTTCAGTAATAACAGAAATGAAAGTAGTTTTTGTTTCATTTTTTTGAAGTAATGGTTTTGTGGAGGATAATTGAGTTTGAATTGGATGACAATTTGCAAAAAAAACTTCAAGCCAAGTATTTTTCAACCTCTTTTTATCAATTTTATTTGGTCTGTGGTTTTAAGTAATTTGATAGTTGAATTCCAGAAAATTTAGAAATCGACAGATTCAATTTTTAGTTTTTTAATTTCTTAGATCTTCAAAAGAAAAAATAGAGGTTTCTAATCTTTGTTTCTGTTCAAAAATGAAACTTATCAAGACAAATGATGGATTGTGCAGAAAAGAATGCTTTCGTTTGTCAGAATAAATACTATTTTTGGTCGTGGTAAATCCTAATTATTTGCCATATAAAATAATGAATTTCAACAATCCTTCGGTAGTTTGGTTTGTAGTCGGCTTTGTGCTGATGCTTTTAGAATTTGTAATGCCCGGATTGATACTTTTCTTTTTTGCTCTTGGAGCGTGGATCGTTTCTTTATTGACGCTTTTTTTCGATTTAAGTATCAATAGTCAACTAATCAGTTTTATTGTAAGTTCAGTCCTTTCAATAATTTTTCTGCGTAAGTGGATGAGTAAATTATTATGGACAAGAAAAGGAGGCAGTGAAATTGAAGATGAATTTATAGGAAAAAGTGCAATTGCAGAAAGTTCATTTGGGCCAGATGAAAATGGCAAAGTTGAATTCAGAGGAATTAGCTGGGGAGCACAATCAACCGATCAAATTGAAAAAGGAGAAAACGTTATCATAGTAGGTAATGACAGTATAACATTAATTGTAAAATCAAAAAAAGCATCGCAATGACAGCATCAACAACCATTCTAGTCCTTTTAATTATTGCCTTATTTATTTCTTTTTTATCTACGTTCAAAGTTGTTCCGCAACGATCGGTGTATATAGTAGAAAGATTGGGGAAATACAGTCGCACATTGGATGCAGGATTTCATATTCTAATTCCATTTATCGACAAAGTTTCGTACCGTCAGAATTTAAAAGAGCAAGCGATAGATGTTGCCTCACAAATTTGTATAACGAAAGATAATATTGCCGTTGAAGTTGATGGAATATTATACTTGCAAGTGATCGATCCTCAAAAAGCATCTTACGGAATCGATAATTATAAATTTGCTGTTGTTCAGATTTCTCAAACAACGATGAGAAGTGTAATTGGTAAAATGGAATTAGATAAAACCTTTGAAGAGCGTGAAACAGTGAATGGAAGTATTGTAGAAGCCGTAGATAAAGCAAGTGGACCATGGGGAATAAAAGTTTCTCGTTATGAGGTAAAGAATATTTCTCCTCCACAAAGTATCAAAGATGCAATGGAAAAACAGATGCGTGCTGAAAGAGAAAAGCGGGCGCTGATTGCAGAATCGGAAGGTGATAAACAAGCAAAGATTAACAGGGCTGAGGGTGACAAACAAGAGGCGATTGCACGATCAGAAGGTGAAAAGCAGCGACGTATTAATGAAGCATCGGGTAAGTCTTCTGAAATTGAAATGGTAGCTATTGCAACCGCAAAGGGAATCAGAGAAATTGCTTTAGCGATCAATTCAGAAGGCGGGTTGAATGCCGTTAACCTTCGCATTGCAGAACAATATTTAACAGAGTTTGGAAAGTTAGCAAAGACGAATAACACAATGATTGTTCCGGCCGATCTGTCCGACATTGCAGGCGTAATTTCAAGTGTTACATCAGTGATCAGTAAATTTCCCGGTGAAGCACAGAAATTAGTAAAATAAAGTATGCGCGTTTTTATGTCGCACCGACGGATTTGTAATCAATCGCACGCCTCCAACAAGCTCCGACGGATTTGTAATCCGTCGAGCACTAAAAAGAAAGTTCAGTTCATGGATTAGCAATCCGTCATAAACAATTATTAAATAATCAAAAAAACAATCAATCATGAGAGTTAACTTTTACTTGCTGCTGATCGCATTTTGTATGTCGTTTCTTAGTCAAGGCAATGCGCAAACAATATCATGCAATCCTCCTACAGCTTTAACGTCATCTGCCTTAGTTCCAACCACTGTTGTATTAAATTGGGTCGGTAATAATGGGGCCTCCGGTTACAATGTACGGCTTCGACCAGTCGGTTCGTCATCTACTGCTTGGCAACAAATTACTACGCAGTTTACTACAACTACAATTCCAAATTTACTTTGCAGTACTACTTACGAATGGCAAGTTCAATCCATTTGTTCAAATGTTGGTTCTATTAATTCATTGAGTGCTTTTACGACAAGTCAAAATTTTACTACTGCCTTATGTACAACGCCTATTTGTATTGCTCCAACTTCGTTAGTGTCGAGCATACTCAATGCAAATAGTGCAATTTTGAGTTGGGCATCAGTATCTGGTGCGCAGGTTTATAACATTCAGTATCGGCCTGTTTCTTCAATTCCAACCAATTGGACTTCTCAAATCTCACAAGGCACAACTTTCACATTAACAAATTTACTTTGCAATACAGCTTACGAATGGCAAGTTCAATCTGTTTGCGGAACCGCAGCAGGCAATGTTAGTACATTCTCTGCAAGTGTAACTTTTACAACTGCTGCATGTGTTACCGTTTGCCAAGTTCCAACAGGGTTAACTACAACTAACATTACGTTGAATTCTGCTCAAGCATCTTGGACAACAGTTAGTGGTGGCATTGCCTATGTAATTCATTATCGCCCGGCAAACGCTCCAAATACACCATGGCAGACTTTAACAACGCAAACAACATCTGTAACGCTTGGAAATTTACTATGTAATACAGCGTATGAATGGCAAGTGCAAACCATTTGTTCTACATCAGGTGGAATAAATTCCGGCAGTGCATTTTCTCCCAGTCAATTCTTTACTACTCTTGTGTGTCCAATCAATACTTGTCTAGCGGCAACAGCGTTGGTCTCAAGTATCGTTAATTTGAATACTGTAATACTTAGTTGGACTGCTTCGCCAGGAAACATATATTATAATGTTCAATACCGACCTATCTCAACTGTTCCTACCAATTGGACATCGATGATTTCTCAGAATACAATTTTCACGTTGTCGAATCTCTTATGTAACACTACATATCAGTGGAGAATACAATCATTCTGCAGTACTGCATCCGGAAGTGTTGGAGCGAACTCTTCCATTATGACATTTACAACGGCCCCTTGTCAGAGTGTCTGCCCAACTCCAACAGGACTTTTGAGTACTTCTGTAGTGTTTAACTCTGCAGTGGTTTCATGGAATGCTGTAAGTGGAGCAGGAGCATACATAATTCATTATCGTCCTGCTATTCCTAATGCAGGTTGGATAACAATTACATCACAAAATATTTCTGTTACGTTAGGTAATTTAATTTGCAATACCTCATACGAATGGCAAGTAGCTTCAGCATGTTCTTCGGCAGGGACAATCAATTCAGGTGGATCGTTTTCGCCTAGTCAATATTTCACAACACAAAGTTGTCCTTCTACAAGTTGTGTTTCACCAACAGGGTTGAATGCAACCAATGTAACTACATTCAGAGCGCAATTGAATTGGAACTCAACCGGCGCATATCGATATGAAATCAGATATCGTCCGGCAAATTCATTGAACTGGATGAGTGCTACTTCGCTTACGAATTCAATATTGGTTTCCGGATTGTTATCAAGTACCGTATACGAATTTCAGGTTCGAGGTAATTGTTCAACAAGTGCATCAACAAATGTTTTTAGTACATGGTCGCCTTCTGCTTTCTTCACTTCACTAATGGCTATGTCAAAAGTTTACCCTAATCCGGCGGGACCACAATTTTATATTCCGGTTGAATCGGCAACTAAATCGGAATTGAAGATTGAGTTATTCGATCAGTATGGTGTATCTGCTTTACAAATGATGCAACAGATTAATGAAGGGAATAATCAGATTGAGATAAATACAAATCGGCTTCAGGATGGTTTGTATTTTATTCAAATTACAGGTAAAGATATTTTTGAAAAGCAGAAAATATTTATTCGTAACTGATAGGATTATTCAACAATAAAAAAGAGGCGTGCAAATTAATTGCACGCCTCTTTTTATTTATGAATATATTCTTAATCCGTCGCATACCTCCAACAAGCTCCAACAAATTTGTAATCCGTCGCACGCCTCCAACAAGCTCCAACAAATTTGTAATCCGAGGCATACCTCCAACAAGCTCCAACAAATTTGTAATCCGTCGCACACCTCCAACAAGCTGCGATGGATTTGTAATCCGTCGCACACCTCCAACAAGCGAAAAAATAATTCCCAAGAACTAATGGATAAGCACTAATTTTTTTGTTACAAAATTGTTATCTACTATACATTTTAAAATATATATTCCAGGAGTTAATTTTTCAGTGTTAATTTCAATTAAATTATCATTTACCAATTGTTCGAATATAAGTTTGCCATCTACTGAAAGTAAGTAAAGCCGAGAAAAATTACTACTGCTGTTTGATTGTACTGTGATTGAGCTTAACGATGAATGTACTTGAAGTAATTTTGTGTCGGAATAAATAGAAGACACTCCCGAGCAATTATCAAAATAAATAAAAGCTGAATCCATCGTTCTGCAACCACTTCTTTTTTGTTCTATTAGCCAAATTGGTAATGTATCCGGAACGATAGTAGTCGTAAAGTAGCCGGGATAAACCCACGAATAATTTATTCCATCGGTACTCCAATATGTATTTGCTCCGCTTTGTGAATTATACAATGATACTGATGTTTGGCATGTATGAACATCGTTGAGCACAAGTTGTTGTAGACTATCGAATGTAATTGGAATTGGTGCAACGGTATAGCTGCTGCCCAATGAATCAATAACTGTTACTCCATAATTTCCAGTTGAGGTTACATTTAGAAAAGGAGTTATCTCTCCTGTAGTCCATAAATAACTTGAAGCAGTATAGAGCGTTGTTAGTTGTACTGTATCGCCCGAGCAGTAAATCGATTTGTTGGTTTGTAAACTATAAGGGAAGCGCTCACCATTAGGTCCAAACTTCATAAAATAACTTAGACTATCACCATAATAATTTGTTGGAAAGAGTAGTATAACACCGCCATCAGAAGTTGCCTGCATGGTAATGTAGCTAATTCCGTAAGGCAATGATAATGTTTGCGACCAGATTGTATCGTCCGAATTATTTAATTTATACATGGTGTATGAGTAAGTATTCAATGCTAAATTGTAAATCCCATTAAATAAAAAGTACCCGGTATCGATTGCTTGTGTTGGGGGATAAATGTAAGATATAGGTTTTTTAATAAAAGAAATTTGTTGCTGTACACCGCTATTATTAAAACGTCTTATTGTTAATGTGTCGGCATGGTTATAAAATAAATTATAGCTTCCGTCGTCGTTAAGCAGTAGTTGAGAGGATTTAGGTAGATTCAAATAAGCGGTGTCTAAGATCAATGTGCCGGTTGTGTCATAGAGTGATACATGGTCCCGTTGTGAAAGTATGTGTGTACTAGAATCTGGTTCTTCAATAAAAAAATCGTTTATCTTTTCACCATTTTTATTGAAAGAATAATTGAAATCGTAAAAAGCACCAAAGGATTTATTACGTATAAGTTGCAGATCAAAATTTCTTCGAGTGTAATCCACAATATTCGATATGCCGGTGGTTCCAATGTAGGTAACTGCCCAGAAAGTATTGTTTGCTCCGTGATGAAGAGATACATTTCTTGTATCGTTGTAAACGCCTGTTATATCTGAATAAATACTATCAAACGCAATTCCTGATAAATCTGTTTTTAATATTTTCGGCACAGCGTAGTAACCATTTACATGTGCATACGAAGCCGATTGTATAATGAGCGAAGTGTCTAAAAGCAAGATATGGTCAAATTGGTAATCAGAATCTTGAACGGTATAATATTTTTCCCATAATGTATTTCCTGCACTGTCGAGTTTGGCAAGCAATGCTCTGGTAGTTGAATTTGAAGTGTCATGACCACAGATATAATAGCTATTGTTAGGACCTTCAATAATATCGTTAATACTTAAATGGGTTACATTTCCATATGGACGTTCCCAAGTAATCTGAGCATTTAATAAGAATGGCAATAGCAATAATAAGAGTGTCGAATATTTTTTCATAGAAATAAGGATATAAAAGGTTAAACGAATATAAAGCTATTTCTTCATTCTACGACTTGTTTGATGAAAAAAAACAACGTTTGAATTCTGTCTATTGATGAAACATCGAATTAAACTTTTTTCTATAGACGAATATTTGACTTTAAAATAATGTTACATAAACAAGCCCTATCCACTCGATGTGTTCAGGGCTTATTTATTTGAAACTCCATTAATAATATCTGTCTAATTTATTTTAGAAGGTGGCAGAAAAATTATCCAATCCTTTTAACTTCCACTAACCAGTCCCAAGGGTCTGCTGCTTTCACATTTTTTGGTAGTTCGTCTAATTCAGTTCCCCAGTCGTATTCAATTCGATCAATCGTTTCAATTTGAAACCTATCGTTATTAAAAAAGGAAATAATTTCAGGTAATAAATAATGTTTTGTAGGAGTGTCTTCAATATTGAAAACGCCATCTTTAAAAACAGGATGGAATTCCGGCGACAAATGACTGATGTCTTGTTTTGGAATGTCGTTAAATTTTACTCCTTGTTTCTGATAAATTTTAATCAGCATCCAAGTAGCAAACGACATAGACTCTAACGAAGGAAGAACAAAAACTGCTGTTCCCCCAATCTTAAGTGAATTCATTGCATTGCGTAGCATTTGAAAGTTGCGTGCATTGTTTGAAGAGATCGAAACATTGCAACACAATAAAAATTCAGCTTTAGGCAATTTCACTTTTTTTTCTGCAAGATCAGCTTGATGTAAATGAACATTCTTAAAATTAAGTTTCTCTGCCATGTCGAGTAGGTTTTGAGATACATCAACAGCTACAATTTCTTTAAACAACGGCGATAACATAGGCAACGCTTTTCCAAGACCACAACCAAAATCGATTGCTAAGTGAGTTTTGTTTGCATGGCTTTGAACCATTTTTTTTAGAACACCTTTCTTGTCGCTTTTGTAAACATCAAAAACTTCATCTTCATAAACCGGTGCTACTCTGTCCCATAAAACTTGATCGCTCATAATAGTTGATTTTTAATTATTGATTAGATATTTTAGAAAATTGTGTTAGCTTTTAATTTGAGTTTTCTCTAACCCAAAGACCATCAGCTAATTTTTAATTATATTTTATTTAATAGGTAGTGCAAACATTTTCGGAAATAATCAGTACTACAATTTACTATTTAAAATGGGTTGGAAAGATTGTGCCTGTTAATTATTTATTCACTAGCATTGTGAATAACAGAAAAAAAGACAAGGCAATTGTTTGTTTGCTTTTTTACAATTTGAAGAGGAATTATTTTTTTACAATCAAATTGCTAGAAAAATCGGTTAAGAGGCGTTTAAATGTAAATCCCGTATTGATGCTTGTGAAATTTTCTTGATTTGATTATTTTGTAAAGTAAGAATTTGGATTCTTTTAAAAACTGCCTGATATTTTTTCTTTAAAACATTTAATTAAGAATTTTAAATAATTATTATGATTCGATTTAAAAATAATCTTATATTTATCTGAACATTTATTTTTTATTGGAGTCAGCTCCAAAAAGAGAAGTGAAAGTTTGAAACAAATTTGATATTTGATAATTTTGAAAATGAAATTATGTACTCTTGGTTTTTTGTTTGTGTATTCTATTCAGTGTGCGGCAGCTGATTTTCATAAGCTTGCAAACTCGCAAAACGTTGCACTATCTGCCATGATTAAAGATAGCGATTCATCGGTTCTTATAGTAGGTTTCGTCAGCACTTCCATTTCGAGTGGTGTTATTTTACGAGCGAATGTCTTTGGCGATACGATCTGGAGTAAAACGTTTGAAGATAGTTTGTCGGTTCAGTTCTTTGCTGTAACACTTTCATTCGACAGTACGCGAATACTTGTAGCCGGTAGTCTCAAAGATACAACAGGGCACTTTGTGGGATTAATCATTGAAATGGATCGTGACGGTAACATACAATGGCAAAAGAAGTATTTATTCGGATTAGGAAACTACTCGTTTAAAGATATTTCATTTATAAACAATTCGTCATTTGCAATTTCTACCGATGTATATCCTGGCGATGGATACTTAATTCTTTTTGATTCTTCCGGTTATAGTTATAGAGGAATGGGTGGTGGAAATTTGTATGATTATGCAGCGCCAATAGTATTGACGGATGGAAATTTATTTATAAGTGGAACAAGTTATAACTCGTTTGATCACACAGCGATGAATTTTGGAATTAAAACTGATACATCTTTAACAGTATCGCAGTGGTCAAAAGTTTATAATGGGTTTACGACAAATGATGACGGAAATGCCGGCAAGAAAGGGGTTGCATTGAATGACGGAGGATTTATTTTTTCAAATTTGTGTCGGACTCAATTCTCAATGCGATATACGGTCTATCGCGTTGATTCGACCGGGCAAGTTGTGTGGTCAGTTGAAGGCGGGCCGTATTTTGCAAAATTTTCAAATGGAGATTATTTATTTTCAAATAATAACTATTATTATTATTCTATTTTTGTAAGAATGGATTCGAGTATTTCAACTTTTACAAATTACCGCAGCGTAGATTGGTGCACAGGGATGAGTTCTTTTAATGGAAGAATTTTAGGGATAGGCGGGAATGTTTTTTTTGGATTTGATTCGCTCAATTGCAATATGACCAATATTGGTTCAGCTTCTGATTCGAGTTACAATTATCCGGTAGATCCGTACCCATTTAATGGAAGTTTTGGTTTTCATTTTACT
>JANLPR010000152.1:0-14673 GCA_031367345.1 Bacteroidota bacterium | reverse complement strand
AAAATATTATCAATTTGGTCTTGACGAATATCTAATGTTGCGCGACCACTTCCTGTAGAGTAACCATTACCTTGACCTGTATAACGTGTTATCTCCGGACCATCGCCATAAGACGCTCCCAATTCTAAACCGTTTTGTTCCGGAGCAGAAATATGAGGAATACCTGTCGTAATATTTATCGCAGAACCAGAAGCATTTTGACGGCTTTGGTAATATGGTGAGCCATATATTCCGGGTCCCGGTGGATCACCTGGATTAAATACGTCTGCTACTCCATCAAAGGCATAAGCAACGGCCATGTAATAATATGTTTTATGATTCACCAATTTCGGATCGCCTGTAGCAAAAGCATCTGTTGTTAATCGAACGGTATGACGTAAACCTGCATCTGCTCCGTAAACCATTTCTGTAGGAACGAATGAATTTAAGTTTCCATCCAATACTTTATTTACGATCTGACTTACTCCATTTTTCAAATCACATTGAAATACCAGACGTGCTTTATCAGCGTTCAAAAGATCGTTAACTGTAATTGAAGGGTCTTTTACCTGATATACTTTGTATCCTTCAAAACGGAAGATCGCTGCAGGATCTGCAGGAATGTTTATGTCTTTCTCTATGTAATCTTCTTTTCTATTATTAGAGCCATCAGGATTCGTAATCGATAAAATCAATTCTTTATCCAATTCACGAATTGATAAAAGTGGAGCTGATGGTCCGTTGATTACTTTGAAACAAGACTCAAATAAATTCTGTGCTTTCACATCGGCTAACTTCAATAATTTTACCGATGCCTCTGGCCCTCCTGAAGAAGTACGTGCCCAAACTACTCCTGTTGTTATATAATTGATCGCTCCAGGCTTTAATGTAAACGGCCCGGCACTCTGTAAGAAACGACGATCGCTAGGGTCATTCGGAACACTGTTAGGTCCTAGTGGCTGCGACTCTGTCCATATAAATGGAGGCGTTGTGCCGTGAGTTCCAAAATTTAACGGATCGGAAGTTCCGGGAAACATGAAATCGCAAGAGTCTGCACCGGCAGTCTGATAACCATTTCCTCCATAAACAAGCGGAGAATTATCTCTCCAGATTCCTCTTAAGTAATTGTAATACTCGGGAGCACCATTTGGATTTCCAAATTTTGTATTATCGTTATTGTAATAAACGAACTTCGACATAATGATCTGTTCGCCGGGCTCATCTACAATTCCATTTCTGTTATTGTCTTTTCCATCTGCAGAATCGGCTAGTGGTCCTTCAAAGAAATCCACTCCTACTGCAGGCGGATTTAACCCATAACCTAAAGCTCCATCATCATCAGCATCTCCGTTATAACAGAAACCTAATCCTCTTTCAACATCACAACCAACATAATCATCTAAATAGTTTCCAAGATCCGGATCTACCCATGCACCAAAATAGGTTTCATTCAAATCTGTGGTAGCACGATTGGTAATTTTATAACGATAGAACGTCATGTTGTTAATCTCATCGTTTGTATTAAAACCAAAAGCTTGCGCTTGAATTTCAACTTTTACCGGAAACTGACTTGCTGTTTCTCCATGAATGTTACCCACATCATTAAATACCCACCAAATCGTTTGGTCACCTAACAATAAACTTTTATCACAAGCATCTAAATCACCGTCTATATTGTAACGTGGATAATCACCAGCTGTATAGTCATAAAATCCATCACCATTTTTATCGTAGAATGGAGCAAGAATTTTTTCCTGATTAAATAAAGAATCACCATTTGCCGGCCAGTTCTTGATGATATCAGGAACCGGATAATTTAAATCCGGATTTTCTCCTTGGAAACTTCTGTGAAATTCTTTTACTTCTGCAAAAGTGATCTTGAAATGTTTATCCCATTTAATACACTGATCGGGTGTAATGTCTGTAGTAACTTTATCAATTGGTCCAGGCCAGAAATCACTTCCTGATTGACGGTATGTTTGAGCTGCTACTTTTAGGTTTTGAGAACCTGCTTCTTTTCCACCGATCCAAATTGCTCCTGCAAACAACGAATGTTTACCAGACCCTAGTGGAATTTCATACAAAGCGTTTCCCGAAAGATCCCACCACATATCACCATTGATCCAAATTGGACAACGTACATTGTTGATGTCAAGATCTACGCGCGATTTTGAAGGCGCACAACCTGAAAGCGTTTGGTTGCCAAGCTGCGGTCCGGCGTAACGTTGCGTGTGAACGTTTTCCTTGGCAGTTATACTTCCTGCACAACTCAGGAAAATAAAGGCGGTATATATATATCTTTTCATTAGTTAGAAGTGATTTACAAATTAGAAATTTAACTGAATACCTAAGTGAATACGACGTGGCAACTGATAGTTGGATGGATTATTCACCGCTGCATGGTAAAGATCGATGTAAGCTTGAGAACTTACCTGATTGGCAATTGTTGTTTGTGCTCCGGGAGATGTAATATATCCATCATCGCTTGGACTTCCTGTTGCTGAATACACACTTGAAACGTTTAATGTATTCAACACATTTAACACCTGCAGATAAACATTCGCATAAAGTGGTTTACGTGCATCTCCTTTTTTATTCTTCCCAATTCCAATCTCAAAGTCTTTGTCAATTTTTCCATCAATCTTAAATGACCATGGCAAGCGAGAACCGTTTAGTGATCCTGCAATTACTGCTCTGCTGTTTGCAGTAGTCGTAAAATCTGCTTCAGGAGTAATGTTCGACTTACGTGTATATGGCGTTCCTGATCCTGCACGGACTACTAAATTCAGTCCTGCATTGGAGAATACTTGTTTGTTAAACCAAATTGGTCCTGAATAATCTTTTCCTTTTCCATAACGGAAATCAATTGAAGCTACAAGCGTATGGCGCTGATCAAAACTTAATGGCTTAATTTCCTTCAGGTTTGTTTGGCCTGCTTGTGATAAAATCCCCGAGCTTGTATTTGGATCGGATCCTGTACCATCAGCAAAAGAAAGCGTATAACTCAAATTCATACGGATGTTATTCGTACGACGAAGATCGTAAGCAAACGACAACCCTTTTACTGTACCAAAGTCAATATTACCATAGGTAGAATATTTAATAGGGAATGCATATTCTAAGTTGATAATCTGAACCATGTTTCTAAGCTCTTTGTAAAAGGCAGAGATTGAAAAAGCAGAACTACGAGAAACTTTTTGTTGGAAGTTTATCTCATAATCTGTCGTACTCTCCGGTTTCAAATTCGGATTGCTAAATGTTCCTCCATTTCCTTGCGCCCAGTTCAAATAAGTGATCGGATTAAAACGAATTAAATTAGTGCTCTGTGGACGTTGCGTTAAGATATCATAATGAGCTGCGAAATATGCCTCATCAGAAATTGGGAATGAAAATGCAATACGAGGCATTACATTTACCTGCGGTGTATAATCTGAGAATGCATTTACATTTACAGTGTTGTTTTTTACGTCATCGTAGTTAGAGAAAAATGGTTGAATACCACCAGTTCCATTTACTACTAATGCTGAAAGATCTTTAATTTCAACTCCTTGCTTATTGTACCAAATGTCGCCATTACGATAACCTACTACACTTGTTGGGTTCGCGCTATTGTTCACATACACTTTGTAATCGCCACCAATATTCGATGGAATAATTGTATTTGGCATTGATGATAGTACTGCACCATCTGATGCACTACGGATTTCATAAATAGAATATGGATCACGTAATACTTTTTGATTGGCATCGAAACGATCAATACGAACACCTATGTTAAAGATGATATCGTTGAATTGAAATTTATCAGAGATGTAACCGGCAATGTAATTTGGTCGGAAGGCATCTACTTTACGAATAAAATTATTGTCGTTATTCTTATCTACATAGAAGCTATTCAAATTCCAGCTATTCAAATAGCTGGAATTATCTAATTTACCGGTGTAATCATATCCATAATAATTAACGAGTGAATTTCCACTGTTCAATAATTCATCGGCAGAGAACATTCCTAAATTATATGTAGAAGGATTGTAAGCATCTGTTTGAACTGTATCCCATTTATTTAATCCAAGTGATTCACGAATGTTTTCGAAAAACGTTTTAGATCCTGTGGCTACATAATTAGCCCGAGAATACGTAATCAAATTTGCCGGTGATCCGTTCACAATAATTTGACTCACTTGTGCAGATGTTGGATCTACACCGGAAAGTTTCTGATTTCCTAACTGACGCATTATCAACCAAAGATTGTTTGCGCTTACACTATAAGAACGGTCAGTTCTTTGCTCATATTCCAATCCAACAATGATGTTGTGATTTTTGATATCGACAGAACCATTTGTACTCACACGAATTTGGCTGTTGTCGCTCATATTATATCCTGAACGAATCCGTCCCGGTTGAGCCCACAAACCATACGTCGTTAATGCATTTCTATTATCACCATTTAACAGTCCACCACCTAGCTGAATGTTAGTAAGGTTATCTGTAAAACCGAATGTTCCATAAGGATCAGTTAATGCATAATATTGAGAAGTGTAATTAGAAGTATTTGGATTCTGAGCTCCTGGTGTATAAACTACCGCTGTATCGAAATTTGCAATTTGCTCGTAGTCTCCATTTGCATTTAAAATGCTAAATGGAACTGAGTATGTCTTAAACGTTCCGATGAATCCATATTCGAATGCATTTTCCTTATGAATCGGACTTTGAGTGATCGAATTATTTTTTGAATAATCTACCTGAATTGAATAGTATGCATTCTTTAATACAGACGACGATCTTTCTTTCGACTCATTCACAAAACGCTGTGTCAATTTGGCAAATGCTCTCCAATTGGTTTCTGTTGTCTGCGGATTTTGATCATAATTCATCAGCGAGTAAATGCCAATATAGTCGTTCGACTTTGTACGTTCAATAGACCCACCAAGCGTTAGCACAATATTTTTCGCCGGACGAACTTCGAATTTTGCATTTAGACGGAAGGCATCTGCCGACACATTCTCACGATATTTTTGTTTCGTTAAACTATCTTCCGTAAAATAATTTGCACGGCTGATATAATTGAAACCACCCGGAGCTCTTACCAGCGGACTTTTACGAATATTGTCTAGAATTTCATCTTTAACTTTGTACACATCAATTCCCGGAGGTGAAGGATCTTTGTCGTATTGATATTCGCCTGCTAAAAAGAATCCTGCAAGAGCAGATTCATTTTTCTTCGTAGAATCTTTTGAAGAGAACAATGGACCGGAAAGATCGAATGATGCTAAATTATAACCATACGAATCTAATAGCTTAGAGGTAGCAAATTCAACACCACCAGCCCATTCCTTCGAAGGGCCGCGAGTTGTTACACTAATGATACCGCCTGTTGCATCTCCATATTGTGCCGGAACTCCACCGGTAATCACTGTAATCTGCTCTGTACCTTTTTGAGAAATTCCTACTCCACCACGTACTTTTATACCATCTACATAATAAGAAGTCGCATCAGAACGTGAACCACGAATATTCAATTCGCCGCCATCGTCTTTTTGAAAAACTCCGGCACTTGTTGAGGCAATCGAATTAACATCACGTGTTGGCGCTTGTGCAATTTGATCGCGGTCGATGGTTACTTGCGTAGCCGGACTCCCTTTATCGATTAATGGAACTTTGTATTCAGTGATCTCTACTGTTACCAAATCAATACCTTTTCCTATTTCAATATCAGCGTATGACGCCTTATCGACGGAAACGATCACACCTACTTTTTTTGCAGGCTGGAAACCTACTGAGGTAACCTGAACATCGTACTTGCCCGGATTCAACGGCTTGATCACGTAATTACCGTCTATGTCGGTAACAGCACCTTGTACAATACTGTTATTCATCAAAGCAGTAACGGTCGCAAAGGCTGCGCCCATTTTGTTTTCTTTTTCGATGACTTTACCGCGTATTTCACCTGTCTGTGCATTGACAGTGAAACCTAACAGTAGAAGTACGACGAGTGATTGGTATAACTTTCGTCCCATATGAATAGTTGGATTTTGTTAATATTTCGTTAATGTGGGTGGTAAAAGTATAAATTGAACGTTAGAAAGCAAAACATTTTTACCAACGCACAATATACTGAAACAGAACCTATTTACTATTTAAGCAGAAGTTTTACTCCTTCTTCCCGACCTTTTATTAATTATTTAATCATTAATTCTTGGTATGGTCGCCAAATCTTATCTGAAATCTGCAACTCAGAAAAAATAATTGTTCTGAAATTTCCTGAGATTATCCCAAGATAATGTCATTAAGAAGTCATGATTAGTGCTCTACTTTTTCCATTCCAACTTTTAACCAACATCGGCATTCCCTTGAATGCAATTCACAAGATTCCTGAGTTATTAACAATTCTTTTGATGCTAAGTAAATAAGTTATTTTTGCACGTTATTCACAGATCAAACTATTTTTTATGCGCTTAACCAGTTTAGAAATTAAAGGCTTCAAAAGTTTTGGAGACAAAGTCATCATTCACTTCGATAAAGGTGTTACTTCAATCGTTGGACCGAATGGCAGTGGTAAATCGAATGTTGTCGATGCTATTCGTTGGGTATTGGGTGAACAGAAAACTCGAATGCTTCGCTCTGAAAAGATGGAAAACATCATCTTCAACGGAAATAAAAATCGTAAACCTGCTTCGCTTGCCGAAGTATCGTTGTCTTTTGAGAACACTAAAAATATTCTCCCTACCGAATATAGCACGGTTACTATCACTCGTCGCTTGTATCGCTCAGGCGATAGCGAATATTTATTGAATAATGTTAACTGTCGATTAAAAGACATCACTGACTTATTCCTTGATACCGGTATTGGATCTGATAGCTATGCTATCATTGAATTGAAAATGGTTGATGAGATCTTGAACGACAAAAATAATGCGATCAAAAATCTATTGGAAGAAGCCGCAGGTATTTCTAAATACAAGATCCGTAAAAAACAAACGCTTCAAAAACTAGAAGACACCGACACCGACCTTAAACGTGTTGATGATCTTTTATTCGAGATCGAGCGGAATATGAAACAGCTGGAATCGCAGGCAAAAAAGACTGAGCGATACTACAAATTGAAAGAACTTTACAAAGAACTTTCTACTGAACTAGCATTGTTCACGATCTCCGGAAGTAAAAAAACGTTCGACGAACTTCAATCGCAAGAGGCAAAACAGCAGGAAGAAAAAGTAATGTACGACACTCAGCTCGATACAAACGAAGCCGAGTTACAACACATCAAACTTATTTCTCTGGATAAAGAAAAAGAACTTTCTGAGTCACAAAAAATATTAAACGATAAAATTGCATTCATTCGTCAACATGAGAATGACAAAAAAGTAAGCAATGAAAAACTTACTCACCTACGTGACAAAGAATCGTCGTTATCAAATCAACTTACGAACGACAAGACAAATTTGATCAGCACACAAGACCATCTGAAACAAATTGACGAGTCACGTTTTAACGAAGAAATATTGTTAGAGGAATTGCAAAATCAATTGCTCGAATTAAAAGCAACACTCGACGGAACTCGTAGTGGACACGATCAGATGAAGTCAGATATTCATCGCATGACATCGGAAGCACAAGGTCTTCAGGTTTCAATGCACGAATCCGAGAAAAGCTTAGCCGTAACTCAAACTAAAAAAGAATCTTTACAGAAAGAGATCGATCGTTTATCGAGCGACACTACCGGTAAAGAAGTAGAGCACGACGATTTACACGCAAAGGCTGAATCGAGCAAAACTCTAAAAGATGAAAAAGAAAAAGGACTGACAGACCTTTTACAAAATGAAGAAAATTTAGCTAATGACATTATTCGTTATGACGAAGAACTAAAAAAATATACAGAAGAAGTAATTTCAGAAGGACGGAAATTAGATGCAAAGCAAAACGAATTCAATCTAACCAAAAGTCTGGTTGAAAACTTAGAAGGCTACCCTGAGTCGTTACGTTACCTACGAAAGAATTCACCTTCTGCCAGTCGTGCTCCTTTATTTTCTGAGATTCTAAATTGCCAAGCGGAATACAAATCGGCAATCGAAAATTACTTAGATCCATATATGAACTACTTTGTGATCGATAATATCGAAGAAGCAAGTAGAGCAGTCAATTTATTAAGTGAAGCATCTAAAGGACGTGCCAATTTCTTCATTCTAAAGAATTTTGAAGGCACCGAAAATAATCCGTCAGATTCTTTGCAAGATTGTATTCCTGCATTGAGCATAGTTGATGTAGAAGAAAAATATCACTCGCTTTGTAATTATTTACTTCGGAATGTTTATGTAGTAATCGACAATCAAGATAGAACACCATTTCTGCAACAAGACAACTCAGGGAAATCATTCATTAGCAAGAATGGAAAATATTGCAGAACTCGCCATTCATTATCCGGTGGCTCTGTCGGTCTTTTCGACGGAAAAAGAATTGGTCGTGCTAAACAATTAGAAACATTATCTCAAGAAATCGGTTCGCTTACATCAGAATTAGAAAAAACAAAATCGAACAGAGATCAACTTCAAAATAAATTTCAGACTGCTAAACAAAATAAAGAGCGTTTAACTTCAGACAAAAACAGACTACAACAAGACGCCAATAAAGCAACTCACGAATTTTCTTCATTAAAGAATAAGGCTGAACATCTATTTACGACTATTGAAAATAACAAAAAGATAATCGAAGGTCTCTACGTTCAACTTCATGCAATAGATGATACGCTTCAACAAAACAATCTAAGCTTCCAAGAACATATTGTACAGTTACGTTCACAGCATGACGACATCAGTGGACAGCTTACAAATCTTCAAGCTTCATTTAACCAGCTTACAGAGACGATGAATGTTCAAAGTGCGGGATATAACCAGCACCACATTCATTTAATTCAGCAGCAAAACAAGATCGCCAATATAATTCGTGATCATACTTATAAAACAAGTTTACAGGAAACTTTAAATAAAAACATAGTCACTAATTCCGAAGAACTTGAAAATGTACAAGGGAGAATCAAAGAATTGTTGGACTCATCTACCGATTTCGATGCACAGTTATTGGAATTGTATATTGAGAAAGAAGTTTTGGATCAGACTGTATCTGTGATTGAAGGCGATTACTTTAAATCGCGCGGAGTCATTGACGAGCTGGAAGGAAAAATTCGTACTATTCGTCACCAACGTGAGCAATGCGATCAATTAGGGCAAGCTCTAAAAGACAAGACGATGGAGTTAAAGATCCAGTTAAATTCTTTGAAAGAACGTTTGAGTGTTGAATTTAACATAGAGATCAACGAAATTTTAGACAAAGATCCTAATCCGGAATACAAAGAAGATGAGTTGAAAGAGAAGGTGAGTAAGCAAAAAGGACAACTAGACAATTACGGGCCAATTAATCCGATGGCTGTTGAGGCTTATACTGAAATAAACGAGCGGTATACTTTTATCATTTCGCAGAAAGAAGATTTGGCAAAGGCGAAAGAGTCGCTTTTGAAAACGATTGAAGAGATTGAGATAACTGCAAGAGAAAATTTCATGACAGCGTTTACGATGATCAGAGAAAATTTCATAAAAGTATTTAGATCATTATTTACACAAGACGACGATTGCGATCTGATTTTAATGGATCCATCTAATCCTACAGAGAGTGATGTACAGATCATAGCAAAGCCAAAAGGAAAGCGACCATTGTCGATCAGTCAACTTTCAGGTGGGGAGAAAACACTTACAGCAACAGCTTTGTTGTTCGGAATCTATCTTTTGAAACCGGCGCCATTCTGTATTTTTGACGAGGTAGATGCACCTTTAGATGATATGAATATTGATAAGTTTAATAATATCATTCGTAAATTCTCTAAAGAGTCGCAGTTTATCGTAATCACTCACAACAAGCGTACGATGGCAGCTACCGATATCATGTATGGAATTACGATGATTGAGCAAGGAGTAACGCAAGTTGTTCCGGTAGACATGACGGAGATGGTGGGGTAAGTGTTTCGTTGATCGTAATTTGAGATTTGTAATTCGTAGATCGTAATTCGAGAATCGTAATTCGTAATTCGAGAATCGCAGGTTGGCATTTTTAAATTTTACCGCAGAGCGGAATGTTTAGAGAGGCGAGAGCTTTTATTTTGAAGAATGAATTTTATTTCCGAACGTCATTCCGCTCTTCTATCGAGAATCGTAATTCGTAATTCGAGAATAGCAGGTTGTAAGTCATAGGTCGTGGATTAACCACCTTGTTTGATTTTTAATATCCGTGTTTTCGAGAGCTGCACATCGAATTTTAAAATACTTTTTCTGCGCTTGTCTGCGGTTTTTGCGGGAAATAAAATTCCGATTTTGCCAACACCAGATAAAGCAATTGTAAATAAGCATAGTAAAAACTAGCCCTCCTTCAATTCTCAAATTACGAATCTCGATTCTCAACCTTCGATTCTCGAATTACGATTTCTGATTCTCGAATTACAATTCTCAAATTACAACTTCAACTAAATGTCGAAAAGACTATTAGTGCAATTCATTATGGATGAATAGAAAAAACACCCGTTAGATTATTGTTATCAAAGAAAGGATAATCACTTGCATCAACATAACCATCTCCATTGATATCAGAATTGTAATAACCACAACATAATCCTGCTAAATTATCAGTATCAAAAAACGGATAATCACTTGCATCTACATATTCATCTTGATTTAAATCACTAGAGTAAAAAGCATATACTCCCGGACTTACCAAGACTTGATTGGCAGAAAATGCTTGTGAAGCAGACGATGAAAAATCATACTGCGTGTATGAGCTACTAATGGTTACCGGATTACTATAAGTCAATACAGAGCTTCTATGATATACTGCTAGGTAATAAGAGTTTCCGGATGTTCCTGAAGGCAGTGTAAATGAAGCGTACCCATCTCTAAGCACAATACCTTTGACACTTGCTGAAATGACTGAAGGAGTTGAAGTCGGCCTTAACTCTACAAGAACTGAATCTGTTTGTTCATACGAAGTACTTTTCACTAATTGATTATTCAAAACACTTTGCATTGATCCACCACCTGCATAGTAGCCTTCTAAAAATAATTTGAGTCGAAGTATTGGAAAGCAATTTCCAACATTTGCTAATGTACTTACCAAGGACTTTCCGTCGGCATCAGCAAGAGTGTACGTCTCTGTATTGAACTTTGCTACTCCTCCATAAGTTCTTCCCGGATAAAACAATTCATAGTTGGTTGTACAGCCTGTAAGTCTCCAAGAAAAAGTACTCCTTAATCTTAATGGCGAATTGTTCGAAACGTAATTGAATTTTATATCTGGTGTACTGCAGCCAAAACTTGCAGAGTTTGTTGCTCTAATACGTGCTATACGAACGGGAACAGTAGTGACAACAGTCGACACACAAGTAGTTGATGTAGGTTTTACTCCGTAATTCACAGAGCAATTAATTACTTTATCTGTAGCATTCCAATTGTAAACTCCGTTATAAGCTGGTGATGTAAGTTCTGAATATCCAGGTGCAGTCGATAAAGTAAGTGTACCACCATTCACCCAAGTTGAATTAACATACATCCCACTTTGAAAAGTACGCAATGAAAACGACGATGTAGTGCCGTCCGCTTTCGCCATTATATCAAACTCATAAACAGTCGGAGAAATGTATTGTGCATGATCAATATAAAATGATGCACTAGGATCTTGAGCAAATACGGATGAACTTTTCAAGAAAATGAACAGTATTGCTAATAGAAAACTTTTCTTCATTGGCCTAGTTGATTTAAGATGTTGGAACTTGCAGAATTCCACCCTCTAAATATAGGACAAATCGAAAGCAAATACAAGGCTTTTTTGGTGAATTAAATGTACCCCATTTAACTGCCTTATGCCCCTCAAAATATGCCAAAAAAAAGCGAGCCGCCCGAAATCGGACGGCTCGCTTAATATTAAATCTGATGTTGATTACTCAACAACCAAACGAAGTGTTTCAGTTGTTCCATTTTCAGCTGTTACGCTGATCATGTACAATCCTTTTGCTACACCTGTAAGATCGATTTCCTGAGTGTTATAACCTTCAATTGCGTTAACAACATTGCTTACCAATGTGTTTCCAATCATGTCAGTTACTTTCACTATGTATTTCGATTTCTCACTTGCATTGAATGATACAGTTGCTTTACCTGAAGTTGGGTTTGGATATGCACCTAACTCTGAAGTAGAAACAGTTGAAGCATCCGCTGCTGTACGGCAGAATAGATTAACTGCTACGTTTAATGCGGCCGGTTGTGATGCTCCACAAGCGTTGATCGCATTTGCACGAAGTGTTGCTGTTGTACTCAATGATGTATTGTAGTTAACAGTTGCTGAAGTACCGGATGGTGCGATTGAAGCTCCACCACTGATTGACCATGCATAAGATGTTGCACCTGAAACTGGAGCTAATGAATAAGCTACTCCTGTTTGTGACTTACATACTGATGTTGGTCCTGTGATTACCGGTGCTGCTGGACGTGATGTTACTGTATAACAACGTGATACACTAGCTCCACAAGAGTTATTTGCTGTTACACAAATATCTGCTGAATTTGATGTGAACGCCGGAGTAAAGTTAACTGTTACCGACAAGCCGTTTGGCGCTGTAGATACAATCGATACTCCTGCCGGAACTGTCCATGAATAAGACGTTGCTCCTGCTACTGCTGTTATTGAATATGTAACATTTGACAATCCACACAATGCTGTTCCAGGTCCAGTAATTGATCCCGGTTGTGTTGGTGTTGAACGTACAGCAAATGTACGTGCATAGCTTCCGCAAGTATTGCTAACAGAGATTGTTATTGTTCCTGATGTCCAAGTTGGTCCGAAGGCAATCGTTGCCGATGCTAATGTTCCTACGCTTGAACTTACAACTGTTGCACCTCCTGTTACTGTCCATACATAGTTCGCTGCCGCAACTCCATTTACTAATGGCATTGTGTACACCGCTGTATTGTTTGCACATACAAACGATGGTCCACTTACTGCATTAGAATGAGTTGGAGTTCCTGTGATCGTCATACCACGTACTGCACTGTTTCCATAGCAATTCGAAGAGTAAACTTGTACTGATCCCTGACCAAATCCTGCCGGTACACTTACTTGTATACTATTCGTACCCTGACCACTTACGATTGAAACACCTGTTCCTGTTACAGTCCATGTGAAACTCAATGCATTAGTTGCTGTTGTTGAATAAGTATAAACTGCAGGTCCACAAGCTACTGACGGTCCGCTAATCGCTGTTGGCTGACTAGCATACGTTGTGATTACCGGTAAGTTCATACAGCTTGTTGATCCTGTTCCGCATGCATTCGTTGCAGATACGCAGATGAAACCACCTACATACGTTGACGATACAGCTACCGTGATCGAATTAGTTGTTGAACTTCCTGTAACTCCTGTTGGAAGTGACCAGTTATAAGAAGATGCTCCTGAAACTGCTGCTACCGAATAAACGATACCGCTTGTGCTACGACAAACACTAACTGGTCCTGCGATAGATCCCGGAGTTGCCGGAGATCCACCTGTTCCACCTACTGTTGCAGTTGCTGTTCCTGTACATCCGTTACCATCTGTAAGAGTTACAGTGTATGTTCCAACTGCCAAACCTGTAGCTGTTGCTGTAGTTTGTCCATTAGACCATAAGTACGAATATGTACCTGTTCCACCTGTTCCTGTTACACTAGCTGTTCCAGTTGCTCCTGTACAGCCTGATTGTGTTGTTGATGTTGCACCTTCCACTTTAGTTGGCTGAGTCAATGTTACAGTTGTTGATGCTGAACAACCGTTCGCATCTGTTACTGTATAAGACATTGTTCCTGCAAACTGAGAGAATGTACCTGCTCCTGTGTAAGAACCTGTTCCGCCAGTTGCTGAAACTGTTACTGTAGCTGATCCACCGAAACAAGCGATCGTTCCTGCTGATGCAGATGCAGATACTTGAGATGGCTGAGTTACTGTGATAGATGTTGATGTTGAACAACCGTTTGCATCTGATACGTTGTAGCTATATGTTCCTGCCCCTACTGTGAATGTACCTGTTCCTGTGTAAGAACCTGTTCCACCTGTTGCAGAAACTGTTACTGTTGCTGATCCACCAAAACATGCAATTGCAGTTGACGAAGCTGAAGCTACTAATGCAGCCGGCTGAGTTACTGTGATTGATGTAGATGTTGAACAACCGTTTGCATCCGTTACACTGTAGTTATATGTTCCTGCTACTACTGTGAATGTACCTGTTCCTGAATAAGGAGCAGTTCCACCTGTTGCAGAAACCGTTACTGTTGTTGATCCACCGTGACATGCAATCGCAGCGCCTTGAACTGAAGATGCTACTACAGATGAAGGCTGAGTTACTGTGATTGATGTGGATG
Source organism: Bacteroidota bacterium (assembly GCA_031367345.1). GTDB lineage: Bacteria > Bacteroidota > Bacteroidia > AKYH767-A > 2013-40CM-41-45 > JADKIH01. Next base: position 271 of record JANLPR010000152.1, on the reverse strand, counting down.
TAGAACAACCGTTTGAATCCGTTACACTGTAGTTATATGTTCCTGCTACTACTGTGAATGTACCTGTTCCTGAATAAGGAGCAGTTCCACCTGTTGCAGAAACTGTTACTGTTGCTGATCCACCGTTACATGCAATTGCAGTTGCTGATGACGAAGCTACTAAAGCTGTCGGCTGAGTTACTGTGATTGATGTGGATGTTGAACAACCGTTTGCATCTGTTACTGTATAAGTATGCGATCCGGCAGCTTGAGTGAATGAACCTGTTCCTGT
>JANLPR010000137.1:0-89010 GCA_031367345.1 Bacteroidota bacterium | reverse complement strand
CTCCCCAGGTGGATCACTTAACGCTTTTGCTTGGACGCTGACAGTGTATCGCCAACATCGAGTGATCATCGTTTAGGGCGTGGACTACCAGGGTATCTAATCCTGTTTGATCCCCACGCTTTCGTGCCTCAGCGTCAGTTATGTTTTTGTGAGCTGCCTTCGCAATTGGTGTTCTGTGCAATATCTAAGCATTTCACCGCTACACTGCACATTCCGCCCACATCAAATGTACTCAAGATTGACAGTATCAATGGCAGTTCTGCAGTTAAGCTGCAGGATTTCACCACTGACTTATCATTCCGCCTACGCACCCTTTAAACCCAATGAATCCGGATAACGCTTGGATCCTCCGTATTACCGCGGCTGCTGGCACGGAGTTAGCCGATCCTTATTCTTATGGTACAATCAGCTCTCTACACGTAGAGAGGTTTTTTCCCATACAAAAGAAGTTTACAACCCATAGGGCCTTCATCCTTCACGCGGCATGGCTGGATCAGTCTTGCGACCATTGTCCAATATTCCTTACTGCTGCCTCCCGTAGGAGTCTGGTCCGTGTCTCAGTACCAGTGTGGGGGATCATCCTCTCAGACCCCCTTAGACATCGTAGCCTTGGTGAGCCGTTACCTCACCAACTAGCTAATGTCACGCATGCTCATCTGTAACCACCGGAGTTTTGATCACAAAACGATGCCGTTTCGTGATATTATGCGGTATTAATCTTCCTTTCGGAAGGCTATTCCCCAGTTACAGGTAGATTGCATACGCGTTACGCACCCGTGCGCCACTCGCCGGCATGTATTGCTACACCCGCTGCCGTTCGACTTGCATGTATTAGGCCTGCCGCTAGCGTTAATCCTGAGCCAGGATCAAACTCTCCATTGTAAAGTTAAATTTCTGTCTCTGTTAGGATTGTTACTTCAAAATTATGTCAACATAATTGACGGATAATTAGGGCTTGTTATTTCCTATTCAATTCTTCAAAGAACGTTATACTTATATTGTTTTCTCCTCTGTTAAGATTCGAATTAAGTATTCCTTTTTCTATTTCAACAACTCCGTTGAGTTGATGACAAATTCCCTACTTGTTTTTGGGGCTGCAAAGATAACTAATAGATTTAACTTTGCAAACTTTTTATTTCTTTTTTTTTACTTTCCGCTAACCTTCTTATTGTCAGAATAAAAAGTTTCTTTTGAGTTACTTTTCAATCTCCACTCCTATTTTACTCTGCTGCTTGTTTCGCTAAAATTTCCCCTTTGTGTAAATGAACGTCGTTGTTATTGGGGATGCAAATGTACTACCTATTTCATATCCTCCAAATATTTAAACATCTTTTTTATAAACATTTTCACTATTTATACTAGTTATCTTAAAACCAGATCAATAAAGTTTCATTTTTTAGATTTTTCGCCCATTCATGCTGCGATTTAACCCAATTACAAGGCCTTTTGTGACAGAAATTTGCCCTTTCAGAGCTGATCTTCAACTGACTAATTGCCTTTTTCTTGATAAAAACTCCTTTTGCGGTGTCTATCGACTGGTAAATTATGGGGTCGAAATAGAAACCGGTAATACCTTACCATTAAAAAAACAAAATCCGCTTTCAGTGAAATCGCCAATATAATGCCCCATTTGCTCCGGACCCATACTTGCCTTTATACCCGGAAATGCCTTTCGGAACATTTCTGTCTCTACACTTCCCAATGATAAACAGTTCACCGATATTCCCAATGGCTCAAACTCTTCGGCTAAGCATTCACTAAGGATGCTTAGTGCGCCTTTACTGCTACTATATGCTGACAATCCACTAAACTTTACACTTCCCATTACCCCTCCTATTGACCCTATATTCACTATGTGAGCACGAAATTTAGTATTCAACATCTCTTCGCTCAGTTTTAACAAAGGTAACAGTGCCTTAATTAATCGTACAGGTGAAAATAAATTGACGTTGTACATATTTTCCCATTCTTTATCTGTCAATTCTTCGAAAGGCTTATAATAAAGCATCCCAGCATTATTAATAATCGCTTGCAATGAATTCGTCAACTTACTGATTTCTCCTTTTAATTCAATTAAAAAATCTTTATTACTCACATCACCTACAATAATCGTTAAACGACCTTTCTCTTTTAACATATCAAATTGCGTTTGCAATTTGCCTAAGCCTTTTTTGTCCCTGCTTATTGCAAAAATATGATTCTTGGACTTACTAGCTAAGTAAATTGCAGTCTGAAATCCGATACCACCGGAAGCGCCTGTAATGACTATATTCATTGGAATTTAAATTTGATGGTAAAGAAAATGAAAATGCACCAATAATCTGATTACATTTTTACATTTACAAAAAAATACTCCATTGAAAAAAGCAACAACTACATTTCTTTTCTGTCTATTTTCTTTATGGTCTTTTTCACAAGACAGTACACTTGCTACTCCTTCAAGTCAGAATAACACCGGTAAAAAATCACGCTCACTTGATCGTTTTTTCACCGGTGGCGATCTAGGTGTTCAATTCGGAACACAAACCTATATCTTAATCGCACCGCTGTTAGGCTATCGAATTACTGATGATTTTTCTGCCGGCCTCGCAGGAAAATATATCTATTACAACACCGGTGATCGGTATTCGAACTATAGTTACAAAACAAATATTTATGGAGGCGGATTTTTTCTACGGTACAATATTCTTGACGACTTCTTTTTACATGGCGAATTTGAATCGCTAAGTATGGAAGTTCCATATACTCCATACCAAACCAGACGAAGGCTAGTTTCAGGTTTATTTTTAGGAGGAGGATATCGACAATGGCTAGGAAATTATAGTTCATTAAATTTGATGCTACTCTACAATGTGGCAGAAGAAAAATATTCACCTTATCAAAACCCGATCATACGAATAGGATTCGACATTGGTTTTTAATTTGTCTCTTTCAGATATGGAATGGCTTTGTAAACATCTAGGTCTACATTCCTCATTACTTTATTGTAATATTCCTGCTTTGGCAAATAGTATATAACAAACCCTTTAGCATAAAAATAGAGCGCTTCCGGCTCAGAGATATAGTCACGAATTTTTGCTTTTAACAAGGAAGTATCGCCAGACTGAACAATAAGTTGATTAAACCAACGCCCACTAACTATTACGGAAGGTACGGAAATCGTATCCATAGATTGAAGCAAATTCTTGACAAAAGAAATTCCGTTTTCCCTCCTTGTAAAATATGAAAAGACAGGCCCTTCTGCCGGATCAAAACTTAATTTCTCGCCGCCTGCTTGAAACGATTTTGAAAAATGAGAAACGTTTGCTGCATCAAAACGATCACTTGGAGATATTGTAAACAGAAATGATGAAGCAATTAACATAACACAGAAAAAAATAAAACCTCTTCTGTACAAATATTTTCCATAAACCATGATAACGAATGGAACTATTGGTATTAAATAGCCCGATTCCATAGGTAATTTCAAAAAAGCGATTATGTAAATGTCTATAGCTATCAACCAAGCAATGACATACCGTTCATTGACGCTACGCGGAAATAAAAAATTATTTTTAGACTCTTTATGAGGCAAGAAGAATAAAATTGTGGTTAAAAATATACCAATAACGCCTAAGACTCCCCATACTTCAATCGAAAACTTGTAAAGCACTTTCGGAATTGCAGGATAAGGAACATCGTAATAAGTAAAAAAATCAAAATGATATTTGATAATCAACGGTAGATAGCAAAGGATGGCTACAATCAATGAAGGAGCTATTAACTTAATCGATCTTTTCAAATTCTCTTGTAAAGAATTTTTCTTAAAAAGTAAAATAGCAAATGGCAATAATATAGCCCCCGATGTTATTCTTGAACCAATAGCTAGGCCAATCAATATTCCAGCAACTATTAATTGTTCTTTGAGCATATAATACATTCCCGCCATTATAAAACCCAGCGCAATCATATAATCGATAGTAGTTGTACTATGGATAAAAATGACGGGAACAAACGCGAAAGTAAACGCTGCCAGGAAAACAGATTTAAATCGTAAAATCTTGAGAGATAGTGCAAAAAACAGAGAGGCAAGAGTTGTAAAAACAGCAGAAACTAAATTTGTCCCTGTGCTTCCAAATGTACTTACAAGAGAACATAAAAATTCATGTACCGGATAACCTGGAAAGCGAGAAGGAATATACTCACCTGTAAGGTGTAAATGCGAAGCTGAAATAGCAACCGACCAACTATCACCATCTAATCCGTAACCGGAATATATAAATGGTAGACGTGAAGCAAAAACGACTAATGCAAAAAGTAAGTACTTGAGATTTTCTTTCCGGTTATTTATTTCCACAGGCAACAAATTCCTTCTTAGGAATTCTAAAATTTGAGAGTCAAAGATGAATTAAAGTTATAATTAAATCAAGAAAAAGAGATAATTAACTTAAAAGTCTTCTAGTTTCAATCGACTAATAAAATGCATAATCCTATTTGCCTTGCGATTAATTCTTTCACTCGGGTGCACAGGACTCCACTTAAGAGGGTTAGGTAAAATTGCAGCAATGAGAGCAGATTCTCTCACACTTAATTTAGATGCCTGTTTATCGAAGTAATCATGAGCTGCTGCTTCAACTCCATAAATGCCATCGCCCATTTCTATTACATTTAGGTAAACTTCCATAATCCGTTGTTTGCTCCAAATAAATTCAATCAAAAATGTAAAGTAAACTTCAAACCCTTTCCTTACCCACGACCTGCTCTGCCATAAAAAAACATTCTTGGCCGTTTGTTGGCTTATAGTACTTGCTCCTTTCAACTTTTTACCTTTATGTTTTTCATTGTAGGTTTCTGCTTTTTTGATGGCTTCAATATCAAAACCAAAATGCTCTTCAAATTTTTGATCCTCAGCTGCAATAACTGCGAGAGGCATCGCTGTACTTATTTTATCTAAGCTCACCCAATCTTTATGCATTTTCATCTCTTTTCCGTCTACCTTTTGCTCAACACATCTCCCTATCATTAATGGAGTAAATGGAATTGGAATAAATCGAAAGATGAAGACTGAGATAATACTAATTGCTAAGAACCATAGTCCAAGCTTTGCTAAAAATCCAAATAATTTTTTAATCATTTTTTTTATTGTATGTTGATTACTACCTTTTCTTTTGGAGTCAGCGTTAAGATCAAAAGTGTTTGTTCTCCAAATTTTTTCGTCACCACATTTTTTTCACCAACTGAAATCTTTTTAGCTTCTGTTAAAAAAGAAACTCCATTTATTGTTTTTTCACTTTCATTATAAATAATACAACTCCCATTTAATGAAGTCGAAATTTTTACTTTTTCTAATTCCATCCGATAGTTCATTAACTCGCTAATCGTTGTAACCCAAATTTTTCCGGAATCGTGGTACGTTCTGAGTAAATGCAAAGCTTTATCGAATTCCGAATTCACAACAATCTTATCACCTACATAATCATAAAATCCGGTTGTACTATCTACTCTTGATGGATAACAATGCAAAATAATATTGGCTCCTGATTTATATAAATCATTTAAACGGTTTTGGCTGAAATAAAAACTCCAAAGATCGCCACTTGGTGGATCTAATGTATAATTAGTAACCCAGGAGTAAAAAGGATATTTTACATTAGGTAGTTTAAAATATTCGGGAGTAGGAAAACTATTTCCCCATCCCAAATATGGATTCGAGAAAAAAGAATTAAAGGAAGAATTTTTAAAGATTGCAGAATCTTCATAAAAATTATTCCAAAAATAATGAACTCCATTGCTCAAAAATTGCTGACTTAATTGGTGTTTAGAATCAAGAACCAAACCATCGCACACTACATCCTCACGATTACTTTTAGGATCATTATCATATCCGTGGTCAATCCAAGTTGGCGATCCAAAATTATCTTTCATAAACAACAATGCTTCTTGTGCCATATTTAATGTTGTAGTGAATGGATCCGGTGTATGCAAACAGATTTCGAAGTTTCTTCTTTTCAATTGAAACAGTAACTCCTTAAATGATTCTGACCCGGTAATTGAAATAGCTGAACTTGAAAATCGTTTATCTTTAACAGAATTCTTTTGATCTTCAGGATTAGAATAAAAAACGCTCTTCGTCATAGGAATTTTTTGTGCTACAAAACCACCTATTGAGGAATCGCCATCCAGAATATCTTCGCTTCCATAATTCACTGCGCGTTGAGTTCTGATATCAGAAAAATCGGCATGCTCTGTCCAAACCATCGAACTAAAAAAACCGTTTGGATTTTTTAATACTCTTAGTATATTTTCATTTTTCCGTATTTCGGTTATTAAAAAACTATTTATAAGTGAATCTCCTTTTTTAAAGAATTGACATGAGCGATCGTTAAAAATTGAGTAGCTTTTATCCAGTTCAGGGAAATACATAAATGGATGATCATACGAAAATTCACAATTAAAAATTGCCAACTTATTAACTGTCGATAATTGCACGGACGATATCTGTTGACTCCGATAAATTAAAAAATCACTTACGCTTCCTTTGAACTGAACACCTTCCTTATCTAACCAATATTCTTTGTTAAAATTAACACTATCGATCATTGAGTTTTTTGTAAATACTTTTCTAAGTTCCAATCCATAATTGTATATTATTGAAGCTTGAAGTATAGCACAATCTTTTAAAAATCGTATTTGTGATTTAATCTCCAAGCGATTATCCTTGAATAAATATTCCAAATAAATAGAGGCGATTTTTGAAGAATATTCGCAAACAATTTTTTTACTCTCAGATGTAAAATAGCTATGGATTGATTTCGGACGTTCCAACAGAATGCTAGAAATATTTTTATCCTTCTGAGTCTTCTTGAATTTAAGGAATACTGATGCATTATTAAATATGGTATCACCATTTGGAGAAACAATTGAATAACTTCCGTTAAGTGTGTCACCATAAAAATTAAATGAATTACTCCCGGCTAGAAATAGTTGCTTTCCATTATTCAGGTTTTCATATTTTAATTCAGGAAGAAATGTTGGTTGAACCAACTCATTAAATTCTATTTTAAAATTATCAATATCAACAAAGTTTTTTCCAGAAGAATTCCATCCGTAAATTGAAAAACTATTTTGAGTTGAAATAAAGTTTTTAGGAATAGAAATATTTAATGAAGTGTTTTTCCAATCATGCGAAGATGCTATGGGGTATGCAATCCAATAAATAGTTGAATCATTATTTAAAATTGAAAAAACTAAAGAGAATGGAATATTTGAAAAAGATGACTTAGTGGAAAGTCCTATTTTGATGTCTAGATTAAGTCCGGATAATTCTACCGGAATTTGTTTTTTAAGTCCTAAACCGTAGAAATTTATCGAATCAGTTCTCGAGAAGTGGTTTTCGGTAAGTGAATCTTTAAGTGTAGTTTGATTGTTTTCCCACACAATGGGTGAGATTATTCCATCTAAATTATTTTCCCATTTAATTAATTGAGAAAATGAGGCAGAAGAAGCAATAAAAATGAAAACGAAAATAATGATGATTTGCTTTCGCATAGTACTTTAACTTATATGGCTCAAAAATAGTTAAAGTGTGATGGCAAACAATTTTATTGTGAATTTTTCTGAATAAGTCTTTCTGTCCCGGCTTTACTGCTATAGATGGCAGCATTTTTTAAATCGCCTGTAATTCGATACAATCGTGACAAGCTATCTAAGAATGTTAGGGAAGTAGGGCTATCATCTAAATTAAGACGGAGTAACTTAATGGCATCTTCGTATCGTTGCCTTTTAGATAATTGGCTTGCGAGTTGATTAACATGATCTTCAGAAGCCGGATATTTGCGTTGCACTACATCTCTTTGAGACTGAGTTACAACAGATGCAATGTGATTTAATTCGTTTTTAATCGCAGTAACTCTTTTAATAAAATACTCATAAGGGATCATTTCATCAAGCAAATCATTTTCATACGTCAGCAAACACGTATTCAGATAATCAAATGCTTCCCAAGGTTTATATCTCTTCCTAACATACTTTTTCAAAAGAACATCTCCTTTTACCAAATAAACAGTATCACCATTAGTCTCAATCAAATTATTAAAATTGATCAAGGAAGCTAACGCAATTTGCGAATAATTTTGCGATTCGTTTTTGAAACCTCCGCAGGTAGTTTGCCAAATTTTATTAAAAAGTTTAACTCCACCGGAATCTGGATTGATTGCATCAATTACACAACGAACATTTCCGGGACCGGCGTGATAAGCGTGTAATACCAAGAGTCGAAACCAAAGGTCCGTTTCTTTGTAAGAAATATTTTTCTCAGCTAAAAACTTTCTGATGTATGGAATGCAACTTGTCTTGATCAAAGAGGACGCCGCTTTTGCAGACTTTTCTAGATCCGAACGTTCGTCAACATATTTATTGACTTTCAGTCCATAGCGCAAAGCAACCGATTTCATAAGTTGGAAAGGACCATTTGCACCAACAGAAGATTTTGATTTTAATTTTCCGGGACTTTCAATCAATAAGATTGTTTGAGCATACCAAGGATCACAATTATTTTTTTCGAAAGCAACGATAGCCCTGCTAATAATTGGCAGAACTTTTTTCACTTCATAAAATTCTCCTTTTCCTGCAGTAACAAATAAGTAATCAGGATTATCAACTTCATAGATCTTGCAAAGACTATCCTTAAAGCATAATTTTTCAGGCTCAGTCTGACTCATCCAAACAGAACGATTCACCTTATGTATAGGACGACGACAATAGGAAATATTGACAATACAAGTATCACTTGTCATATTTATTACTTCTCTCCAAAAAATAGCTTGTGGCAACGTATCCCATCCTTGTGAGTGCATGGTAGAATCTTGCAGAAAATGCAAATGCAGGGTATCATTATAAGTAATAACTGTTTTGCTAACTACATTAAAATTGGTCTCTTCCTGAGCCCAAGTATAGGTCAGAAATAAAACACAAAATACAGTCAGCGATATTTTTCTCATTTGGCATATAATAATAATAGAATTACGCTTCGTTCAAAACGAAGTTCACGTAATTCTATTATAATTCTTACAATAAGGATTAAACCCCTCTTAGTTTTTCTTTGTACCGTTTAATTTGGCGAGAAAGAACTTCAATACAAAGATCAGTTGCTTCTTCAAATGTGTGACATTGTTCTTTTGCAATTATATCGTTGCCGGGAATTTGAACAAGAATTTGAACAATTTTATTTTTATTGTCACTCGATTTGTCAATTTTCAAAGTCACTTCACTCCCAATTATCTGGTCATAAAAATGAACTAATTTTTCAACTTTCTCTTCTACAAATTGCAGAAGCTTTTTGTCTGCATCAAAATGAATTGATTGTACTCTAGTTTTCATAAATCCTCCTCTTTTTTTAAGCTCGTGGGTGAGCTTGTTTATAAACTTCTTTTAATTTTTCAATTGTGTTATGAGTGTAAATTTGTGTGGCACTTAAATTAGCATGGCCCAATAATTCTTTAACACTATTAATATCTGCACCATTATTAAGCATGTGAGTTGCAAAGGTATGACGCAGAATATGTGGACTCTTTTTTTCCAGAGTTGTAACACCGCCTAAACGTTTCGTTACAATTCTGTACACCATTTGCGGGTACATGCTAATTCCTTTTGAAGTTACAAAAAACGCAGTCGGAAACGGTGCAAATTCATTTCTCAAAGTAAGATATTTTTCAATTATCTCTTTCAAGTTATTCGTAAACGGAATAATCCTCTCTTTGTTTCTTTTCCCTAGAACTTTTAGTTGACACTGGAACAAGTCGATACGATCGTCTGTAAGCCCAACTAACTCAGCTCTTCTCATCCCAGTTGCATACAATATTTCCAAGATAAGTTTATCTCTAACCGGTTCGAAACTGTCGCCAAAATTAACATCGCTAAAGAGTAATTTCATTTTCCCTTCGTCAACAAATACAGGTAATCGTTTTGCTACTTTGGGCGATTGAATTTTAAGTAAAGGGCTTGACTTTACTTCACCTTTTTTCATCAGGAATTTGTAGAAGCTTTTTAGAGCAGTAATTTTTCGATTGATCGATCGGGTACTGATCTTGGCTTCCATTAAGTTAACCATCCATGAACGTACCATCGGCGATTCAATTGATGCAGCATCTTCAATGGAGTAGAGATCTTTTTGGAACTTAAAAAATTGTCTTAAATCATTCTCATACGCCAACACCGTGTTGACTGAAAATCGTTTTTCAAAACGCAAATATTGGAGAAAGCTCTGTATAATCATAGATAACAAAAAAAAGAGAAACAAGCGTTAAACACCTGTTTCTCTTTTCGTATATATTCTTCTTACTGCCATGCGACCTAAAGGTTACAACTACAGTAAAGATAGTATTTTTATTATCTAAATCTATTCTATTACAGAATATTGGTACGCTTCATTTCAGAGATGTATTTGGCATGAATCATCTCTTGACGACGCTCAACTGATGGTTTTTCAAAAGTTTGACGACGACGTAATTCACGAACTACACCTGTACGCTCGAATTTTTTCTTGAATTTTTTAAGAGCCTTATCGATTGACTCATTTTCTTTAATCGGAACGATGATCATGTTTTAATTTTCAGATTTGGAACGCAAAAGTATAGAATTCTTTTTGATTCACAAATTATTTTAATATTTCTCTTGAAATAACTAGTTTTTGAATTTCACTTGTGCCCTCTCCTATGGTACAAAGCTTTGAATCTCTATAAAACTTCTCCACCGGAAAGTCCTTAGTATAACCATATCCACCAAAGATCTGAACGGCATCGGTGGCAACCTGAACAGCGACTTCGGAAGCGTAATATTTAGCAAATGCACTCTGTTTTGTACATTTTTCGCCCCTATTTTTAAGGTCTGCCGCCTGATAAGTAAGTAGTTCAGCTGCTTCGATTTTAGTAGCCATATCAGCCAATTTAAAGGCAATAGCCTGAAAATGAGAGATTGGCTTTCCAAATTGTTCTCGTTCCTGACTGTATTTAAGAGCTGCGTCATACGCTCCTTTGGCGATACCAATTGAAAGGGCTGCTATAGAAATTCTACCACCATCCAGTACTTTCATGGATTGTTTAAACCCATCTCCAACGTTCCCAAGAATTGCAGATTTGTGAACTCGACAATCTTGAAAGATCATTTCTGAGGTTTCAGATGCTCTCATTCCTAATTTGTCTTCTTTTTTTCCACCGGAAAAACCAGGCGTGCCTCGTTCTACAATGAAAGCTGTAATACCATGTGAATCGAGCAATTCACCAGTTCTTGCTAAAACTACAGCTACGTCGCCACTTTTTCCATGGGTAATCCAATTTTTTGCACCTGAAATTATATAATGGTCGCCATCTTGTTTGGCTACACATTGCATTCTCATAGCATCACTTCCGGTATTTGCTTCAGTTAGACCCCACGCGCCAATAAATTCACCTGTTGCCAATTTTGGCAGGTATTTGGCTTTTTGTTCCTCATTTCCAAAATTCATAATGTGACCAGAACAAAGTGAATTGTGGGCAGCCATAGACAAGCCAATTGAACCACAGACACGAGCAATTTCCACAATTGAAGTTACGTATTCAAAATAACCGAGTCCGGAGCCATGATATTTTTCAGGAATAAGAATTCCCATAAGGCCTTGTTCGCCCATTTTTTTAAAAAGCTCAATAGGAAATATTTGAGCCTCATCCCATTTCATGATGTTAGGGCGAATATTTGTTTCTGCAAATTTCTTAACAGTATCGGCAATCAATGCCTGGTTTTCGTTAATTCCGAATTCCATAGTTCTTCTTCAGTAATTAATTGAGTGACTAAACGCAGCTAGTAGTAAAAGTTAACCCGTCTTTAAGTAGGGCGCAAGTTTACGGAAGATTTCATCACTTACCAACGGCAATAACTTTAATTCGGTAAGTTCTTTAAATGGGCCATGCTGCTTTCTATAATTACAAATCATTGATGCCAATTTTCTACCTATATATGGATGGATTGAAAGTTGTTCAAGTGAATCTGAATTTACGTCGAGCAAATGAGGTAAATAAGATTTAGTCACTTCAACTTGTTTGAAACACAATTCAAACAATGTATCATTTAGCCCCCAAACTTCCTTCAATTGACTTACGCTATTAAATCCACCTAAGAGTTGTCTATATTTTACAATCCGTGAGGCTAGCTTCCATCCTATCCCTCGCAATTTTTCCAGTTGAATAGTATCAGCGGCATTAATATCTAAGAGCGATTCTTTAAATTTCTGCACAGCAAAAAAATTAGATGTATGGACGTTTGTATCTGGTAAATCGATTAGAGGAAGCAGAGTTTGATATAAGTCAGAATTAATACCATAAATTTTTTTAACATCACTTTTCACTCTGAACTTCCCACCTTTTGAGATATATTTCATTACCGAACCGGCTTGTTTCGGAGACAATCCCAATTCTATCCACCCATCGGATGTTAAATAATTTGGATTAAATTTTCTGGAAACGGAAATGGCTCGTGGGGCAGTAGGTAAAATTACAGGTGCCACAAAGGAATTATCAGTAGAAAGTTCTAACAAAGTTTTTGGATCAGGAAAAGGGAAATCGAGTTTCCGTGTATTAATGATAAATAACACAACGATTTGAAGGATTAAAATAAACATCAATACCATCAATCCTCGTCTCTCTCGAATGGTAAGAGTAAGATAATCTTGCCAGACAGTTTTAATTTTTTTGCGTTTCATTCGACAAAAGTTTGTCAAATGAAAGATTCTTAATTAGCCTCTGCAACCAATATAAGTTGGTTCTTTAAAACAGAAAGTCCATCTAAAAAAGAATGTGGGTTAAAATCAAGATCGCGAATTGCTTTTTCGATAATAAAACCGGTGACAGGCGGACGCACTGCAGGCTGCTTTAATTCTGCAGAAGATACCGGTATGATATAACTTTGATCAAGTTCAAAAAAGTTGGCTATAATTTTAACCATATCTAAGATATTCATTTGTTCACGACCACTCACATGATAAATACCTTTTGAACGTTTCAATGCAGCTGAGATACAAGCATCAGCTAAGTCTTCAGCCAAGGTGGGAGACCGAAACTGATCGTTAATTACAGTAATCACTTTTCTGTTTTCCAATGCATTCTTTGCCCAGAGAACAATATTTGATCGGCTATTGTCATCAACAACGCCATAAATAATAATAGTTCGAATAATAGCAGCAGAAACAGTATTTGCTTGAATTAATTTCTCTGCTTCGTATTTAGTATGAGCATAAAAACTTAACGGATTCGGCACATCACTTTCTACATAAGGTCCGCTTCTACCATCGAAAACAAAATCGGTAGAGAGGTGAATTAAATGAGCATTAATTTTATTCGAAGCGTCAATTAGGAATTGAACAGCTTGCACATTCAACAACCATGCGGCCTCTCTTTTTGATTCGCAAGTATCGACATTTGTCATTGCTGCAGTATTGATCACAACATCCGGTTTATATTTGTCAAATACTCGTTGAACATCTTCAGGTAAAGAAATATCTAAAGGTTCAAAGATATAACCATCTTTAGCCTTCATCCTATTCTCTCCTTTGGAAGTACTCACACACGTAATATCGTTTCTATTCCTAAGTGAATAAATTATTTTCTGACCAAGTAGCCCGTTACTACCAGTCACAAGAATAGTAGTCATGTTATAAAAGCGTTTGTTTAAATTGAGAGACTTGTTCTTGAGTACCGAGCACAAACAATTTTGCATCAGGCAACATAATTGTTTCAGGAGAAGGATTGATTATAAATTCACCATCGGCTGTTTTGAATCCGATAATATTTGCACCTGTTTTATTCCGAATTTCTAATTCCCTAATTGATTTATTGCGCATCGACTCAGGTAGACTGCTAAAGTGGACTTCTTCAAGGCGGATATTTATTCTTCCGGTAATATGATCTATGAATTCAAGAACATCAGGCTTGGTTACTAAAGCAGCCATGTGAGTTCCACCAATTTTATCAGGCATAATGACATTATTTGCGCCTGCTCTTTTCAATTTATGTTCAGAGCCATCGTCAGAGGCGCGACTAATAATTTTCAATTTCGGATTTCTATCTCTGGCAGTAAGCACAACGAAAACATTTGCAGCATCGCTAGGCAGAGCAGTAATAAGAGCCTTAGCACGTTCTAATCCGGCTTCAAGAAGCACTTCATCTTTGGTAGCATCACCTTCAATAAAAAGAGTATTACCATCGGCATGCAGAGCAGAAATAATGGTAGGATCAGATTCTATTGCTACAAATTTTTCATTCCCGGAACGTAATTGTTCACAGGCTTGTTTACCATTTCGACCGAAACCACAAACGATTACATGGTCTTTTAATTTTTGGATTTCTTTATTCACCGTATAGTGTCTAAAATAAGTTTGAAATTCACCTTCAATAACGTAGCGTGTTATAACCGAAATTGCATAAGCGAATGTTCCTATGCTAAAAATTATTAGAATCGAGGTAAATATTTTCCCGGCATCATCTAATTCTTTTACTTCTCTATAACCAACTGTGGCAATGGTAATCACAGTCATAAATATTGAATCAAGAAGTGAATAATTCTCAATTGTATAATAGCCTATAATACCAAAAAACAACACAGCCAACACTAAAGCAATGGCAATATATAATTTTCTAAAGTAACGTAAATTAATACGAATGGTTGATTTCCCTAGCATAAATGAAGAAAATAAATATACAGTAAAAAAACTAATTCTGCATCATTAAACTCTTATGAAAAAAAGATAAATCTAATTTAGAAGAATCAAAGGTCCCAAACAGATGTCTTTTTCGCTTTAACGTAAGATTTCATTTTGATCAAGAAGGCAAGAATCATATATAAGATGACAGGCGAAGCAACAGTAAGGAAAGTTGCATAAATAAAGAACAATCGTATAACGGAAGACCTCATGTGAAGCTTTTCGCCAAGCCAAGTGCAAACTCCAAATACTTGTTTTTCAAAAAAAGATCTGACAGAATGAATTATTTTCATTTTTTGTGACTTATTAAATTTTTACCGATAGCGCAAGTTAAACATTTTTTTTCGGAGCAATGAAATTGTTTTAACTGTAATAGCGCCTGCGATTGAAATGAGTTATGAGATTTAATATTATACTTATTCCATTTTTCCATTATCGCGTTTTTTTCGGCTGGAATATCTTTTAATAATTGGATTGCAGATTTTTTATAGTCCGGATTGTTGGTATAAATACTCCAAGCAAACTGAAATGGAACAAAAGTATTTATGATCAAATTATGGATTGATAACAATCCAATGTTTTTAGAAATCTTAGTAGAAGGCTTATCGAATAGATAATGGTTATTCCAATATTCGTTAACAGAACCGGTTTGCAATAAAGAGATGAGTTCGTTTTTTGATTTAATATCTCTCGCTATTGCAAAAAGATTATTTGAAGCGAGCAAAGTGCTTGCAAATTGAGCGATTCTAATCGTCGGAAAATTTACTGGGCGCATTCTCATATATTTCCAAGTTTCGGCTTGAATAGAACGGAGTGAGTATTTGTTTTTAAGGTGTAGATATCTTTCTTTGAGATCAATCGGATATTCATCCGAAAAAGTGGGCGTCAACATTCCTGCTTGACCAAATAATAACGACACAACGTTTTCTATAACATCACGTTCTTTATGGATCAACTTTAAAGGAAGACTGCGAGCAAGCATTTCGAACGGGATAGCATTTACATTGAATCCGAAATTCTTTGCTAACTGCTGGTAGAAACATTCTTCCCAATTTCCTTTCAAACCATTTAAAGCGACAAGTATGTTTTGAGTTTTCAATCTTAATCGCTCATCGCATTTCTCTTCAATAACTTTTTCCCACAACGCTTTATCTATAGTTGGAAGGTAAGAACTGCACGCAATCCAGTTCGACTGACTCATTAAATCTAAAAAATTACTCCAAAGGTCGAGAGAAAATCTTCCTTTAATTTCAATAGTAGGAATATGAGATCCATCAGTACGTTTAGTACTTGTATCATTTTTGTAGACCACATGCAAAATTACGCTATCATAGGCAAGATCCAGATGATGTTTGTGTTTTATCCATTCGGAGGAATTGAGGTGAATCTCAACATTGCCGGCCCAAAAAGTAGTATCAATTTTTAGTTTTGCATTAAAAAAATCGGGTCCGGCATTAGTATTATAAATACCAGGATGAACGATTTCCACGGATAACCCATCGTCGGTAAACAATTCATCAGTTGAAAATAATTTATTTTCCCAAAGAAAATGTAAGAAGGATTCTGTCACAATTTTTTTTGACAAAATTAATGACAAGCAAGCTGAAATCGATTTATTATAATAGACGATCTAACAAAATCTCCATTTCTTTCTGCATTAATTGAGCTTGTTCTCTGGCTTTATCGGCAAAATCTTCACCTGAAGCTGCGTAAATAATTTGACGCGAAGAATTAACTAACATTCCACATTGTTTGTTCATTCCTGCAATGGCTATTGATTCTAAATTGCCACCTTGAGCTCCTATTCCCGGAATCAATAAGAAATGATTTGGGGCCAAAGATCTCACCCTTTTAAAAAGTTCGGGATGTGTAGCACCCACTACAAACATTAGTTGATCTTCAGATGCCCATTGTTGAGCATGGCTAATAACATGTTCAAACAATTTGGTACCGGGTTTATTGATAGATGTACCTACGTCTAGCATCTGAAAATCCAATGATCCTGAATTACTAGTAAGTGCCAGCAAAATCACCCATTTGTTGTCTTTTAAAAAAGGAATAACAGAATCTTTTCCCATGTAAGGAGCAACAGTAACAGCATCAAACTGATAATAGTTAAAAAAAGTCTCAGCATACATTTCAGAAGTATTACCAATATCTCCTCTTTTGGCGTCAGCGATAGTTAGCAATTGGCTAGGAATATAATCGATCGTTTTTTTGAGAGATATCAGACCAAAAGGGCCGTTAGCTTCATAGAATGCAAGATTCGGTTTATAGCTCACGCAATATTCCGATGTAGCTTGAATTATTTGTCTGTTAAATTCGAAAATTGGATCTTCAAATGCCAGAAGATGCTTAGGTATTTTTTTTAGATCAGAATCTAAACCGATACATAAGAATGACTTCTTTTTCTGGATTTGTTGAAATAAATGTTCACGAGTCATTTGGCAAAAGTACTTATTGTTATCAAATTATTTCTTTATTTGAACAAGGTATTAAATGTTAGTTCATCTTTAACATTCCGCATACCAAAGGAAATTATTCTTCTAAAGAATGGAGTAATAAAAATTGCATTAAACACATAATTTTACCTATGAAAAGTAATCAAATAGCCGACAAAAAGCTTTCACTTTTTGACTCCACGGCCATCATTATTGGATCTATGATTGGTTCAGGAATATTTATTGTTTCGGCCGATATCGCTAGAAAGGTTCAATCGCCGGGAATGTTATTACTTGCATGGGTAGTAACAGGAGTGATAACAATTTTTGCGGCGTTAAGCTATGGAGAATTAGCGGCGGCTATGCCAAAAGCCGGAGGTCAATATGTGTACATTAGGGAAGCATTCGGGAAGAAATATGGATTTTTGTATGGCTGGACATTGTTTTCGGTAATTCAGACCGGAACAATAGCGGCGGTAAGTGTTGCTTTTGCGAAATTTACAGGCGTTTTCTTTCCTGTTATTTCGGGAAGTAATTATCTTTTTCATCTTGGCAGTTTTGGTATCAGCACTCAACAGCTATTGGGTGTTATATTGATAATTGGATTAAGTGTTTATAATTATAGAGATGTAAAATCAGGCGCCTTATTACAAAACATATTTACAATTGCGAAAGTAGGAGCATTACTTTTTCTGGTTGGTGCTGGTATTTATATAGGATTTAGCGGGAAAATTTCAACCAACCATTTTTCACCGGCATTTCCGGATGTAATAACATTAGCGACCATAGGAACATTTGGAGCTGCTTTAACCGGCTCATTGTTTTCGGCAGACGCATGGAACAACATTACATTTACAGCCGGTGAAGTAAGAAATCCACAGAAAAATTTACCCCTATCATTATTGCTTGGAACGGGAACAGTTATAGTTCTGTATATTCTTGCCAATATTTCTTATCTCTCTGTTTTGTCGGTCGATCAAATTGCAACGGCAGAGAATGACAGAGTAGCTACCTTGATGATGCAAAATGTATTGGGAGAAAATGGAAGATATTTTATTGCCGGAATGATTATGGTTTCGACTTTTGGATGTTTGAACGGATGTATTTTTACAGCACCACGTGTTTATTATGCGATGGCAAAAGATGGAATGTTTTTGAAACAAGCGGCTAAGTTGAATAAGAATAATGTACCGGCAAATTCAATAACGATGCAATGTATTTGGTCGTGTCTTTTATGCTTCTCAGGCACGTACAATCAATTGCTCGAATACATCATGTTCGCAGTAATGCTATTTTACATCCTTACTATTTCAGGACTATTTGTTTTGAGAGTGAAAAAACCGGAGATGGAGCGTCCTTATAAAGCATTTGGCTATCCTGTTATTCCCGGACTTTACATTGCATTGGCACTCTTCGTTTGTGTAAATATGTTTATTGTTCAGCGCGAATCGAGTATATATGGATTGATTATTATCCTAATAGGGCTCCCAATCTATTATTTAATAAATAGGAAAGCTAAAGCCACAAATGGATAATCGCAGTTAGTTTTTTTGTTTTCTAGGATAAAACGTAAACCCTAATGAAAATAATTTAAAAATGATTAGGAAAAAATGTACCTTGACGTTTACTAATTTTATTTAATCAATCACTAATTCATAAACTATGAAAAAAACACTACTCACGCTTACATTAGTTTTTATATTCTTTCAAGGATATGGAACCATTTGGACCGTAAACAATTCAGGATTTACTTTCACCCCGGCAACAATTACAATAACTGTTGGAGACAGCGTTAATTTTGTTGTTGCCTCAATTCATAATCCCACTGAAGTAAGTCAAAGCACTTGGAATGCTAATGGGAATACTCCCCTTCCAGGATTCACACTTCCTCTAGGAGGAGGCATGGTATTACCGGCAGATTTAACTGTAGGCACCCATTATTATGTTTGCTCCAATCATGCAGGATCTGCAATGAAAGGAACAATCATAGTACAAAACATTTCCGGCATCAATTCGGTTGTTAAATCTTCGGTATCTATTTACCCGAATCCATCTAATGGAATATTTTTTTTGAATAGTAATGATGTCAGATTCTCAAAATCAATTTCTATAAATGTTTTCAATGTACTTGGAGAAAAAATCTATTTCGCTGAAAATGCTAATGGATTATCTTCAACACTACTCGATCTTTCTAACGTAACTAAAGGTGTTTATTTTGTGAGAATTAATTCAGGCGAGAATAACTTTTCACAAAGAATAATGATTGAATAATTATTCAAAGATGATTGATAAAGGGTGATAATAATTTTATTATCACCCTTTTTTTATCTATGAAATTTATGCTGTGAAATAAATAATGTTTCTTCTTTATTTTGTTTTATTACTTTTTTCAATAAAAAAAATAGGCGCAAAAAAAACCCTGCAAAGTGCAGGGGTAAAAAAAATGTCTTTAAATATTATTTCACTCTAGATTTTGGTTTTGTTCCTAATCCAACCGGACTACCAACTCTAGTCATTGCACAACGGAAACCTAAATCGTTTGTGCTTTGTCTTTCATCGGTGAAACGGCGAGCACCAGGGTTCATCCAATAAGCGCGATCTTTCCAGCCTCCGCCTTTGTAAACACGAGCTTTATCATTAATAAGGGACGTGATGCCATAATCATACTTAATAAATTCTGCTTCATCCGCATCAAGATAATTGATGTTATCAGACTTCGTATAGTTACGACGTTCTGCACTTTCTTCAGGCGTTACCTCACGCATAGGAACACGTCCCAAGCTATCTTTCTCAGTGATAGCACCTTCTTCATCACGTTGCTGAGTTGAAAATACATTACCACGGAAAGGATTAAAGTCTGATTTATCTTCAGGCGACAAGGGACGAAATACATCCATTACCCATTCGTTTACGTTTCCGGCCATACAATACAAGCCATAATCATTTGGCCAGTATGAGTGTACAGGAGCAGGAATATCAGCATTGTCATTTAAGAAACCAGCTGTACCCATGTTATCACCACGACCTCTTTTAAAGTTGGCCATCATTTGACCTTTGTATTTTTCATCTTTATTACGAGTAATGTGTCCATTCCAAGGATATTGGCGACGATCAGTAACACGTTCATATACAGTATTTCCGACTTGTGATAAGGCAGCGTATTCCCACTCAGCTTCAGTTGGGAGACGGTAGCGAGGAAGAAGAATACCATCTTCCAAACGTACTTTTCTGCTACCGTTAGAACCAGAACTTGGGTTTAGGTCGGCCATATCGGTTTTTACCAAACCTTCGTATTGACCGGCTAAATAAGCATCCGTATTAAAATTATCTTCATTAATTTGATTAGGATTCACACGAAGGATACCTTCACGAATGAGGATCTGCTCGTTTACCCGATCAGTTCTCCATGAACAGAAATCAGACGCTTGTAACCAATTGATACCAACTACAGGATATTGCTGATAGGCAGGATGGCGTAGATAAAGTTCAACAAGAGGTTCGTTGTATGCTAAACGATCGCGCCAAACCAATGTATCGGGGAGAGCTTTTTTATAAACCTCAGGATAATCAGCGCTAAACACACGACTTACCCAATATAGGTATTCGAGATAGTGAACATTGGCAACTTCTGTTTCGTCGATATAAAAAGAAGAAACAGTAACTCGACGAGGAATATTATTCCAGTCTTGAGTGATGTCTTGTTCAGTTCTACCCATTGAAAAAGTACCACCTTCCACAAGCACTAGACCGGGGCCGGTTTCTTGTTCATCATATGGAGGAACTTCAAATCCGCCATTTTTAGGGTCATTGTAATTCCAACCTGTCACTGACGATTTCTCTTTCCCGCAAGAAGCAAGTATAAGAGATAAACCAATGATGGTGAAATAATTCCGAGAGATCATTTTCATTTTCTGGAGGTCGTTGTTTATTATTGAGCTAAAACGAAAGCCAAATATATTTATTTTATTTAACTTAATTAGAAAGAAGGGCACTTAATGGTTCTGAATCGTTTCTTTTTGGGGTGACAAGCAAACTGCATTCCTAAAGAAAGTTCATGAGAACCTGCTGATGATTTATAGAGTTTTGAAACCGTTACATCGTAACTATAACCAAACTTGAATATACCTTGTTGTAATCCGACGAGAGCAATAAAAGCATCACCTCCTCTGTACCAAAGACCACCAACAAGTGGGGCCTTTGCGATATAGAAACCTATGTTGTATTGTTTAAAATCTCTCTGTTGTTGATAAATGAAATTGGGAGAAATATAAGTTGTACCGTCTCTATTACCGGCAATTGGAATAATGGCTCCTGCATGAGCAGTGAATTTCATAGGAAGCTTACTTCCATTGGCTACTTTAATATAAAACTCTTCCGGTTCTGTGAGATGATTAACAGCTACACCACCATAGTAACGATTGCTATAACCAAGTATTCCTGCTGAGAAGTCCCAGAAGTTTTTATTTTCATTAGGTCTAACTTCCTGAGTTTCGTAAATAAAACCGAAGCGAGGATCAATCATATCACCAAAAGTGAGTTTATCCCAATCTACTTTCTTTTGAACAAACGTACCTTGCATACCGAACTTGATACTGAAATCACGATTTACGTTTAATTGATAAGAGTATATAGCACTTACATTTGTAGTTGTTAGAGTTGCTTCACCGGCCTTATCGTTAAGCACAAGAAATCCGATACCTCCGCCTAAAGCTTCCACATGTTGATCATAAGAAGCAGAAGAAGTAACGAACGTTCCAGATAATGCAGGCCATTGGTTACGATAATTCAATGCTACTCTTGGGCACCTCTGAGAACCAGCAAAAGCCGGGTTCAAATAAAGCGGGTTAGCATAGAATTGAGTAAACTCAGGATCTTGCGCATATACCGAACCGTACATTCCGACAAAAATTAAGATCAGAAGTTTCCTGAGCATTATGGTTTTTTTAGTCTTGCTGATACGTCTGTGAAGATAGAGGGTTACGCCTTGGAGATGTTGTAATATCACTAAATATCATTTACTGTAAGGAATACTTACACTTTACCACATTTACATGATTCGCGTAATTACCGCAGCAAGATAAAGAAATCTCCAATTAACACAAAAATAAACTTTCTTATTAATTTGATTGTTTTACATTTTATAAGATGATATGTTAAATTGTGGCAATTCCAATGTAATAAAAAGGTATTTTTGTTCCTAACTGCAAAATATTGCCACCTTATTGACGTTAACAGTTATCATCAAAAACTAGATCTCCCTCAATGCGAAATTTCAAACTTTTACTAGTCCTCATTTTCGAGTTAATTGTTACCACTCTTTTTGCTGCGAACCCGGGTACATATATAACCATTGAGTGGTTAGCTCCTTTTGAAAATCAATTAAATGATGAATCACTATTTAAGACACTTCAATTCACCGGTTCTGTTCCAGACGAAAATTTCAATCCTCAATATAGTTATACAGAGAAGCTCCCTGTCGGTACACAACAAATATCAGTTCAACTCATAAATGTTGTAACCGAAGCATTGAATGAAACGTCGTTAGTTAGAAATAGTCAATCAGTTCCCTCCGAATTTAAGATTACCTCAGCCGTCTCTTACAAGAAAAAGCAACCCTACTCTTCTGTATTAATTTTAGCTATTCGTAAAAATTCGTCCGGTCAATTAGAACGGTTAAAATCATTTGACATTCAAATTACCCCTTCCTCAACCGCTTCTACCACACATAAAGTTTCATCAACAAGATTATATGCTTCCGAAAGCGTTTTGAATATAGGCGAATGGTTTAAGATTGGCGTAACTCAAAATGGTGTACATAAGCTTACTTACGCTGCTTTGAAAACATTAGGAATGGATGTAGAACACCTTGACCCTAAAAAAATTCAGTTGTATGGCAATGGTGGAGGAATGTTACCTTTTGCAAATTACAAACCGAGAACAGACGACTTAAGGCAGAATTCAATCTATGTAGAAGGTGAAAATGATTCGAAATTTGATAGTACCGATTACATTTTGTTTTATGGTAGTTCTCAAGTAAAATGGACGCATAACGATTCATTATCTTTTTATGAGCGACAAGTAAATCACTATTCAGATACGACATATTATTTTATTAGAGTTGGTGATGTAAACGGGCAACGGATTGCCAATCGAACAAATCAGACAGGAGCAACCAATCAGGTAACAGCATTCGATGATTACTATTATCATGATTTAGACCATGTTAATTTTTTGAAATCGGGAAGAGAATGGTTTGGGGAATCAATGAATGACCTAAATAACACCGTTAATTTTTCATTCACTACTCCTAACCTAAGAGCGAACGATACAATTTTTTTAAGATCAACCTTTGCCGGGCGCTCGACTAATTCTACAAACAATTATTTTTCAATTTATATTAATGGCAACACTCTTGGAAATGTGAGCTATCCTATTGTTGGAAGTTCAGCACAAGATAATTATGCCTCTTTAGTTGGTTTCAACAAAACTTTTTTCAATTCATCACCGGCACTGAATGTTGGAATAACAATGTATTCCGGAGATCCTTCTGCTCAAGGATGGTTAAATTATGTAGAGTTGATTTGTAGAAGAGATTTAAACCTATCAGGAACAAATGGGCAATTATTATTTCGCGACAATACTAGTGTTGGCGCACTTAATAAGAGTGAATTTATAATAAGTAATGCTGCAAGTAATAGAACAATTTGGGACATTACAGATCCGACACAAGTGGTACATCAAGAAAGTATATACACGAATACAAGTATAAGTTTTATCGTTCCGACACCGAAGCTTTTAAACTTTATTGCATTTGACAATAGCATGCTTTTGACTCCGCGATTGGTTGGAAAAATTGAAAATCAAAATTTACATGGTCTTCCGAATGCTACATTTTTAATTGTGACCAATCCTTTATTTCTTTCAATGGCAAATGAGTTAGCAGATTTTCACCGTCAGCATGATCATATGACTGTAAATGTTGTTACTACTGATCAAGTGTACAATGAATTTAGTAGCGGGGCGCAAGATGTTTCTGCAATTAGAGATTTTGCAAAAATGTTTTATGATAGGGCAATACTTCCTTCAGATTTGCCAAAATATTTATTGCTCGTTGGCGATGCTTCTTATGATAACAAATATCGTTTACAAAATAATTCCAATTATGTTGTTTCATATCAATCAGCAGGATCAACTAACGAAACGCTTACATATATTTCAGATGATTTTTTCGGATTGCTTGATGACAATGAAGGTGATTGGTCGACAAATGAAATAGTCGATATGAGTGTAGGCAGGATTCCGGTTCGTACAATGGTTGAAGCAAACAATCATTTACGAAAAATAAAAAGTTATGTATCGGGTAGTAGTCCAACTATGAATAACTGGCGCAACATTGTAACTTTTGTAGGCGACGATCAAGATTACAACATTCATTTTCGTCAATCTGATACATTAGCGAATAGAATTTTTAAAAACTTCCCTACTTTCAATGTAGAGAAGATCTATTTTGATGCCTACCAACAAGTAAGTACACCGGGAGGACAAAGATATCCGGACGTAAAGATAGCAATCAATGATCGTGTAAACAGAGGTACATTATTAATGACTTATATTGGTCATGGTGGAGAATTAGGTTGGGCTCATGAGCGCGTTTTGGAGAATTCAGATATTAACGACTGGTCGAACTTTAATAGGCTAGCTGCCTTTTTAACTGCAACCTGTGAATTTACCAGAGTAGACGATCCGGGTAGAGTATCTGCAGGAGAAAATGTTTTTTTGAACCCGAATGGTGGGGCTATTGCAATGTTTACCACATCTCGTTTAGCGTTTTCAAGTTCTAATTTCAATTTATGTATACGATTCTTTTCACATTTCTTTGAAAAAGTAAATGGAGAGTATCAAACTATTGGTGACATTTTCGAAAAAACTAAGTCGGATATGTATCAAGATTCATACGTAAGAAATTTTTTACTTCTCGGAGATCCAGCAATGAAGCTAGCTTATCCGGAATATAAAGTAGAAACAAAAACGATAAATAGTGTTGCTTTAGGAGCAGGAACAGATACATTAAAAGCCCTAAGCAAGATCACGATCACCGGAGAAGTGCAAGATAATGCAGGAGTAAAAATGAGTACATTCAATGGAATTATTTATCCTACCGTCTATGATAAAGTAGCCACCTACTCTACACTCGGAAATGATAGCAGAACAGATAATCCATCAACACAACAGCCATTTATTTTACAAAAAAATATTGTTTATTCCGGTAAGTCGAGTGTTACGAATGGTGATTTCAGCTACACTTTTTATGTACCTAAAGACATTTCCTATCAGTTCGGCAAAGGTAAATTCAGTTATTATGCTGAGAACGGAACAATAGATGCGAGTGGCTCAGACACATTATTTACGATTGGCGGAGTCAATTCAAGTGCTTCACTCGACAATCAAGGTCCGAATATTAAACTTTATATTAATGATGAAAAATTTGTCAGAGGAGGAATAACAAATAGTAATCCTATTTTGTATGCAGTTGTATCAGACACAAGTGGAATCAATACCGTAGGAACAGGAATAGGACATGATCTGGCAGCAGAGTTAGATGATAAATCCGAGAAAAAATATATACTGAATGACTACTTTGAAAATGATCTGAACAGTTATCAGAAAGGAAAGCTGAATTATCAATTTAAAAATCTTGCAAGTGGACCACATACGCTATCACTGAAGGCGTGGGATGTATTCAATAATTCTAGTGAAGCTACTACAGACTTTATTGTGAGTGAAAGTGCGACATTGGCACTCGACCATGTTCTCAATTATCCAAATCCATTTACCACTCACACTACTTTTATGTTTGAACACAACCGACCATTTATTCCGATGGATGTTCAAGTACAGGTTTTTACAATTACAGGAAAGTTAATTAAAACACTCGCCACTAGAATAACACCAACAGGCTACCGTTCAGATGACATTCAATGGGATGGCTTAGACGATTATGGAGATAAAATTGGGAAAGGCGTTTATGTCTATAAATTGAGGATTATGACATCCGGAGGAGAGTATGCCGATAAATTTGAGAAACTGGTGATTCTTCGTTAAACCAAACAATTTTTAATTATTGCCGTATATTAGGCATATTATATTTTTAACAAAAAAGATGCGATTTAACTTAAAAAAATCGGTATTGCCTATAATGGCAATCCTAACGTTATCGAATTCGTCGAAAGGCCAGGTCTCAACATTCAGAGATTCGTTACTTGGACAGATTAACACAATAACAACGGCAGTTCCATTTCTACAAATAGCGCCCGATTCAAGGGCCGGAGGAATGGGTGATTATGGAGTTGCAACGACTCCAGATCCTAATTCTATTCATTGGAATCCGGCTAAATTGGCATTCATAGAAAAGAATGGTGGATTTTCAGTGTCTTACACTCCTTGGCTTAGAGCCTTAGTAAATGACATTAATCTTGCTTATTTGTCGGGATATAAAAAATTAAAAAACGATCAAACAATAGCTGCATCCCTACTCTATTTTTCGTTGGGAAGTATAGATTTTACAGATGACAACGCTGTGAAGTATTATACATTTTCTCCAAGTGAATGGGCATTTGATGTTGCCTATGCAAGAAAACTCGGAGAAAATTTAAGTGGAGGATTAGCATTGAGATACATCTATAGTAATTTGACCGGTGGCGTAGCCATTCAAAATGGAACAGTGACAACACATGCCGGAACATCGGCAGCG
Source organism: Bacteroidota bacterium (assembly GCA_031367345.1). GTDB lineage: Bacteria > Bacteroidota > Bacteroidia > AKYH767-A > 2013-40CM-41-45 > JADKIH01. Next base: position 62,114 of record JANLPR010000137.1, on the reverse strand, counting down.
GCTGACGTATCCGTTTATTACAAGAAAGATGTTGAAGTATCTAAAAAGAAATCTTTATTAGCTTTTGGATTGAACATCAGCAATATTGGAAATAAAATATCTTATACCGATACGAAGGTGAAAGATTTTATTCCTACAAATTTCCGTTTAGGGTCAAACTTGAAAATAGAATTAGACAAATACAATTCTATATCATTCGGAGCAGACATCAATAAATTGCTAGTCCCTACTAATCCGGTTTATAAACGAGACAGTACCGGCAATTACGTATATCAAGATGGAAACAAAGTAGTCTTAGCAGGAAAAGACCCAACGAATATTTCAGTACCGGGAGCCTTATTGAGTTCATGGTCTGATGCACCGGCAGGATTCAAAGAAGAATTAAGGGAGTTTACTTATTCAATTGGAACCGAATACTGGTATGACAACCAATTTGCGATAAGAGCAGGTTACTTCCACGAGGCAGCTACAAAGGGAAATCGTAAATTCTTTACCATTGGTGCCGGACTAAGATACAATGTATTCGGACTTGATTTTGCTTACTTGATTCCGACAACTCAAAGAAATCCATTAGAAAACACATTAAGATTTACACTAGTCTTTGATTTTGATGCTCCAAAAGCTGACAATTCAGAAAAGACAGAATAAAAAAAGAAATAAATAATTTTGAAAAGCGGATGATGATTCATCCGCTTTTTTTTTATTTGCATAATAAACAACGCGATTATGAGAATAGGATTTGGCTTTGACGTACATCAATTAGAAGTCGGCAGAGATTTTTGGTTAGGTGGAATAAAAATAGAGCACCCAAAAGGAGCAACCGGTCATTCAGATGCCGATGTAATGATTCATGCTATTTGTGATGCACTTTTAGGAGCTGCCAATTTAGGCGACATAGGAAAGCATTTTCCCGATACGTCTTCAGATTACAAAAACATTGATAGCAAGATTTTATTGGAGCGAGTTTGCTTATTGATAGATCTCAAGAATTATCGAATTGGGAATATTGATGTTACACTTTGTTTAGAGAAACCTAAAATAGCGGCTTACATTCCACAAATGCAAGCTGTGATGGCAAAAGTAATGCAGATAAAAGAAGATGATATTTCAATAAAGGCTACAACGAATGAAAAGATGGGGTTTGTAGGGCGAGAAGAAGGAGTTTGTTGTTATGCAATTACTCTTTTAATAAGAAAATAGACTAAAGATTGAAAGTATATCCAATGCCATATACGATAGCATTGTCTGAGTAAATAACATCCTTTTGAAAGAGTGTATACACTTCGATTGAGTGGATCTTATTAAAATCATACTCTACCCCTGCAGTACAACGGTAACGATTATACCCTAAGTTTTTATCTTTGGGGTGAGAAAATAAATAATAAACTTCAAAAGAAGCGTATGGGATATACTTGGATTTTGGAGTATAAGCAAAAGTCAACTTAGTACGGGAGTTCCAAGTGGGCACCTTACCTGTTTCCGAACTAAGAATAGCAGTATATTCATCCTCTATTCTTTCCCTAAGAGAAACCGAGTATCGTTTTTTCTTGTACTTATAAGATACATCAGAATAAAGTCGATGTCCTTTTTCATAATAAGTAAACTTATTCTTGTTGATGAAACGATAGTTTAAGGCGACTTTAAAATTTTTAAATAGTTCATATTCAATTCCGGCATCAGAGAAGAGTTGATCGATTTCTGTAACGTCGTGATTGAGACGTAACTCTTCGTTGACAGATGCAGAAAGCTTTCTTGTTATTTTATGTTTAACCGTAGCGCTTGTCCAAATTCGAACATCATTAATTTGAGCCTGGGACTGAAGCGCGAGCAATCCACAAACTGCAAATAAAAGAAAATGTCGAATAATAATCATTTTTTCAGTATCACTTTCTGAATACTGTCTTCATAAAAATAGATCTTAACGATAGCAACATCTTTGAGAAAGTCAATTTTTGTTACTGTAGCACGATGAATATCTAAACCAGTTCTATTTTTCAGATCATTTACCATTGCTTCGTAATGTTGAGGCTTAATGAGTTCAATATTTTCATATTGGATAGTCTTTACCATTTCATTTCTGACAAGCCAGTTTCCATCTAAAGCATAAGTAAAACCAATAAGAATGGCGTTAATAATCGAAAGTTCGAAATATGTTGCTTTACTTACTGCGCATATTAATCCAATTGCAATCACAATAAATAAGTACGTCATATCTTTGGTAGAGATCCCTTCCGTACGATAACGAAGCATGGAGAAAACTGCAAACAATCCAAATGCAGCACCTAGTGACATATCAACTTTATTTAAGAGGTAGGTAATAATAAAGATGATGATGTTGAAAAGAAAGAAAGTAAAGAGATAATCTTTTTTCTTATAAATTCTGAAATAAATAAAACGGACTAATACCAAAATTGATAATACATCCACTAGCAATCGCCAGAAAAACTTATCAGATAATTTGTCAAACAATTCGAATTGGTTCAATGTGTCGTTCATGATGCTTTAAGTAATTTATTTAAGTATAAAAGAGTTGGCTTGAAATTATTTTTTTTAATATTTTTATTTAGCGTAATTACACCTAGACAATATTTACTGATAGATTTTTCCAGAACAGAATATTTTCTCATCAACGAAATAAACGGACTTTTTTCATTTGCTTTACTCCTCTTTACTTCTGCGATAACTAATCCTTTATAAAATATTGTATTCGAAGTATCTACAAAATTGAGATTCATATCAATTGTAAGTCGTTCGGCTGAAGTTTTATTTACAAAAGTCAAGCGACGATAATTCACCCATAATTTTGGCACGAGAGAATCAGGATCGATCGGCGAAATAGATCTTACAAAGTCACGCGCATTATCATTTATCTCTCTAACTAATTCCGGTCGTTTAATTCGTTCTTTTATAGTTCTACCTTTATTATTTTTAAATTTTATCTCGAAAAAATTGAGATTAGACTCAACATATCTTCTAGATCGAAATTTAAATCTGTTGATTCTCCCATTGTGGTGACGAAGGTATAATCCGAATTCAGCAGTGTCGAAATATAAAGTTTCATAGTGAGAATATCTTTTTTCATTAATCTCAAGAACAAAATAGCGACTCTTCATTTGCTGAAGAAGCTCAGGCAAGAGTGCTTCATTGAACATAAATTTAGTATCCAACCTATCTTGCAGAGAAACGCTATCCATTTCTTTTAGAGAAATGGGAATAAATTCGTTTAATAATTTGTCTAGCTGATCCAAGTAAAAATGTTAATATTCGTAAATATATTTCTTATCAGAGACTAAGTTACCATGTCCATCGACTGTTTTCCGTTCGATCTTCATGCCTTTTTTATCGTAGATAATAACCGACTTCTCAGTTACATTACCTTTTCCATCGACGACTACTTCAGTTATTTTTTCTCCATTGGCATTATACGCAGTAGAAGTTTTTTCCGTTAACACTCCGGAAGGGTCAAATTGAGCTTCTTCAATCTTATCATTTGTTGAATTGTATTTATAAATTTTTTTCTTTTTAATTTTTCCGTCCGGATTAAAAATCACTTCTTCGGTTTTGTCTCCATTTTTATTGTAGACGGTAGTTTGATGCAATTTAATTTTACCTTCATCATTGTAATTGATTGACTCAATTACATTCGCATCGCTATCAAAACGCTGAAAAGAATTGTCGATTGTTACTGCTTTGCCATCTTTGATACTTGTTTCAACTTCGCGAACAGATTTTACGTGATTCTTTTTCATGTCCTTTTTATTCTGCGCATAGGTAGAATGAGATAGCACAATACAAAAAACAGAAAGTATCAGAATTCTTATTTTCATTTTTATATTAGTTATTATTGTCTAATGAATATATATCCGGGGTGGTAACCGTACTTCCATTGGAGGTAATCTCTACATCAACAAATTTCGGAATCTTTGGCGCATTAGAGTTATAATTACCTTGGTAAGCACCGGTGGTATCTTTTAAATAAATAAAGAGTTTGTATTTCCCTTTTTGTAAATATTTAAATTCAAACGAACCATCATATGATGCTTTGTAACTATCGTCGTAAGTGGAATGACTATCGCCATAAATGATAAAAACTTCACGACTAGCATCTGGGTAAGTTCTAACTAAGGATTGGAAACTGACGTCATAACTATGCACAAACACTTTTCCAACAATAGAACTGGTACCGCCTACTCCTTCATCCTTTTTACATGATGAAAAGAAAATTGATGAAAGAGTAATTACAAATAGGAATTTCAACAAATTATTTGACTTCATTGACTGATATATTTCTGCAAAGATGATAATATTTTCGAATGTTTTTCGTCGAAAACATTCGATTGATTACAATACGGCCAAACCATGGAAAGGTTTACTTACTTTACAATAAAAGCGCCTATATTAAATTCAATTTTCCTTTAATCAACGATGCTATATTTGACTGCTAGTATTTCTGAATGGATGGGAATAAAACTAGAACAACGGAGAAGCATATTAACGAAGATAAAAGGTACAAATTCTTCAATTATTGATTTGCGCTTAACGTTATTTCGAAATGATACCAATAAAACAGGTCTTGTTTAACAATCGGAAACCAATTCAATCACTTACATATCAAATGATTGCCCGATTGTTTATCATTCTATGCTCTTCATTTCCGGTGAAAAAATAAAAAATGTGGTATCAACGATTCTAATTTGTACATTTAACTCCCTTTTTTAAAAAAATATGAAGAAATTAGAGATCCATTGCAATTTAGACGAATATGAAAATCAAGACGAGCTTTCATTAGAAGACAAGAATTTGATTCAAGAGGCGAAAGCAAGTATGAACAATGCCTATGCTCCATATTCCCACTTTCATGTGGGAGCAGCAATAATGCTAGAAAATGGTATTATACTCAGAGGTAACAATCAAGAAAATGCATCATATCCAATTGGTTTGTGTGCAGAAAGAGTGGCTATTTTTGCTGCGGGGGCCAATTACCCGAATGTAAAGATCAAAGCTATGGCTATAACAGCCAACTCAGACCTATTTCATGTCAATACACCGATTACACCATGTGGAGCTTGCAGACAAGCAATTGCAGAATACGAGCACCGTTACAAGCAGGAGATAAGAGTTATTATGACAGGCGAAGCAGGAAAAATATTGATTGCCTCAAGTATTGCTAACCTATTGCCATATCAATTTAATGCAGATGATTTAAAAGTAAAAACGGCATGAACGATATAGCTGCATTGTATTTATTGGAATCTTTGAAAAGCTTCAAAGGTCTTAAATCAAATGCAGAAAAAGCTTTTTCTCAAATCAGCGACAACGATTTTCACTATAGTACTTCGCTTGAATCGAATAGTGTGGCAATCATCATTAAACATTTAGCGGGAAATATGATCAGCCGATTTACCGATTTTCTCACAACCGACGGAGAAAAGCCGGGGCGAAATCGTGATGGAGAATTTAGCGACGCCTTTCAAAGCAAGGAAGAAATAATAGCATACTGGGAAAAGGGATGGCAATGCTTATTCAATGCAATCAATGCCTTGAAAGAAGATGATCTGAGTAAAACAGTTTATATCAGAAATGAACCTCATACAGTACTTAGAGCAATTCATCGACAATTAACACACTATGCATATCATTGTGGACAAATAGTGTTTCTTTGCAAACAAATAAAGGCAGAACAATTTAAATCACTTTCCATTCCACGAGGGGAATCGAACAAATATCAAAACGAAGCCCCAAAACCTTAATCACAAAGAATGAGAAAAATAGTAATATTACTACTACTGCTAACTAAGATAAGTTATGCAGATGCTCAGTATAGCATTCGTGATTCAACGATTTCATTTCCGATCATTGGGGCTACATTTAGTTATGAATTGCCTGCCGGTATTTTAGCTGAACGCTTTGGAAATAGTTTTTCAGCAGGTGCAGTATTTCAATGGAAGTTAAAATCAAATTGGTTGATAGGTATAGACGCCAATTTCATTTTCAGCGAGGATGTAAAGGAAAGTCATTTCTTAGATCAATATAAAACGCCTGACGGAAACATTATTGACGGTGGCGGGTCTTTCAGTATTGTAAATTTGAGTGAAAGAGGTTCAAGATATGTTTTAAAAATCGGAAAAATATTTCCTGTAATTGGACCGAATAAAAATTCAGGACTTTTGGCTACAGCAGGAATAGGCTTTTTGCAACACCGAATATACATTGATACACCCGGCAACCCTATCCCCTACTTAGAGGGAGACAATGCGAAAGGGTATGATCGTTTAACGAATGGCCTTATGATCAACCAATTTATCGGATATATGAATTTCAGCAATAAGAGATTGGTAAATTTTTACGCCGGCTTTGAGTTTACTGAGGGGTTTACACAAAATAGAAGAGCATTTAATTTTGACACCGGGTTGCACGACTCTACCAAACGTACAGATATATTGATTGGCGTTCGAGTAGGTTGGGTTTTTCCAATTTATAAAAGGGTAGCCGACAAATATTATATTAATTGATCGATGAGGATCTTGTATAATATTATCCTTAAATGCTATGAGTTTGTTATACAAATGGCTGCAATACTTGGCAATAAAAAAGCAAGTCAATTTACGAAAGGTCGAAAGCAGTGGGACTCTAAACTACGAAGTGCTTTAAAGAATAATCCTGAAAACAGAATATGGTTTCATTGTGCTTCGTTAGGTGAATTTGAACAAGGCCGACCATTGATAGAGAAAATTCGATTAGAATTTCCGGATGCTTTTTTACTTCTCACTTTTTTTTCTCCATCAGGATATGAAATAAGGAAAAATTATTTGGGAGTAGATTTTGTTAGTTATTTACCTCTTGATACTCGTAAAAACTCAAAACTGTTTTTAGATATCTTAAATCCCAATCAAACTTTTTTTATCAAATACGAATTTTGGTTTTATTTTATTGATGAACTAAAGAAAAGAGGGAAAAGCGTTTATATAATTTCGGCAAATTTTAGACCCAATCAATTATTTTTTAAATGGTATGGAACTTTTTTTCGAAAAATAATACAAAAAATTACTCACATTTTCGTTCAAGATTTAAATTCCATCCGACTCCTTCAATCTATTCAGGTTAAAAATGCATCAGTTTCAGGAGACACTCGATTTGACAGAGTTGTAGAGATTAGCAAGTCGACGAACCAGTCAGAAAAGCTTTTGCTTTTTAAGGGTGATAATAAATTACTAATTGCAGGCAGTACGTGGAGCGAAGACGAAGAAATAATTCTACAAACTTATTTTAATGACAAGCACGTTGGTTATAAAATTGTAATTGCGCCACATGAAATAAATGAAGAGCATCTAAAGAATATAGAGTCTAGAATTAGCACGTTGAGCAAAAAGAAAAATTGTTTCAGATTTACAGAGAAGGAGACAGATTTCACTTTAGGCATTATGATTCTCGATACAATCGGACAATTGTCATCGGTTTACGGGTATGCAGACATTACGTATATAGGTGGAGGATTTGGGAAAGGAATACATAACATTTTAGAGCCTGCAGCTTATGGCAAGCCAGTGATTTTCGGCCCCAATTATTATAAATTCCGTGAAGCAACAGAATTGGTAAAACTTGGAGCAGCATTTTCAATCATTGATCAAAAAGAATATAGTTCAGTACTTAATTCACTTATGAATGATCCAGACAGGAGAATCATGGCCGGAAGAAAATCTAAAAAGTATATTTCAAATAACATTGGGGCTACACAAATAATTTTTTCCTTTGTTTATAATAGAAAATAGAAATACAATAGTTAGAAAAGTAATTGTTTAATTACCTTTACTCAACTTTAGTTTGATGAAAACAATTGCACTGATAGTACTTATAATTTTGAATGCAGAATTAAGTTTCACACAGGATACTAAATTGCTGTTTACTAATTCAGGTACCATAACATTTCGATCTGAGTCGCAGCAAGAATTAATTAATTCCACCTCTGAAGATATGCGAGGGTTAATTGATCTTATTCACAAGACGTTTGCTTTTAAAGTAGCAATAAGAACCTTCAAAGGCTTTAACAGTGCTCTTCAACAAGAACATTTCAATGAAAAATTTTTAGAGTCAGACAAATATCCAGAAGCTTCATTTATTGGAAAGATTATAGAAGATTTGGATTTCAAAACGGATGGCAATTATGAAATCAGGGCTAAAGGTAAATTATGGATACATGGTAAAGAAGAAGAGCGTATCATAAAATCAAAAATTCAGATCAACAAGGGGAAGCTTATAATTGAATCACATTTTTCTATTTTGCTTTCCGATTTTAATATCAAAGTTCCAAAAGTAGTACATGAAAAGGTGGCAAGTGAAATAAACGTTGAAATAAAAGCAGTGATGCAAAGAAAATCGGATAATTAATGTCAGTACAAAGAACATTTAGCTTACTAATTATTTGTGTTTTGCTTTTCATTGGCAAATCACAAGGGCAAAATCTTTATTCAAAATCGTTTGATATCCGAACAGAAACATCGCGTCCAAAATTTACAAAACTTTTCTGTGACCATACAGGTCTAATTTGGTGTGGCACCGATAAAGGGGTTTTTACCTTTAATGGAATTTCCTTTAACAAGGTCCAAAAGAGTGATAGTATTTCAAACAAAAAAGTATCGGCAATATTTGAATCAAGAGACGGTGTAAAATGGATAGGATATGAAAATGGGCAGTTAGCAAAAATTATTCGTAATGACCTTTCTTATTATAATCCACAAGAAGGATTTCCAAAAGCTGCAATAAGTTCATTTGCAGAAGACAAAAATGGAGTCCTTTATTTTTCAACTAAAGGAGAAGGTGTGTACTGTATTGAAAAGGGGCGCATGTATAACATTAACCATGATGATGGATTAACGGACGATTACTGTTATTCAATGACCGTATTACCGGATGATCGTATATGCGTAGGTACCGATGGAGGAATAAATTTTATCACATTTAAAAATGGAAATAAAAAAGTTTCAACATTTAACACCGTTCAAGGATTACCGGATGATATTGTGCGAGTTGTTTATCTGGACAAGAAAAACAAATTATGGCTTGGCTTTCAAGAAAAAGGAATATGCGAATTTGATTATCATAATAACTCCATTTCATTTAGCCTAAAAAATCTTTCAACGAATCAAGTGAACCAAATCATTAGCGTAGACGATGCTTTATGGGTAAATTTTGATGGAGACAAGCTAAAGAAGTACGATAAATATGGCACAGTCACAGACATTACATTAGAAAACGGAATGTCAATAAATTCGGGTGATATAATTACAGATAAAGAAAATAATATATGGTTAACAGAATCCATTCATTTGATAAGGACCTCCGGAAATAAAATGACATTTTTTTCAAACATATCAGGAACCAACATCAAATACGTTCATTGTTTATTAGTTGATCAGTCTGGAACTTTATGGTATTCACCAGATAGAGATCTCTCTCATTCTTATAAGAATCAGTTCGGAGAGTGGAAAACTGAAACATTTGGGATTCAACCAAAAAATCACCAAGCCGATATCGTTAGTTTATATGAAGACAAATACGGATTTATTTGGATTGGAACTCTAGGAGATGGAATATTTCGATTGAATCCAAAAACTGGAAGAGCGAAATCATTTTCTGAAAATAAGAATTTAGAAGAATCGAGTATACTATGCATCAATGGACAACAAGACAAAATTTGGGTTGGAGGTTTTAATGGAGTCAATGTTTACGAGATTAAAAAAGATGGTGATAAAGAAAGTGCAATAATTATTAAAGACACAGCTGCATCGTGTCTATCGAATGATTATGTATATAGTATTTTTATTGATAGCAGTAAAAGAGTTTGGTTTGGGACCGACGAGCATGGAGTTTACTATTTAGAAAATACAAATTTTATCAACTTACCTTTGAACAAAGGAACTGTTCACTCGTTTGCAGAAGACAAAGAAGGTAAGATTTGGTTTTGCATACAAGATGCAGGTTTAGCCTATTATCAAAATAGTCAAATTAAATATTTCGGTGTTCAAGATGGGCTTTCCGACCCATCACCAGTTTCAATCAAAGCAATGAAAAACGGAAAAATTTTAATTGACCATGCCAATGGCCTTGACATTTTGGATCCAAAGAGAATGACAATTACTTACCATTCAAGTGAAGAAAATTTAGCAGATATCAATCCAGACCTTAATACAATTTCAGAATCGACGGATAGTACAATTTGGATTGGCACAGAAAAGGGGATTATTCATTACGATCCTTTTTCAGATTTAAAAATTGATCAGCCACTATTATCATTTAAAGGTATTAGAATCAATTCAAGTGCTACAATTACAAATCAAACTAAATTTAGTTTTGATGAAAACAATTTACGTTTCGACATAAATGGGTTATGGTATTCAGATCCACAAAAAGTAACTTACTTATTTTTTCTACAAGGGTATTCTTCGAATTGGGAAAAGACAAAAGAACAAAGTTTTGTCTTCTCGAAATTACCACCGGGTAATTATATTTTAAAAGTTAAATCAAGCTTGAATAATAATTTTGGGAAAAGTCCAATAATTGCTTACGCTTTTAAAATAACTCCTCCTTTTTGGCAGACGTGGTGGTTTAAAGCTGCATTAAGTTTGGTAATTATATTTGCATTGGTTTTGATTATAAAACGGCGAGAAAAAAGATTAAGGAATATAGATTTATTGAACAAAGAAAGAATAGAATTCCAATTTGAGACACTCAAGAATCAAGTAAATCCTCATTTTCTGTTCAATAGTTTTAATACATTGATCAGTATAATAGAAACCAATACAGACTTAGCGGTAGAATATGTAGAAAAGCTTTCAGAGTTTTTTAGAAGCATAGTTAATTACCGAGATAAAAACTTAATATTGATTGAAGAGGAGTTATTGTTACTGGATAATTATATTTTTATACAAAAAAAGCGATTTGGGAATAATTTGAACGTAGTAATCAATGTGAGTTCTGAAGTTAAGACGAACTATTCCATACCACCACTTACACTCCAACTACTGGCAGAAAATGCTATTAAGCACAATATTATTTCAAAAGACAAACCACTACAAATAGAAGTTTATACAGATGAATTAAAATCGTTAATTGTTTCAAATAACATAAACAAAAAAATTACAAAAGACACAAGTTCCGGAATGGGTCTTCAAAATATAACTGGCAGATATAAACTTCTGAACACAGAGAATATAATAATTGAGGAGACAGCAGACAACTTCAAAGTCACACTCCCACTAATAAATTTTAACACAAAATGAACATATTAATTATTGAAGACGAAGAACCAGCTGCAAACAGATTACAAAAGATGATTCTAGAAATTATTCCTGAAGCCAAAATCTTGAATGTACTTGACACAATAAGTTCAGCAATTAAATGGTTTGAAACAAATTCATCGCCTGACTTAATCTTTATGGATATCAATTTGGCTGACGGGAATAGTTTCGAGATATTTGAGAAGATTAAAATTATTACACCAATTATTTTCACAACAGCATACGATGAATTTGCATTGAAAGCTTTTAAGGTGAATAGTGTAGAGTATTTATTAAAACCTATAAATAAGGAAAACCTTACAACAGCAATAAACAAATTCAAGCAATTTCATTCTACTAATTCTGCATATATAGAACGTTTGAATCAAGTAGTGGAGAGTTTTCATGATAATAAAACAGCAATTAAAAAAAGATTTTTAATTCGATACGGAGAACATATTAAAAGTGTTGATATCGAAAATGTAGCGTATTTTTATACAGAAGGGAAAATCAATTTTCTTAAAACGAAAGACAATCATACATTTCCAATTGAATACAATTTAGACAAGTTGGAGTCAATGATTGATCATGAAAAATTTTTTAGAATAAACAGACAATTCATAATAAATGTTGAGGCAATAGACCAAATGTTTTCGTATTCAAAATCGAGGGTTAAAATAAATTTGAAGCCGAAAATAGAATTAGAAACAATTGTAAGCACAGAGCGCTCTCCCCTTTTTAAAGAATGGCTTTCAGGAAAAGAGTGATAAGTAATAAAACTTAGAAACATTAAAATGGTTGATAAAGCATTTATAGCATCTTCAAGTGCTTTTTTTTCTCATTCAGCATCCTTGTTAAAATAAACGAGAGACTTCATCCGTACTTTTAATGTAGAAATTTCATTGTATAAATCTGCAATCAATTAGTTAGAATTAAAAACAACCAATAGAGTAAAAATAAAACTGTTGTTCAGAGAATTTGAAATTGAATTGAGAGAATAGCTGAAGAAAAAAATCAAAGAACAAACAATAAATAGCTCTCAAGATTGCGGCACAACAAATGCATGGACTAACTGCATAAGTAAAATGGTTAAAAGAATTGAGTGATTAAATAAGGGTAATACTACCAACGATGAAAAAAACATTCCTTTTATTGGCAATTTTTGGAGTAATCGTGAATGTTGGAGCCCGCATAATCGACAAAGAAACAGAAACACCTAACCAAACTGCGACAAATAAATTGTGTCAAGAGAAAACAATTATTGAGGTGAAAAGCAGAAGTGAGCTAACCAATTATGATTATCATTGTCCTAAGAGTCATCAGTCAATGAAATGTCTTTTAATCAACAATTGAAATTCAATCGAAAAAGGCAGTTATTTTAAGGAAAAAATTAATTTAATATGAAGAACCTTCTAATTGGCAGGAATTAATTAAAAACACAAAATCAATACAAGATTCACGCTTATCTTAGACATTAATATGAAAAAGAAAATCCTCCTTTCCCTACTTGTATTGGCAGTAGCCGGTGGTTCATTTGGATATTATTTATTCAATAAACCACACCAAAGCATTGCAGATCAAGATCCGGATTACAAAATGGAATCGGCTTTATTGATTTCCAATTATGAAAAAGATGAAACGGCAGCTAATCAACAATATTTAGGTAAAGTAATCGAAGTGATTGGAACAGTTTCTGAAAAAACTATTGACGCTAAGGGGAAAATAAATGTAACGTTAGCGGGGCCGGACTTAGCTGGAATTGGTTGCGTATTCGAAAATACAAAAGGCAACCAATTAGCATCTATTTCTGAAGGGCAGAAAATAAAGATCAAAGGAATTTGCACAGGAGTATTAATGGATGTTGTGCTTGTTGACTGCGTTTTAACAAACTAATCAAACAATTAAAATAGATGCGAAAATTATTGCCACTGGTAGCATTAATACTTACAACACTACATTCATTTGGACAAACAAGATACTTTACAAAGAATGGAAAGATCCACTTTGACTGTACCACTCCATCGTCGCCGGAAAGTATAGATGGTACAAATGATAAGGCTACAAGTGTAATAGATGCAAGTAGTGGAACTATGGAGTTCGCTGTACTTATGAAAGCTTTTTCATTTCAAAAGGCATTAATGCAAGAACACTTTAATGAAAACTATGTGGAGTCAGACAAGTTTCCCAAAGCAACATTCAAAGGTACAATTTCAAATTTCTCAACAATCAATTTAAGCAAAGATGGAAAATATCCTGCATCAGTAAAAGGACAAATGACCATGCATGGAATTACAAAAGATATTTCTGCAAATGGAACCATTACTGTAAAAAGTGGAGCCATAACAGCTGCTAAATCTGAGTTTAAATTATTATTACAAGATTACGATGTCACGATTCCTTCGGTAGTACAAGATAAGGTGGCTAAAGAGGCGAAGATTAGTCTAGATTTAACATACCAACCGGTAGTAAAATAAAAATTGGGTTTATTAGTAGTAAAGAAGCCCTTATCCAAGAGAATGGATAAGGGCTTTTAATTTTACATTTTTTTTATTAATAAGTAAGTAAATAAAAAGTAAAATGAATAAAATTAGTAGTTGGAAATAATAGATGATCAAATGAAATTCTGTCATCAGAAAAAGGTATTAGCCAAAGAATAATAATGAAAATAATTCGCGGAAAATAATATTGCATATCCCACATAGGATTCATGGCAGAAAAAGTCAATGCTACGACGAATAAATTAACGGATAAGATTGCCAGGACATAAAACTTAAATATTCCAAGGAACAGGAAAGCTCCGCCAATAATTTCAATCCAAGAAGAAATATAAATTAAACGTTTTAATGAAGGCTGACCGATAGAAAGTCTCTTTTGAAGATCATCAAAAACATTGACAACATTTATCACTTTTACATTAAATATTTTATCATATCCTTGAAAGAAAAACAGAGTACCTGTTACGGTTCTAATCAATAAGTATACATACTGTAAATTTTCCATAACTACCTTTTGTTTATCAAATTTAGCAAATATAAAGTAACAAAAGATTGAAAAAATAGCTAGTTAGTGGTGGCAACAAGTTTGAGGATTAATATAAATTCCTCTATTCTAAAGCATCTAATGTAATTTGAGGCTCATAGCCGATAGATGAAAGCAATTCGACAACTCGACGCAACGAGAACAAATTCGCATTAAAATATATTGTAACTTCTTTCCTTCCAAAATTTACTCTGCTATTGGATATATAATTATTTATTCGAGAGAGATTTTCTAATAACCAAATACAACTACTGCAATGCATTTTAGGAATAAAGAATGTAACCAAAGAAGTATTTCCTTCAGAAAATTGCAGAAGTTTTTTTTGAACATTTTCGTTATCTAAATAGGCGAAATAGTTTTCTTTTTTCTTTATTGAATTAGCTGTTCCTGGAAATGAATTATAATTATAATATGAGCATAAATTATTTTCATTCAGAATATCAAATACTAATTTACATCCTTCACAACAAAATGATTTATCGTTGGCAACGATAAGTTCGTTCTGACAGATTTCTCCACAATGAAAACAAGTGGTATCTATTTGAATTGTTTGGGCCAAAGTTTAATATTAAGGCCGAAATTAAAATATTAGTACATAGGTAAAACTGAGAACAATCAAACTTTAAAATGACAATAATCATTTTTTTAAAAAGCTTCTTTTAAAATAATATATAAACCACTATCACCCTCACCTCTACCATAGTCTAATCTAAGGTTGAGTTTTTCCTTTTTCTCGACCATAAATCTTAATCCTGCACCATATGCAAAGTGTACTTTATCGAATGAAAACCGACTCGTTTCAGGGCTAACTTCACCTGCAGACGCAAACACAGTTACACCAATTCGATTATAAATATGTTGTCTCCATTCCGTCTGAGCTGTAATAATATCCTTATCAGAGAATCTACCTTTATAAAAACCACGCATCATTTCTGATCCACCAATCATTGCTAAATTCCTGATTGGAACATTTCCTACATTAAATTTTCCGAAGCCATGAAAAGCCAATACTGCATTATCATTGACAGCATAGAATTTTTTTAATTCAATTGAATTAGTTGAAAAGTCAAAATCACCACCAATACTCTTCGAAAAAATGGTAGTATTTATTTCAACAAATCCACCTTTCGTAGGAAAGAAAGCATTATTCCGCGAATCGTACGTTTCTAAAATACCAATTCCGGAGGTAGCACCACCAAATCGGCCGGCTACCTGATCCTTATCGAATATACCACCAGATTTATAAATAAAGTCTTTGGTCGTTTGAAATTCTGCACTAGCACCGAAATAAAGTTTGTGGTATATTTTAAACAATATCTGCGGGTTGAAATAAAATTGTTTAATGCTATAAGATTCCTCATAGGATGACGGAGTATTATTACCTATTCCCCAAAATTTATCAGGATAATAACTATATGAACTTTGCCATCTAAATATTTTTTTTTCTTTTTTAAAATAAACGACTGATCCCAAAACGACAACCAATTGTTGTTTTAATGTATAGAGCGATAATAAATCGACATCAGACGTTCGTAGAATAGTATCAGCTTTTGTTGTTTTAAAAAAATAAGCTGCTGCATATCCAAAACCCACGTTCGTTTCGGGCGACTTAAGCAAAAAAGGCAAAATCAAAAATCCTGAATGCTCTTTCGAATTTAGGGAGTCTTTTTTAGAAACATTCTCTCCATGAGTAGCCAAATGAAATGTACAGGCAATAAATAAAATAAAAAATCGAAGGTGCATAATTTGTTCTGCAATATACGAAAAGAGAACAAACTCAATTACAGATCAAATTAAACGGTTGAACTGAATAACACAGACATTGGGGAATTTCTCATTAATCGTAAATCGAACGCCATACAGATATTTCTAATGAAAGCACGTCCTTTTGAATTTACTTTTAGGTGAAACGGAGTCAATTCAATGAGACCATCACTTTCCAATTCAGACAATCGATTCAAAATTTGATCCATCTCAAGAATTTGCAGTTCGGGGCTATTCCAATTAGTTTGAAATCGACACATGATATTCAATATATGGGATCTGATAATTTGGTCTTCTTCATTTAACAAGTGCCCTTTAAAAATTGGCAACTCATTTTTTGCAATAGAGTCATAATACTCCTCAACAGTTTTAACATTTTGAACAAAACAGTTCCAAGAGTCGCTAATAGAAGAAACGCCTAGACCCACCAGTAACTTATTACGGCTGGTAGTGTAACCCATAAAATTTCTATTTAATGAATCTCCAGACATTGCTTCAAATAACACATCAGATTTTAGCGCAAAATGATCCATTCCTACCTCGACATACCCGACATTCTCCAAAAGTTCTTTTCCAGCTTCATAGAGGAGACTTTTCGCTAGGCCTATAGGTAAATCATGTTCAGTAAATTTTCGTTGACTGCGTTTGATCCAAGGCACATGAGCATAGCTATAGAAGGCGATACGGTCAGGTCTTAGAATACAAACTTTATTAATTGTATCCATAATCGTATTTACAGTTTGTAAAGGCAAGCCATAGATAAGGTCAAAATTTATTGAAGTGAATCCAACTTGTCGTGCAACATGAGTAATTTCTTGCACCTTTTCGAATGATTGTTTTCGATTAATTATTTTCTGAACATCAGAATTAAAATCTTGAATTCCGAAAGAAACACGACGAAAACCCCAACGATAAAGCTCTTCTAAATGTTGGACTGTAGTATTTTGTGGATGAGCTTCAAAGCTACATTCTAGGTCATCATGTTTATTAGCTAAAGAAAAAATACCATTCAACAAGAGGGCTAAATTTATCGGAGAAAAAAAAGTTGGTGTTCCTCCACCCAAATGAATTTCTCTGATCGTAGGTGTTGTTTTAAATTTATTGATATATATCATCCATTCTTTTAACAAGGCTTCGATGTAAGGTTCTTCTACAGAATGATTGGTTGTGATGCGAGTATTGCAACCACAATAAGTACATAAGCTTTCGCAAAAAGGAAGGTGAATATATAAACATACATTTTGGTCGTGATCCAATTGAACATTTACCGAATCCAACCAATCGATGGTTTCAGGGGGATTGTCCCAATAAGGCACAGTTGGGTAACTCGTGTATCTTGGACCTGCTACATTATATTTTCTAATTAATTCTGATCTGTTCATTTTAAACGAAATAAAATAGGCACATTCTTAGATTTCCATTAGAGAATGACACATAACTTATCACCGAAAATAGCAGGCATAAGTATTTTCCCATTTGCATAAACTTCAAAGCCTTTACAAAATTGGTTAAAGTTAACCAATAACAAAATGACAAAAATCAAGAAAAGAAGAATTTTAAAAAAACGGAGTTCCAGATTTAGGGTTAGTATGAAAAACTAAAAGAGGAACATTGGTATGGAAACTTAATTTTTTCGAGAGAGAAGTAGAAGTTAATCGATCGAAGAAGTTTCGTTTTCTTTTTGCAACAGCCAACCAATCGGCATTATTATTTGCCATAAATTGTTCCAACGCTTCTTCCACATTATCACCGGTGACCAAATCAAATTTGAGTTTATCATAACTTATATTGGTAGTTACTTGGCCACGAAAGTAATCTAGTTTTAAATTTTGACTTTTAAGATCCGCAACATCACCAATATGAACTACATCAATTTCAGTTTTAAAAGGGCGCACTAATTCAGACAAAAGAAAGATAGCTTGTAATTCATGATCATCGAAATTTGTTGCGAAGACAATTTTTTCAGGATTATGAACAGAAGTTTGAGCGGGAATAACAAGAACCGGACAAGTACTTTCTGCAGAAACTTTTTGAGTGATACTTCCAATAAGAACTTCCGAGATACCGGAAGCACCATTCGTTCCCATCACAACCAAATCTATCTGATCAGTTTCGATTTTTTTTAATATATCCATGGAAGAAATACCTACGGAATAAGAGTTAGAACATAATAAAAGAGGATATTTGGCAATCATTTTAAGTTGAATATCTTTGAGTCGATCATTCGCCTCTTTTTCCATAACCGAATAATCGGCAGCAATAGCGAGTTCGTTTGTTAATAGAATGGGGGCTTCATTTACATGATAAATTATTACTTCAGATTTGTAAACCGTAGAGAGTGAGCAGGCATAATCTAAAGCATTTAACGCCGTTTCCGAAAAATCGACCGGTACCAAGATTTTATGAATAGATTTAGATTCCATAGTATATTAGATTACAGCACCAAATTAATAAATGGTATTAACTTAATATATGACAATTATCATTTAATCAAAAAAAGGAACAATTTTTAATAACAGTAATTTAAATTCAATAGTATTGCATAAAGAATAAATAACGATAAATGAAAATTAGTAGAGTATATATTTTGGGGGCCGTTTTATGTGTACTGATTTTTTCAGGAACATATTTTTTACCCAACCAGTTTCACATAGAATTTGCATATTCAATTATTGTTCTTTTAACAATTTGGGTTCCGGGCAACAAAAGCACATTTGACACAAGCGTATTGTTAACCGGATTAATAATAGTTGGATACTTTTTTAATCATAACACAGAAGTAATAACACATGAATTACCATTTTTCATATTACCAATTTTCTTTATCTGGGCATTTACATTTGCGATCATAAAGTATAAGGAGTCGCAAGAAAATCTGATAAAAAGTACAGAAAATTTAAATGCAATGTTCAATCACGCTACCGAAGGCATTATTATAAGCAATGTAAATGGAATAATTATAATGGCAAATCCGAGAGCGAATGAGCAATTTGGGTATGAAGGTCAAAAATTACAAGGAAAAAAAATAGAGGACCTAATTCCAAAACGATTTTCAGAAAATCACGCCAGCCATAGACATGGATACTACAAAGAATTGCATAACAGGTCGATGGGAAAAGGCATGAATTTATATGCAAAAAAAATAAATGGAGAAGAGTTTCCTGTAGAAATTAGTTTGAGTTCATTTAGAAATAAAAATGAATTATTTGTAATAAGTTTCATTATTGATATAACAGAAAGAAAGAAGCAAGACGACATTATCCATAAGGCACAAGAAGAATTGGAACATCGAGTAGTAGAAAGGACGCTCGAATTAGAAACGGTGAATTTGTCGCTCGGAAAAGCAAATAAGCAATTGCAATTAGAAATATCTGAAAGGAGAAAAACATTAGATGCATTAAGAGATAGTGAAAGATTGTATAGTACGATAGCAAGAAATTTTCCGGATGGAATAATTTGTGTGATAAATAAACATTTTAAGATTCTATTTATTGACGGGAAAGAGTTAGAAAAGTTGGATATACAGAGAGATGAATTAATAAATCAGCAAATTGAATCAATAGATATATTTAAATTTTCCGCCGAAGAGAAAAAAAAGCTGGAAGAAGTATTTGACTGGGAAGCTACTCATTTGGAACTTACACGGGATTCAGAATATTATATAATTAATGCAGTACCCCTTCCCGATGCAAAAGGTTTTATTAATGAAATATTGCTTGTTGTTCAAAATACAACAGAGATTAAAAACGCAGAGCTTGAAACATTAGCTTCATTAAAAAAAGAGAAAGACTTAAATGAAATGAAATCAAAATTTGTATCTATTGCCTCCCATGAGTTTAGAACACCGTTAAGTACAATCCTTACATCAGTTTCATTAATTGATAAATATAACTCAGCAGATTTATTAGAAAAAAGAAATCGACATATTGATAGGATCAAGAGTTCTGTAAAAAACTTGACAGAAATATTAAATGATTTTTTGTCGCTTGAAAAACTGGAAGCTGGAAAAACCACTTTGCATCCTTCAGAATTCAACCTGGTTCATTTTTGTGAAGAAATGAGAGAGGAGATGATGACTATTACAAAGCCGGGACAAATAATAGAATACAACCATTCCGGGCAAGAGCTCATTTTTACAGACAAACAATTTATGAGGCATGTCTTAATCAACTTGATAAATAATTCAATAAAATATTCACCTGAAAACAGTAAAATTACAATTGAAACAAAGGTAGAAAGTATAGTTGTTATCTCCATTAAAGACGACGGAATGGGAATACCGTTTGAAGATCAGTCGCATTTATTTGAACGATTTTTTAGGGCTGGAAATTCCTCTACAATCCAAGGCACGGGATTAGGGCTCAATATTGTTCAACGATATGTTGAATTAATGAATGGGAAAATAAAAGTCATTAGTGAAGAGAATAAAGGGAGTATATTTGTAATTGAAATGCCGCAAAAAAATTAACTATGAAAAAAATATTGTTGATAGAAGATAACAAAGAAATGCGTGAGAACACTGCAGAGATTCTTGAGTTAGCCAATTATGTGGTAATAACAGCTCCTAATGGCAAGATAGGTATTGAAACAGCAGTGAAAGAAATGCCGGACTTGATTGTTTGTGATATTATGATGCCAGATTTAGATGGATATGGCGTACTGTATTTACTAGGCAAAAATAATAACACTTCGAATATTCCTTTTATATTTTTAACAGCAAAAGCAGAAAAATCCGATTTAAGAAAGGGAATGAGTATGGGAGCAGATGACTATCTCACAAAGCCTTTTGAAGAAATGGAGTTGTTGAATGCAATAGAAACTCGACTAAAAAAGAGTGAATTATTTAGAAAAGAATTTACAAAAAACGTAGAAGGGCTGAATGAATTTTTGAAAGACGCAAAAGGACTAAGTGAGCTAGAAGCACTTTCAAAAGACAGAAAAATTTTGAGTTTCAGAAAAAAAGAAGTAATTTATATGGACGGTGATGAACCTAACGGAATTATATTTATTACTAAAGGGAAAGTAAAAACATTTAAAACACACGAAGCCGGAAAGGACCTTATAACCGGCATTTACAATGAGGGCGAGTTTATTGGCTACAACGATATTATTGAAAACAAAGAATATTCAGAGACAGCCGAATCATTAGAAGATTCCGAAATTATTATTATACCCCGAAATGATTTCTTTTCACTTCTATACAGTAATAGAGATGTGGCTGCAAAATTTATAAAAATGCTTTCGAACAATCTACAAGAATCAGAAGCTAGACTTATTAATTTAGCGTACAATTCAGTAAGGAAACGTGTTGCAGATGCATTAATAACATTACAAGAACACTATTTACAAAACGGCAAAACAACACCTTTTTCAGTGAGTAGAGAAGACTTAGCGAGTATCGTGGGTACAGCAACAGAATCTGTAATAAGAACATTATCTGATTTCAAAGAAGAAAAATTAATTGAAATAAAAGAGAAACAGATTTACATCTTGAATTATGATAAATTAAGCAAATTGAAAAATTAAACTTATCTTGCGATATGGAAGAACAAAATAACTACGAGAAATTTTTTGAAGATGCGAAAGATTACCTCGAAACAAAAGTTGAGCTTACAAAATTGCAAGCAGTAGACAAAGGAAGTGATCTAATAGCATCAACCGCCGTTGGTATTTTACTTTTAGTTTTCTTTACAATGGTTTTTCTTTTTGGAAGTTTAGCATTGGCATTTTATATCTCTGAAATTTCAGGAAAAGCCTATACGGGATTTATGTGTTTAGCAGGATTATATTTAATTTTAGGGATCATTGTTTATCTGGGAAGAGAATCTTGGATTAAAAAACCAATAACTAATTTATTCATCAGCAAAATACTGAAAGAAGATGAAGAAGATTAGTAATAAGCAACAACTTCACAAGGAGATCCTTCTTTTGAAAGTTGACCTTTCATCCAAAGAGTCCCAATTAAAAGAAAGTTTTATATCGGTGAAGGAAGATTTACGTCCGGAAAAATTCATTTTAAGAGCAGTAACTAATTTAACAGGACTCAATTTATCAAAAGGTGATTTTTTTAGAAGCGGTTTAATGGCAACAATATCTGTCTTGCTTCACCGTTTTATAACAAAGCAGGAGTCGGTTTTAGAGAAGAAAATATTTTCATGGGCCAATACATTCATAGAAAAACTTCAAGCGCTTCGGAAGGACGATTAATTAAATCGATAAATTAATTTCGATATGAACTTAAATAGATTTTTAGTTTTTTTATTCATATTGATTACGCCATCAATTTGTGACAGTCAAATTATTGACCATTTCTCCGGCACAACTATCAGCAATAAAAAAGTTGATATTCCATTAATTCAAAAGGATAAATTCAGTTTACTATTTTTTGCAATTAGCACTAAATCACAAAAAGATTTAGAAAGCTGGCTCGATCCTATTTATCAAAAGTATATTGCAAAAACAGGAATCATGGATGAGGCATTTGATGTAAACGTATTCTTCGTTCCATTGATCAAGAGTACCAATACTTCTTTAATAGAGATCGTTAAGAGAAAATTCAGAGAGAACACGCAGGAAGATTTTAAATCACATATTTTATTTTTAGATACACCTTCAGAAAAAATAATTTCAGACCTAAGGTTAACAGATCAAAATATACCCTATATATTCCTTTTGAATAAAGAGGGGAAAATTCTTTTTAGATCAAGCGGTACTTTTACTGATGAGAAATTTGACCAAATTGATGAAATGATTGAATAATGATTTGTAAAAAACATTAAAAAATAAAGTGTAAGATTTATTAACCAATTGACTTTTTGTTGACTCAATAATATTATTTTCATTTTATCACATTCAGTTTACAATTCAAAAAAAACTTCAACTTCCGTTTAATGGCTTATTATTAAGGAAGAGGCCGAATTAATTGTAAAAAATCGGGCAATTCTTACGCTTTTAATTTTCAAATAAAAAGCTATGAATTTAACGGCACTATCTAACGTAAGAATCTCTATACGTAAACCGAGATCCTATGGAAGTTAGAAAATTTAAGTCAGGTCAAAATAAAAAAAGCAGAGTATTTATTAGAACAAGTCAGAAGGCTTCAATTAGACAATTAATTCTGAAAGTTACTCCTATTTTGGCTGGGGCAATTGTTTGCATGATCGTATACTTCCAAATAGGAAAAAGTGAAATTGCCAAAGCATTTACTTTGGGCGATTATCGTTCAGTAAAATCAGGCAACTGGAAAGAAGCAAGTACGTGGGAATCATTTGATGGAACTAGTTGGGTAAAAGCTGCAACTCCACCAAATGTATCAGTCAACGCAATTGAGATTTCAGAAGGAAACCAAGTTGTGATAAGTTCAAAAGTAAAGGCAGATCAATTAACAGTAAAAAAGAATGCTACATTAATAAGTGAAAATGGTTCGTTGATCATAGAAAATGGTCCCGGGATTGATCTTATGGTTGAAGGAGAAATAATTGTAAACGGAAATATAGAAATAAAAAATGGTGCACATTTTTCAGTAGAGAATTGCACATTGAATACGAGCGGCAAAATTGATTTAGCAGGAGAAATGTTTGTGCATGGAGATTTCAAAAATGTGGGTGGAAATTTAATTATAGAAAAAGATCATATTACTGTAGAAAAAAACGGAATCTATGAACATGCATTTGATGGAGGCTTACTACCATTAGCAGAGTGGGATAAAAATTCACTATGTAAAATCACAGGAATAGAAGGAAATGTTCCCAAAAATATTGGGCAAGCGTTTGGCAATTTGGAATGGGATTCTCCCAAACAAATGACAGATGTAGATTTAAAGGGAGAGTTATCGATAGTAAAAGGTGATATCCTAATTAAATCGACAGGTAAGGGTCAGATCTTTATAGACAAGTTTGGAACGAAAGAATTGGTTGAGCTCCCGAAAGATTTAACAATTTCAGGAGGATCAATATATGTAAATGAAACAGGCAGTTCAAAATTAATAATCAAAGGTAATTTAAGAATCAACTCCGGTCAATTATCAATGAACACTCCTACTTCACTACACAATTCAACTCTTACAATTAATGGGAATACTACAATATCAGGAGGAGAAATTGATTTGAATAGCAGTAGTAGTGCTGAGATAGGAAAATTATTTCTCAAAGGAAATCTTGTAGTAAACGCAGCAGGAAAGATTGTTGAAAGTTCAAGAAATAAAGGCGGATCAATCGATTTCTGTGGGCGATCAATCCAATTTATTGTTTGCAATAACAATATTGAAAATAAAATTGATTTTAGAGTAAGTGAAGGAAGTACATTAAGGACCGATAATTATATTTTGACCGGTAGTGGGAATTTCACACTCAGCGACAATTCAGGCTTAATGATAGGTTCGGCCGATGGAATAACAAAATCAGGCAACAAAGGCAATATCCAAGTAAGAGGTAAAAGAGAATTTAGTACGAAAGCAGATTATATTTACAATGGCGGAATCGAACAATCTACAGGAGATGGATTACCTACTTTGGTAAGTGGATTAAAAATTAGCAATGAAGACAATTGCATACTTACGAACTCCGTCTCAGTTTCACATCGCTTGCAACTGGAGACCGGGAAATTGTTATCAGAAAACTCCATTCTTACATTAGGTACAAATGAAAATGAAATTGGTAAACTTGAAATAGGAAATGGATATATAGTAGGAAATTTTAAAAGGTGGGTAAGTTCGAAAAGTATAGGAGAAATAATATTTCCGGTTGGAACTACAAGCACTCAAAACAATGCCATTGTAAAATATACAAAGTCGCCGGAGAACGGAGGAACAATTAGTTGTTCGCTTGGATTTGGGAATTTGAATACCCAAGGTTTGCCATTAACAGATGCAGGAGATGTTTGTTTGAATTTAGGGGCATCATACTGGAGTTTCATTCCGAGTAGTGGATTAAAAGGCGGTGCATTTGATTTAGCATTGTCAACTGCTGGCTTCCAAGGAATACAAAATTATGAAAAGCTACATATTTCACGGAGGGCCAATATGGATAAACCATGGATAAATTCAGGTTCACATATTACGAGTGAAGGTTCGAATGATGAAGCAATTGTTCATAGAGCGAACTTAACAGAAATGGGGATATTTGGAATCACGTCTTCAAGTGCAAATGCTCTTCCATCCGATCAAGTATTTATTAAAGCAAGCAAAAAAAACCAATCAGTATTTTTATATTGGGGTGGAAATAATATTTCATCGATCGACCATTACGTAGTAGAACGCTCGCCGAATGGTAGTGAATACAATGTTATAGGAGAAATAAAAAACGACAACGCAGGTCCGGATAAAGAATCATTTTCATTCAACGATTATCAACCATTAGATGGAAGTAATTATTATCGAATAAAAAAAATTGGAAATACAGGAAAGATAATCAATAGTAATGTAGCACAAATTATAATCCAGCCAAGACACTTAACGGCTAATACGGTAAACATTGAAAAGGCAGAAATAAATTACTTGAATTCAACAATCACAACAGAATTTTATTCCGATAAAAACGGAGACGTTGCCATTGAATTGATTGGGGCAACAGGAAAATCAATTTACAAAGATTATCAATATGCAGTAAGAGGGTTTAATAAAGTCACTTTCGCTAAAAGCGCAAAAACTCCAGCCGGTGAATTACTAGTGAGAATTTCAAATTCAACGGGAGCCAGCACCAGATTAGTCACAAAAAATCAATAATAATATGATTACCTCATGAAGGGTAAAGGCCAATGGTCTTTACCCTTTTTTTGTTGGAAAATAGTGATACTTTTGTCATCCAAATTTCCTGGAATGAAATCGAAAAACTGCATAGTATTACTACTTTTATTTTGTGCTTTGAATGGTAGTGCACAAACAAAAATTCTATTTGATTGCGGCAAGGCTGAAACTGCAGGAAATGCAGATTGGGTTGTAGATGCCGACGTTCATAACATGTACTGGGGACCATTTGCTCAGTTATCGGGTACAGAATCGAATGGACAGAGGTTTCCTACACCAGCACAAAGTGGAATCACATCAAGTACCCCTGAAACATATTGGACAGGTGCATTATCTTATTGGGGAATAGACTGTGTGAAGCAAGGGTATACCGTAGAATCTCTTCCATATACAGCTCCGATTACTTATGGATCAACAACAAATCCGCAAGACTTAAGCAACTATTCAGTGTTCATTGTAGATGAGCCTAATTTACTTTTTACTACAACTGAAAAAACGGCGATCTTAAACTATGTTCAGAATGGAGGAAGTTTGTTCATGATCTCAGATCATACGCTTTCCGATAGAAATAATTCAGGGGCCGATTCGCCAATAATTTGGAACGACCTATTAACCAGTACAACTGTTGGGATAGCATTTAATCTAAATTCATTTAGTGAAAATTCGACAAGTATCGTTAGTTCTGGAGCAGATAGTATTTCAACAGGGCAATATGGAACCGTTACACAAGTTTTGTGGTCTGATGGAACCGATTTAACAATAAACAATACTACAAATCCAACAGTAAGAGGAGTTGTATTTCGTAATGGCATGAGCAATAACAACGCTAAAGTGATGTTTGCCTATGCACATTATGGAAATGGAAAGATTGCAGCATTGGGCGACAGTTCTCCTCCTGATGATGGTACCGGTGATCCGAACGATAATTTATATGATGGCTATATAGCAGATGCCAATGGCAATCACAGGAAATTACTTATGAATGCAACGATATGGTTAGCTAAAAACACTATTACGACAGTTGATGAAGAGACACTTCTTAATGGAGAGGTTTATGTTTTTGACAACACACTAATAAAACATTTAAGAGGCAACTCCCCTATTCTTATTTATGATCTCTCAGGGAAATTAATAAAAGAAATTTTGAATGAAAAAGATGTTGTAGAAATTCCGTTGAATGATTTATCATCCGGAATTTACATTTTAAGATATGAGGGAAAGAGTAAATTAATTCCTATCAATTAAAATAAAAAAGTCCCTATCAAGTAGGGACTTTTTTATATTTCCAAGAGTGAAAAATATTATTTAACAACTTTAAAAATTTCTTGCTGACTCGAGGAGCTTATTTTCAAAAAGTAGATTCCACTTTCCAATGAAGAAGTATCGAAAGTAAATTCCTTTTGGTTTGAAACATTTTTACAAATTACAATTCGACCTTGAATATCAGACAAGCATAAAGATGATACTTTGTTGGCCTTAAAATCAACTACTAATTGATTTGTAAAGGGGTTTGGAAAAACAGAAATGTTATCTAATTGCTGGCTATCATTGATGGACGCAAATAAACAAGCATCATTGTTAATAGGATTTATAGTCAACTCAATCGAGTTTGCATTTGAAACATTTACAACGGAAGATTGAAGAAAACCTGCCAATGTATCGTGCATAAGAACCGAATTAAAGATTGGCGTAACAGGTTGTTCATGGCAACCGCTTAGTCCATTGGCATCGGTTTTCACAAAAAGCATTTGAGTACTATCTTGAGGAGTATAATCAGTCGTATACCCACTGATCATATACCCACCATCAGAAGTTTTTGCAGATCGGTAAGCTTCATCTAATAGTCCGTCACCATAAGTCATCATCCAATCTAATGTACCATCCTCTTGCACTTTTAACAGAAATACATTGGTACTATCATCACCATTTGTACGATGGCCATAACCTAAACCTTCAGTGTATCCACTAAGTACCATCGATAGGTCAGGATTTACGATAAGATTATAAGCGGCATCGGTTTTAGGACCACCATAAGCGTAATCAGAAATAAGTTGACCATTGGGATCAGTACGAACTACAAGAATATCGTAATCACCCGCACCAAAAGAAACCGTAGATCCTGCAATCACTAAATCGCCATTTGGCATTTCACGAATAGATTGAAATTCTTCCCAAAGAGAATCGCCATAGAGTTTTGACCAAAGGAGATTGCCATTAATATCTGTACGGAGGATAACACCATCAGACTCAGGAATACCATTGGTAAAAACAACTTGTCGACCACAAATTACATAATCACCATTAGCAGTTTGAATGACACCTATCCCTATTTCCAATTCAGGAGTACCATAAGAGCGGGTGAAAATTGTATCACCATTTAAATCGGTGTGAACAAGAAAAACATCATCAGAACCTGCGCCAATTGAGCGAGTATTACCAACAAAGGTAAAACCACCAATAGAATTAATTGCTTGTACAAAACCATCATTAGTACCGTTGTTACCATAGGCTTTAGACCATTGCAGTACACCGTTAGAATCAGTTTTAAAAATCCAAGCATCAGTAAAACCACTACCAATTGCGGTAGTGCTTCGTCCAACACCAACATATCCACCATCGGGAGATTCAATAGCAAATTCTGAATTATCAAAATCAGATAGACCATACACTTTGGCCCAAAGAATTTGAGCAGCGTTATCTGTTTTGATCATAATGGCGTCAGCAGACCCTTGCCCATAAGAAGTTGTTGCGCCATTGAAAAGGTATCGGTTATTAAACGTTTCGAGTAACGTCTGACCGCGTTCATGATTTACTCCACCATAGATATGTTGAAATTGATTCTGACTATATACAAGTTGAAATAGTAGAGAGAAGGATAAGAGTAAATATTTTTTCATAAAGTAAAAATACTATTTTAACCGTTTGATTGACAACTTTACAATAAATCCTTTACATAAATCGATGCTAGAAAAAATGTTCCCTAGAGCTAAATTTAGGGTTTTCTGATCAATTTAGTTTAAATGAAAAGCGAGAATCGAATATTAGTTTTTTTCATAAAGGAAAAGTATATTTGAAGGTTGAAAGCTGCTTAGAAACAAGGAATGTTGAGCAGGCAAGCACAGCATAAAAAAACTAAATATGACAACTACAACAATAGCTACTCCAGAAGTAAAAAATTATATCGGTGGTAAATTTACGAATGGGACAAAGAATTCAATGGATGTAATTTCACCATTAGACGGAGTTAAAATCGGAGCGGTTC
This sequence comes from Bacteroidota bacterium, assembly GCA_031367345.1. GTDB lineage: Bacteria > Bacteroidota > Bacteroidia > AKYH767-A > 2013-40CM-41-45 > JADKIH01. Next base: position 33,034 of record JANLPR010000137.1, on the reverse strand, counting down.
CACTTTCGACAAAGGCAGAATTGAATGATGCAGTAGAAGCTGCACAAAAAGCATTTCAATCGTGGTCGAATACCCCAATCAAGGAACGAGTTCAAATATTTTTTCGTTATAAAACGATAATGGAAAAAAACCTTCGCGAGTTAGGAGCATTAGTTCAAAGAGAAAATGGAAAGACACTAGATGAAGCGATAGCAGAAGTAGAAAAGAGTATTGAATTAACGGAGTATGCATGCAGTATGCCTCAATTAGTAGCGGGGAAAATATTAGAAGTAAGTCGCGGCGTAGAATGTCGATTAGACCATAAACCATTAGGAGTCGTTGCATCCATTGCACCATTCAACTTCCCGCACATGGTACCACATTGGACAATTCCCAATGCGTTAGTGTTGGGAAATTGTATGATCTTAAAGCCTTCCGAAAAAGTTCCTTTGTCGTCCATTCGCATAGCAGAGATGCTAAAAGAAGCCGGACTACCGGATGGAGTTTTAAATATAGTGCATGGCGATAAAGAAATAGTTGAAGCCATTTGTGATCATCCGGGAATTTCGGCAGTATCGTTTGTAGGATCAACTAAGATAGCTAAGTTGGTCTATATCCGTTCCACATCGAATTTAAAACGATGCTTATCACTTGGAGGAGCAAAGAACCATTTGATAGTGATGCCGGATGCACATCCTGATATGACCGCTTCGAATGTAACTGCGTCGATGAGTGGTTGTGCAGGACAGCGATGTATGGCAGCATCAACAATGGTTGGAGTTGGAAATATAGATTTAATAATAAGCAAGATTTGTGATGAAGCACGAAAAATAATTCCTGGAAAAAATTTAGGGGCTGTGATTTCGAAAGAATCAAAAGAAAGAATTGAGCGCTATATTGATGAAGCTGAGAAAGCAGGAGCGAAAGTTCTTGTAGATGGAAGAAATACAAAAGTAGACGGAAAAGATAACGGATTTTACGTAGGGCCAACGGTGATCGACTATGTAACACGAGATATGGCGATTAGTAAAGAAGAAGTTTTCGGACCTGTTATTGCGATTGTCAGAGCAAAGACAATTGAAGAAGCGTTAGAGATCGAGAACAGTTCTTCGTACGGAAACGCAGCAAGCGTATTTACACAAAGTGGTGGAATTGCTCGTCAGGTAATGGAAAAAGCAAGTGCCGGAATGATTGGAATAAATATAGGAGTACCAGTACCGAGAGAACCATTTTCTTTTGGAGGGTGGAACGATTCTAAATTTGGAGTTGGAGATATTACAGGAGATTCGTCAATTGAATTTTGGACAAACTTAAAAAAGACATCAATCAAATGGAATCCTGAAGCGAAGACGAATTGGATGAGCTGATGAGGAAGTAAGAAGTAAGAAGTAAGAAGTAAGAAGTAAGAAGTAAGAAGTAAGAAGTAAGAAGTAAGAAGTAAGAAGTGATAAAAAAGAAGGGTCAAAGGTCAAAGGTTGAGGTCAATTTTTTCAAATTACTAATTACTACTCACCAATTACCACTCACCAATTACTACTCACCACTTACTACTGACTTAAAAAGTGAACAATAAAAAAAAAGATATCACTATGGAATTAAAAACAGCATTGAGTGAACGCGAAATAATTTTACAAAATAATTTAGAGTATACTATTTTTTCTTGGTCAAAGCAATCGGGATTAAATCCGTTAAACATCAGCGAAGCCAAAGGTGTTTATCTTCACGACCGCAGCGGAAAACGTTATATCGATTTCTCTTCACAATTGATGAATATGAACATTGGTCATGGTCATCCAAGAGTGAAAGATGCGGTGATGCGTCAGATGGATGAAGTTTCTTTTGTTCATCCTGGAATGATTACTAAAGCAAGAGGAGAATTAGGAAAAAAATTAGCTGAAATTACACCCGGCTCATTAAAGAAAACTTTCTTTACCAATGCCGGTGCCGAAGCTATTGAAAACGCAATTAAATTTGCCCGACTACATACCGGACGTCATAAAATAATTACACTTTACCAAGGTTATCATGGAGCATCGTATGGAGCTATGTCGGCCAGTGGAGATCCAAGAGGGAATCCGCATGATGCACAAGCAGCACCTAACTTTATTCACGTTGAGAACCCATTTTTTTATCGTGATCCTTGGAATAGTGCAACACCGGAAGAGTGTGCAGAAAATGCAGCTGCGCATATGGAAAGAATAATAAAGTTTGAAGGACCAAATAATGTTGCCGCTATCTTAATGGAAGGTGAAAGTGGATCAAGTGGATGTATTAAATATCCACCGGGATATTGGAAAAAAGTTCGCGAGATAGCCGACCGTTATGGTATTATTTTAATTTGCGATGAAGTGATGAGTGGTTTTGGTAGAACAGGAAAATGGTTCGGCGTAGATCATCACAACGTAGTTCCTGACATCATGTGTTTTGCAAAAGGACTTACATGTGGATATATTCCACTTGGTGGAATGATCATTAAAGAAGAATTAATAAATGCATTCAATGATAAAGCACTTCCACTTGGACTTACATATTCAGGTCACGCAGTTGCATGTGCGGCGGCAGTAGAGGTACTGAAAATTTATGAAGATGAAAAGCTGATTGAGAATGCTGCCAACATGGGCTCTTATATGGAAAAGAGAATTGCAGCAATGATGTCGAAGCATCAAAGTATTGGCGACTACAGAAACACGGGTCTTTTAGGCTGTATTGAATTGGTGAAGAACAGAAAAACGAAAGAACCAATGGCACCATGGAATGCAACGCCGAACGAAATGGAAATTATGAATAAGGTGAATGCAAAATTATTGGAGCTTGGCTTATTTACATTTGTTCGTTGGAATTATATTTTTACTGCACCACCGCTTTGCATTAATCTGGATGAAATGGATGAAGGCTTAGATATTATTTCAAAGGCTATTTCAATTGCTGATGAATATTGCAGCTGATATAAAATAAATTATTTTTATGGCAGACCTTTATAGCGAGGACCTCGCTCCTATTCCTCAGGAAAAAAGATCATGGAATACGTGGAACTATGCAGCCTTATGGATAAGTATGTCGTTGTGTATTCCGACATACATGCTTGCAAGTTCATTGATTGGCGGCGGAATGAATTGGTGGCAAGCCATACTTACTATCTTTCTAGGCAATACGATCGTTTTATTTCCTATGATCTTGAACGGACATGCAGGTGCAAAATATGGCATTCCATTTCCGGTGTTAGCCAGAGCCAGTTTCGGAACAAGAGGAGCAAACATACCTGCAATGTTGAGAGCGATAGTAGCTTGTGGATGGTTTGGAATTCAAACATGGATAGGAGGATTTGCTATTTATCAGATGGCGCGAGTATGGTTTCCATCAGTGGCAGATTTACCGAGAATATTTCCTGAATCAATTGGATTAGAGACTGGGCCGGCAATTACATTTTTTCTTTTTTGGTTGATCAATATGTACGTTGTTAAATTAGGTGTCGATAGCATTAAAAAATTACTTGTCTTTAAAGCATTCTTCTTACCGATTGCTGCATTAGCATTATTATTCTGGGCAATCTCTGCAGGACATGGCCTCGGCCCCATCTTAGCACAACCATCAAAGTTCAAAACCACGGCAGAATTTTGGAAATATTTTATTCCGGGATTAACAGGAATGGTTGGGTATTGGGCAACGCTCTCATTGAATATCCCTGACTTTACACGATATGCAAAAAGTCAACGAGCACAAATTGTGGGGCAGGCAATTGGACTACCTACATCAATGACACTTTTCTCTTTTATAGGAGTTGTTGTTACTTCAGCAACAGTAATTATTTACGGAGAAATGATTTGGGACCCACTTATATTAGCAGGTAAATTTAGTAGTAAATGGCTTGTAAGTTTTGCAATGATCGCTGTGGCCTTGTCAACGCTAGCAACAAACATAGCAGCGAATATTGTTAGCCCTGCAAATGATTTCGCGCATTTAGCACCATCAAAAATTTCATTTAGGACAGGCGGTTATATTACAGGAGTAATAGGAATATTAATATTGCCATGGAAATTAATAGCAGATCCGAACGGTTATATTTTCACCTGGCTGATTGCTTATTCATCGTTGCTTGGACCAGTTGGTGGCATTATGATAGCAGACTACTTTATGATTCGACGACAATTATTGAATGTAAACGAACTTTATCAAGAAGGTGGTCGATATACTTTCAATAATGGATTCAATCGGATTGCAGTAATAGCACTTTTGGCAGGGATAGCTCCGAATATCCCTGGTTTTTTGGTAACCATTCATATGATTTCATTAGAAAGTGTTCCGGAATGGATTAGCGGATTATATAATTATGCTTGGTTCGTAGGATTTTTTGTTTCGTTTATGCTTTACATGATCATGAGTAAAGGAAGAAAAGAAATTCAATTTACGGCAGCGTAATATTTTTTTCTCTGATGATCTCCGCAGCTATACTAACGGCAATTTCCATTGGTGTTTGACTACGAATATCAATGCCTATAGGAGAATGAATTTTTTGTAATTTTTTTTCCGGAATGCCTGCCTTTTTCCAATCAGCAAACAATTCTTTCATTTTACTTTTGCTTCCTAATACTCCAAGATATTTAAAATCTTTATCAATTAATGTTTGAAGCGCAATGTTATCACTCCTATAACCAAGAGTCATAATTACAACATACACATCATTTCCTGAGTTGATCAGCTTACTGAGATCATTGTAATTATTCAAAACAAATTTTGTTTGGACAAAACCGTTATCAACCATTGTATTCAATCCCGGCCGATCATCAAAAACAGAAATATTAAAATCCATTTTTGACATCAATTCAGAAAGTGCTAAAGAACAATGTCCACCACCAATGATGTGTAATTTATTTTTGAATCCGATCCTTTCAGAATACTTCCATATTTCATCATTCGTCATTTCAAAATAGTAATCATCTTTTGGGGGAATAATTCCAAAACTAATTCCTGAAGGGTCGATGTGTAAAGTACCATGTTGATTCATATTAAGTGAAGCAATCATTGCTTCAATAGAATCAATATCAGAATTCTTAATCAAGGATAAATAAATTGTTTGTTCGCCGGAGCAAATCATTCCACTTTGATTGATTTTAGCCGACTTAGAATGAATTTGTTTTTTTAAAGAAAATGGTTCACGATCAGAAACGAGCATTTCTTTTGCTAACTCAACAAATTTATATTCCATCATACCTCCTCCGATAGAGCCCACAATTTTTTTATGGGCTACAGCCATTTTAAAGCCACGTCGCCCCGGACTGCTTCCATGGCTTTCCATCACACATAATAAAGCCACAGGAGTGCCCTTTTTTACTTGGGATAGTATAAATTGCCAGAGATTTAAATCAGTCATATAATAATCACATTCAGAGACCGAAATTAATTCTATTTTTGTTTCATATCACTTTTAGAAGAGAAATATGTTGAACAGACTGATAATAAAAAGTAAAAACATTGTTTCACCAAGCGGAGTTATTGAAGGATTCGTGCATATTGAAAACGGCAAAATTATTGCCATTCAGAAAGAACAGATTGCTGATTTTCATTCTGAGATAGTCGATGTAAATGAAAATTTTATTTTGCCCGGGTTGATTGATCCACATGTTCACATTAATGAGCCGGGACGTACACAATGGGAGGGATTTGAGACGGCAACACAAGCAGCGGCAGCAACAGGCATAACGACAATAGTTGATATGCCATTGAACTCCTCTCCTGTAACCACTAATAAAAATAATTTTCAAATAAAATTAGCGGCAGCAAAAAATCAGCTGAATGTGAATGTAGGCTTTTGGGGCGGTGTAGTTCCTGGTAATGAAAACGAAGTAGAAGATTTGCTAAAGGAAGGCGTTCTTGGCTTGAAAGCATTTCTGACACATTCAGGAATTGATGATTTTCCTAATTCCGGCTATGATGAAATAAAAAATGCACTTTTAATTCTAAAGAAGTATGACAAACCATTGTTGGTGCATTGCGAATTGAGTGAAGATCATTCAGGAATAAACGACCATCTTAATTCACCTGGCAATTATTTAACCTATCTGAAATCAAGGCCAAAAGAATGGGAGAATAAAGCGATCAAGATGATGATTGAACTATGCAGAGAAACAAATGCTCGAGTACACATTGTTCATTTAAGTTCTGCTGAAGCAATTGAAATGATTGCAAAAGCGAAAGCTGAAGGTTTACCTTTAACAGTAGAAACAGCGCAACATTATTTAACAATCAATGCAGAAGATATTCCAAATAGCCAAACAATTTATAAATGTGCGCCACCAATTCGGGAAAAAGAAAATAACGATCAACTATGGAAGGCCTTAAAATCGGGAGTGATCGATTTTGTAGCAACCGACCACTCTCCTGCTCCACCGGAATTAAAAGAGATCGTTTCGGGCGATCTTTCAAAAGCATGGGGAGGAATTGCCGGACTCCAATTCGCATTAACAACACTTTGGACAGAAGCTAAAAAAAGAAATTGCACAGAAGAAGATATTGCGAAATGGCTATCAACAAATCCGGCTACTTTTTTAAAGCTAACACACAAAGGAAAATTAGAGGCAGGAGCTGATGCAGACTTTTTTATATGGGATCCTAATGATACTACTATGTTCAGTGAAAAGGATATTTTGCATCGACATAAAATAAGTCCTTATGCAAATAAGATTTACTTAGGGAAGGTTCTCCAAACCTATTTAGGCGGCAAACTGATTTATGATGGAAAAAAGATTGTAAATAGTCATTTAGGGACTGTTTTGATTGAAAAAAATTAAGACATTTACAACCCACTAAAATTAAAATTATGGTAGATAAAAACATTCCGAGTTTCACCAAGCTAACCGATTTGGCAGCAGAAAGGTTAGGCGGTAAAACATTGTGGTGTACTGACGATTTCTTTGCAGAGAAAGAAAATTTATTAAAACCGGGAAGAGGTATTTTCATAGCAGACAAGTATACCGATCGCGGGAAATGGATGGATGGCTGGGAAAGTAGGCGTAAGCGCGTTGAGGGACACGACATTTGCATTATTCGTTTAGCTACATCAGGAATTATTCGCGGAGTTGACATAGACACCAATCATTTTCTAGGCAATCATCCGCCGTTTGCATCGATAGAAGCGTGTAACGCCAAAGGAAAAAACGACGAAGAAATAGTAAGTGCAGATACACAATGGACGGAGATTTTAGGCAAATCAACTTTGCATCCGGGAAGTCAAAATTTTTACGAAATAAAATCGGCTGAATCATTCACTCATTTGCGTTTACATATTTATCCTGATGGAGGAGTTGCGCGTTTAAAGGTGTATGGAGAAGTTTCGAAAGATTGGTCGGAAGTTAAACCAGCCGAAACAATTGATTTGGCAGCAGCAATAAATGGTGCTCGATCAATTCATTGCAACGACATGTTTTTTTCACACATGGAAAATCTCATTATGCCAGGAAGAGGAGTAAATATGGGCGATGGATGGGAAACAAAAAGAAACAGAACACCGAACAACAAAGATTGGGTAATTGTAAGACTGGCACATAAAGGAGTAATCGATAAAATACTTGTTGATACATGTCACTTTAAAGGTAATTATCCGGATAGTTGTACGATTGAAGGATGTGTTATCGAACAATCAGAAGAAAACAAATTAATAACGGATTCAATAAGTTGGAAAACAATACTTCCAAAAACAAAATTGCAAGCAGATCATGAACATTATTTTGAGGCGATAGAAAACAAAGGTCCTTTCACTCATGTTCGACTTACAATTTTTCCGGATGGAGGAATTAGCAGGATGAGATTATTTGGAAACATACTATGACACTGAGCGAATTTAATTTACTTAATGAGATTGAAGCAAGAGCAGAACTATTTAAATGTTGTGGCTCTACACGATGGTCAGAAATGGTAGCGGCAAAGAAACCTTTTAATTCTATTTCAGAGTTAAAAATAATTTCGGATGTTATTTGGAATACATGTGTAGAAACAGATTGGCTAGAAGCGTTTACACATCACCCTAAAATTGGAGATAAAAAATCACTTGAGCAGAAATTTGCAGCAACAGCTGAGTGGGCAGCAAATGAACAATCAGGAGTAAACGATGCTGATAAGAATGTAATTGATCATCTTGCAAAAGGAAATGAGGAGTATGAAAATAAATTTGGCTACATCTTTATTGTTTGTGCTTCCGGAAAAACAGCCTATGAAATGCTCGATCTTTTAAACGAAAGGATTAGAAATACACAGGAAGTTGAATTAAAAAATGCCGCAGCCGAACAAAATAAGATTACACATTTACGAATCGATAAACTATTTTCATGAGCCAAATCACTACACATATTTTAGATACCAGTTTAGGCAAACCTGCAGACGGTATTAAAATTACATTAGAAGAGCAAACAAAAAATGGATGGAATGAAATCACATCGGGCATTACAAATATTGATGGAAGAATTCCTGAATTAATTTCAAAAGAAAAAAAACTTTCACACGGTATTTATAGGATGATCTTTCAGGTGCGACCATATTTTGAAAAGAAAGGAATCAAAAGTTTTTATCCGGCGGTAACTGTAGAATTTGAAATTACAGACGACACACATTACCATGTACCTTTATTATTAAATCCATTTGGCTATAGCACATATAGAGGCAGCTGATTAAAAATTATTAAATTAATAAAAATTACACTATGAAATTATCCATACCATCAGAGGCAAAAGAATCAGTGTTGAATGAACTGCAATTAGCAAACCTTGCCTTTCAGAAAATTTATCCGGGAGAAAATTCGGACCGTCAACCTGTTCATACAGTTTATGGAGGTGCGAATCTATTTAAATCGGACACAACAGTAAAAATGGGACAAATTGCCTTGAAAAGTTTTAAAACCAATGCACCAAATTTTACAGTTCTAGCAAAAGTTCTTGAGTTAAATGGAAATCAATCATTACCTACGTCAGCTACAGAAATTGAAAATCTAACCAATAGATTGGATAGTATGAATGAAGTAAGTAGAAAGCAGGAGGCAGCATGGTTATCATATACAGTGTACAATAAAATTACTGCTAAACTAGAAACAGAAGGCGTTGAAGATTTTCGAATAGATTTTGAAGATGGTTTTGGAAACAGACCAGATCAAGAGGAAGATGATACAGCAGTTAATGCAGCAAAAGAATTAGCAAAAGGGATGAAAGAAAAAACGATTTCGCCTTTCATCGGAATTCGAATTAAACCATTTACAGAAGATCTTAAAGCTAGAGGAATTCGAACGCTTGACATCTTCATTACAACCTTACTGGAGAATTCAGGAAATAAGATTCCAAATAATTTCGTGGTGATGTTACCCAAAGTAACAATTCCCGAACAGATAGAAGCATTGGTGAAATTGTTTGAAGCATTAGAAAAAGTGCATCAGCTTCCGGCAAACACTCTAAAGATGGAGATGATGGTTGAAGCCACTCAGGCAGTGATGGATGAAGATGGAAAAAATCCGTTGCTTCGTTTGATTCGTGCAGGAAAAGGCAGATGTATAGCTGCTCACTTTGGAACGTACGACTATACAGCATCATGTAACATTACAGCAAAGTACCAAACGATGGATCATCCTGTTTGTGATTTTGCTCATCACATGACGCGCGTTGCGCTTGGAGGAACGGGTATCATGCTATCGGATGGAGCTACGAATGTAATGCCTGTTGGTCCGCATAGAGGAGAAAATCTTACGCTAGATCAAGAAATTGAAAACAGAAATGTAATTCACAAAGCATGGAAATTGGGTTATGGACATACGATGCATTCGTTGATAAATGGATTCTATCAGGGATGGGATCTTAATCCTGCTCAATTGCCAATGCGTTATGCCGCAACATATACATTCTTTTTGGAGAGCTATGAAGATGCAGCATTACGATTGAAGAACTTCGTGAACAAAGCAGCACAAGCTACATTGTCAGGCGATGTATTCGATGATGCAGCAACAGGGCAAGGATTATTGAATTATTTTTTGAAAGCACTCAACTGCGGAGCGATCACAGAAAAAGAAGCTATGGAAACAGGATTAACAATCGATGAGATCCGTAGTCGTTCGTTTTATCGAATTCTTTTAGGTCGCCGTAAATAATAAATAATTATATGATATCCATTACCGTTTTTTCCATAGGAGTTGCTGCATTGATCATTGTTGTTATAGGAGCAATAACTTCCGGTATTCTTTCATTGAATAAAATTAAATCGAGTAATGAAGAATTATTAGCTGCAAAAATTTTGATGAAGCAAAGCCGCACAACTGTAATTTCATTATTGGTAATGGCAACAGCTATTTTTGTGGGAGGGCAATTTCTAGGCACAGGTATGGAAGCTCATATTTGGGATTGGATGAATTTGATTGTACGTTGGATGCATGTTGTTTTTGGAATAGCATGGATAGGTGCTTCGTTTTACTTTATTTTTCTGGAGAACAGTTTAAACCGAACAGAGAATTTAAGAGACGAGCTAGCAGGGAATTTATGGGCGATTCATGGCGGCGGATTTTATTATGTAGAAAAATATAAAATAGCACCGAGTACAATTCCTAAAAAATTGCATTGGTTTAAATACGAAGCTTATTTCACATGGCTTAGTGGATTCTTTCTACTGAACATCGTTTACTACATGAATGCAAAGGCATACATGGTTGATCCGTCGGTGAGAGATATTAGTGGAACAACAGCAATATTGATAGGCATAGGGAGTTTGGTTAGTGGTTGGATCATCTATGACTTGCTTTGTAAATCGCCGTTGATTCATAAACCAAAGGCTTTTGGAGTAATTGGATTTATTATTATTGTTGGTTATGCATATTTGTTGAGTCATTTTTTAAGTGGGCGAGCTGCCTTTATGCATGTAGGCGCGATAATAGGAACCATCATGGCCGGCAATGTATTTTTTGTGATCATTCCTTCACAGAAAGAATTAGTAGCTGCAGCAAAAGAAGGACGACCATTGAATCCGATGTTAGGTAAGATGGCAGGATTAAGATCACTGCATAACAATTACATGACTCTTCCTGTCATTTTTGTAATGATCAGCAATCACTTTCCTTCTACATTTGGTCCAACTTTTAATTGGGCAATACTAGCAACTTTAACGATTGCAAGTGTTGCAGTAAGACATTATATAAATCTTTATGAGAAAGAACAGAGATCGGTATGGATGATTCCGTTAGCAGTAATTGCAATTATCTCATTGGTGATAGTTACAGCTCCGGTAAATAAGAACAGTAAAAACACAGCGCCGGTAAAATTTTCTCAGATCCAACCAATTTTTCAAAAACGTTGTGTACAATGTCACTCTGCAAAGCCAACAGACGATGTTCAACTAGTGGCACCGAACGGAGTAATGTTTGATACAGGTACTGAGATTCAAAAGATGAGTGAGAAAATTTTATTGAGAGCAGTTAACACACACAGTATGCCTCAAGGTAATAAAACACAAATGACAGAAGAGGAACGCGAATTAATTGGACACTGGATTGCACAGGGCTCAAAGTTGGATTGAGAATATTTTTACTATTTAATTTGCGTCACGGCTTTGTTGTTAGCGTGATTTTTTTTAACACAGAGACAATGGAGGGACACGGAGAAAAACACGGAGACTTTTTGATTTATTAGATAAAATCCATCTTGATAGGAAATTTATACACTTAAAACATTTCGGATAGTGTTAAATGGAGAATACATTTACTATAGATTAGTCAATTCCAAAAATCATTTTCTAACCATGCAAAGCCATAAATAATTTCTCCGGAGTCATTGGCGCATCGAATGCAGGGCGAGCAGTTGGATTATATGCTTTGATCGCATTTCGCAGAGCAAAGAACGCTCCTATTCCATACATTAAAGGTGGCTCTCCTACTGCTTTAGAACGAAAGATTGCCAGATTGTCTTTTTGTGTTTGTAGAAAATCAATCGTGATTCTTTTCGGTACAGAATAAATGTCGGGGACTTTATACGTAGACAAAGCATTGCTTCGAAGACGACCTTCCTTATCATAAATTATTTCTTCCATTGTCATCCATCCTATTCCTTGCACAATTCCACCTTCGCATTGTCCACGATCAATTGCTTCATTCATACTTGAACCGAAATCGTGTACTACATCGACCGAATCAATTTCATAAGTACCTCTCAGACAATCTACAGTTACTGTAGTAATAGCAGAACCATAAACGTGATAAGCAAAAGGATGACCTTTTTCTTTTTTAGGATCAAAATGAATTTGAGGAGTAGCATAATGACCATGTTCCGATAAACTCACACGCCGAAAATAGGCTGCCATCACTAATTTTTTCCAATCGAGTATCGAAGGTACACCATTCACCAACACAATTTGATCTTTCAAAGTGATATTGCTTTTGTCGACATTCAATTCAATTGCTGCTACATCTATTAAGCGATCCAAAATTGAATTACAAGCAATCTCAGTAGCTTTGCCATTCAAATCGGCAGTGGCAGATGCTGCTGAAGGAGAAGTATTAGCTATACGAAAAGTATTCGTTGAATTTATTTTAATATATTCAGCTGGAATAGAAAATATATGGGCAACTACCTGAAGTATTTTAGTATTCACACCTTGCCCCATTTCTACAGCTCCCGTACTTACATTTACACTGCCATCGGTATACACATGAATGAGTGAGCGCGCTTGATTCATCAACGTTTTGGTAAAACTAATTCCAAAAGCAATCGGCATAATAGAAATACCTTTTTTACACAAAACATTTTTAGCGTTGAAATCATTTACCGCATCCCTTGCTTCTTGAAATTTAAAAATCGCTTCTGCTTTATTCCAACATTCATTTGCTTCACTCTCGGCAATCTGTCCGTAAGGAAATTCATCGCCTGTTTTTATTAAATTACGTTTCTGAATTTCCGTAGCGTTAATTCCTAAGTGATCGGCAGCCGTTGCGATTGCACTTTCAATAACGAACATTCCTTGCGGACCACCAAAGCCACGAAAGGCAGTATTAGGAGGAAGATTAGTTCGACAACTATAAGCTGTAGCAGTAACATTAGGAATGAAATAAGTATTCGTACAATGAAATAGTGTACGCTCCATTACAGCAGGCGATAGATCGGCAGCAGCTCCGGCATTTTGATAAAAAGTAGTTTCGTAAGCAAGAATTTTCAACTCTTTCGACAAACCAATTTTAAAATCGGACGAATAAGGATGACGTTTACCTGTCATTCGCATATCTTCCATACGATGAAGTGAATATTTAACCGGACGCTTTAAATGAAAAGTTGCAAGAGCACAAAGAGCAGCCCACGTATTTGCTTGATCTTCTTTACCACCAAATCCACCACCAAGACGAGTTACATCTACCTCTAATTGATGCATGGGAACACCTAACACTTTAGCACAGGCACGCTGAACGGCAGTGGGGCCTTGTGTGGAAGAACAAATTTTAATTGCTCCATTTTCCATCGGCATTGTATACGCACCTTGCGTCTCTATGTATAAATGTTCTTGTCCATTGGTGTCTGCGCGCCCTTCATAAATATATTCACAATTTTCAAAAGCAGAATTTGAGTCGCCAATTTTAAAAGTGCGAGGAGGAATAATAAGTTCACCTTTTTGTTGAGCATCACGAGGGTCAGTAATAATCGGCAATGGATCTATTTCAACAATGATTTTTTTAACAGCTAATCTTGCCAGTTCGTCACTTTCGGCCACAACAAAAGCAATTGGCATACCGCAAAAGTGAACATGATGATCAGCAATAAGTGGTTCGTCAGGAATGATACCACCAATTTGATTTTCACCGGGAATATCTTTAGCAATGAAAATTCGCACGACACCTTCTGACGCAGAAGCAAACGAAAGGTCTAATTTTTTAATTGTACCATGTGCAATAGGAGAATCGAATGAAACACCGAAAAGCGTTCCATTTAAAGTAGGAATATCGTCGAGATAAATTGATTCACCTCTTACATGTGTGTAACTATCGATATTCTTCATTTTATGGATATATATTCACTCGTTAAAAATTCAGGAAACCAAACAGAAAAATGTCCTTTGATTAATTGGTTTAACAATGTTCTTTTATACAATTCCGTTCCTCTTGCATCACTGATCGGAGCAATTTCAGTTTGCACAATCATTAGTAATTCATCAATAGTTTCATTCGAAATTATTTTTCCGATTATTGACTCTGCAGATTTTTTTAAATACAAAGGCGTGGGTCCAACTCCACCTGCAGAAAGATGACATCCAATAATTTTTTTACCGTCCAATTCAATCAACATCGAAGTATTTACACTGGCGATATCTAGATTAGTCCGCTTGCATACTTTTTCAAAATTGAATTTGGAATTTGAAGCAGGCAATTTGAATGAAATAGAATGAACGATTTCATTTGATGACTTGGCCAATTTTTTATAACCCAAATAAAAATCTTTCAATTTAATAGATCGTGCATTGGAATTATCGATCAATGTAATTTCGGCATCTAAAGCCAATAAGAATGCAGTAAAGTCCCCAATAGGAGAAGCATTAACGATATTACCTGCAATCGTAGCCATATTTCTAATTGGAGTACTGGAAACAAGTCGATAATATTTTTCAAAATCAGGAAACGATTTTCGGAATTCACCAGACTCTACTAGATCGGTGACAGTAGCAGCAGCGCCAATCACACAATTTCCATTTGAGAAACTCACACCTTTCAATTCATTTTGATGTTCTACAAATTTCAGATCGGCATGAGGCATCGTTTCATGCTTTTGAACATAAAGATCAGTACCGCCACCTACGATTATTTCACCCACACGATTTTCAATTGGTAATAAATTTTTATTCAGTTCAAATAATCTCTGCTTAACAGTAGAAAAATAAGAAGGCAATAATTTTTCGGTTGCTGCAAATTCTGTCGATTCACGATTACCTTTGGTAGAGCACAACTCAGCAACTTTCAATACGGCGCGTTCGATAGATTTATAACCGGTACAACGGCAAATATTTCCATCGACAGCAGCAAGAGCTTCCTTTTTGAAATCGTTGATAGTATCCGACAAACAAAAACCGGCAAGCGACATAACGAAGCCGGGCGTGCAAAATCCACATTGAGTGGCCGATTCATCACTCATAGCTTGTTGGATCGGATTTAGCTTCTCCATATTAATGCCCTCGATACTCACAACATGTTTTCCATGAGCATTAGCAATTGGCATCAGGCAAGAAGTCATAGAACGATACCGCATTTTGTTATCAATAATTTCCCCAACTAGTACAGTACATGCACCACAATCACCTTCACGGCAACCAATTTTAGTTCCTGTGAGGTTTTTATTGTATCGAATAAAATCGAGCATCACCACTCCGGGATGATCGTTATAAGAAATCTCTTTCTCGTTTAGTATAAATTTTATCACTCAGTAGTTTTTAAAAGTAAAGCAATAGATTTTTCGTAGGGAGCAATAGAATGATTAATTTGTGCCGGCGAACAGAATTATGCTTTGCCACAAAAATATAAAATAAATTGAGCAAGTGACCATACAAGAGAAGCAAATCTATTATCGAATAGTTGCCTTATGGGCAATTAGTGAGGCCATTTTAGGAGGAATCATACATGGTTTCAAATTGCCAATTTCAGGGCTTATTGTTGGGAGTTTTGCAGTGATATGCGTCAGCTTGATTGGATATCTTTTACCTCAAAAAGGGCTGATCATAAAAGCTACACTAATTGTTGCCTTGATAAAAATGACAATGTCGCCACAGAGTCCATTTATGGCCTATGTTGCTGTCATTTTTCAAGGAATAATGGGCGAATTAATTTTCAGAGGAAAAAAACACTATCAGCTTCGATGTTACTTATTTAGTTTAATAGCATTATTAGAATCAGCATTTCAGCGCATTATAATAATGACGGTCATTTTTGGTGTACGCTTCTGGGAGGCAGTAAATGAATTTATTAATAAACTCACGAATGGAGAAACAGGAACCAATTATAGTTTCTATTTCGTGGCATTGTACATTTCTATTCATGTTTTTGCCGCCATTTTAGTTGGACGATTTTCAAGTCGTTTGCCCAAATTTTTAAGCGAAACAGAGGAAGATAAAGCAATTTTTCAGTTGAAGGATAGAGACGTCGAAGACACTAGTCTTGTGAAATTGAAGAAAAAAAAGTTCAATTTAATTTTCATAATCTGGATCTTATTAACAGGAATATTTATTCATGCGGCAATTTTTCCTGACAAAGCATTACTCCCAAAAGGAGAGACATTCAAATTTATATTCCGTTCTTCATTCTTGTTATTGACATGGTATTTTGTTTTAGCTCCTATTTTAGTTGGAATGTTAAAACAATTTTTAGAAAACAAAAAAAGCAAATTGAAAGAAGAGCTTGAAGAAATAATGTTATTATTACCAACAACGAAAAGGCTAGTTCAATTAAGTTGGCAGTTGAGTCGGACAAAAAAAGGTTGGGAACGATTAACTTTTTTTTGGCATTGCGTTATCGTGAATACGCTGACAATAGACAAAATCCGACCTACAAATTAATCGATTGCTTTAGATTAAATTCATGCTGTATTTGTAAAAACATCCGGCAATTACTTTAAATGAAAAAAGAAATTTACATTTTAACAGGGCCTATTAACTCAGGAAAGACCACAAAGTTAGAACAATGGTTAATGGGACGCAGAGATGTTTATGGCATACTCACGCCAAAAATTGAAGGCAAAAGGTTTTTCAAGAATATCGAAACTAGTGAGTACTTTCAAATGGATGCCGATCTATCAGAAGAAAACACAATTACAATAGGAAAACATGAATTTAGCAGCAACGCATTTTTAAGAGCAACTCAAATCATTAAAGCATCAGCTGACAAAGAAGAAGGCTGGTTAATCATAGATGAAATTGGACCATTAGAAATTGATTCCAAGGGATTTGATAAAACGCTTCGAGAAATCTTGAATAAAGACACTGAGCAGTTGAAAATCGTTTTAGTTGTAAGAGAATCGTTAAGAGAAGCAGTTATAACCCATTATGCGATGCTAAGACACGACTTAAAAAACCTGGATTTAACTACCAATAATAATTGAAAAGTTTGTTTTTCCAGAAATTCTTTGCATATTGAATCCCTTTTAAAAATGGAAAAGATGGATGAATATATGCAAGCCGCAATAAGCGAAGCAAGAATAGGAATAAGTGAGGGAGGAATTCCAATTGGTTCCGTTTTAGTACGCGACGGAAAAATTATAGGTCGAGGTCACAATAAGCGAGTGCAAGATGGTGATCCGATAACACATGCTGAAATTGATTGTTTGAGAAATGCGGGACGTGTTGGTGATTATAAAAATTCTGTCCTCTACTCTACTTTAATGCCATGTTATCTTTGTGCCGGGGCAGTAGTTCAGTTTAATATTAAAACAGTTTATGCAGGAGAAAATACGACTTTTTCAGGGGCGAAAGAATTTATGGAATCGCATGGCGTAAAAGTGATCAATCTCGATTCGGAAGAATGTAAAAATATGATGGCTACTTTTATCAAAGAAAACCCTAAATTGTGGTTCGAAGATATTGGTGAACTATAAACAATCACCATTTTAGAAAATAAATTATTTGATTACTATGTCAATTTTAATAAAGAACGGAAAAATAATTACATCGGGCGAGACCATGGATGCTGATGTTTATATTGAAGGTTCAACAGTTCATACAATCGGAAAAAACTTATCGATGAAAGCCGATAAAGTGATTGATGCTTCAGGTAAACTAATAATGCCGGGCGGAATTGATCCGCATGTTCATTTGGATATGCCTTTTATGGGTACTTTTTCGAGCGACGATTATACAACAGGTACATCGGCAGCATTGTTTGGTGGAACAACAATGGTGATCGATTTTATTTTACAGACTCAAGGTAAGTCTTTGTACAATGCCTTAGGAGAATGGCAAGGACGATCGAATAATAAAGCTTGTTGCGATTATTCATTTCACATGGCAGTAACAGATTTCAACGATGAAACTAAAAAGGAAATCGCTGACATGGTTAACAAAGAAGGAATTACTTCATTCAAAACCTTTATGGCATATAAAGGCGCATTGATGATAGACGACAGACAAATGGTTGGCTTAATGAATGAAGTGAAGAAACAAGGAGGAATGGTAACGGTTCATGCTACCAATGGCGACATGATTGATTTTCTTATAGCAAAAAATCGTGGTGAAGGAAATCTAGCACCACTCTATCATTATCTTTCGCAACCTGAAATTACAGAGTCAGAGGCATCCGGCCGTTTTGCCGATATGGCTTTTCACACCGGAGTTCCTGCATACATCGTACACATGACATGCGAAGGAGCTTTGAATCAAATCAGAGATGCAGAAAAAAGAAATCAGCGCGTGTTTGCTGAGACATGTATTCAGTATTTAGTTCTTGATGCTTCATTATACGAGAAAAATTTTGATGGTGCAAAATGGGTAATGAGTCCGCCTTTGAGAGAGAAAAAAGATCAGGCCGCACTTTGGGCAGGAATTAATCAAGGAAGCATTCAGGTAGTAGCAACAGATCATTGTCCATTTAAGTGGGAACAAAAATTAATGGGTAAGGATGATTTTTCTAAAATTCCAAATGGACATCCGGCAATAGAGCACCGTATGGAATTATTATTTTCCGAAGGAGTAAACAAAGGCAAGATCTCTTTAAATAAATTTGTAGAAGTTACATCTACAAATGCGGCTAAAATTTTTGGAATGTATCCTAAGAAAGGATGTATAGCAGTTGGGTCGGATGCTGATATTATAATCTTAGATCCGAATGAAGAACATATCATTCAAGCAAGTACTCATCACATGAATGTAGATTATAGTGCTTATGAAGGATGGAAGGTAAAAGGAAAAACAAAAACAGTAATTTTACGAGGTGAAATTGCAATTGAAAATAATGAAAGAAAAATTGCTCCCGGATACGGACAATTTGTAAAACGTAAAAAAGTGAATGGGATCATTTGATCTTAAAAAATATTTTTAATCTAAAACTAAAACAATTATTATGGCAAGAATGATCCGCTCCGGTCTTATTCAGATGAGCTTACCTAAAACAGAAGGTGAAGGAACCATACCGGAAATTATAAATGCAATGGTTCAAAAGCACATTCCATTTATCGAAGAAGCAGGAAAAAAAGGAGTTCAAATTTTATGTCTTCAAGAAATTTTCAACACACCCTATTTTTGTCCGGGTCAAGATAAAAAATGGTATGAGTCGGCAGAGTCAGTTCCCGGCCCTACAACAGATCTGATGTCTACGTATGCAAAAAAATATAACATGGTTATTATTGTTCCAATTTATGAAAAGGAACAAGCAGGTTTTTTGTATAATACAGCTGCAGTGATTGATGCCGATGGTACTTATTTAGGAAAGTATCGAAAGAACCACATCCCACACACTTCAGGTTTCTGGGAGAAATTCTTTTTTAAGCCGGGAAATTTAGGTTATCCGGTTTTCCAAACCAAGTATGCAAAAATTGGAGTCTATATTTGTTATGATCGTCATTTCCCTGATGGTGCAAGAGTATTAGGATTGAACGGAGCTGAGATCGTTTACAATCCGTCGGCAACAGTAGCAGGACTTTCACAATACTTATGGAAATTAGAACAACCGGCACATGCAGCTGCGAATGGTTATTTCATGGGATGTATTAATCGAGTTGGAGAAGAGAAGCCGTGGAACCTAGGTAGATTTTATGGCACATCTTATTTTGTTGATCCACGCGGACAAATATTTGCGCAAGCATCAGAAGATAAAGACGAATTGTTGATAGCAGATTTCGATCTTGATATGATTGAAGAAGTAAGATCTACATGGCAGTTTTTCCGTGATCGTCGTCCGGAAACCTATGGAAAATTAGTAGAACTTTAATCGAAAATAATTAATAACACTTTAAATAAGATTGAATGAGTGAATATATTCCACCTTCCAGTGAATCTGAATTTGAGAAAAATTTCAAACAGATAAAACCACTGATGAGTGACACCGAAGCATATTATGAAAGTTCGCGTTGTCTTTTCTGTTACGATGCTCCATGCGTGACTGCTTGTCCGAGCGATATTGATATTCCACTTTTCATACGACAAATAAATTCTAAAGATCCGCTTTCATCTGCAAAGACAATCTACGATTCAAATTATTTTGGCTATGCATGTGGGAAAGTTTGTCCAACAGAAGTTTTATGTGAGGGAGCTTGTGTTTACAATCACCAAGACGTAAAGCCAATTGAAATTGGAAGGTTGCAAAGCTATTCTACCGGCAAAGCGATTCGCAGTAATAAACAATTATATAATCTGCCGCCATCCAATGGAAAGAAAGTAGCAATTATAGGTGCAGGTCCGGCAGGAATTTCATGTGCATGCGAATTAAGAATGTTAGGATTTGAAGTTGACATTTATGAATCGAAAGATAAATCGTCCGGCTTAACTGTATATGGCGTGGCTCCCTATAAGATTACGAATGAAGAAGCACTGGATGAGATGGATTATTTACAAAATCAATTTAAGTACAATGTACATTACAACAGTGCAATAAAAACTTCAGCTGATATTGAAAAGTTAGAAAAAAATTATGGCGCAATACTTATTGGATTTGGATTAGGATTGACATCTCAAATAAAAATAGCTGGAGAAGAGAAAGAAAATTGTTTTGGTGCTGTTGAATTTGTTGAGAAGTTGCGGATGGGACATCACAAAGTAAGTGTTGCGAAAAACGTGATCGTTCTAGGTGGAGGCAATACTGCAATGGATGCAGCTTCCGAAAGTGCTCGTATGGGTGCAGAAAAAGTTATTCTTGCCTATCGTCGAAGTAAAGAAGGAATGGGTGCTTATGAATTTGAATATGATCTTGCAAAAGGTGTAGGAGTAAAAGGCTTATTCAATGCGGCTCCATTAGAGATTTTAGGGAATGGAAAAGTTACCGGAGTAAAATTTATCAAAACAAAAGAAGTAAACGGAAAGCTTGAGACTATTCCGGGTACTGAATTTATAGAAGAGTGTGAATGGGTAATTAAAGCGACCGGACAATCGAAACAAGTTGAACTTTTGAAAATGCTGAATGGTGTTACAATTGATTCAAAAGGAAGAGTGGAAATAGATGGTGCTAGTTTTCAAACAAAAAATCCGAAATATTTTGCTGCCGGCGATGCCGTTAGTGGCGGACAAGAAGTAGTGAACGCAGCTGCAGAAGGAAGAAAAGCTGCTCGTGGAATACAAAAATATTTATTGGGATAAAACAAGCAGTACGCTGCTAAATAAAAATTTATTATGGCTGACTTAAAAACAAATCTTGCAGGAATAAAATCACCTAACCCTTTTTGGCTTGCCTCTGCACCACCTACAAATAGTGGCTATCAGATTATGAAAGCATTTGATGCCGGCTGGGGCGGTGCAGTATGGAAAACATTAGGAGTACCGGTTGTGAATGTATCGAGTCGTTATGGCGGATTAAATTATCGCGATACACGCATGATGGGATTCAACAACATTGAATTGATTACCGATCGTCCATTAGCCGATAACTTGCGCGAGATAGAAGAAGTGAAGAAACGTTTTCCCGATCATGCTGTTATAGCATCGTTAATGGTTGAAACGAAAGAACAATGGCATCAAATAGTAAAGGACGCAGAGAATGCAGGAGCAGATGGATTAGAATTAAATTTCGGTTGTCCTCATGGAATGTGTGAACGTGGCATGGGTTCCGCAGTTGGTCAAGAACCAAAAGTATTGAAGACAATTGTTGGCTGGGTAAAAGAAGTTGCAACAAAACCGGTGATCGTAAAACTGACACCTAACATTACAGATATCACTCGTCCGGCGATGGCAGCATTAGAAGGAGGAGGAGATGCAATCAGTTTGATCAATACGATTCAAAGTGTGATTGGAGTCGACATTGATAAATTTGTGCCCTACCCTATTGTTGATGGCAAAAGTACGAATGGCGGATATTGCGGACCGGCAGTAAAACCAATTGCAATGAATATGTTGAAGAATTGTGCTCAACATCCTAATTTTAATTTACCAATATCAGGAATTGGAGGTATTGAAAATTGGCGAGATGCCGTTGAATTTATTTTACTAGGAGCTACATCCGTTCAAATATGTACAGCAGTTATGCATTATGGTTTTGGGATCATTCGCGAATTAACAGCGGGACTAGAAGCATATATGGATGAGAAAGGATTTAAAACTATTGAAGATTTCAGAGGAAAAGCACTTCCACAAATTCAACATTGGGAAGATCTTAATTTGAAATACAAAGTAGTTGCAAACATCAATGAAGACAAATGTATTGGATGTCAACTTTGCTATACAGCTTGTGAAGACGGCGCGCATCAGGCTATTGCACTTTCAGATGATTTACTAAATCGCAAACCAACAATTATAGAAGAAAATTGTGTAGGCTGTAATTTGTGCTCTTTAGTTTGTCCGGTAGAAGAATGTATTTCGATGGAACGAAGAGATGATGGGACTGAAACGTTAACGTGGAAAGACCGAACAATGGCTGGAAATATTCCTACAACATTCGACGACGAATTAGCAGGAGGATTACATCATTGGGTTCCGGAGCCGGCCGAAGCGCTCACTAAAAAGAAACCATTACATTATAAGAGTTTGTAAAATTTTACAAAAAAAAGCTATCTGAATTAACAGATAGCTTTTTTTCTACCACGCTTTTATTGAAAACTTTCAGATTGATCGTAAATTAGTCGAACGGAAGTACTAATAACTACAGCTGCAATAATAGCGGCTATTCTCGTTAAAGAAATCTGTTCAACTAAATCTATTACAGGTGAAACGTTTATCGCTAAAGTCATATCAAGTATTACTGCTAAGATCAAGAGAGTAAAAACCGTAGCTAAATATTGGGCAATTTTTTTAATGTATAATAATCTTGGAATTAATAACCCTGAGTTTAATACGCCAACAAATCCAACAATCATAGCCAATATCATTTTATCGAATGAATTGTTAGGAATTAAATCTGTGTTTGTTGTACTTTGGAATAAGAGGAAAAGCAAGAAAGGTAAAAACACCAACCAAGCAGCAAGGTGAATTACTGTTGAAAGTGAATTGTTAATTTTAAGCATTGTGTCAAATGTTAGAATACAAAATTAACAAATACATTTAAAATTATAAGTTGATAATCGGCAGTATATGATAATGTGTCGGTAAAAACAAATATTTTTCCCAAGGAAGAAAATCGTTTTTTTGAAAGCAAAATTTTCCAATGGCGAAACATCATTTAATTGTCATTTTTCTGTTTCAAGAACTAGATAATTTAGTAATGAAAGAATGTCATTTAATAAATACATTGTCATTAGTAAAATAATCCTAGAAAATTCCCAAACGCTGGATAGTCCAAAAAAGAGCAATGGATGCTATCATTCCTGAGAGCGGATAAACTATTCTGTTAAAGTACCATTTTTTAGATTTGAATAATCTGCCAAGTACAAAATACAAAACAATGATTATTGATAGCTGAGCAATTTCAATTCCCACATTAAAAGAAATCAAACTTGAATAGAAATTCTCTGAAGGCAAGCCCGCATCTTTTAAAGCTCCGGCAAATCCCAGACCATGAATGACACCAAAAACAAAAACTATTATCAATCTCCAATTATTAATTTTATGTTGAAATAAATTACCCAACGACGTGAACAAAATTGAAAGTGCGATCAGCGGTTCTACATAATTATTGTTCACTATAAAAATGCCGGATGCGGTCAAGACTAACGAAATGCTATGTGCAATTGTAAACACCGAACATTGCATAATAATACTTTTAAGCTTTGGTTCAAGGAGGTACAACGACACAATAAAAAGAATATGATCAAAACCAAACGGAATTACATGTGTAAAACCCAAAGAAAAATAACGTAATAGTTCATTTGACTCCATCGCAACCCCGAACTATTCCTTATTTAAAATAAACGAAATTGATTTTTTGCTATAAACTTTTAGAAAATAAATACCATTCGGCAAAGAAGAAAAGTCTTTCTTTTCAATCGAATTGCCTGAATAAATCAGCTGTCCCATTTTATTAAAAAGTTGCGAAAATTGATTCGAAGCCACATTCGTCAAATTAATGAATGAAGTAAATGGATTCGGATAAGCAATCATATTACTATTTTCCAATATTATATTGCTTACATCTGTACTTAACGCCAACGGTCCTCTAACACAAATAAAATAATGCTTGAATGTTTTCGCATCATAGGTGGTTATTCCAAATTGAGTATCTAAATACCATGCTTTGAGAGTTTGATTAGGCAAAGTTGTAGATGTCCAATACTTATTTGCACTTGTTACAGAAAAATAATTTTGATCAAGAGAAGGATTAGTCAAAGACTCAATATTGATTGACTGAAGCTCTTTTACATTTGGAATTCTCCAATCTGTATCGTTGTTAAGAGTAAGCGAGTCAGCATACGCCAGCGATTGTTCCCAAATCAAGCTATCAGTGAATGGATTTTTTTGCCATATTAATTCTGTTAAATTATCTGTAATTGTTCCATTTCCATTATCAGTAAAATGATTTGCGACAGAAACCGGAATGGAATTCTCTCTCACTGCTCTAACATGAAATCTTTTTATGCCACCTGCACTAATTGTTTCAGATTTGGGATGATTACCAATTCCTCCTCCTGCATTTGTCACCCAAATTTTAGTCGAATCATTAACTTGACGCGTGTTTGTCCACCAATATTCAGCTGCCGTTGTTGTAAAAACTAAATTATTTAATGCAGGATTAGCAAATTGAAAATTCAAGATACTGAATGCTTCGTGCGCCGAAGGTAATCGCCAATCAGAAAAACCACCAATGGTAAGAGTATCACAGAATATTACGGCGTTCTCAAATGTCATTTCTCCACCATCTGCTTGTTGCCACATTAAACCTGTTACCGTATCGGTTACGCTTCCATTTCCATTGATAGTAAAATAAGGAACATTGATATTAAAATCATTGTCTTCGCCATACGAAGTAGTATAACTTACATTTTGCCCTGTGTCCGGCAATTTCATCAACGTTTTTAGAATGGGTTGTCCGAAAGAAAAAGTAAACGTACTAACCCAAATAAAAAGAAGAATGAAAATATATTTTATCATTTCAAATATTATTTATTTACTGAACAACTATTTTTTTCACTTGAACATTTCCATAACGCTGGACTTTAATCAAATAAATTCCTTTAGAAAATTCGGACATATCTATTTGCTTCACTAAAACTGTATTTTGATATTTCAATTTTCCTTGTATGTCGTAAATTGAAATTTCACTATGACCATCAAAATAATTAATTGAAAAATAAGATATCGATAATATATTTTGAACGGGATTCGGATAAGTTGAAAAGAGAATATTTTCTTCTTTAATTTCATTTATAGCAGTTGGCACCATGCATTGTGCAAATCCATTATAAGATTGAAAAGTCGAGCCTGATGGACTTATAAAATTGAACGAATAAACTCCATTTGTGGTCCAATTATAATCAATAGAATATGTTTGACTATTGAGAGAATATGAAAGCACATATCCATTGTTATTACCATTACTCTGACAATTAGTAATAACAGCACCTTGCAACGGATTTTGTCCAGGACGAATGGGATTAGCATGAGCTTGTGGAACGATTTGTAAAGTCGAATCTTCCGTTACACGACCAACCATATTACCGATCATATAGGGAGCAGAACTAGTACCATGATAGTGGTAAACACCATTTGATCCATAGTGTCCATGATTTGCATCGAGCGGAATCATTGGCGATCCATCCGGTTCAACGCTACCATAAACAGCAAAGCCATCTAATGCAAAGGCTATTGGCAATGTAGGTGCAATTTGACCATATAAAAATAAAGGGGCTGTATGATAATGATAATCGTCGCCTCTACCACAATGGCCTCCAAAATTATCGAGTTGACCATCCAAGTAAGCATCAACGCCGGTATTAGTATAGGGATTGAAAATAGGAACTCCATTCGTTGCAATTGCAATTGCTCCACGCAGAAAATGTTGCGGACTAACAGGTACCGGAGTAGTTGCAATGACAGGGTTTAGCGGAATACTCCAAGCATTAGATCCAATGTAACATTGAGGAATAGGAACTTGTTGCTGCCAATTCGTAATTCCCGTCATCATTTGATGATCCGGAATTCCTTTTGATTCTACATAAAAATAATTTGCATCCCAAAATGTATTCACCTTAGGTTTGAACGGCATAAATGCAGAGTCGATCGAAAGAGGATCAGTAATGCTACTAATAACAGGAAGGACTTTTACAGTAAATCCATACAAAAATAACAAGCAGCCAATCATAAAAGCCGGAATGAAATATTTTACAATTTCTTTTTTCGCTTTTTTGTAAACTAGTAAAGTAAAAAATGCAAACATCAACAAGCTCAAAAGAAATTTAATTAAATACATTTCCGCTATATTTTCGGATCCATCGTTAACAATAGGAATAATTTGATTAAGCTCCTCTACTTTTCGTTCTTTACTCAATGCAAATTTTTGATCATCTAAAGAAAGCAGATTCAATTTATAATTGTGGAGACTACCTTTTTCGTCTTCAATATAGACTACTCCACCCTTCATAGAATAAAAAGAACCATCCAACTGTTTTTCGCCATTCTGAAACTGCCATTTTCTCAAAACTACATTTCCATAGTCAATTGTGTGAGCTATCGCAGCGCTACTTATTAAACAAAATACTATTATAGCAATTAGCTTAAGATTTTTCATTCGAAGTTAAAATTAGAATTAATTATGGAAGATGACTGCTGATAGTGAAATTGAAAATGATCTTTTATTAAACAATAGATGATTTCAATTACTCTTTAATGAATTTTTTAGTGATTGTTGTTTTAGTTTTTTCATCGGTAAGTTGTAGTAAATATACACCACTCGACAAATTACTGATATCTAAACCATTTTGCAATTGAGGACGAGGAAGCATATAAACAGTTCGACCATTATTCGCAAGTATCTTTATATAATAAACACTTTGAGACGGGTCTATAAAAGAAATGTTCAGATGGTCTTTAGCAGGATTAGGACTGATTGAAAAGGCATCTTGCTTAAGTGTACCCTCGATAATTCCCGTTGTACCTGTTACAACGAATTGACCCATCATTCCACCATCTTCATGATTAGAAAAGTGACAATGATACATGAACGGATGGATAGGATCAGCGTAATCATCAAACTTAGCTACGAAAGAAACAGACTCCCCTCTTGGCAAATACAATACATCTTTCCATCCCGATTCATAATTCCCTACCGCTCCCGAACTTCTTGAAACAATTTTGAATTGTACATCATGAATGTGAAAAGCATGTCCAAATATATTACTATTTACAATTGTCCATTTTTCAATATCATTTAGATTTACCGTTTTATTTATATTTCCTAAAACAAATGGGGAATTATCGAAAGCAAATTCAGCAAGACCACCACCGGAACCTGGAGTAACAGTTACTGTTCTATTGACAGTCGCATCAGCAGCTGTCCAATAAATATTGGAGGCAAGTACAGCTGGAACAGAAGTAATAGGATTTGCTGTAGTAGCTGATATGATAATATGCAACACCGAAAAATCAATATTATTAAGCAAACTACCATTCAGTCCATGAGTAATATTTTCTCCACCTGGAAATCCAAATGCTTGATTAGAGTTAAAGGCTTTTAAATCGATAGAAGAGCCTATAACATCATTACTCAAATCTACCATTATTTCAACCCGTTCTCCAACCATCAGTTTAACACGTGTTACAGCAACAGGAGCATTTAAAAGTCCGCCATCATTACCAATAATATAGAAAGTACGATTGTCACTAAAACCTAAATTATAACCACGTTCAATTTCGGCATTAAGTATTCGCAAACGAACATACTGTTTTGGAAGGCTTACCTGAGCATTCGGTGTGCCATTGGTAAGCATATAATCACCGTACTCACTAATTGTTGTTCCATTGGTGATTGTAAAAGCATTTGAAGCATCATAACCTCTGCTTGTGAGAGCGATAGGAATATCATCTATTCCATAAGTTCGTGGCAAATTCAGTGTAGCCTCCAACGAATCTCTTACAATGATAAAACCACCAATACCTTTTGTAAGATGATCCATTGTCATATTATGCAAGTGCGGATGATACCAAAACGTAGATGCGTTATTGGTAACTTTCCAATACGGCTGCCAAATTGTTCCCGGAGGAATTACCTGATGCGGACCACCATCCATTACAGCCGGCAAATGCATTCCATGCCAGTGAATAGTAGTTGAGTCATT
Source organism: Bacteroidota bacterium (assembly GCA_031367345.1). Taxonomy (GTDB): domain Bacteria; phylum Bacteroidota; class Bacteroidia; order AKYH767-A; family 2013-40CM-41-45; genus JADKIH01. The sequence continues at coordinate 4,739 of JANLPR010000137.1, read as the reverse complement.
TAAATTATTTGTAACATTCATATGCACTGTGTCGCCTTTGTTAAAAAACAATGTTGGTCCCCAAAATTTACTATTATTAACTCCAGCAGTGATGGTTTGATTCCCTGGTCTAAATTGTGCGAATGTATCTTTCACAGTCAAATTAAAAACCGTTCCGGAAATAGTATCCGGTATCCATAAATTGTTGTATTGAGCAACACCATTAATTGAAAAAAAACAGGATACAATCACCAGCATCCCCACAAATTTAGTTTCCTTAGATAAATAATTTCTCATTTTATTAACAGTTAATTTATAATGTATATCGATTTCTATTATTTAGAATTTTCGACCTAATTTACTTTCGTTTTTCCGGACGAAAATAATCTCGTATTTCAATAACCAAGTATTGAAAATTTTTCTTTTGCTCCATTGTACAAATCTCTTTTAAACTTTGTGCCTGTTGAAATCTCAATAGTTCCATTTGATATTCACCATCTGCAACCGATTTTGCAAGCAACTGTATTAAGGTATCATTTGTATCTTGATTAAACATAATCATATTCATTGAGTCACGTTTCTCTCTAATTTCTTGTGCTAATACTTGTTCCTTTTCAAAAAAATCAGTTCGTATTTTTTCAAGTTGATGTGTTTGTGTCTCAGTCAAATTTAATTCCTTTTTCAACAAATCAGCAATAACAATAACTTCTTTATCTTTTCTATGTCGATTGTCTCGGTTTTCTGAAAGTCTATTCCAAACAACAAATGAAATGGATGATATGTTCAAAATTGCTAAAAACACTAGAGATCTAATCAACCACTTCTTTTGTGTAAATATGTCCATTCAATTATTTATTTGACAAAGTTGGTGTAATTAAAAATTGTTCAGAAACAGAGTTATACAAATCACTTCTGCTATTTACATTTTCAGAATTAGTTTCAATCTGCGTTAAAAAAAATGAAATATTAAAGAGTAGAAATAAACCAACAAAGAGCAACAATTTATAAGAAATCGGCGACTGCATTTTTTTAGAATTACTCGTATATATTTTTCCCATCAATTGCTCTTCCCACTCATTTGAAGAATGAACAAGTTCAAGCTTTTCAAATCGAGAAAGCTCTGCTGCTATTTTTAACTCTATAGATTGATTATTCATATTCTCCACTTTTTGTTAGACGATCAATTTTTCTTAATCTGGCACAGCTAATCACTATTTATCAAGATTTTTTTCAATTCTTCTCCAATCCTTCTTTTGGCACGAAATAGCAAAGATTCTACAGCTATTTTAGTTGTATTCATAATATCGGCAATTTCCGAATTTCCAAAACCATCTATTTTACTGAGTGTAAATGCAATACGTTGGTTCTCTGGCAACTTGTCAAGTGCTTTCTTAATTTCATTCATCTGTTCTTTTTGAATCAATGGTTGATCGGCTGATTCAAAATTTGAGTAATTGCCAACAATATCAAAAATATGGAGAGAAGTGGAAACTGAACGCCAGAAGTGTTTTCTCTTTCTTTTTTTTAGTGCATCCAAACTTTTAGTGACTGCAATTCGATATATCCAAGTTGATAATTTTGACTCGCTTCTAAAAGAATGGAATGATCTAAACACTTCAATAAACACTTCCTGCGATGCATCTTCTGCATCTTGTTTATCAATTAAAAATCGATTGCAAGTATTCAACACTTTATTTCGATAGGCAGACACTAGCTCGGAAAAAGCTGCCTTATTCCCGGCTTGAATTTCTTTGATAAGTAGTACCTCATTCATTCATTTATCAAACACTTATTGCAAAATTCATTGATAAGAGCCGACGTAAATATAGAAATAAAGTTATATCACTAACATAAAAAATAATTTAAAAACTGTTGAAACAAAAAAATGGGCATTGAAAAAACTCAAAACCCATTTGTAAAACGAAGAATAAATTATTTGGTCAGAACTAATCTACCATTTATTACTTGATCATTGGTAGCTATTCGATAAATATAAATTCCTTCGGGAAGATTTTCTCCATCGAAAATTGTGCTATACTTTTCACCGGAAGTAATTGTACCTTGAAACAACAAAGCAATTTTTTGTCCTGACATATTAAATATCTCGATAGTAGTTTCACATGTTTTATCAAGGCGACTAAATTCAATTGTTGCTTGCGATGTAAATGGATTCGGATACGCATTCACAACAAAATCAGGGTCAAGTTCTTCTTGAATAGTTGGGTTGTTATTATTCCGTGCAAAAACAATACTGGAATTTGTACATGGAGTTCTAGTAACAACTGAAGTATAAGTTCCCACGAAATCTCCATTTCCATTACCTCTTGCACCTTGAATAACTGACAGAGTATAATTCTCAGGAGAACCTGCAGGATCCATATTTAAATATGAAGAATTAATGGCGTCATCAACCGGTTTAATTCCAAGTAAAGAACAATCAGTATTGAAATTTGAATAGACAGCTGCCGACCACTTCCAATTGATGGAAGTAACTCCTTGACTACTCGCTGACCAAATTCCTTTCCATGTAACGGAACTTAAATTTCTCAATATAGTAGTTGGTACTTTATAAGAATATCCTGAGATAAAATAATTTCCTGTACTAGATGGTGGAGCAATCGTCAACCATTCGCTGTTACTGAACACAGTTGTTGCTTGTGTAACAGTACTGTCTATTATTAGTCTTGCATTTTTTGGATTCACATTAAATCTTGAACTTGCAATATTTTGGTCGGTGAATTTTATTTCAACAGGATAAGATCCGGTATAAATTATATTCACTACTGCACTAAACCAAATATATCTTCCTAAAGGGATGTCATTGTTATTGAATGCATCAACTAAACGACTATAATCAATTGCCGCCTTTACTGAAGTAATTGTTGAAGCCACCACTGCCATGCAGCCTTTACTATCTACAACCTGCAAATTATATGACCCAACTTTTAAACCTGAAATACTTGAGGTAGTTGCTCCATTGCTCCATGCATAATTGTATGGCGGAACCCCGCCTGCAATAACCGCTGACATACTTCCTAAAAATGCACTTGCACAACTTCCGTTTAATCGATTTATCGAAACTTTCAATGGCGAAGTCACAACTTTGCTGCTGCTACTTGTACATCCGGCCGAATTCTTAATCGTAACTGTGTATGTTCCTCCTGTTCTAACAGACAAAAACTGTTTTGTGCCGGAAGGTATCCATTGATACGTATATCCAGGAGGGGCCGATAATGTTGTTGAGCCACCTGGACAAATATAATCAGGACCGGTAATGGTAGATATTGGTAATCCTCCGGCAACAATAGAAATCGAACCGGATGAGGTACAACCTGCAGAATTTGTAACAGTAACAGAATACACTCCGATAGCAGAAAACGATGAACATTGAGTTGTATCACCATTACTCCAAAGGTACTTCGTCATGCCTGCAGTTGCACAAATTGTTGTTGCTGCACCTGGACAAAAAGCTGTTTTACCAGTGAATAAAATTTTGGGTAACGCTGGATTAGTAACGACAGTCGGAGCATTTAAATTACAACCTCTGCTATCTGTAATAGTACAAATATAATTTCCTGCTGCTAAATTTGAAGCAATGCTCGTATGTTGAACCGGAATTGTATTCCATGAATAAGTATATGTAGGACTACCACCCGCTACATTCACAGTTGCAGAACCAGTGTTTCCAATGCAAGAAGTTGGCGAAGCAAGAATTGTTCCTGTTAATCTAGTTGGAGCAGGAAGTATAATCGCAGAAGCTGTTGCTACACATCCTTTATTATCAGTAACTAGATAATTGTAAGTTCCAAGTAAAAGATTTACCAGTGCAGAGCCACTATAAACATAATTTGGTGTTCCTCCCATTCCTTGAAGAGTTACGCTTCCTTTCCCTGCATAACATTGAATTTGATTTGCAGTTGCATTTAGTACTAATAGTGCCGGAGAAGGATTCACAACGGTAACAACAGTATTTCGACACTGATTTGCATCAGTTACATAATAGGTATAGGTTCCTTGATACAATCCAACAATTGGTGTTTGACCATACGTGTAAGGCGCAAGTCCGCCCGTTGTTGATAAAGAAACACTAGCAGTACCACCATAGCATAATATTTGCGTTGTAGTAACAGATAAAATTGGGAGCGCTTTTATTAATACATGTGTAGTAATAATGCTATCAGTTCCATAGATTGAAACGTTCGTTAAGGTTGAAACATAATCTGTTGATACGATTGGAGCAACTGAATTGCCATCAGGTAAAATAATAGTATCTCCTTTACAACTTGAAATAGTAGTAGAGCTAGAAACTGAAGAAGCAGCAATTACAAGAGTTGTGATTACACTATCGCACCCCAAATAATTTGGAATAGTAGAAGAGTATGTTCCTGCACTTGAAACCACAGTCCCGTTTGGAAGTGTAACAGTAGATCCATTATTTAAAATTTGTGTAGCAGACGAGAACGAATTATTTAGAATACTTATTGTTGTTGTAATCGTCGAATCACATCCTGCTGCATTGGCAATGTGCGAAATGTACACTCCGGCTGTTGATGCAACACTTCCATCGGGAAGTGTTGTTGAACTTCCATTGCAAATAGAAACTGAACGAGTTGAACTGGTATTCGGAATAACAATTAATGTTGTTGTAATCGTCGAATCACATCCAGCTGCATTGGCAATGTGTGAAACATAAACTCCGGCTGTTGATGCAACACTTCCATCAGGAAGTGTAGTCGAACTTCCATTGCAAATAGAAACCG
>JANLPR010000125.1:0-15525 GCA_031367345.1 Bacteroidota bacterium | reverse complement strand
AAACTTAAAATCCTGCGGATTGATACTATCGACAAAAAGATCGATCATGCGAACTTCGTTATTCTGATCAATAATCTAATCCAACGATTCTGGAAAAAGAATACTCTGAGTTCTGTTTTTTCCTTCTATAAATTGCATGAAGTAAATATAACTCGAAGACACTTTTGTAATTCAATTAGAATGAAAAGTAGTAAACAATTTGTTGCGAGTTTTTAGACAGTTTGACGGTTTGCGGGTTTAAGAAGTTGGCGATTTCGGAGCACAAAACTGTCCACCAGCACTGCACTTGATACGAAGAACAAATGTTCAATTAACCACTGAACCGCCAATTTCTTAAACCCGCTGTTAGCTGTAGTGCTACTCTGTCCACGAAGCAATGTCGGTCAATGTTTAGCAATCTCTTTAATTATAGCTTCAAAAATTTCTTTCTTGTCAGTTGGAACTCTTGAATAGCCATAACTAAAATTACTTTGTTTAATATCCTTCCAATACAATCCTTGTTTGTCTTTGCCTTCTAATGTCAAGGTGTCTAATAACATTCTGTTAGCATTTGCACCTTCAACATCTCTGATATTTTCGTAATTTATACTTGGTAGTCCATGTGCTTTTGTAATGTAAAAAACAGAAGAGTCAGAATACCAATATTGCTTTTCATTTTCATAACCGCCTGTCCAACCATTAAACTTATACCCTTTAGGAATATGGAAAGTATATTCTTTAACTTTCCCTTTTTGCTCCACTTTATAGGATGTTTTTTCCATTTGTCCAGAAACTGAACAAGCAGAAACTAAAAGCAAACAATAATATAGAATAGTCTGTTTCATCAATGTTTGTAGTCAGTTGGTTGAATTGGTTGATTTTTGTTGTCCAACATACTTGGTCCACCACCTCTAAGACTATTGCCCGATGGGTCTTGAACATCAATGTAATTTGTTCTTAACGGAATTTTTAAATCTCCTCGCAAAATATTTTCACGATACACAGCTTGCCATTCACTCATTTTTACACCTTGATTATCTTTATCATTCAACATTCCATTATTTGCGTCAAGTCCATGAAACATTTCGTGAGCCAAATCAACGGCTGGTCTTACACCTTGCTGTCCTCCAACTTCCCAAAGACCTGTTCCCGATGGATTCCAGTTTACTGTTCCACCTGAACCACCACTAAAGTCAATACCTGCATTTACTTGGGCATCATATGAAGATTTCAGAGATGGGTCGCTTTGCCATTGATTTGCATATGCTTTTCTTACATTGCTTTCATTGAAACTCGAGGAAGATGCTTTTTGAATTGTAAAAATATTTGCAGAAGATTGTAATCCCGACATCATAGAAGCACCTTCAGCAGATTGGTTAATTACATCAAATGCTTTTACAGTTTGCCCTAAAAAACCTTTATAGCTTCCATCTTTTTTTATGCCACTACCAGCATACGCATTACCATCCGCACCAAAGAGTTTTCCGTTATCATATCTTATCTTCTCATTGCCGTAGGCAATCCAAATTTCTCTGCCGTCTGGGTCAATAAAATGAATTGGATTGTTTGCTACATAATTATAAGGAGATAATGATGGATACTTGCTTGCTAAAGGGTCAACAGATAACCACTTGAAATCTGATGGTTTTAGAAATACTTTCTTAATAACAGAATCCTTTTCATTATAGTAAGATACAGCAAGCAACTCTTTATCCAATTCAAGATACTTTATGTTGTTAGTTGAATCTGAATTGTAAGCCCTAAAAGTAGTTTCGGGAAGTTTCAACATTTCCTTTTTCTTGTTACTTGGGGCAAAATCGTCATAAGGCGTTTGAGCAATGACGATATTATTAGTTGTGGCGGTAGCCACAACTAATAAAAATGTTTTGATTGCTGATTTCATTTTTTTGAAATTTTGAATTGTTAAAGTTATTGTTTTTTTGCTTCTACCTGTTGTTCCTTTTTTATTGCCTGAACTTTTTCTTTGTATTGTTCAGGCGTGAGTTTTGAATATCCAATTTTAGCGATGTAATCTTTTGTTGCTTTATATTCTTCGAATTGTTTTACAAGTTCGGGGTAAGGTTTTATTTTATCATAATCGTTAAGCCCTTTCTTCTCCATTGCATTGTCAAGTTCGTATTTTTCATCATCCGCTTTTGCAAGTTGCAACAAACTGTTGGGATAAACTTTCAATCCCTCTGTATATGTCTTACGAACAAAACTACCGTAGTAAATTTCTTTTTGCTTGTCGTAATAATCTAAAAGGTCAAGCAAACAAAGTGCAACCGATTCCTTTTCTGAAAGAGGTTTCATATAAAGTCCACTTTCCATTCCTGCATCTGAAACATTGAATGATTCCATGATGAAACTTGTCCGTGAAAATGTTCCGCTCGTCATTTCAAGATTCCACCATTGTCCTTGTTCGTCTTTGTGTTTGATGAAACAGTGCATTGGTGCTGTTGCAATAAATGCCTCTACATTTACTTCGTCTGCAAGTATTTTGTAGAGATACGGAAGTGAATGACAATTTCCTTTTTTTGTTTTCAGCAAATTGGAAACCATAAAACTTTGATAATCCTTGTCTCCCATAAAATTTTCAAAGTCGTATGAGTAAGGTTGGAAATTGTTTTCAGGAATAGTGTCCGACATATATGTGAAGATTGCCCAATTGCCTGCTGTCTTGTAGCGTTGCAAATTTTTTGCAACAATCATTTTGTTGATGATAAGTTTTATTCTGTCAATTTCATTGAAGAAACTTGCCTAGTCCAATTGTCCGTTATAGTAAGCGTTCTCTGTAAGAAAAACTGCACGCTTAAAACTCAAAAGTTTTTGCCCATTTAGCATTTCAGTCATTTCATCAACTGCTGATTTGTAATAGTCCAAAGTTGTAGTAACTTTTTTATCAGTCTTGACAACAGTGTCATTTGGTTCGGTTGTCTTCATCTCACGAACTACTGTCTGCTGTTGTTCGGTTGCTTGAACTGATGTTGCTTCTGATTTACCTGTCCCGATAAAAAATGCCGTTGCTCCAATTGCAGTCAATGAAGCAAAAATTGTTAGTGTGGCTACTGCTTTCATTTTAATTCCTGTTTTGTTATGTCGTTTCATTTCATGCTCCAAAGTTAATAGTTAGCACTGTCGCCCAAGCATTACAGCTAACATTCCGCTAACCGCAACTCCTGCGTATACCAATCAGCAACATTCACTTTACGCATAATAATAGTTTTTATTGCCTTTCTCAAATCTACAAATTTTAAAATATTCTTGATCACTTTCTAACTGTAATGCCTATCTAAATCCTAAACTCTTAAATTAAAATATCACAATCAAAAATTCAACAACTCAACTCTGACCTACTAACCAAAATTTCCACAACTCTTCCACTCCAACTATATTCAATGTAAGCTGCACGAATATATAAAAATGTATTGCATTTCACCTATTACGTTTATAAATAAATCGAAATCAGGACTTCAATTGTCAGCATTTTATTTAGCCAATATCACTCTAAAAAACACAAGTGCTTTTCATTGTGCTATTCCCACTGGCAATATGCACCTATTTTTCATTTCAACTAAATAATAGATGATTCTTTACTTTGACTGATTACTCAATGTTTCTCACACTCTCCCCGCTCACCCTCTTCTCCATATTCTCCCGAAACATATCTACTTTCTTGCTATTATCAATCTTTAAGTAACGCATAAAGGCGCGCTCGGTTTTGTGGCCGGAGATGGCCATGATGAGCGTGACGGGCATACGATTCAGGAAATGATTTGTACAAAATGATCGTCGGCATGTATGGATGGTCACTAACTCATACTTCTTGGAAACTACTTCTTGCTTTACATTAGCAATGTTTCTTAGCATCGTTACTTCTTCTGTAATGTTCGCATGCTCACAAAGCTCGCGTATGATCTTATTGAATTCGGTGACGTTCTCCACTTGCGGTAATTGATTATTAAATTTCTTCAGTATTTTTCGTTGCAGATCGGTACACACCGGAACAATCACTTTCTGCGATGTCTTTTTCTGATTCATCTCTATTCGGTCGGCTTTGATATGATGTGGCTGCAATCGTGAGAAATTACTGAAACGTAAACCGGTCTCACATCCTACAACAAACAAATCGCGCACTACCACTTTTTTATCGCTGCTCACTTTTAATTCTGAAATGGTTTTGATCTCTCTCTCCGATATTTAACTATTTTTCCCTGAATTGCTATATTCCATTCCCCTTACTATATTTACCACCCTATCCACAATTTAATCGCTTATTACAACTGCTGTCAATAATTTTTAATCATAAACTTTAAACAACTTAGAAGTATGTCCTTAAAAAAATATTTTCTCTTTCTTCCCCTTCTACTATTTTCCTTCAATGCATTGAGCCAAAGTTTTAGCTATCGCAAATATAATTATCAGTGGAGCACTGTAAATCCGGAACCGATTGCAGTAGAAGACAAATATAAAAATCAAGACGCAGTAATTCTTAACGATGAATTAATTTACAATGCAAGCGGAAACAAAGTTCCTCTCTACAATAATTATTATCAACTAGGAAACTATTACATTATTGGTAGTAATAGTGAAGGCATTACGCCAATTATACAACGATTTATCAGAATTAAATTTCTTAGTAAAGAGGGAATAACAAAAGGTAGTAAATTCAGTCTCCCCGAAAGCTTCGATCCTGTCCACGATAAATTACTTACCTCGACTCTTGATACTCTTCATCGCTTTAAGTTACCTGTCGGTGAATTTAATTGTATTAGATATTTCGCAGGTCGAATAGTAAAACCTGACGGTAAAATAATTCCGGCTACTATTAGTGAGGAGATTGAAGATTTCCATAGATCAACAAGTACTCGCCAATCTACATTTTATAAATGGAACTTTACAATCCAAAATCTTGAGCCAGGCGATGAATTACAACTAGATTATTCATACGAAGGAAGCTACACGTTTGAACCTTCTAATAAAATTTATTTTAACGGGATTTTTCCTAAAGAAAATTTTAAACTATGTTTTAGAGAAGCATTAGTAAGCAATAAAATGATTTTATGTCACAACGGAGCAGAAATATTAGATACAATTATTAATAAAAATCTAAATGTAAAATCGAGAGACTATAATTTTGTTGCCAAAGATTTGAAAGGAGGCATTGATGAAGTCGGCGCTTTTCCTGTGAAAGAATTACCTTATATTACTTTTTATGACCATCACATGGATTATGTAAAAGAAAACACAAATAGCGTACTTAATACTCCAATCGCCTATCCTTGGTTTATGTTTTTAGCAAAAAATCTCAACTACCAAGATGATGATTTAAAACTCCATACACTTAAACAAGATAAAAAAAACATTGTTATTACTAAATATTACAATAACATCAAATCATTACACCCCAATACAAATACACCACAATTGATGTCATTTATTCAGCACGACGTAAATGAAAATTTTTTATACGATAATGATGTTAATTATGTAGATGGCACCGACGGAAAACTTGAAAAACTTGGAAATAACATTGAAGAAAAAAAACTAAGATACATAAGCCGATTTAATTTTTATAGTGAACTTTTACTAAGACTAGACACGGTCTATTATCTCGGATTTATTGGCGATAAACGTACAGATAGATTTGACATTGACAAATACGAACCAATAGGTTTGGGCTCAGAATATTTCGCCATCCCTTTTGCAAATTCATATATTTTTTATTACCCAAAAGGAAGTCGTTTTGGGTATGAAACAAACGAGTTTCCGTTCTATCATGAAGGAACAATAATTGAATTAGCAAATCAACATTTACCGGTTGAAAATAAACTTGATATAGTTCCGAAAATAAAATATCCCGTTTCTGAAACACCTACTAGTACTGTAAAAGACAATAGCAGAAAAACAAACGGAATGGCCTCTATCTCATTCTCAAACCTAGCAATGAATTATTCAGGTAAAACAATTTTGAAAGGACAATTTTCTACTTTGATTAGAGGATATTATCTTTATGGGTCTAGAGATACAACTGTAAATCCAAAATATTATCAGTCATTCAATGACCTAAAACCATTAACGACTCAAAACCCTTTTACAAAAAATACTATCAGCAATGAGTACCCATTTGAGTCAAGTTTTAATGTAAATTTTTCAAACGCTAATTTTTTGACTAAAGAATCTGAAAACACATTCAGTTTTAATCTTGATGGCTGGTTTAATGAAATTACAGACAATAATTTCACTGCTAGAAATCGGCAACTTTCTTACTATCCAGATTTCAAGTTTCAAGATACTCACAAATTCTATTTGAAATTTGACAAACCTATTAAACTTGACCCTTCGTTTCAATTAGCCGATACCATAAAAAACTCATTAGGATACTATCTTGTTAATCTTGAACAAAAAGATTCAACTAGTATTATTATTTATTCCGATTTTGTTGTGCCTGTCGAAAATGTTAAAGCGGAAAATGCAATGGATGTTCAAAATATTTATTCTGCAATTAACAACATGAACAAAAGAAAATATATTATAGCGGTAGCTGAAAAATAAGTCGATTTATTTATTTTCATTTGTAAAGTAGAATGATCAACAGTCGAGCTATTGATTTTTTAAACTAGCAGAATTGAAATTGAACTGATTTTTTTTCACAACGCTGAAGAAAAATATTATATTAATTTGATAATGCTAAGTACTTCTACTTAGGAAATCACCACTCGGTAATTTAATTTTTATAGAACTCCTTAATCAATGAAATAAGTTGATCGACAAATCAAATTCAATAAAGACTATATTTGCACTGACTTATTACCTTCTATCAAAATGATCCACTCCACCAACACTCAAATCCGTCAACTAGCAGTTCATTATGTAGGCAATAAATCGCTCGACGAAGGTGTTGAACTTTCTGAGGCCGTGATGGATCAACCGGATGATGATACGGTGGAAGCTTTGCTAAAATATTTCCTCTCCTCTATAAAAGGTGAAGAAATATATGAATTTTGTCACGACTCAGATTTGGAGCTGAATGAACTTTTTTCTTTTTGCACTAAAATATTCAAAGAGAAAAGGAACTTCTTTAGTGCAAGTAAAAATATTGCAAAACATTTGTACGGCTGTTCCGATCATCCAAAAATTAATGGCGGGGAATTGTATGTGGTTTACTTCGACGGACTCATACTCGATGACGAATCGTTTGAAGCTATCGGACTTTTTAAATCCGAAACCAAAGACACGTTCCTGAAAGTGAAACATAAAAATAAAGTTTTTAATGTATCGAGCGAAGAAGGAATTAATACCAATAAACTCGACAAAGGATGCTTGATTTTTAATACTGATAGCGATACAGGATTTAAAATTGCTATCATCGACAATTTAAATAAATCATCTGAAGCGCAGTATTGGAAAGATGAATTTCTCCATGTAAAACCTGTGAACAATGATTTTCATCAAACGAAAGAATTTCTCGGCATTGCAAAGAATTTTGTTGTTAAGCAAATGACAGAAGATTTTGAAGTGAGCAAGACCGATCAAATTGATTTGCTCAATCGTTCGGTAGACTATTTTAAAAACAATGACACGTTTGACAAAAAAGATTTTGAGAAAAAAGTATTTCAAGATAAAGAAATTATTAAATCGTTTCAAAAGTATGACACAAACTATCGAGAAGACAATGAAATAGAAATAAACGATCAGTTCGACATATCGAAACCGGCAGTAAAAAAACAAACGAAAGTATTCAAGAGCGTTTTGAAACTTGACAAAAACTTTCATATCTACATACATGGCGATAAAAATCTGATTGAAAAAGGAGTTGAAAAAGACGGTCGGAAATTTTATAAGATTTATTTTGATACGGAAGCTTGACAAGCTTATCGTTGCCATAAATCACACAACACTTCCACGAGCTCTCCGCACTCTTCCATGACAGCCCGGCCTTGCATTGATTCCAATAGTGCAAAATGACGATTGGAGAGCCACCATATTCCTGAGTTGTTCTCAAACGATTTTGCACATGCGCAATTGATGCTCGTACGACTAACTTCAAAGCCCGTATTGATCAAAAAGTCGTGACAATTACAAACTCCGGATGTGACATCTCTAACAATAAATATTTCTCCTTTTTTAAAGATATTGTTAGGATGATTTCGGATTGATACTATTTCTTGTCCTGGTAAATACATAATGCTCGTTTTTTAAGTTTAATTATAAATTGATCAATTGTTATTAATAACAATTGATTTAGTGACAGGTAACTTCATGACACATTTCATTCTATCTACTCTTACAAACCAAGAGTTCATCAAAAACTCTCAGTCGAAATAGGAGAACGCAAGTATTGCCGATACAGAGGATATTGAATAAGCAAATGCATACAATGAAATTTTAATCATTCCAAAGCATCAGGAAAATATGAATCGCGTATAGGGATAGAACATTTTTGACCACGCGGCCCACATCTTCTTACCACCGTGGCGTTCCCACTCGGTTGGCTTCCAATTATTCAATTGGAATTCTTGATGCAATTAATAGGTTACAAATATAAAGCATCCAACAATCAAAAAAAAAAATACTGAAAAAATATTTTGACAAGATGGGTCAGGAAGGAAATATCTATTCATTCATCTTCAATCAAGCACATAAAAATCTATTATTAAATATCTCCAAATAAAAAATAATAAACAAAACAAACCGGACAATTAATTTAATTATCAAAGAAAAAGAAATATTACTCCTTCGTGATTCTTGCTCAATCAAACCTGTCTAAGCTTCCTCAACAACTCTACCATAGCTAACATATCCATTTTACAATAAGCTAAAAGATCATTACGGGTTTGAGCTATGTCGCCTACAAATTCACCGGTAAGCATTGAAGAGAAAAGATTACTTGCTGTGCCGCCCTCTTGAATATTGAGCACATCGTACGACAGCTCCGGAATTAGTGCCGGCAATACTTTTTTAATTGAATATGACCCTTGCATTTCAGGAGTATAATACCATCTTTTTTGAAATGGTACCATTAAATCTTTGAGCCTATCAATGATTTTGTTAAGCATACTTTTGTACTTCGGAAATGCCAACGCTAGCTCTGCTAATTTGCTTTTCTCGAATGAAATGTTGTAAACTAGAATATCACCGTCTTCACCAACATCAGAAATTAATTGTACAACAAACGGTACTCTCGGATCGGAACCATTCACTTCTGCTAAAAACTCTTTATGAACTGCTGCACTTTTATTATTTTTTAAAATGTGCAACGAATATTGAAAAACTAATTGCTGATAAGGTTTACTCTTGTCAAAAAGCGGAACTGCACTAGAGAATGTTTCAAAGTCCAAAAAATAGAGTGGGTATCTTAAATCACGCACAAACTCCTTGATTTTCTTTTTATCGATCGTTGTTTCGTTGTTGAGCTCACCGTTTACTTGCATCCATTGGTTCCCATTAAGTGGATAATCTTCTGGTATGTCGATGAAATTAACAATATTCTTAGTATATAAATCAAACTTCTTTACCTCTGTTAATCTTGCAATATTAAAAATTGAATTGTCGGGTATTTTCTTCCAACAATGATCAGTAAAATCGCAAGTGTACGGGCTGTTACAATGTGGTCCGATGTCGACTACTGGAACATCTTTTTGCTTTAATACTTTTTTCAAAAGTGCTACTTGATTGGGAATGCCGGGCAGCAACTCCAAGACTTCATTCTTCACCGATTCAATATTAAAAAGTTGTTGCAAATCGATTGGGCCATCTTTTACATACTGATTATTGATATAAACAATTGAAATGTCTTTAAGATCAATACCGGAATTAGAGATTGCGTAGTACTGAATTGCAGCATCCAATAAATACGTTTCAGAAATACTTGTAGAACTTTTTACTTCATAAGCTTTCCAACCATTTTTTACTTTTACCAAAATATCGAGCGCAGCCAATACACCATTAAATTGAAAGGCCGCTTCATAAATAACTTTGGTGCCTTTTTTTATTTCCTCCATAGTGCGTACTACTGATTTTTGAAAATCATAATAGCTTTCAGGTGTACAATCTACTCCACCGGGAAAAAGCTGTTGCGCCAACTCACCTACACTAGTTCCTTGTGTAAAAATAGCTTGTTGCGAAACGCTGATTTGCTCTCTATACTCTTTGTGATGCTTGCTTAAGTACAATGCTTTTGTGCATTGCATTCCTTTGATGAAGGTGGATTTAGAGAGCGTGTGTTTTTGCATGCCAGTATTCACTATAAAAATTTGAAATTGGGTACCCTATTTTATTTATTCCACGACAAAGTAGGAAATTATTGCAGAACAAAAATAAAAAGAAAAATGTTAACCGATTTGGCTGAATATTAGTTGATAATCTTGTGAAGAACAATTCATCGAATTCAAAAACTACTATTCCGCTCAACATATTTTTTTCCACCCTATCAATTACCTCCTACAACCAACTTAAAATTCTGTATCGACCCTATTGTTGAAACAGTCAACAAGTAAATTCCGCTTCTCAAATTCAACTCTTTTGCGCTCATTCGAATTCTCCCGTGAATCGTTGAACGAACTACTATTTCCCCTAAGAGGTCTGTGACTATCAACTCTGTTTGTTTGTTTTGTTCCGAAAGTTGAATGGTAAATTCATCGGTTGTCGGATTTGGATAAACGATCGCATTCTGTACTTGATGATCCACGCCTTGAACTGCTGTAATGATTTGTGGAATTACTGTCAACGAAACAATTGAACTATTCTGATCCACTCGAAAAATATTAGTCGTATCACAATAACTATCGGCGCAGCCCATACTATCATTCACTGTCAAACAAATTGTATACAATCCTGCTGCTGCATAAACATGGTCAGGAAATTGTCCGATTGTACTGTCGCCATCGCCCCAGTACCAAGTGTACGACAATTGTGAAGAACCATATGCTTCGTTCATAGCAAACCAATGCTGAGGAATCGTATCAGGAAAAATACTGAAGTGAGAAGAACAAACTCCGAACTTAGCAAGATAAATATCTTCTTGTCCGCCACCGTTTGTAAAATTCGCAAGTGCATTTGATCCGAAACTGATCGACGAACTATTAAAATATCCAGTCGTAAATATATTTCCAATTCCATCGACTGCTAATGATGTACCTTCGTCATCCATCGACCCACCTATTCCTTCTGCCCACTGAAAATTTCCAGCTCTATCAAGTTTAAGCAGAAAACTATTTTGTGTTCCTGCCGATGTTACTGAATGAATTGCTGCCGAAGGATCGAAATCGACAGTACCACTAAAACTTCCGGTAAGCAATACCGAACCATTTGCAATCGTATCAAAGACAATACTATTTCCATAATCATATCCGCTGCTTCCTATATTTTTTGCCCATACATAATTTCCAACAGAATCTAATTTCAAAATAAAAATATCTTGCAGACCTGCTGATGTTAAATATGTCGTATTAAATAAATTTGGATCGAAGTCGACAGTTCCGGTAAAATAACCTGTAACATAAAGATTGTTTTGTAAATCCGTTGCTAGTGAATAAGCCCATTCATCGCTCGCACCACCAATGCCGGATGCATAGATCATATTTCCCATATTGTCTAATTTGACTATGAAAATATCCTTGTTACCATTGGATGAAATGGAGTCTGCTAAATTAGGATCAGGATTGAAATCTGCTGTGCCATCAAAATAACCTGTTATGTAGCAATTTTGATTTGCATCAATAGCAATGGCAGATGCATTATCAGCTAAACTTCCGCCCATCGACTTTACCCATTGAAATACGCCTTGATTATTTAATTTAAGAATGTAAATATCTGTAGAGCCAGCTGTAGAAGTAATAGAAAAACTTGTACCGGCATCCGGATTGAAATCGTAGGTGCCGAGAAAAAATCCGGCAACATAAATATTTCCTATGTTATCTGTTTTCAAAGAAGAAGGCCATCCGCCGCCGCTGCCGCCAATATTGCCAGCCCACACAAAATTTCCATTTGCATCAAGCTTAAGAATAAAAGCATCGACAGAACCTGAAGTAGAAATAAGATTATAAACCCCTAAACTATCAGGATCAAAATCGACCGTGCCATCGAAAAAGCCGGTAATAATAACATCGCCATTAGGATCTACTGCAATTGCTACACCATCATCATCACCTGCTCCACCAATTCTTTTTGCCCATAGAAAATTTCCTGCGCGATCAAATTTGGTAATGAAAATATCGTCGTAAGCAGCGGAAGTAAGATTAGCAGTAGAAGAGCTTGGATCAAAATCAACAGTCTGTTGAAAATAACCGGTCACATATACATTCCCGGAATTATCGACAGCAACTGACTTTCCTCCTTCGTTCGATGAACCTCCCATCGATTTAGCCCATTGCCAATTTGCAGTTTGACCATTTGTGCTTATGAATACAAGTTGTATAATAAAGAGAAGAGTAACTATTTTTTTCATATTCGATAAAATATTGGCGATTTAATTGATTAACAATGTACGATAAAAAAAGAGATGCGATAATTAATCGAGATGTTGTTATAAATGAAATTTCCCTGCAAAGAAAAAAAACAATTTACATTTTACAAAATTTAAAAATCCAAAAAACGACTTTAACGAATAAAAATCATAAGAAGATGTGTAAATAAATCTTGTGACTAATTGAAGCTTCAACTGAATTATTAATGCAAATCCATAGAGCTTGAATAAAGTAGAAATTCAGGAATATCGCCTTCAGTTTCCAAATTCCCTTTCTGATCATACGTTATAAAATGAGCAGTTGCTGATTTTATATTTACAATTGCTATTATTCTCCATTGTCCATTGCTATGAACAATTTCAACTTTTTGTATTCGGCCATAACTGTATGTTATTTGTTTATAAAAATCTTTTCCTCGACGAAAATATTTCCATACTCCTGTTTTATAGCCATTAGAATAATTACCCTTCGACAAACAAACATTCTTTTGAATGGAACGAATATCACGACCCCGCTCAGTAACACAACCTTTTGTTGTCATGCTGAATGTTGTCCCAGATTCAATTAGTTCAGTAGCTAGTGTATCTGTTTCCGTCCATTCACCAATTTTCAATCCCAAAGAATCTTTCTGATTTAGAGCAGTCAATACTTGCGCATTCAAATTTCCAAAAACGCTTATAAAAGAAACAGAAACCAGTAAATATATATTTTTCAATCCGATTTTTTTATAAGTATAAAGTAGCCTTTTGTCATTCATAATAAAATATTTTAACCCCCTTTTTAAGATTTTTATTTTTAAGCTATGGTTATTTAATCATAACTTTTAAGCTTTTCCATTTTAATTATGATTGGATATAAGTTAGCAATAATGAATAGCAATATACATTTAAAACTGAATCACACTATTACTTCTGAAAATTTCAATTAGTAGTTTTATTCTTTCAGTGTTTATTAAAATAATATACAATACTTAAAAACGTCCAAAATAATTATAATAAAAAATTCAATGCAATTGCACTCAATTTCCAGAGCCATCTTAATGAAAAAACAAATAGACATTATTTCCGAAATTTCCAAAGTAGCAACGGACTATTGCCTCTTTTCTGCTACATTTTCATATAAGGAAAATCAACCCTTTCCTTTTTTTAAACATTACACGCTTCCTACCCCCATTTTTCCTATATTCGTCACCCAAACTAATCTCTATGCGGAAAAATTTTACGCTCTCAATAATTACCTTCTTTTTCTTTTTTATAAATGCAAAAGCTCAAGAAATCCATGTTATAGGAAATGTGAAGTCTACTGATGGAGAAGTGTTGCCATTCTTAACTATTAATGTTAATAGCAGCACTAAAGCAACAGCAACCGATATTAATGGAAATTACAAACTGGAAAATCTTTTAGCAACCGATACTTTACATTTTCGGTTTATCGGTTATGTTTCTCAAGCAATCGTGGTAGGAAACAGAACAACAATCAATGTAACTCTTAATGTTAAAGCGCAAGAGCTAAACGAAGTTGTTGTAACTGCTTTAGGAGTGAACCGGCAAAAGCGAGAGCTTGGATATTCTACCGAAAAAATTGGCGGCGATGAAATTACTCAATCAGGTTCTCCAAATATACTGAATGCACTCACCGGAAAAATTTCCGGAGTTCAAATTTCAAATCCTGATGGTGTAGATGGAGGAACAACACGAATCACTATTCGTGGAAATAATAATATCTCCGGCAAGAACCAGCCACTAATAGTTGTCGATGGAGTGCCAATGAATAACGATCCGGGCCTCACCGACATTGGTAGAGGAAGAGATTGGGGTTCTGCTATCAATAATATTAGTGCGTATGATATTGAAAGTAGCACAACTTTGAAAGGTGGTGCCGGCTCTGCACTCTATGGCGCAAGAGGTGCGAATGGTGTTATCCTTATCACAACAAAAAAAGGTCGCCAACAAAAAGGAATTGGCGTAACGTATAATCTCAATTATAAAATTACTACTCCTTATCGTTATCGCGACGTTCAAAATACCTATGGTGGTGGTGCTCCATCAACATCATATTCCACTCCAGCGTTTGAATTAGGCGCCGATAACATTCCCATCTTCCCTTTGCTCTCCACTGATCCGGAATTTGGTTATCCGGGATCCTCTGTTTCTTGGGGACCAAAAATGCTGGGGCAAACTATTCGATGGTGGGACGGAAACTTGCGTCAGTGGTCGCCACAACCGGATAATTTAAAACTACCTTTTCAAAATGGTCATGTTGTTACTCACAATATTTCCGCTGAAGGTGGCGGTGAAGTTGGAACAATGCGTTTGTCAATTTCACAAACAAACAATACGCCTATAGTTCATAATAGTAAGTTCGACCAAACAACGATCAACACCAATTCTACACTCAAAGTTTCTGACAAAGTAAGTTTGAATCTTGCGGCATCGTATGTTGACTATCACCGTTTGAATAGTCCATTGCTTGGCGAAGATCCTGAATCATTTAATAAAGGTTTGCTTTACTCTTGGCCACGTAGCTATCAAGGAGTCGATTTGCAATACAATCAACTGAGTGATGGAACACGTAATCCGCAAGATGGTTTTCCTTATTTATACATCGACAAATATTTGTGGTGGAAATATTACAATCATAACACAACACTTGACCGTTCTAAATTACTAGGTGGATTAACATTGAATTATACCATCACTCCATGGCTAACATTTGTTGGTCGCACAGGAATCGATTACACGCTCGATGAATATCAATCGAAAAACAAACCGGCCGACTTAATCGGTTTGCTTGATGGATATTATTCTGAGTCAAATCAGAAAGACAAAAGCTTAAACAGCGAATTTTTGTTTAGTGCTAAAAAGGAAAAAATATTTAATTCAAATGTAAATGTAAACTTTAGCGTTGGTGGTTCAACGTGGAATAGAGACATGCATAGTTTAAGTGGACACTCAGGAACTTGGTACTATCCGAATTATTATAGTCTTCTTAACTATACCCCTACCGTTTATGGACAAGATTCAAGCGGAAACATAACCGTTGTTCAAGCGGGTGATGAACAAAGCAAGCTTATTCCTGT
>JANLPR010000098.1:0-15779 GCA_031367345.1 Bacteroidota bacterium | reverse complement strand
GTGTCGTTAGAATCGAATATGCAAGAGGCCATTCGCCTCTCTTTTGAAACAATGAGAAATAATACCGGCGGCCCTTTTGGTGCTGTGGTGGTGAAAAACGGAGAAATTGTAGCTCGCGGATTTAACAAAGTCGTTTCATCGAACGATCCTACTGCTCATGCAGAAGTTGTCGCCATTCGTGAAGCTTGTAAAACATTAGGCACTTTTCAGTTAGACGATTGCGAAATATATACTAGTTGCGAGCCTTGTCCAATGTGCATGGCTGCTATTTATTGGGCGCGACCATCTAAAGTTTATTATGCTAACTCTAAAAAAGATGCAGCTGATATCGGTTTCGACGACGATTTCATTTATCAGGAATTAGCATTGCCATATAACGAACGAAAAATTCCATTGATACGCGTAATGGAAAAAGAAGCCTTGGAAGCTTTCAAAGAATGGTCGGCTAAAATGGACAAAATAGAATATTGATACACCTTTAATTCTTTCGTTGTGATATCTTTTCCAAATTGCAAGATCAATATCGGCTTACACATTACTGCAAAACGGAATGACGGTTATCACAATATTGAAACAATCATGACTCCGGTTCAATGGTGCGATGGATTAGAAATTGTTTTAAATAATGACGCTGCATCTGAGCTTGAATTTAAATCTTCCGGGATTCGGTTTAACAGCGATAAAGAAAACAATCTTTGTATTAAAGCTTATAAGTTATTAGCTGAACGATTTTCACTTCCACCGGTAAAATTTCACCTTCATAAAATAATTCCGATTGGTGCAGGCTTAGGTGGCGGCTCTTCCGATTCTGCCTTTGTTTTAAAGATGCTGAACGAATTGTTTAAACTAAATCTGTCAACTGATGAACTTGAAAAATTAGCAGCACAGCTGGGTAGTGATTGCCCTTTTTTCCTTCACAATAAAACACTTTTCTGCTATGAAAGAGGCGACAAATTCGAAAATGTTCAAATCAAAGAAAAAGAATATTTTGTAGTTCTTGTTAAGCCAAAGCTTCACGTTAACACCATTCAAGCGTATTCATGGATTACACCTATTAAGCGAAAACAATCGATTAAAAAATTAATTGAGCTTCCTATCGAAGAATGGAAGCTTAACATTTTTAATGATTTTGAAAATGCTGTTTTTGAAAGATATCCAACTATAAAAAATATTAAAGCACGCCTTTACAAACAAGGCGCGCTTTATGCAAGTATGTCGGGAAGTGGTTCTACTGTATTTGGTATTTTCAACGAAGAAAAACATTTGACTCCTTACTTCCGATCTTCTACCGTTTTCGAAGGAAAAATTAAATTGTAGCAACTTTCTTTTTCCTACAAAAATAAATTCAGTTCATTAAGAATCTTTTTCATTATTAAAGACCGAACTGAAAAGATCTTTGAATCGTAAACCTTTCACTAAGTTGTTTTTACTTAAGAGCGAGAATTCGGACAAGCCATGGAGTAAAAACTCCATCATTAAATATTTTTCGTTCGCACTTATTTTAGGATGAAGTTTTTTTACCACATCCGCCAAACCCGGAACTTCATTCAATGCTTTGGTATATTCTTTCTCCGAGCAATCGTTCAAAATATTCACTTCGTTTCCATTGCTAAACCACTCTATTATTTCCAAATACGGATTGGCTTCTTTTTTCTTCTTTAATTTTTCAGGATCAGGAAAATAATTTTTGAATTGATTTCGTATCGATTTACTTATCAAATTCTGAGCAACAATCATCGCCCCTTCTTGCTCACCTTCGTAAACTAATTCAATCTTTCCGGTAATCGCCGGTATCACGCCCCAAAAATCCGAAATCCGTAAATGTGTTTTACTTTCACCATTCAATATCATTCTTCTTTCTGCTGTGGAGAAAATAGTCTCGTAACCTGAAATTGTTAAACGTGCAGAAACGCCACTCTTCGGATCAACAAACTCATTGCTCCTTGCTTCAAATCCAATTTGCTCTAATAAATTTTCTATCAACTCCGAACCACTGATCGATTTTTTTTGCGCTTCTGATAATGATGCTTCTTGCAATGTAATTTCTTTCGCTGTTGAAATATCCTTTGGGTAATGCGTTAGTATCTGACTCTCAATTCTGTCTTTCAATGGTGTTACAATTGAACCTCTATTCGTATAGTCTTCCGGATTGGCTGTAAATACAAATTGAATATCTAATGGTAATCGAAGTTTAAATCCGCGAATTTGAATATCTCCTTCTTGCAAAATATTAAAAAGAGAAACCTGAATTCTCGCTTGTAGATCGGGCAATTCATTGATCACAAATATTCCCCGATGTGCACGTGGTATCAATCCGAAATGGATTACGCGCTCATCGCTATAAGGCAATTTCATCGATGCTGCTTTTATTGGATCTACATCGCCAATCAAATCGGCGACGGAAACATCGGGTGTTGCTAATTTTTCTGTATACCGATCACTCCTATGCATCCATGCTATTTCTGTATCATCGCCATGTTTCTCAATTAGATCAAGCGCTTGACGAGACAATGGATTTAATGGGTCGTCATTTAATTCTGTCCCTTTAATAAACGGAATATATTCATCCAACAAATTTGTCATTAACCGTGCAATCTTCGTCTTTGCTTGCCCGCGGAGTCCTAATAACAAAATATTGTGTCTCGACAAAATTGCTCGCTCTATATCAGGAATAACCGTTTCATCGAATGCTTTGATTGTATCAAAAACTTTCTCTTTCTTTTTTAATTTTTCAATTAAATTTGCTCTCAATTCTTCTTTAATTGATTTACTCTCGTAGCCTGAGGCCTTTAATTGACCAAGCGTTTTTATCTTTAATAATTTTTCCATCTTTTTTATTTACAAAATTTAGAATCGTTTAAATTTTCTTTCTTCTATTTTTTTCAAAATCTTCAAATACATATTGACCGAGCCCTTGAAGTGATGTATAAAAAGCTTTTCCTCCATTAGCCTCACTAAACTCTCTTATAAACGCACGCAAATATTCATCTTCTGCAACCATAAATGTGGTAATTGGAATTTTTAATTTTTTACACGCTGCAGCTAAATTCAAACACTTATTTACTATTTTACGATCTAGTCCAAAACTATTTTTATAAAGGTGAATCCCTTCTTTCATACAAGAAGGTTTTCCATCGGTAATCATAAAAATCTGCTTGTTTGGATTTTTTCTCCTTCTGAGAATATCCATTGCTAACTCTAAGCCTGCTACTGTATTGGTATGGTAAGGTCCTACTTGAAGATATGGCAAATCCTTCACTTCTATCTGCCATGCAGAATCACCAAAAACAATTACATCTAATGTATCTTTCGGGTAACGTGTACGAATTAATTCTGCCAAAGCCATCGCAACTTTTTTTGCCGGTGTAATTCTATCTTCCCCATACAAAATCATTGAATGAGAAATGTCGATCATTAAAACAGTCGAGGTTTGAGTTTTAAACTCTTTCTCCATGATCTCTAAATCGCCTTCTGAAATTGTAAAATCTCCTACACCATGATTTATTTGTGCATTTCTGATAGAATCGGTCATTGAAATTTGATCAATTGAATCTCCAAACTGAAACTCTCGCAAATCGCTCGTTACTTCATCGCCTGTTCCTGTGAATTTGGTTTGATGATTTCCTTGACCGGCCTTTTTTAATTTTTTACCAAAGATTTCTTCCAATGCATTCTTGCGTATGGTTTGCTCTGTTTTGGGTGTAATCAAATACCCACCTTTCTCACCATCGTCTTTAATAAATCCGTTTTTCTTTAGATCATCAATAAAATCAGCCATGGTGTATTTGTCATCAGTCAACTTATACTCTCGATCAAGTTCGTTCAACCAATTCAATGCTTCATAAACATCTCCACTCGTATAAGTCAACAATTGCATGAAAATATTCAGTAATCTGTTATATGGATCCTGATCTTCCTGTGACTCTAAATATTTACTAAATCTATACCCTAACATAGTTCTGTTCTCCTCTTATCAAATGTACGAATTTCATTCTCATTTGGACTCACACTCTTAAAATCATTTTTGAAACATCCCTAATGAATGGAAAACATAAGTCATTAAATGTTAGAGAATTCTTTAAAACTCCCGATTTAACAACAAAAAATAACGGAAATTGTTTTTACCTTTCTGCAATGAACGAACTTAAAATTTTTAAATCTTCCGCCGGTTCCGGCAAAACTTTTACCCTTGTTAAAGAATACTTAAAGCTAGTTCTGGATCAACCTGACGATTATCGTTCAATCTTAGCTATAACGTTTACGAATAAAGCGGCTGAGGAAATGAAATCGAGAATTATTGAATCGCTTGTAGCACTTTCTAATGACACATCCGGTAATTTGTTAGTCGTATTAGAAAAAGAGCTTCCAAAAATCAACATTAAATCTAGAGCTGCGCGTGCCTTGAAAAATATTCTCCACGACTACTCTTCCTTTTCAGTGAGCACGATAGATTCATTTTTCCAACGCATACTTCGATCACTAGCTAGAGAAATTCACCTCCCATTAAAAATGGAAGTTGAGGTAAGTAGCGATGATGCAATTCTGGCTGTTACTGATGCCTTACTTCAGGAAATTGGAAACGACAAAGAACTTTCGGATTGGTTAACTGATTTGGCTCTACAAAAAATGGGTGATGAAAAAGGGTGGAATATTGACCAAGATATTTATGTGGTAGCTCGAGAAATATTTAAAGAAGATCATCACAACAAAGTAATTCTTTCCCGAAACGACATCAGAAATGTTTATGATGATTTACTCAAATTGAAAAATTCTTTTTTGATTAGACTTAAATCAATTGGACAAAAAGCTCTGACAATTATAGATGGTTCCGGTTTTTCTATTGATGATTTTAGTTACAAACTGTCTGGAGTAGCCGGATACTTTTCAAAAATTTCAAACCCAAAAAATCCTGAATCATTTGAAATTTCAAAACGTATCGAATCAGGATTAAACGACATTACATCTTGGACGGCTAAAAAAAGTCCACATAAAATTACTCTCGATCAACTCGTTGAAAGTGAGCTTCACCCTTTGCTTCTCAAAGCAACTGAAATTGTCAATGCTGAATATCAAGATTACATCACCTCCGTCGAAGTTTTAAAGAAAATTTATCTTTTCGGATTAGTGAACGATCTCCAAAATAAATTTAAAGAATACAGAAAAGAAAACAATGTAATCCTTCTCTCTGACACTACAAAATTACTTGGCGACATTATAGATAAGAATGACACTCCATTCATCTATGAGAAAACAGGAAATCGATTTAAACATTTATTGATCGATGAATTTCAAGATACAAGTTTGCTCCAGTGGAAAAATTTGCTTCCATTGGTGATCAATGCTCTTGGAAGTGGCTTTATGACAATGGTTGTTGGCGATGCAAAACAATCTATTTACCGTTGGCGAGGTGGGAATATGAATCTGTTAATTCGAGACATACTTGTTGATCTTGTCGATTTTAAATCGCTTGCTACTACTGATGTGCTCGCAACGAATTATCGCAGTAAAAAAGAAATCGTTTATTTCAACAATGCATTTTTTGAAAACGCAGCTCATGTTGTCAACAATCAGTTAGAAATGAACGACCACTCAATTCTGGAATTGGCCTACTTTAAGGATCTCGAACAAAAAGTTAATAGTAAAAAGGATTTCGATGGTTATGTGAATATTGAATTTATAGATGCAAAAAACGAACAAGCCGAAATTCAAGAAGAGACAACAACCGATGAAGAGAAGGAAAATCCGAAATGGAAAGATGTTGCATTAAAAAATTTGTTAATTAAAATTAATGAGCAAATAGATAAAGGATTTTCATACCGCGATATAACTATTCTGGTGAGAAAAAATATCGAAGGCAATGAAATAGCTACTTTCCTATTAGAAAACAATATCGACAAAATAATTAGTCCGGATTCTCTATTAATCACAGCCTCACCAAAAATAAATTTCCTGGTAAATGTTTGTCGCTTTTTAGTTGACCGAAAAAATAATATTGCCAGAGCTGAAATCTTATATTATTATGCTACTTCAATTGCAGGAGTTAACTTTGACAACCATGCTTATTTTTCTGATCACAAAAATTTTAAAAGCAAAGGAACTATTGGAAAAAAAGCGAATACACTCTTTGAAACTGAAAGTTTAACAACTTCTGTATTCAATGAAATTCTCCCACCTGCTTTCACCGAACATCTAACACAGTTAGCTAACTTGCCAATTTATGAAATAAGCGAACAGCTGGTTAGCATCTTTGGCTTCAACAAAAAACCTGATTCATTTATTCAACGCTTCCAAGATTTAGTACTTGAATACAATACATCATTCGATAGTTCTTTGGAAGGATTTTTAAATTGGTGGGACTCGAGCAAAAAAGTACGCGATGCATCTGTGATTACTCCTGCAAATGAAAATGCAATTCAAATTATGACCATTCATCGTTCGAAAGGCTTACAGTTTCCGATTGTATTCCTCCCTTTCTGTGAATGGAGAATACTTCCTAAGGCAAACGAACTTATTTGGTTGCAAACAAAAACAAATCCCTTTTCTTCGTTGGGAAAAACAGCACTGTTAACTACCAATGCTCTGAAAAAAAGTCATTATGCCGATAATTACTTGGAAGAAATTCATCAAACAATAATCGACAACTTGAATCTTTTGTACGTTGCATTCACAAGAGCAGAAGAAAAAATATTTATCTCTTGTCCAATTGACAACGAAAAAGAATTAAATACGACATCAAAACTCATTTCTCGAACATGCAAGGTTATTGATTCAAGCTTTGAAACTACTTTCGTTCAAGGAGAAAATTTTGTTAAAACTAT
Organism: Bacteroidota bacterium; assembly: GCA_031367345.1. Classification (GTDB taxonomy): domain Bacteria; phylum Bacteroidota; class Bacteroidia; order AKYH767-A; family 2013-40CM-41-45; genus JADKIH01. Next base: position 8,961 of record JANLPR010000098.1, on the reverse strand, counting down.
TAGCAACGGTAAAAAAGAAGAAACTCTTTCCGTTTCCCTACAAACGTACCCGTCGAACCGTTGGCAAGATAAACTTTCTCTCTCCTCTCATGGAAGTGACATTATCGATTTGATAGAGAAAAATGATGTAAGCAAAATAAATTATGGCATACTTGTTCATGCTTTATTGGCTGAGGTTAATCACCCGAACGACCTTCAAAAACTTGCCGAAAAATTTGTATTCGATGGGTTAATTACAGCGCTAGAAAAAGAAAAATTATTGGTTGAAGTTGCACAGATTTTATCAGTTCCGGAAATAGCCGAACTTTTCGATCTACGCTACCATTCTAAGACTGAGAAAGAAATCATTTTACCTACGGGTGAAGTATTAAGACCTGATAGAGTTTTGCTTGAAGATAAAAAAGCAATCATTGTGGATTTTAAAACAGGTAAATACCAAAAAAAACACGAAACTCAAGTCATTCAGTACGCTGACGTTTTGAAAAGTATGGGCTACTCGCCTGTACAGTCCAAACTGGTTTACCTCAAAGATCGAACTGTTCTAAACGTAGAATATCAAGAATGACTTGCAATTTTCATCTATTAAACCTAAGTTTGAGGAAGTATTAATTTTCTTATGTATACCAACAGACCACTTCAAATAGTACTGATCGACGACGATCCGCAAATGCGAGAGATGCTCAACGATTTCTTTATCGGCAAATACAGAAACTCAAATGTAAAAACATACGCAACCGGTGAAGATGCTCTGAGCAAGATCTCAACAGAGCCTAACTTAATCGTTTTAGACTACCATCTCGATTCCGCTGAAAGTACGGCAATGGATGGTATGCAAGTTTTAAAAAAACTGAAGGAAAAATTTCCTTCTATTCCTGTAATCTTTTTATCCGGTCAGGAAAAAGCGGAAATAGCTGCCAATACAATGAAGTATGGAGCTTACGATTATATTGTAAAAAACGAAAGTGCCTTTCACAAATTAGAAATTATTTTCAACAACATTCTGGGCCACGTTGAACTCAAAAAAAGTCTTGGCACTCAAAAGTTTTTTAATGCTATCTTGTTAATCCTTGTGATTGCTATGATCATTGGAATTATCGTCTCTAAATTGTCTTAAAAATATTTTTTTGCCCGACAATCGAAGATATATTTTTCTTGACAGCTCGAGAGGTATTGCCGCCTTCGTTGTTTTATTAGCTCACACTATTAAAACATTTTCAATTATAAATTACGAAAACTTTCCGCTCAATGTATTTTGGGATTCTGAAGCAGCGGTGCTATACTTTTTTATACTCAGCGGATTTGTTCTAAACGAATCGCTTGACAAAAAAAAACTTTCTCTTTCTACCTATTCAAAATTTATTTTAAGAAGGATTTTAAGGATTTATCCGGCTTTTATCGTCATCCTTACTCTTGCTTTTTTGGGTTACCGTTTAATTTATTTTCCGTCAAACAATTGGTTGAGTATGTTTTGGCAAACTATTCCGAGTTTTTCAGACTTACTAAAGCAGTGCATACTCATTATTCGATTACCAAATGATGCTACACTACGCATTCTACCTCATGACTGGACGCTCTCAATCGAAATCATGATCTCTCTTTTCTTGCCTTTCATGGTTGCAATCAGAAAAATAAACACCTTCTTGTTATTGGCAATTGTTTTTATCTGTGTAAAACTCTTACCGATTGAGACTTTCTTTTTCGACTTTGCCTTAGGCGCAGTGATATCAACTGAAAAGAAAAAATTAATTTCATTTTATGAAAAAATATTCCTGTGGAAAAAAATATTTTTTGTTCTCCTTGCAATTATACTGTTACTAATCGATAAAATTTCAACTGAAACAAATTCAATTCTTACGACGGTATTCATTCATCCTAAAAGTATCGGGCTTGGTATTTTACTTGTACTCTTACTATCCAATCAATATTTGCAGAAAATCCTCTCAAATGAATTCCTCCATTTCCAGGGACGAATCAGCTACAGTGTGTATCTGATCCATTTTGTAATCATTGGTATCGTTTATCATTTCTTTCCGCTCATCGACTTTTTACCGGCTTTCATTCTTATTTATAGTTCTACCATCTTATTTTCATACATCAGTTACGAGTTTATTGAGAAAAGATGCATTGCTTTATTTCGCAGCTGATCTTTAAAACTACTTAAAATGATGGCGATTGGCTTTAGTTGAAGAGTTTAACAAGCATTTTTTTATGTATTTTTGCACTTCAAAATTAAAATTATGTCAAACGGTATTTATCAAGTTCCGGTCGCTATCAATGAGCCGGTATTAAATTATGCTCCGGGAAGTCCGGAACGAGCACGACTTAAAGAAGCTCTAAAAAAAATGCGCAGTGAAGTTGTAGATATTCCAATGTGCATTGGAGGCAAAGAAGTTCGCACCGATAAAAAAATGAAAATTAATCCTCCTCATGATCACCAGCATACTGTTGGGCATTTTCACATGGGCGATAAATCGCATGTTGAAAGCGCAATCAAAGCTGCACTTGCTGCTAGAGAGCAATGGGCAAATTTGGATTGGGAGCATCGCGCATCAATCTTTTTAAAAGCGGCGGAATTATTAGCAGGCCCTTATCGTCCGTTAATCAATGCTGCAACAATGATCGGGCAAAGTAAAAGTGTTTACCAAGCAGAAATAGATGCAGCTTGTGAATTAATTGATTTTCTTCGATTCAATGTTCAGTACATGCGTGAGATCTATACCCAACAACCGATCTCATCAAAAGGTGTTTATAATCGTGTTGAGCAACGACCATTAGAAGGATTCGTATTTGCACTCACTCCTTTTAATTTTACAGCCATAGCCGGAAACCTTCCTACTTCGGCAGCTATGATGGGAAATACGGTAGTATGGAAACCTGCAAACACTCAAATTCTGGCTGCAGGAATTTTGATGAAAGTATTTAATGAGGCGGGCGTTCCTCCCGGAGTTATAAATTTGGTTTTCGTTTCAGGCCCTGATGCAGGTGAAGTTATATTCGATCATCCTGATTTTGCGGGAATACATTTTACCGGATCAACTTCTGTATTTCAAAATATCTGGAAAACTATCGGAAATAATATTCATAAATATAAAAGCTACCCTAGAATCGTTGGTGAAACAGGTGGTAAAGATTTTATACTCGCTCACCCTTCAGCAGATGTACAAGCTGTTATTACCGGCTTAACCAGAGGTGCATTCGAATACCAAGGACAAAAATGTTCTGCCGCTTCTAGAGCTTACATTCCTAAAAGTCTTTGGCCTGTAGTGAAAGAAGGACTTATTAAAGATATTAGTTCATTTAAGATAGGACCAACGGAAGACCTTGGGAATTTCTTCAATGCCGTGATTGATGAAAAATCGTTCGACAAATTGGCGAAATACATTGATGATGCAAAGGCAGATAAAAATGTTGATGTGGTAATTGGTGGAACATACGATAAATCAAAAGGCTGGTTTATACATCCAACTGTTCTTGAAGTGAAAGATCCGTTTTATGTAACTATGTGCGAAGAACTATTCGGACCTGTTCTTACTATTTATGTATATGACGATAATAAATTCGATGAGATTTTGGAAACGGTAGATAAAACCGGGACGTATGCTCTTACCGGAGCAATCTTTTCGCAAGATCGGTATGCTATTGAAAAAGCAATGAAAAAATTGGTCCATGCTGCCGGCAATTTTTACATAAATGATAAATGTACCGGCGCCGTTGTTGGTCAACAACCGTTTGGCGGTAGTCGTGCCAGCGGAACTAACGACAAGGCAGGTTCACTATTCAACCTATTAAGATGGGTAAGTACACGAACAATTAAAGAGACATTCGACCCGGCGAAAGATTACAGGTACCCGTTTTTAGACAAAGAATAAAGAAATACTTAAAACAGCCATGAAAACTTCATGGCTGTTTTGCTTTTATCTAAATTTAATTACCTTTTTAATCAACATCCTTTTGTTATTAATCGTTCAACTGCTTTACAAATATTAACCCTTTAGCAGCTTACCTTCAACTTATGAATAATTCTCGTTTTCCGATTCTTTTGAATATATGGAGCAAAGTAAATAACAAATATGTGCTTACATTAGTGGGCTTCATCATCTGGATTGGTTTTTTCGACAGAAACGATTTAATCACGACATGGAGCTATCAGCATAAACTGAATGTTTTAAAGAAAGAACAAATTCATTTTGAAGATGAGATAAAGCGTTATACCACCGACCTTAATAACTTAAGAACCAATCACGAAAATCTGGAAAAATATGCCAGAGAAAAATATGTTCTTAAAAAAGATAATGAAGATGTCTTTTTAATCGTTGAAAATTAATATTCACCAAAAACTTTTCGCATAGCATCGGCAATTTCTCCTAGCGTTGCATTGTTCTCCACTGCATCTATAATTGAAGGCATCATATTGTTTCCACCCTTTGCTGTTTCTTCAATCGTTTTCAAATAAGCTTGCGTTTTCTTTTCATCACGATCTAACCTTAATTGCTTTAGTTTTTCCATTTGCAATGACCGAATGGAATCATCTATTGTAAACACTTTATCGAATGGAGGCTCTTCCATTTCAAATTGATTTACACCAACTATTATACGTGTTTTATTTTCAATCGACTTTTGATAATCGTAAGAGGCTTTTGCAATTTCGTTTTGAATATATTGCGCTTCAATAGCACTCACCGAACCTCCCATTGCGTCTATCTTATGAATGTATTCCCACGCCTTTGCTTCTACTTCATCGGTAAGTGTTTCTACAAAGTAACTTCCTGCTAATGGATCTACGGTGTCTACTACTCCACTTTCAAATGCAATTACTTGTTGCGTCTTTAATGCTAGCCCCGCCGCTTCTTCTGTTGGTAAACTGATGGCTTCATCATAGCCATTGGTATGCAACGATTGTGTTCCACCCATTACAGCTGATAAGGCTTGAAGTGTAACACGCATGATGTTATTCATTGGCTGTTGGGCAGTAAGTGTTGAACCTCCCGTTTGCGTATGAAAGCGCAACATCATTGAACGTGGATCTTTCGCTCCGAGATCTTTCATAATCTTGGCCCACATTCTTCGCGCAGCTCTAAACTTTGCCACTTCCTGAAAAACATTATTATGAGCATTAAAGAAAAACGAAAGCCGTTTTCCAAAAACATCAATGTCTAAGCCCTTTTCAATCGCTGCTTTTACGTACGCTTTTCCATTTGCCAATGTGAAAGCTAACTCTTGAACTGCGGTTGAACCTGCTTCACGTATATGATAGCCTGAAATAGAAATCGTATTCCACTTCGGAACTTCATTTGAACAATATTCAAATATGTCAGTGATAATTCTCATCGACTGCTTAGGAGGGTAAATGTAAGTTCCTCTCGCAGCATACTCTTTTAGAATATCATTTTGAATTGTTCCGGAAATTTTTTTCAGATCTGCACCTTGTTTTTTTGCTAAGGCAATATAAAAGGCTAAAAGAATTGACGCAGTTGAATTGATCGTCATAGAAGTACTGATGGTTTCCAATTTTATTCCATCGAATAATATTTCCATATCACGCAACGAATCAATTGCTACTCCTGCCTTTCCAACTTCTCCATCGGCTAAGTCATGATCGGAGTCATAACCTATTTGTGTAGGTAAATCGAAGGCCACAGAAAGCCCTGTGGTTCCTTGCCCTAGTAAATAATGGTATCGCTTATTCGACTCTTCAGCAGTACTGAAACCGGCATACTGGCGCATCGTCCATAATTTAGTACGATACATATCCGACTGAACTCCTCGTGTAAATGGAAATTCACCGGGCAGCTCATTTACTCCGGGATGATTTGTGTATACCGTTTTTATTTCGATATCACTTTCAGTAATTATTTTTTTATCTGACACGATATTTCATTTAATAAATAAAATTTACTCAAGCATTTTTCTTGCTTCACTTTTTAAAAAATTAATAGCACGTTGTGTTGGAGTAACATCCATTTCCAAAATAAATTCAAAAATGGAAGTACTCAATTGAAGTCCGCTTGAATTATTTCCAACACGATTAAACGAGCTATTAATGATTCTTATCATTTCTTCTTTTGCACTCTTTACTTCTTCCCATGAATAATCGGAAACATAAATTTGTTGCGATAAATTATGTTCAAACTCCGCTCTGATGGTTACTATTAAATCATTTTGAAGCTGTGCGGCACTCATACCGGAAGTGTGAACGCGCACTAAAATAGAACTAGGGTCAATTCGTTCCAAAAATAAAACGAAACGCTCATACGCCTGCAATTTCAAAGGCATTGCATTTTTCCTGCGTTCACTTCTATCATCTATTGCTTTTAACTGAATTTCTTTTTCGACAAAACTTTTGATCAAAGCTTCCTGCGAATTAAGTGATCGTTTCATCATCAAAAACATTCCGATCAAAATCAGAAATGCCGGAATGAAATACATCAATACTTCTGAAATAGTTTTTGTATTCTCCATAATAAATTTTATTTACCAAGCACGATAACGTGTATTTGCATCAAACAAACTTCGCATTAGCGAATGTTCCTTTTCGCCAAAAACCATTTTTCTTCTTTCGTAGACTCTAGTGGCTACTTCAATTGCATCTTCCAGCCTGTATGTCGTAAAACCTTCTGAGCCTCCCCACGAAAACGAAGGGATAAATTTTGGAGGAAATCCATTGCCGAATATATTCGCACTTACTCCCACTACCGTTCCTGTGTTGAACATAGTATTGATACTGCATTTAGAATGATCGCCCATGATCAAGCCGCAAAACTGCAAGCCGGTATTGATATAATCGTCGTGTGCATAATTCCACACTTTTACTTTCGAGTAATTGTTCTTCAAATTTGAATTGTTGGTATCGGCTCCTAGATTACACCATTCACCTAAAACTGAATTTCCTAAAAATCCATCGTGCGCTTTATTTGTAAACCCAAACAAAACGGAGTTACTTATTTCGCCGGAAACTTTACAATGCGGACCTACGGTTGTTGCTCCATAGATCTTTGCTCCCATTTTTACCTGTGAATGTTCTCCCAGACTGAATGGCCCTCTGATCATAGCTCCTTCCATTACTTCCGAATCTTTCCCGATGTAAATACAACCACTCGTTGCATTTAAAATAGCACATTCTACTTTTGCTCCTTCTTCGATAAATACTTTTTCCGGATTCAACACCTGATTCGATGAACTGATCGCTTGCGATTTCCTCCCGCTTGTCAAAACCTCAAAATCATCAGCAATCGCTTTTTCATTCAAAGCAAATACATCCCAAGCAAAAACTAAACGATCGATCTTCGATGGCGTTGTCTTTACAATCCCTTTATCAAGTTGATCAACCGACAAAACATTTTCTGTACTAGCCGTTCGAATTGCAATCACAAATGCCCCTTGTATCAAACACTCTCCTATGTTCAACGATTTTATTTCATTCACAATTTCTACATTAGGAATGATGGCTCCATTCACGTAATAGTTATCGTTGGTAATATTTGCAGGAAATAATTCCTTTAAATATTCAACTGTTAGGAATGATATTTTTTGCTTAGAATAAAGTGCCCATTTCTCTGAGATCTTTAAAATACCAATTCGTATTTCAGCAACAGGTCGTGTATGTGTTAATGGTAAAAGTGTTTTCCTTGTTTCATCGTCAAATAAAATAATATTCATCGTCTCTTTATTTAAGTCTTCAAAATTAAGATTTGTCGCTAAAAGAAAAAGGTCTCCTGTTAAAACAAGAGACCTTTTTTAAATAATTATTTATAGAACAGCAATTATTTAGCTGCTTGCTTCTTAGCGTAACGTGTATTGAATTTATCAACACGACCTGCTGTGTCGATTAGCTTCATCTTACCTGTGTAAAAAGGATGAGACATGTGACTGATCTCCAACTTAATAAGTGGATACTCATTTCCGTCAGTCCACTTGATTTTATCTTTAGTTTCGATGGTTGAACGAGTAAGGAATGCATAGTCGCAAGAGATATCTTTAAATATCACCGGACGATAGTTTTTTGGATGGATGTCTTTCTTCATGACTTGTAAAATTGAGGGTGCAAAAATAGAGTTTTTTCTTGTTTATGCAAATCATATTTGCATTTTATCTCCGATTTAAGTGCGAAATTAAGAAAATAGTGTTAAAAATCACGACTTTTTACTTTTCGTCTCTAAGATCCATGTAAAATTCCCATATTTCGCTGAATATTCTTGACATTCTGCCATTCAGACTATATCTTGATCGTCCAAATAAATAACGGTTGTCTTTTAGTTTCAGAAATTAGCTGCACTTTTATCTGCACTACTTAAGTCAAGAAATTATTTAGCTCAAAATTTATAACAAACAATAGTATCCGAAACACACAAAGAAGATCAAATTACGTATGAAAGAAGAATTGATCCTGAAGCTTGAAGAGCTTCAAAAGGAAGATGTATCCGACGAGATTATTACGCGAGCAGATGAAATTAAGAACGAATATCTTAAAGCCTGCGATTTACTGCACCATGAACAACTTCAAAAGTTTTTAGAAGAAGGTGGAATCAGTGATGACTTTGAACCTAGAAAAGATCCACTTGACACACGATTCAATGAATTGCTTGTTATTTTTTCTGATAGAGGAACGAAATTTAAAAAAGTACTTCAAAGTGAAGTAAAAGATAAGCTTAAAGCGAAAGAAGAAGTGATTGCATTGATGGAAAAATTGATTGCAGAAGAATCGAATATCGGTAAAGCTTTTAAAGCATTCAAAGAACTTCAAACAAAATGGAATGAAATAGGAAATGTTCCTTCCAAAGAATATAAGAATCTTCAAAGTATTTACCATCGTCATTCTCACAACTTCTATTACAATATGAAGTTGAGTAAAGATTTGAGAGAACTCGATTTCAAAAGAAATTTGGAACAACGCACTCAATTGCTTACAAAAATTGAATCGTTACTACAGATGGAAAACATTCGAGGAATAGAGCGAATGATTAC
>JANLPR010000053.1:0-27376 GCA_031367345.1 Bacteroidota bacterium | reverse complement strand
TTCAAAATTTTCCTTTAAGAAGGTCATTGTAAATTTTTTGTGCTGTTTCAATACAGCGATAATCGCCAGTATTCATTAAGTCTGTATATATTAAAAGTGGAGGCACAGTAATAGTATTTTCATCATCGTATTTCCAAAATTTCCTATACACCTTTACATTTCCATTTGGATCAGGAATTAATCGATAATGTTTTATTATTTCATTTTTAGTTTCTAAAGTGTATAAAGTAAGAACTGCCGGTTTCAAATAATTAGTTACCAATTCTGCCCCCGGTTCTCCACCCCACCAAGTTTTACCTTGCTTAATTGGTAGCCTCTTCCAGTTTATAAAATCTTCATCTTTTAAAAATCTAAAAGTTCCAATTTCTAAATCGGGTTTTAATTTCTCTGCATACTTTATCATCCAAGCATTCAGTAATTCTTTTTTATTATTGAATTTATATTCATCCTTATTCATTTTCAAAAGGAAGCCCTTTTCCTTTAAGCCGTTTAAAATGTAATTAACATTTCCTAAAGCTACTTCGGCTCTAAGTGCAATTTCACGGTACGGTGTATTTATTAAAGTTTCATCTTGCAGAAAATCAAACAAGACTTTTAATCCTGTTTTTGTAAATGCACGATTAATCTTTTCTTTATTTTCAGGAAGGGTTTTATTAGCATCAATCCATAACAATCCTTTCCCGAATTTTAACCAAATATTACCATTACCTTCTAAATAAGCAATATTGTGCTTTCTTAATTCTTCTTTTATTTTCGGAAAAATGTGCTCCGCAATAACCATTAGTGGCGCATTAGTTTTCGCCAATTTGTAAATTTGGGGAAGGTGGATTGTTCTTAGGTTATTTTTAACCTTTGCGTTCATTTTAAACAGGCTTTTATCAAGGGTAAATTCTATTTGCCCATCAATTCCGTCTTTGACAATTGGCTTCCACTTTCCCTTTATTTGGGCTGTCTTTTGGAGATTTGCCAAAGCCATATTTGCTGCGTTACGTTCATTCATGTTCACTATATTAGATACGTTCACGTAATCGTGAACAAACAAATGTAGTGAACGGTACTGGACAAGTCAAGTAGTTTTCTTTTTTAGTGAGTATTTTAGTAAGAAGTGAGTTGTGATTGGTAAGTAAAAAAAGATGGCCCCTTTGACCCACTAACCCTTGCCCAAACCAACTCTCCACAAAACTCATTTTTCTGCAAACTTTTTGACTTATCTTACGTTCAATTAGCTCTTATTACCTAATTATATCATGTTTTTGAAGGGTTCGTCGATCTCGTTTGTATTAAATTCACTTGTAAAAAAGAGCGCAATTCTCTTTTTATCAGTGCTTTGTATGTTGGCTGTTATTCCTTCTTTTTCTTACGGTGAGTCGAAACGCGATCTAGAGAAAAAACGCGAAGCTATTCGTAAAGACATCGAATACACAAACCAACTCCTTCGCCAAACCAAAAAAAATAAATCGAACTCGCTTAACCAACTCGTTACGCTCAACAAAAAAATTACGTTCCGCAACGAACTTATTTCTACTATCAATACCGAAATATCGTCGGTCGATAATGAAATTGGGCATGTAAGCATGAACATCGATTCTCTTAACGCTCGCCTTAGTCTGGTGAAACAACAGTACGGTCAAATGCTCTATGCCTCGTACAAAAATCAAAACGCTTTCACTAAAATAATGTTCGTGTTCTCTTCGGCTAATTTTAATCAGGCTTTCAAAAGAATGGAATATCTCCGCCAGCTTTCTATTTACAGAGTACAACAACGCGACATGATTGTTGAAGTTCAAGACTCGCTCAACGGAAAGAAAACTCAACTTCAAGTGGTGAAGTACGACAAGAAACAATTACTCACCTCTCAAAAGAAAGAAAAGAAACAACTCGATAAGGAAAAAGTAGAGCAAGTAACAATGCTCAATAATCTTTCTTCGAGAGAGAAAAAACTTCGCGCCGACTTAAAAGAAAAGTCGCGCCAAGAACAAAATCTCGCTAACAAAATCGAAGATATTATTCGTAAGGAAATTGAAATGGCCAAAGCCGCCAGCAAACGTCAGTCGAATTCTACTCTTACCGCTAACGCTACTCGTCATAAAACGGAAGTGCCTAATGTAGCCTCTGTACTCGCCAACACTCCGGAAACAATTAAACTAAGCAACGATTTTGAAAGTAATAAAGGTCGTTTGCCTTGGCCGGTTGAACAAGGTATTATCTCCAGCTCTTTTGGTCGTCATGCGCACCCAATCTGGAAAGATGTGGTTACAAATAATAATGGTGTAAATATTAATTCATCGAAAGGCGCAAAGGCTCGCTCTATCTTCGAAGGAAAAGTTATTCGTGTGTTGTTGGTGGTAGATAAATACGCTGTACTTATTCAACACGGAGAATATTTTACACTCTATAGCAATCTCGAACAGGTGTATGTGAAAGCAGGCGACAAAGTTATTACTCGTCAGCCGTTAGGTCTTATTGTTACGAACGACGACGACGATAAAACGGAAGTGCATTTGGAAATTTGGAGAGGCAGTAATAAAATGGATCCGGAATCATGGATCGCCGCACGCAGATAAACCATTCTGTGATTCGGCAGCCCCATGATTCCTTTGACGTTGAACGCGCTTCCGGTATGGTCTTTCATCGAAATTCCACCCCTTGCGCTCTAACTGTTGTTCTCTAAAACGTACAGTTTCACTCTTAATTAAGCGATTTACTTTTATCTCGCGCTATTTTTCCCTCCACTTTTGCGCTCTAGCCTTTATAGTAGTACATTTGTCACGGTCCTAACGGCCAATTAAATACTAACAAAAATGATCTCATCCATTCTTCTCGGATTTTTAGGCGGCCTCGGTGGAGGTGAAATCTTCCTTCTCGTTGTCGTGATCCTTATTTTTTTCGGAGCTAAACGTATTCCTGAATTAGCGAAAGGCTTAGGTAAAGGAATTAAAGAATTCAAAGACGCTAAAGATGGCGTTGAGAAGAAAGACGAAGAGCAGAAGTAATTACTTCGAACTTCTAATCCTTTCTATTAACTCAACCGGAATTTCTTCTCGATAGGGCTCTAGTGCACTTTGATTTAGACTCTCTATTTCGGGAATTAGCTTTTTCCCATTCTGCACACTTATAAAATAGATGGTGTCCATAAATCGCCCCGACGTTTTATTCAGTTTGTCGATAAACAACCAACCAACTTTTCGTTTGTTATTTTTTAAATAAAGTGTGGCTATTTTATTTAAATGCGGTGTAATATCATCTAATCCCATACGTCTGTAGTGCTGCAGGAGTGAAATTGTTATAAATGTCGCTGGCGTAGTTTTCTTCCATTATTTCTTCGTCTTGACGATTGCTCTTTTCGCTATTGATAATAGCAGTGATGTCGATTCTGGTAATATTTTTATCGAGACTGCTGATCTCAAATACCACTTGTCGCGGTCGTCTAAACCAACTTCCTTCCTGGTATGCCACAACAACATTGTTGTTCATAGTTTGAATGATAAAGCCTTTGCGGAGAATCATTTCTTTCAATCGGTTTAAAACTTCGGACAAATCAAGTCCCAGTAGCGCAGTTTCCATGTGCCGGTGTTGGTTTTAGTCAGCAGTCGCAACAGCGGCCGCTCAGTTAATAAATTGGTTTTTTTGGGATTGTGTAGCGGGTTAGCAGTGCCACACATAGATTGGAAAGACTCTTCGAAAATACCTCAACACACAGGTCAAGTCCATTTATTTAAGTAAATGCGCCCTTATTGAAGGGTGAATGAATGGTTGCGTGGTGGTAAACGAATAAATTCTTCGACACAATCGTGATTTTTTCATTCTATTTTTCGGGGGAAAGGCTAGCTCGAACCGGCAAAGGGCTGAATTTTTTTCAACTAGAGAGGTCGAACAAGGCTAATTTCTCCTTAAAATGTCATTTAACAATATTCTTCAGTCAACATCCCATTTTGAATGCCATCTTGCAGGCTCTTACTAATGTGGGAATCGACTTTAAAAGTTGAAATGGTAAGACAATCAGTGTTTTAGGCGTAAATTCATTTCTGTTTCATCGTATATTGATGGACAATAGGCAGATTATCATATCTTTGCGCACCTAAAATTGAAATATTTACGCTATGTAGTGTTCACTCTTAAAAAGAAGGAAATCAGACGAATGAAGAAAATAAAAGCACTTATTCTTGCCACTCAATTGTTTTTCGCAATGGCATTTTCTGCTACGTCTGTAAAGGCACAGCTGATCAACGATCAAAAGGCTGTAATTCCTGAATCATACGATCCTATTGCGGCAACTCTCGATAGCTTAGTGAATCTTAATTTTCTTCAACGTTCCAATTCTAATTCGGCGTATGCTTATGGTGGTGGTCAGCGTCCACTGGAAGTGCCTACTTTTTCAGCAGAAATTTATCAGAAGAGAATGGCGAAAATTCAAACTCCCATTCCTCTTTGTTATAATAGTCAGGTAAAAGAATACATCGATATGTATGGAGTAAAAAAACGAGGACTTACTGAAAAAGTAATGGGTCTTTCGAATTTATATTTTCCGATGTATGAACAGATTCTCGATCAGCAAGGATTGCCGGTTGAATTTAAATATTTGAGTATTGTTGAAAGTGCCTTGAATCCTATGGCTGTTTCGCCGGTTGGTGCAACGGGCCTATGGCAATTTATGCTTGCTACCGGAAAATTGTATAACCTAAAAGTGAATTCGATGATCGACGAACGTCGTGATCCGGAAAAAGCTACTCTTGCTGCTTGTCAGTATTTCAAAGATATGTATGCCATCTATAACGACTGGTTATTGGTTATTGCTGCATACAATTGCGGAGCAGGAAATGTAAATCGTGCTATTGCTCGCAGCGGAGGCAAACATACGTTCTGGGAAATTTGTCAATACTTACCTAGAGAAACGCGTGGTTATGTTCCGGCTTTTATCGCAATCACTTATTTAATGTCGTATCCGGCCGAACATAATTTGTCGGCGGTGCAACCAATCTTAACGTACTTCGAAACAGATACGGTAATGGTAGATCAAAAAGTTTCGTTGAAAGCAATTGCTGATGCTACCAATACTCCGTTGCAGCTATTACAGTATTTGAATCCTGTTTATAAAAGAGGTGTTGTTCCAAATGCTGATGTACCGATGGCTGTAAAGCTACCTACAAATAGGATCAATGCATACCTTGCTAATATGTCGTCTATTTATAAGCCGGAAGATAATAATTACACGGCCTCTATGAATGCTTCGAATGCTGGTGATGATTTTGCTTCTACAAATGCAGATAAAAGTGATCGGATTCGTAAAACATTTAAAGTAAAAAGAGGTGAGCATCTACAAACTATTGCAAATCGTTATGCTTGCTCGGTGAATGAAATTAAAAAATGGAATCATTTACGCAGCACAAAACTTTCTGCCGGACAACGATTAACTGTATATGTTCAAGATAAAAAAGCGCCGATTAAAATGGTAGCTAAAGCGGAGCAAATAACGATCAAAGCGGTAGTTGCTCCGGCTTCGGTTGAAACTGCAAGTACGAATACATCAACCACCAATAAATCGGCAGATCAGGAAAAAGAAACTAAATTTGTTTACCACGTTGTAGCTCCCGGCGATACGTTATGGAAAATTGCTCAGCGTTATTCCGGCATGACGGTTGAACAGATCAAAGAAATAAACAACCTTGAATCGAACGATATTAAAGTCGGAACACGCATCAAAGTACTTGTTCAAGGCTGATATTGTCACAAAAGGGTTAAACCATTCAATAAAGGCGTTCGAAAGGATGCCTTTTTCTTTTATTAAGAGCTAGAGTTCATCTATTTTTTTTATTTTTGAATCCAACTAAAAATCCAACCTATGAAAAAATCTGTACTCCTTTTATCATTCTTTTTTATCGCAACACTTACTTTCGGTCAAGGCTTAGTGAATGGCAGTTTCGAAAACTGGACACCTTTTGCAGCATCGGGCGGAATAGGAGAATATCCGACAACATGGACAACGACAGATAGTATCACAAAAGCAAACGGTGGTGTTGAATCGGCATGGAAAGATACGGATGCATTTGCGGGTTCGTATAGTTTACATTTAAAGACATCACAAATTACATACTTGGGTTTTCCAATTAAAGGCCCGGCAATAGCTACTAATGGAATTGTAAATTTAGTGGGTGCTACTTTTGAATTTAGTGGTGGTTCTCCGGAGATCAATCGCCCACGTTATTATTCAGGAAATTTTAAATATGCTCCTGCGGCAACTTCGGACTCAGGTTATGTTTCAGTTTATTTGTTAAAAAGAAACGGGGCCAATCGCGACACGATAGCAATAGGATTTGCTGCATTAACAACGACTGCAACTTACAGTCAATTTTTGGTGATGATGAACTATCGTGATTTTTCAACACAACCAGACACATGTTTGATGTTGATTCAATCGAGTAAAGGAACGTTGAACGGTCCTACGGTAGCATTGAATAGTGAGTTAATAGTTGATTCATTGAATACAATCGGTACTGTTGGTATAGATGAAACGAACGATGTGGTAAAGTCGATGGTTATTTATCCGAATCCTGCCTCTGAAAGAATGATGGTAGAGGTTGAATTAGCGAGTGCGCAAAAATTGAGTTACGATATTTTCGACAGCAATGGTCGTTTGATTCGTTCAGGAAAAATGGCGAGTAGTAAAGAAGAAATAGAAGTAGCGGAACTGTCCACAGGGAATTATGTGTTGAAGCTAAACGGCAACGGAAAAGCTATCACTGCGAAAACGTTTAGTATCTCTAGATAGGTAAGTAGTGAGTGGTGATTAGTGAGTGAAGCTGAATTTCGGATTTTGTTTTTCGAGAATCGTAAATCAAATTATAAAATATTTTTTCTGCGGTCGTCCGCGGATTCTGCGGTAGAAAAAATGGTAATCTCTCTCTTAAAAGTGTGAAAGAAAATTTAAAAGTCGTCTGTACCTATAAATGAAATTGTGGGAAACTCAGAGTAGTAAGTTGTGATTAGTAAGTAGTTTTTTTACTATTCACCACTCACCACTCACCACTCACCACTCACCAATTACAGATCTATCGCATTCGGATATCTTCGATAATGAACGTCTTTGACTTCTTTTAAAAGTGTAGCACGCAATTCTTCTATATTAATTCGCTCGCTGGCAGAAATAAAAACACATGTTCCTTCTATTCTGTTGATCCAACTTTTTTTCAATTCTTCTAACGACACATTTTCTTTTGTAGTAGGAGTTAGATCATCTTCTTCTTTTTCAACCCATTTATAAGCATCAATCTTATTGAAAATTAAAATGACCTTTTTATCGTTTGCTCCAATATCCACCAAGGTCTGATTCACAACATTAATTTGATCTTCAAATTTTGGATGCGAAATATCAACTACATGCAAGAGTATATCAGCTTCGCGAACTTCATCAAGCGTCGATTTAAAACTTTCTATTAGATCGTGAGGAAGTTTTCTGATAAACCCAACGGTGTCGGAAAGTAAAAATGGAATTCTATCGTACACTATTTTTCTAACCGTCGTGTCAAGTGTTGCAAAAAGTTTGTTCTCTGCAAATACTTCACTCTTGCTTAAAAGCGTCATCAGCGTCGACTTGCCAACGTTTGTGTAACCAACTAATGCAACTCGAACAAGTTCGCCACGTTGTTTACGCTGCGTTAAACTTTGCTTGTCGAATTCTTTCAGCTTCAATTTTAATTTCGATAACTTGTCTTTAATAACCCGACGATCGGTTTCAATCTCCGACTCACCCGGACCGCGCATTCCGATTCCCCCTCGTTGTTTCTCTAAATGAGTCCACATTCGTGTAAGACGAGGAAGCAAATATTGGTACTGAGCTAATTCAACTTGTGCTTTTGCCTGCGCCGTACGAGCGCGATTGGCAAAAATATCGAGGATTAAATTATTTCTATCAAGAACCCTACACTCTAAAATTTCTTCGATGTTTCTAATTTGTGACCCACTCAATTCATCATCGAAGATTGCCAACTTCACATTGTTGGCTCTCATAAACTCATTGATCTGTTGCAACTTTCCACTACCGATGAAAGTTCTTGAATCCGGACTGTCTAATTTTTGTGTGAAACGTTTTATCGGATCGGCACCGGCTGTGTCAGCAAGAAATGCTAACTCATCGAGATACTCGGTAATTTGTTCTTCACTTTGATTTTTGTGGATCAATCCTACTAAAATTGCAGTCTCCTTTGGTGTGTTGTTTGTCATTTATTGATTATTATTCTGCAATAGGATTCGATGTTTTTAAAGAAGCAACATAAGTTGATACAGCGGCAATATTCGCATCGCTAATTACTGTATTGTAAGCCGGCATTTTTCCTTTGCTCCCTTCACGTACCATTTGCTGAATGTCGTCGTAACCGAATAGCGTTGTTGTTAAATCTTTTGCTCCTCGATACATTTTTTTGCCATCGGTACCATGACAAAAAACACAGTTCTGAAAATAAACCTGTGCACCTAATTTCGAATTTTCGGTGGCGCTACCGCTAACAATTACATTGGCAGGAAGGAATGCTTTATTTTTGCTTGCTTCAGATAATCCATAAGCACCAATAATTAGAAAAAGTGAAACGAGTGCTAAACCTTTGTTTTGTTTCTTGAAACCAATAACAGCTAAAGGAATACTAATAAATACGAATGCCAATTTAACGATCTGTAATACTTTTATTCCACCAATAATTACGAATAACCAGATACCGGTAGCTAAAAAAGTAAAACTTACAATCATTTCAAGCACTTTCGTTTTCTTGGAATAATTTTCCAACATCGATTTACTCGTAAATAATAAAATTGTTTTTATTAAGTACGTAAGTAAAAATAACATCACGGATATTCCGTGGATCCTTGCAAGTAAATTCGAGTCCATATTCGGTTGTTTGTGGTAAAAGTAGGAAAAATATAGTAGGAAATCCCATGCTCACCTAATACCTGCTTACTTACCATTCAGATTCTATATTTTGAGATCCCAATTGGCAATTATTTATTTCTCTATTTTTCAAAAGAAAAGACGAAAATGTTATCTTTCACATCTTAAATTTAACCAATGAAAAGAATTATTACTCTCGTTTTATTGTTGGCCAATTGTCACTTTGGTTTTGCACAAGAAACTTTTCCTGTAAATGGCACTGCCGATCAGCGTCACACTGTATATGTATTCAAAAATGCAATTTTGCATACGGATTCTAAAACAGTTTATACAAATGGTGTGCTGATTATTCAAGATGGGAAAATTATTGATGCCGGTGAAAATCTCTCATACCCAACAAATGCTGTTGTGTTTGACCTCAACAAAAAACATCTCTATCCGGGCTTGATCGATATTTATTCCGACTATGGATTTCCAGAAGTAAAACGGTCGAACGATTTTGATAGAAGTCCTCAATTTATTTCTAATACAAAAGGAGCTTTTAGTTGGAATCAAGCAGTGCGATCGGAATTTGAAGCGCATAAAAATTTTACTGCCGATGCAAAAAAAGCTGAAGAGCTTCGTAAGCTAGGATTTGGAATTGTGAATACTATAAACCGCGATGGTATTGTAAGAGGCACTTCTACACTTGTAACATTAGGCGATGAACGCGAAAATGATTTGGTCCTTTTAGATAAAGCATCATCTAACTTTTCATTCAATAAAGGATCTTCTACTCAAGATTACCCTTCGTCGTTAATGGGAAGTATTGCATTACTTCGCCAGACTTATTTAGATGCTGAATGGTATTTAAAAGGTGGTTATAAAAAAGAGTTTAACATTTCTTTAAATTCTTTCAATACAAACTTGTCGCTGCCTCAAATTTTTGAAGCAGGAGAAAAACAAAATGATTTACGTGCTTCTAAAATTGGGAAAGAATTTAATGCGAATTATATTATTAAAGGTGGTACCGACGAATACGAACGTATAGAAGAAATAAAAAATACAGGTAATGCATATATTCTTCCGGTAAATTTTCCTGAAGGATTTGACTTTACTGATCCTTATGAATCTGTAAATGTAACATTGCATCAAATGAAATCGTGGGAGCTTGCTCCCGGAAATCCGGCCGCTCTTGCAAATAATAACGTAACATTTGCATTAACTGCATCAGACCTTAAAAACAAAAGTGATTTCTGGAAAAATATACGCAAAGCTATCGAGAATGGTCTTTCTGAAGAAAAGGCCGTACAAGCGTTGACAAGTACTCCGGCCGCCTTGCTTAAAATGGATTCTCAAATTGGCGCTCTCAAGAAAAATATGTTGGCGAATTTTATTATCACCAGTTCTAATCTTACGAATAAAGACAATGTGATTTATGAAAACTGGATCAATGGAAAGCGTTATCAAATTATTAATACTTCTCTTAAAGATGTACGAGGTAATTATAGTTTGAAAATTGATAAAATGAAATCTATTCGCATGAAAATATCAGGTGATTTGGTTTCTCCTGAAATTTTTGTTTACGAAGACACCACTGCCAACAAAGTTTTATTTTCACGTCAAGGGGCATCGGTACTTTTTTCGCTCGACTTAAAAAAATCGGAACCGAAAGGAAACTATCGTTTTACAGGAGATACTACAAAAACAGGATGGAGCGGATATGTTCTTTTACCGAGTACAGAATGGGCAAAGTGGTCGCTTGTGTTTGATTCGACTGCTGCGGTAACAGCAAAATCTGATACTACTAAAGCTGATAGCATAAAGGGTGTTGTTACATATCCGAATATGGCTTTTGGTTGGAAAGAATTACCCAAAGCAAAAACATATTTAATTACGAATGCAACTATTTGGACAAATGAATCGGATGGTATTTTAAAAAATACCGATATTCTTTTTTCTGATGGGAAAATAAAACAACTTGGAAAAAATATTGTGGCTCCTGCCGGTGCTGAAGTTATAGATGGTACCAATTTACATGTAACACCAGGAATCATTGACGAACATTCGCACATAGCAGTTTCTGATGCAGTAAATGAAGGTACGCAATCGTCAAGTGCTGAAGTTCGAATTGCAGATGTAGTGGATGCAGACGATATACAGATCTATCGCCAGTTAGCCGGTGGCGTTACTACATCTCATTTATTACATGGTAGTGCAAATGCAATTGGAGGACAAACGCAATTAATTAAATTAAGATGGGGACAGGCTCCGGAGAAATTAAAATTTGAAGGCGCACCCGGATTTATAAAATTTGCTTTAGGAGAAAATGTAAAACAATCTAATTGGGGCGACAAGCAAGTACTTCGTTTTCCTCAAACACGCATGGGCGTAGAGCAAGTTTATGTCGACTATTTTAGCAGAGCAAGTATTTATGATGCAAAACGGAGCTTGCAAAATTCTAATGTAAAAAATAAAAAAGCGACGACTATCACCGATTCGGGAATTCCGGTGCGCCGCGATTTAGAACTCGATGCTCTTGTTGAGATTATGAAAGGCCAACGATTTATTACTTGTCATAGTTATATTCAAAGTGAAATTAATATGTTGATGCATGTGGCAGATACATTCGGATTTAAAGTGAATACATTCACACATATTTTAGAAGGATACAAAGTAGCAGACAAAATGAAAGCTCATGGAGTAAGTGGGGTTTCTACTTTTTCAGATTGGTGGGCATATAAATTTGAAGTGTACGAGGCTATTCCTTACAATGGCGCAATTATGCATAATGTCGGATTGAATGTAGCGTACAATTCTGATGACCCTGAAATGGCTCGCCGACTTAATCAAGAAGCTGCGAAAGCTGTTATGTATGGCGGAGTGAGCGAAGAGGAAGCGTTTAAATTTGTTTCATTGAATCCTGCTAAAATGCTGCACGTCGATCAACGAACAGGAAGTTTGAAAGTTGGCAAGGATGCGGATATTGTAGTGTGGAATGAAAATCCACTTTCCATTTATGCAAAACCTCTCGATACTTTTGTTGATGGTATATTGTATTACGATATTCGGCATGACGAACAAATGCGAAAAGAAATTAAAACCGAAAAGGCACGACTCATTCAAAAAATGACTGATGCTAAAAATAGAGGTGAAGGAATGCAGAAGCCTTCTTTCAAAGCACTAGAAATAAAACATTGTAATGAAAAGGAATTAGTACTTCCGAATTGATCATCTCAAAAATACTAATATGAAAAAGTCACTCTATATATTATTTACCGCTTTTGCTTTGCAGGCAAATGCACAAAATCCGGCGCCGGCTCCCATTCAATCGCAACGAATTTTAATTTTAAATGGAAGTGCGCATTTAGGAAATGGTAAAGTTATTGAAAATTCAGCAATCGGTTTTGAAAAAGGTAAACTAACCTTAGTAGCGGATGCAAAAACTATTCGTATCGATCGCTCGACGTATGATAAGATCATTGATGCAAATGGAAAACAAGTTTATCCCGGATTTATAGAGTTGAACTCAACTATCGGATTAACGGAGATAGACCTTGTACGATCAACTCATGATGATTACGAAGTGGGCGAGATGAATCCCAATGTTAGAAGTATCATTGCTTACAACACTGATTCTAAAATAATACCGACAGTAAGAGCAAATGGAGTATTGCTTTCTCAAATTATTCCTGAAGGTGGAACAATAACAGGGCAATCGAGTGTGGTGATGTTAGATGCTTGGAATTGGGAAGATGCTGCATACAAAACTGATGAAGGGGTTCATGTGAATTGGCCAAGAATGTATGTTTATAGAGGAGGAAATGCAGAGCCGGAAGATGTTCAAAGAAATAAAATTCAAAAGCAATTGAGTGATCTGGAACTCTTTTTTGAAGAAGCTAAATCTTATTGCGCTATAAATCCTGCCTCTGTTTTGAAACCTACTTCAGGCGAAAGTAAAGACAAAAATTTAAAATTCGAAGCAATGCGTGGACTGTTCGATGGTTCGAAAAGAATGTATGTGCATTGTGGTTTTGTGAAAGAGATGATTAGTTGTATTGGACTAGCAGAAAAGTTTGGAATTAATTTGACAATAGTAGGAGCGAGTGATTCTTATTTGATTCTTGATTTATTGAAAGCTAAAAATGTTTCAATAATTCTGGGTCGTACTCATTCTCTTCCACCACGTGAAGATGATGATGTGGATATGCCTTATAAGTTACCTTCAATACTTTCTAAAGCCGGAATTAATTATGCAGTTTCTGTAGATGGATCTTGGCAGTCTCGTAATCTTCCTTTCAATGCAGGTACAACTGCCGGTTATGGCGTTTCTAAAGAAGAAGCATTGACAAGTATTACTCTGAATCCTGCTAAAATATTAGGTATTGATTCAATGGTTGGTTCTATAGAAGAAGGAAAAGATGCCACATTATTTATTTCCGATGGCGATGCACTTGATATGAAATCAAATCATGTAACATCAGCATTTATTCAAGGTAGAGAAATCAATCTGGATAATATTCAGAAACAACTTTATAATAAATACCAAACGAAATACGGGTTAAAGAAATAATTTTTTTAGTATATGAAAAGAGCGATCCAATTAGTTGAGTCGCTCTTTTTTATTAAATATTTTATTCCTTGAATCGTTTTTCCAAAGTGTACAGATAGCAGCAGCACCTATAATGGGTGCTAAGATATAAATCCATAGATAATATAAATTTCCCGAAACGAGTGAGGGTCCAAAGGTACGTGCCGGATTCATCGATGCTCCGCACATTGGTCCGGCGAAATTTGCTTCTAAGAAAACAACTAACCCTATTGCTATTGCCGGAATATATCCTGATTCTTTGTAGCCATGAGAAACGATTAAAATTACTAACATCAATATAAACGTGAGAACTGTTTCTAAAATGAATGATTCCATTAGCGAGCCTGAGGGAATGGTGTTGCCTAAATTTTGATTGGAGGGATAAATAAAATGAATCAATAGAGATGCGAACACAGCACCACTTAATTGACTAGTGACATAAGCAGGAAGATCTTTTTTAGGAAATACTCCTAGAATTGTGAAACCTAGTGTAACAGCAGGATTAATATGAGCACCGGAAATTTTTCCGAATACTAAAATCATTGTTGTAACTATTGCTCCAAAAGATATCGCTATTCCGGTTACTCCTAAGAATCCGTTATACTTTTCGTTTAATACAATTGATCCTGTACCAATAAGAACTAAAAAAAATGTTCCAACGAATTCAGAAACCATTTTTTTTCTCATACCGAAGTTTCTCTTATGAATTTTTTTACTGCTTCTTTAATTTTGTCCCTCACGTTAATTGTAAATTGTAACTTCTCTTCGTCAGTTCCTGAAAAAGAAGAGGGATCCGGAAATGACCAAGATGATTTTTTATTTACTCCCGGAAAAATAGGACAACGTGCTGCATTAGCTTCATCACAAACTGAAATTACGAAATTATAGGATCGACCTTCTTGATGATAATTATTTACATCGTTGGTTTTGTTTGTGCTTATATCTATTCCATCCATCATCATTGCTTTTACCGCAAATGGATTTAGCTTACCGGCTTCTAGCCCGGCACTCTCCACTTCATACGTTTCGCCGCCGAAAAATTTGAGATATGCTTCTCCCATTTGACTTCTCGCAGAATTATGTATGCAAAGAAATAATACTCTAATTTTTTTCATAGGATATTAGTTAGAAGGCGTACAACAAGATGCAGCATCATTTTTTTCGTAATATGGATCATTAAATTCTGCATCGGCGTGAAAGTAATAAACTTCCCATTGAATTCCATCGGGATCTGTAACCCAAAATTTGTCTTGTTTGGCATAACAACAATTAGTTCCTGTTTCCTCTTTAGTTACAAGATTCTTCTTTTTAGCCTCCCAAAGTTTAATGTTCAAATCTTCGATTGTCTCCACTTGAAATCCTAAGTGTCCAAAGTTCGATTGCACTCTTTCTTTATTCTCAACAAAAGAGATGATTAGAGAAGGAGTTTCAAGTACAAATTTAGCATACGTCGGTTTTACTTTTATTGCTGATTGTCCGAAGAAATTTGAGTAGAAGTCGACCGACTTATTAATGTCGCTTACATATAGACTTACATGCATTCTTGGAAATAGATCTTTCATTTTTTATTTTTTTAGGATTGAATTAACAACATTTTCTGTTGCCGGAATTAGTTTTAGCGAAGAACTCATTGAACTGCTTCTCAAATCTTTCAAAGGTTTTCCAATTAATACAATAACACGATTTAACGCCATCAATTGTCCCGGTGATTAATTCGGCTTTGAGTAATTCTTTTAAATGTTGCGAAACAGTCGACTGAGCAAGTGGCAATACTTCTACTATTTCTCCGCAGATGCACTTTTCTTTTTTAGCAATCTCTTTCAAAATGGCTACTCGAGCTGGATGACTAATAGCATTGGCAAAATCAGCCAAACTGTTTTCTTTACTCGTAAATTGATCTTTCTTATTTATAGCCATTGTATATTAATAGTATATCGTAAATATACGATTAATAATATTATCAAGGCATAAATTAAGATAATAATCTAAGTGAAGACAAAAAAAAGGTTTTTAATTGAAAAAGGGAGGAAAAGGACAGCAAAGGAAAAATAATTAGTTGAAAAGGTATTGCATAAAAAGCACATCCATTTTTTTACCAAATTTAATTCCTACTTCTTTCAAAACTCCTGCATGCTTATAGCCGAGTTTTGCATGGATATGAATACTCGCTAAATTATCGCTGGTAATTCGAGAAATGATAGTGTGGTTATTTACTTTCCCGCCTTCAAGTGTTATTACGTCTAA
Source organism: Bacteroidota bacterium (assembly GCA_031367345.1). Taxonomy (GTDB): domain Bacteria; phylum Bacteroidota; class Bacteroidia; order AKYH767-A; family 2013-40CM-41-45; genus JADKIH01. The sequence continues at coordinate 11,687 of JANLPR010000053.1, read as the reverse complement.
AAGTTTAGACCCAATCTTTTTTCCTCGATGTTCATAATGTATATAAACTGAAACTTCCACAGTTGTTTCATAAGCACAACGATCGCTGTATGGGCTTAAGGATGCCCATCCAACGATCGTATTATTTTCTATTGCTACAAAAACCGGATGATTCGCTTTGTGACTAACGAACCATTCGAGTTGCTTTTCAAATGACCTTGGTTCTGTATCGAAAGTGGCAGTCGAATTTAAAACGGCTTCATTATAAATTGCCAATATTTCGGATTGATCTTCTAATATAGCTCGACGAATTTCTATCATCTTCCTAATTCCTTTTTTCTTATTATTAAACTGTGTTACAAAGTAAAACGAAAAGAAAAACCACCTGTGAAATACCCAAAAAATCCGGGAACGATATCAACAAATGGTTTCGCATCCAATCCTATCGTTATAGGCGCGTTTTGAAATTTATATTCTAAGCCAAGTATAAAATCGGCCCCTAATGAAAATGTACTGTTGTAATAATTATCATTATAATAATAGACTTTATTCTTATTGTTATAGTAGCGATAATATCCATAAGAATAATCTGTCGGATAAAAACCAACATGGGCTCCGCCGCCATAGAACCAACTTAACCCTTCTGCATTGGGAAAGTTTTGATGTTTCTCATACAATCCTGTAATGGTTAACGCATGTCGACCGAAGCCAACAATTCCTTCTAGTGCAGTGGTACTTCCTGTAAAGTGTTTAATTGTAATCCCTGAATTGAATCCATCTAATCTGAATCCAATTCCTGTTTTGTATTCTTGCGCACTCATTGTAAATGTAGCTGCTACAAATACGATCATCATTACTATTTTTTTCATATATGCTTTATTTTTATTAGTGATTAGTAATTAGTAAGTAAAAAAATGAAACTTGACATTTGTCCTTTCATACTTCATACTTCATACTTCATACTTCTTACTTTTTACTTCTATAAGTGATTGGTTAGTTGTAAGTAAAAATGACCTTTGACTTTTCTTACTTTTTACTTCTTACTTTTTACTTTTTACTTTTTACTTTTTACTTTTTACTTCTTACTTTTTACTTCTATTAGTGATTGGTTAGTTGTAAGTAAAAATGACCTTTGACTTTTCTTAATGTTTACTTCTTACTTCTTACTTCTTACTTTTTACTTTTTACTTCTTACTTCTTACTTCTTACTTTTTACTTCTTTCCATAATCTCATCTATTGTTTCTTGTGTGATGGAATGGTAGTTTTCTCTGGCTGTTGAATAAATATCCTCTGCCATTTTTTTACCGGCATCTGTTTTTACCATTGCTAAAAATAAAGGTTTCACAAATTTTCTTCTTCCTATATGATTTAAAAAATCTTTCAATGCAGGATATGCGGATTTGTAATCACTCGCAATACATTTTTCTAACCAAGCAAATAAGATCTCTGAATTACCTGATTTTGTAAAATGGAATTGTTCGTCGAGCGATTGCATTTTTTTAGCATCAATTTTTTCAGGAAGCAAGGCGAGAAATCGTAACCACTCAAACGCAGAATAATTGTTCGTATTTAACTCACTTACATTAACACCATTCTTCCAACGATCAATCTCTGCTTGTACTTTAGCAAATTTTTCAGAAGTAATCTGTGGACAATTTTTGGGAAGGCCAGGATTGTACACCCATTCTTCAATATTAATTCTATTTGCTACAACTGTATCTCCTTTCAAAAGATCATTTTTATATTCTTCAATAAACTGTTCGGTCGTAATTGTTCCGAAAGCATGATGATGAAAGTAATTTTTTAAAAATGCATCAAACCGTTCGCGTCCTACATTTTCTTCTATCAATCGTAAAAGAAAGTGCCCTTTTTCATAGGCAATATCGTTCATGCCATCGTCCGGATCTCTTCCGGCTAAATCGAGTTTTAGATGTGTGTCTTTGCTTGTATCACCTAAATCTTGTATAGTATTTTTTAAATCCTCCAGTCCCAACAACGATTGCATATCGGCGAAATCTTTTCCATACATACCTTCCATTATTCGCAATTCAAAATAAACTGTAAATCCTTCATTCATCCAGAAATCGTTCCATGTTGCATTGGTAACTAAATTCCCACTCCAACTATGCGCTAATTCATGCGCCACTAAAGACGTTAGCGATCTGTCGCCAGCTAAAATTGTTGGTGTAGCAAATGTTAACATCGGATTTTCCATTCCACCAAAAGGAAAACTCGGAGGAAGAACAATCAAATCGTAGCGACCCCAAGCATAATCTCCGTACAATTTTTCTGCTACACTTACCATTTTAGGTAGTTCCGTAAATTCATATACTGCCTTGTCAATTGTTACTTGCTCGGCATAAACTCCGGTTCGTGCATCCAATGGTTTAAATTCAAAATCTCCCACAGCCAATGCTAATAAATATGCGGGAATTGGTTTTGGCATTTTAAAAGTATAGCGCCCTTCTTCATTTTTTGTTTGGGGATTTTCGGCACTCATAGCTGCCATTAAATTTTTAGGTACTGCGACTTTTGCTTCATAGGTAAAACGAATACCCGGACTGTCTTGAATTGGAACCCACGTTCTAGCTAAAATCGCTTGCGATTGTGTAAATAAAAATGGTTGCTTCTTTCCTGCCGTCTGCTCTGGTGTTAGCCATTGCAATGCTGCAGCTCCAACTGAAGTAGAATAGAAAATAGTAATACTTTTTGTCTCAGGTAAAAGATCAACAATTAATTCACTTCCTAAAAATTTAACCGGTGATTTTAATTCATAATTCAATTTTCTATTTGAATCATCTGATAAAATTGAATCTATCTTTAGATCTCGAGTGTCGAGATGAATTTTTGAAACGCCTTCTTTCTTAGTGATAAATAATTTAGCGTTACCTATGATGATCTTTTTATTAAAATCTACTGAAATATCTAAAGCTAAATGCGAAACTACTGCTTCTTCAGTTTTTGCAAACGAATGTGGATCTTTATTCATTGAACTATTTGTTTTCTCTTTTTCAGATTTGTTCGTACACGACCACCAGCTTATACAAAGCAATAGAATGACCATAAGCGTTCTCTTCATTCTGCGAAGATACTAAAAAAGAAAATGGCGCCTGCCAACAAAAACAATTCGGGTTTTTGTTAACAAACACCATTTTAAAAGTGATGGTTATTTAATTTACTCTTGTTTGCGCATAAATAATTTTTTGGTGGTCGTTTGATTTCCTTCAGTAACTGTTACTACCACATACGATGTTGCAAACTGATTTATTGTACGAGTGAAAATGTTGCCTTTCGAAAATATTTCACTTAAAATGATTCTCCCAAGTGCATCTACCACTCTGATCTGTGCAGCAGGGGCGCTATGGTCAAATCGAATTGTTAATTGATCGTCTTTGCCTGAAATTAAAATAGGTTGTTGAACTATTTCTGTTAAGCCATTTGAACTGATCGTAATTGTTTGAGCTATATCTGCTGTACAACCATCAACGGTTACAATGTGTAAGATCACTGCATACGTTCCATCTTGACTGTAGGTATGTATTGGATTGCTGTCGGTTGATGTATTGTTATCACCAAAAGACCATGTCGTGGAAACTATATTTCCTATAGATGTATTTGTAAATGTTACTGTTAATCCTGATGCTGAAAGTGTGTAACTTGCCATTGGATTTGCAACCGATACATTTACTATTGCAGGGGCGCTAGTACATGGTAATACTTGTACTTCCCAGTCGTAACAATAGTAATAGAATGTCAATTGATTTGAAGTACTATTGCTTGAAGTAATACTCACCAATCCTGCTAGTGTATATGGATAACTAGCTCCGGCATTGTTACGATATAAATTGCTACCCGCCGTTACTCCTAATTGATAATCTCCAACGGTTGGAATGTCGAAATTCAAAATTACGCGACTCTGTCCGCTTGCAACTGAAATGGTTTTTGATTGAAGTAACGTTCCTGTTCCGGAATATAAATTAAATGTTCTGTCTGTTGCTCCTGATGCGTCAACCCAAACGGATTTTAATCTCATTGGTGCATACGTTGTAAAATATTCTTTTCCTTCGAATGATGTATTGTGATAGCCGCCGGTTCCAAATGCCGTTGTTGTTGGACCAACATTTTGCACTGTTGTTGGCGTAACTTGTTTTACTGTATATGTTGTGTTAGAATTCAATAACGGTGTAGTAAAAATAGTTGTTGATGAAACAACATTATTCAAAGCATCATACCACTCAACTACATTTCCCGAAATTGCATTTGCGGTTAACGTTGTTGAATTTCCCGGACATACTATTGTATTTCCCGTTACTGTAGGTGCAGGATCATTTGTAATAGTGATGTATGAATTTTTTGTCATTACATCGTTTCCTATTGTGTTTGTGACTGTAAGAACTACTGTATAAGTTCCGGGATTTAAATAAGTATGCGTTGGATTTTGTAAAGTCGATGACATGCCATCTCCAAAATCCCATGACCACTGTTGAGGAATGTTTGTCGATTGATCAGTAAATTGTACGATTCCAAAACAAGTTGTAGTAACATCTGCAACGAATTGAGCTATTGGTGCTGTAGTTGCACTTTGACATATTGGTGGAATTGAAAAATCTTCTATTTCATCGCCGGCAACATTTGCATCGCCCTGACTTGCATTGTACCCCATTCCTCTTCGTGCAAACGTTTCCCAAATTAAACACTTGTGTATTCCCCCATAAAGATTGTCGTCGGCTGCAAGGATCGCATCGCGACTATCCAAAAATCCGGGACCACAAGGCTGCAGTTTCATTCCTTCAATTACTAAATGCATCGCAATATTATTTCCACTTGTGCCATTGATCCAATCCGGATTAAATCCGTTTTGATTAACGAGCGCCCAGTTTAAATCCCACAGAACTGTACACCATATTTCTCCAATGTCATGCACCTCTCCACTCTGCGCTAAAAATCCGTATGTCTCCGGATCTACGGCCATATTCGTAGAGTATGGATAACGACGAATACCTAAGCCAGTAGTAGTTTGGCCTAATGCAAAAGTTCCAACTCCTCGTGCGTCTGTTCCAAGATCTCCAACTTCTGTTGTAAACATTAACGCCAGCCAGTCGCTCCAGCCTTCGCCACCTTGTTCACCATTACTTAAACAGTTGCTATTGTTCGGCCCACCTGTTAATCGATTTGAAACACCGTGGCCAAATTCGTGCGCTACTATTCCATTATCGAGCGACCCATCAATTGATACCGGAGTAGTAGCAGGAGGGTTCAATGTTCCATTAACAGTATTTGCTCCTTGTATAGAAGCGCGAAGTAAGTTTCCATCAGCTTGTGAAATCATCACTGCAGGGATTGTAACACTTGCTCCATTGCCATTGTCGCCCATAGAAAACGGGGCAGCAGCTGTATTGTTTATAACGATCACTGCAACTGCGCCTGCATTTTGAGCTTGTAAAACTTTATCAACGAAATTACAAACGCCTCGGTCTAATAAAGCAATATTTCCTAAAACAGCCGCACCATTAATTAATGGTTCGCATGCATCTGATGTTGGTGCGGTTCCATCATCAACTAAAATAATATTTCTTGTAATGCTAGTAGAAACGCCCGGACCAAATCCAGCACCTACCACCGAATAAGTTCCTGCAATTCCCGCCGGACTATTCACTATAAATGTGGAAGCGGTATTACCACTCCATAAATACATTTGCATCCTTCCGTTTGTTCCATCGTTAGGTGTAGAAAAGTTAGCATTATTTGTTCCTCCACCGTCTTGAGATTCTGCAACTACATAATCGTTGCCTGCACCATTTCCTGAATAATTTGTTTGTTGAAAATTTCCACTTGCTTCATCAAAACCATAGTGAACAAGTAAATCGTGTACCATATTGTTTACATAAAACAAATTCACATTTGCAGCGTCGGTATAAGTACTTGGTGCTTGAGCAAAATTAACAGGGAAATCGAATGTTAACGATGCTGTACCATCGGGTGAACTGCCGGGGGCGTCAACGTTGGCTGCATCATCATAGGCGTAAACATTGTTTCCTTGGGTGATAGTGTATTCCGGACCGGTAATTCCATCGGTATCGTGCCAACCAAAGGGAGAAGCAATTGGATCAGAAGGATCGTTGACCAAAACGGAAGGACCGAATGATGGAGCTTCTAAAGGGAATGGATATACTCTATAAGATGCGGTGGCGTTAGTTGAAGTATTAGCTGCATTGCGAAATGGAACAGAAAGCGTTTTAGCAGGAACATTACTTTCAGGTGCTCCGAAATCGCAACTAGTTGTCCAATCGTTTTTAGACAAGTAATTTCCATTAGCAGCATCTATACGTACATTCCACCAATGGCTTCCGTCTATTAATCGTAATTCAACATTGTAAGCTAAGCGCAATTGATTTTGTATGGGTTGAAAAATAAGATCAACATTGATCAGTCCTTTTGATATTCCTCCTGATGAAAAAACGTATTTGTGTTTACTCTGATTAGAAGTAATTTGTTGAAACTCTCCGCTTGCATTTAACCCTAAATGTTGAGCTGTGTTTTGAATTGCAACTGTTGGAGTAATGCCGGCAACAGTAGAGTTTGAATTTCCATTTGCATTCGGATAAATTCTTTTAGCGAAAGAAATTATTTTCCCGTCTTTGATTGCTACCGAACTAACAGCATTGTAAATTTTTATGCCATGTACTTCTTGCTGCACATACGCATGAGTGATTCCGGAATTTTCATTCGTATAAAAATCGCTGAAAGTCCAATTTGAAATATCTTCATCGGTAAGTTTTAATGCTTCCTGATTTTTTTTCAGATAGTCGTTAATCAACAGCGTAGCTTCTTTTTGATTGCCGGAAAAGATGCTTGGTTTGTTTGCAATTATTTGCGTGGAAAAAAGTAGCATTAATAGAAATGCTCGGAATAGTTTTTTGTGCATGAGATTCGTTTGGTTGGCAGAGGGTATTTTACACGAATTAAGGTCGTTGCCTGTTGAATTTTGTCACTGTAAAGCAAAATTCAATTTTTACCAAATGTAAAGAATCGGGTGAATAAAAAAAGAGCACTTGCAAGTTATTTGGCTACCTGTTTCCGGATTTTAGGCCGTTTTCATTTAGGCAAAGACAGAATGACGAAAAATTCTTTTTTTCGAGGAGGAGAAATAAAATTTGATAAAAGATCTTTGCCAATTTTTTTAATTTTAAATCGGAAGTTAGTTAAGTCAAGGAGTTTTTTAAACGAAAAAAGCGAAAAATGGCTTTCTCTATTTATAAAAATTTATGGTAGAAATAGGAAGTAGTTATTGACAAAAAGCTATTAGTTCTGACTATCAGCTTAAAAAATTACGTAATGGAGGTCTCAATGCCAAAGGTGATTTTGCAAGTGTGATTTATAAACAAAAATTGTTTAAAACGCTTGAAAGCCTTGCCTGACAAGGGGTTTGGAGCATTAACACAATTTACAAACACGTACAAGTTTATAATTGTCGATAAAAATTTAACATAGTCCTTGCATATGTATTTAAAAAAAAGAATTTTTGTTCAGGTCATCGGGGAATAAATAAACCGATAAATCATAAAAATTTAAGACTAAAGGGACGGTTATCTCTTCGGTTCGATTAGGAGTCTTTAAAAAATCGAAACGAACGAGAGTGGGAATTATCACCTCTAATCTCAACCAACACTAGTTAAAACATTGTTTTTTTAATCAATTATGAAGAAAGAAATTTTATTAGAAGAGAACAAAGATCGTTTCGTCCTTTTCCCGATCAAATACCCCAAAATTTGGGAAATGTATAAAAGAGCCGAGCAAAGCTTTTGGACAGCCGAAGAGGTAGACCTTCAAGCCGATCAAAAGGATTGGGAAAACCTGACTAAAGATGAGCGTCATTTTATAAAGCATGTTTTGGCATTTTTTGCTGCTAGCGACGGAATCGTGAATGAAAATCTGGCTATCAATTTTATGAATGAAGTTCAACTGCCTGAAGCCCGCTGTTTTTACGGCTTTCAGATCATGATGGAAAACATTCACTCTGAAATGTATTCACTTTTGATTGACACATATATAAAAGATGTAGCCGATAAAAACCATTTACTCCACGCAATCGACACAGTTCCATGTGTAACTAAAAAAGCACAATGGGCATTGAGATGGATCCAAAACGGTTCTTTTGCAGAACGCTTAGTTGCTTTTGCTGCCGTTGAGGGAATCTTTTTCTCAGGTTCGTTCTGTTCTATCTTCTGGTTGAAGAAACGCGGATTAATGCCGGGTTTAAGTACTTCGAACGAATTTATTAGCCGCGACGAAGGAATGCATTGCGATTTCGCTTGCCTTCTTTATGGTATGCTCGAAAATAAATTGAGTTCAGATCAAGTAAGTGAATTAATTCGTGATGCTGTTCGCATTGAACATGAATTTGTAACAGACGCTCTTCCTGTTTCATTGATCGGAATGAACGCAAAAATGATGTGTCAATACATCGAATTTGTTGCTGATCGTCTTTTGGTTTCTCTTGGCTATTCAAAAATTTATAATAGTACCAATCCGTTCGATTTCATGGAAATGATTTCACTTCAAGGAAAAACAAATTTCTTCGAAAAAAGAGTGAGTGAATATAAAAAAGCTTCCGTTGGTCAACATCAAAACGAAAACTTATTTAAACTGGATGAAGACTTTTAGATAATGAATAATTAATAATGATTAATGATAAAAGATTAATTGTTAAAAATTATAAAAGCCTAATAATAATTAATTACTCATTACTCATTACTCATTATTAATTACTCATTATTAATTATACATTTTTAATTACTCATTATACATTATTCATTACTCATTATACATTATACATTATTCATTAATCATCATACATTATTAATTATTCAAGCATGTACGTAGTAAAAAGAGATGGAAGAAAAGAAGCTGTTCGCTTTGATAAGGTAACGGCTCGCATACAGAAACTGGCTTACAGCCTTTCTGAACACGTAGATACTTTCGCTGTCGCTCAAAAAGTGATCGAAGGTATTTATGATGGGGTAACTTCATCACAATTGGATAGTCTTGCTGCCGAGATCGCCGCTTCTATGACGACTCGCCACCCGGATTATGCAATTCTTGCAGCACGTATTGCTGTAAGTAACTTACATAAAAATACCAAAAAGTCGTTCAGCGAAACGATGAAAGATCTTTACGATTACGTAGATCCTAAAACAGGAAAGAAAGCCCCTCTTTTAGCCAATGATGTATTCACTATTATTTGGGAAAATCGCGACTTCCTCGATTCAACAATTATTTACGATCGCGATTTCGGTTACGATTACTTCGGATTTAAAACGCTGGAGAAATCGTATCTCCTAAAAACTTACAATAAAATTGCCGAGCGTCCTCAACATATGTTGATGCGTGTTTCTATCGGTATTCACAAAAACGATATTGAGTCGGCTGTTGAAACATACAATTTAATGAGCGAGCGCTGGTTTACTCACGCCACTCCTACGTTATTCAACGCCGGAACTCCAAAGCCGCAGTTAAGTTCTTGCTTCCTTCTTCAAATGGAAGATGATAGTATCGATGGTATTTACAACACACTTAAAAACTGCGCAAAAATTTCTCAATCTGCCGGTGGTATCGGTGTAAATATTCACAACGTCCGCGCTACCGGTTCATATATTCGAGGTACGAATGGAGCCTCGAATGGAATTGTCCCAATGTTGCGTGTGTTTAACGACACTGCACGTTATGTTGATCAAGGTGGTGGGAAAAGAAAAGGTTCGTTCGCAATTTATTTAGAGCCATGGCACGCCGATATATTTGATTTTCTTGAACTAAAGAAAAATCACGGTAAAGAAGAAAATCGTGCTCGCGATTTATTCTATGCTATGTGGATATCCGATCTTTTCATGGAAAGAGTAGAGGCCGATGGTAACTGGAGTTTGTTTTGCCCCAATGAAGCGCCCGGACTTTCTGATTGCTACGGAGAAAAATTCCGTGACCTTTACACTTCATACGAAAATGAAGGTCGCGCTCGTCGCACAGTAAAAGCACAGGAATTATGGTTTGCTATTCTAGAATCTCAAATTGAAACAGGAACTCCTTACATGCTCTATAAAGATGCATGTAATGAGAAGAGTAATCAGAAAAATTTAGGAACGATTAAAAGTTCTAATTTGTGTACGGAAATTATTGAGTACACAGCGCCCGATGAAATTGCCGTTTGTAATCTAGCATCAATTGCTTTACCACGTTTTGTAATCAACGGAAAATTCGATCATCAACGTCTCTTCGACGTTACGTATGTGATCACTAAAAATTTAAATAAAGTAATTGATGTAAACTATTACCCGGTAGAAGCCGCAAGTCGTAGTAATTTCCGTCACCGCCCAATTGGAATTGGTGTGCAAGGATTAGCCGATGCATTTATTTTAATGCGCATGGCCTTCGACAGTCCGGAAGCAAGCGAGTTGAATAAAGAAATTCATGAGACAATCTACTATGCTGCGATGACGGCATCGAAAGATCTTGCTATTAAAGATGGCGCGTATGAAACATATCAAGGGTCGCCTGTATCTCAAGGAATATTCCAGTACGATATGTGGAACGTAACACCAAGTAATCGTTGGGAATGGGATGTGTTGAAAGAAGAAGTGAAAAAATTCGGGGTCAGAAATTCATTGTTGTTAGCACCAATGCCGACAGCAAGTACGTCGCAGATACTTGGTAATAACGAATGTTTTGAACCATATACTTCAAACATTTATTCTCGTAGAGTATTGAGTGGTGAATTTCCAATCGTAAATAAACATTTACTGAAAGATTTGGTGAAGCTCGGATTGTGGAACGATTCGATGAAGAATAAAATTATTGCAGCGAACGGATCGGTACAAGATATTGCTGAAATTCCTGCAGAGTTGAAAAATATTTACAAAACAGTATGGGAAATTAAACAACGTACATTGATCGATATGGCGGCCGATAGAGGAGCTTTTATTTGTCAGAGTCAGTCGTTGAATTTATTTATTCAAGATGCAAACTTCGCCAAACTTACATCTATGCATTTCTACGCATGGAAGAAAGGTTTGAAAACCGGCATGTATTATCTAAGAACAAAATCGGCGGCAGATGCAATTAAATTTACGGTAGAGCAATCGTATATGAAGCAACCAACAGAAGAAGTGGTGGATGTAAACAAAGAAGAAGCCTTTGCTCAAATGGCTTGTTCGCTCGACGATCCAGAGTCGTGCGAAGCCTGCGGCAGCTAAAAATAAATGCTTTTGTACATAGTGCAAACCCTTCCGATTGAAAAGTTGGAAGGGTTTTTTTATGAAACTCGAGAATTGATTTTCGAGAATCGTAATTTGAGAGTCGGTAATTCGATAGCAAACTTTCAATGACCTTTACTTAGTGAGTAGTAAGTGGTGATTAGTGAGTAAAATCACTTGCACTTGTCTTTGCATTTTTTTATTCGCATTGAACTAATTGATTCACCTACGTGCGGCTGAATGAGCCTTCGCACCTGCCTTCGCACAACATTCTGCCGAGCGGAGAGTCGTAATTTGAGAATCGTAATTCGAGAGTCGTAATTTGACAGTCGGTAATTCGATAGCAAACTTTCAATGACCTTTACTTTGTGAGTAGTAAGTGGTGATTAGTGAGTAAAATCACTTGCACTTGACTTTACATATTTTTTATTCGCATTGAACCAATTGATTCACCTATGTGCGGC
>JANLPR010000001.1:0-31750 GCA_031367345.1 Bacteroidota bacterium | reverse complement strand
GAAGGACAAAAAAATAATATCCAGGTAAAACTTAATTCTAATATCAAGTTAAAAGCAACTGTAATTAAAAGCAATGAAGACTATGATCTTTTACTTTTAAAAATTGATGCAGATGAATTGAAGCCGCTACCTATTGGCAACAGTGCTAAAATGGAATCGGGCGATGATGTTTATGCAATCGGAACTCCATTGGAAACTTCGCTCGGACAAACAATTACGAAAGGAATTATTTCCGGATTACGTGAAATTAATGGATCACAATTTATTCAAACAGATGTTAGTATTAATTCCGGAAATAGTGGCGGACCTTTAATAAATGATAAAGGCGAAGTAATAGGTGTTACAACTATGAAGTTGTCAGGAAAAGGTGTCGAAGGAATCGGATTCTGTATTCCAAGCCAAACGGTTCTTGAAATGTTGAACATCAAATTTTAATTTATCATTTAAACTGACAAACAAAATTTAAAATGAAATTGATTAATAAAATACTCCTTATAGTTTTGTTCCTTATTGGCTCAAACAATTCTTTTGCTCAAGGAATTCGTTTTGAATATTTCGGTATCACAGGTATATCATCATCATATAGTCAACCCGATTTTTATGGTTTTGGCTATGAGCAAAATGTTGGCGATAAAATTTCTTTGGGTTTGACATATCGCGCCGGTTATGACCTTGGTAGTGATGGTTCTTATGAAACGGATAAATATTCATACCAAAAAGGTGTAGACCATGTTGAATTCAACCTGACACAAACAAGCAGTTGGAAAGAATATTCGTACTCATCTAAATATCACTTCAGCGATAATTCTGATGGAGGATTTTATATTTCTAATTCTATTAGTTTGTTCAAAGCAATAAACATATATAACATCACTGATATTTATGTGAATCAAAACAGTACTTCGAGCTATGATAATCTTGGTACTGGTACTTTATACGAACAAAAAATCACACTGATACCTATGTCATTCGATCTTGGTTATCGTTCAGAATTTGATGGATGGTATCAGGATTATTTTATTGGAATGACATTCCTTCCTTTTGGAAGTAAAAAAGATGTTGAACCTTCTATGCTTGCAGATCACGGTGTTCAAACAAAATTCTCTGCATTATCTTTCCGATTCGGTCTTTGTTTCGGAATTGCATGGTAGCCCACAAAAAAATATTTTCACAAAAAAAGTCTCATCATTTATTTTGATGAGACTTTTTTTATTAAAACTTTTCTTAAAAAGATTTCCAGCCTTGTGCTTGTAGCTTTACTCGATTGTCCGACTTGTCAACTAAATACATTCCATCTTCTTTAGCAGTCATGTGACCAATAATTGAACAGTCTAATTCTGATCGTACTTTTTCGTAATCACTTTGTGAAATTGTAAATAACAACTCATAATCTTCTCCACCACTCAACGCACAAACTGTTGCATCTAAATGAAACGCTCTTGCTTTATCATAAGTTTGTGGATCAATTGGAAATTTACCTTCGTATAATTCACAGCCTGTTCCCGACTCCTTACACAAATGCATCACTTCAGAAGAAAGTCCATCCGATATATCAATCATTGACGTTGGTTTTACCCCAAGTGATCGAAGCTTCTCAACGATTTCTCTCCTTGCTTCCGGTTTCAATTGTCGTTCTAAAATGTAATCCGCTCCCTCAAGATCAGGTTGAACTTTCGGATTTTCTAAAAAAATTCTTTTTTCTCTTTCTAAAAGTTGTAAACCAAGATAAGCACCTCCTAAATCTCCTGATACACAAATTAAATCTGTTTCCTTCGCGCCACTACGATAAACAAGATCTTCTTTTTTTGCTGAACCAATGGCAGTGATTGAAATTACTAAACCCCCTGCTGTTGATGTCGTATCGCCGCCTACTAAATCAACATTGTATTTTGCACAAGCGAGATTTATTCCTTCATATAATTCTTCAATTGCTTCTAATGAAAAACGATTTGAAATAGCTAAACCAATTACTATTTGTTTTGGCGTAGCATTCATAGCATAAATGTCGCTCAGATTTACGACCACTGCTTTGTAACCTAAATGTTTTAATGGATGAAAACTCAAATCGAAATGAACTCCTTCAATCAATAAATCTGTAGTTACCACTGTGAGTTCATTTCCATTGTCGATTACCGCAGCATCGTCGCCGATTCCTTTGACTGAACTTTCATTTTTTATTTCAACTGACGCTGCTAGATGATCTATTAATCCAAATTCGCCTAATGCACCAATTTCAGTGCGATTCTCTTTATTTTCAAACATGCCGCGAAAGTAAACAAAAAGTAAATAGCCATTCATTCCTGCTTCTCCTGAAATTGGCTCCCACAATTGTTAACTTTTATCTCTTTGTAAATGATTAAATGTCAGTAGTTAACGAATGACGCCAATCTAAAAGCCATCTTTTCGACTAAAAAGAGCCCTTATATTGAGCGCCGTTACCCATAAATTAACCATGAATTCGTTTTTCTTGAATTTATGACTTCCTTTTCCTTGAACATTTCTGCTAAATCCTTGTTTTTCACAGTGTCATTGCCTTCAAAAGATTGGAAAGAAGGAGGGTTTGACCTATCTTTGTGGAAGATTTAAAGTAGAAAGGAAAAAAAATGATTACCGTAACTGAAAGAGCTAAAAACAAGGCTATTGAGCTCATTAAAAATGACAATAAGCCGGTCGATTCGTTTATCAGAGTTGGTGTTGAAGGTGGAGGTTGCTCCGGATTAACCTATAAGTTGGAATTCGACAACGTTCAAAAAGATGATGATAAAGTATTTACTGATAAGGGGATAAAAATTGTGTGCGACAAAAAAAGTTTTCTTTACCTCATCGGTACTGAACTCGATTTTAGTGATGGGTTGAATGGAAAAGGTTTTTCATTCGTGAACCCTAACGCTTCTCGTACTTGTGGTTGTGGGGAGAGTTTCTCCGTATGATTTTTTTTTGCCCAAAAAAATTGTTTAGAATAAGTCTTAATAAAAATAATAATTCGACTATTTATTTAGTCACTTCGAAATGAGCGAAGACCTTAAAATAATTGACGACGTTACTTCCGGTGAATACAAATGGGGTTTCGTAAGTGATATTGAATCGGACAATGCACCGAAAGGATTGAATGAAGACATCGTTCGTTTTATCTCTGCAAAAAAAAATGAACCGGAATGGTTACTCGAATGGCGACTCAAATCGTTTCGTCATTGGTTAACTATGACCGAGCCTAAGTGGCCGAATGTTCAGTATCCTACCATCGACTTTCAAGATATTATTTATTATTCTGCTCCTAAACCAAAAGTTGTTCTCAACAGTCTCGATGAAGTTGATCCGGAAATAAGAGCAACATTTAATAAGTTAGGAATTTCTTTGGAAGAACAAAAGAGATTAACAGGCGTAGCTGTTGATGCAGTAATTGATAGTGTATCTGTTAAAACAACTTTTCGTGGAGCACTAGCCGAATTAGGAATTATCTTTTGTTCGTTTAGTGAAGCTGTTCATGATCACCCTGACCTTATTAAAAAATATTTAGGATCTGTAGTTCCTACTACAGATAATTTTTATGCTGCTCTTAACTCTGCCGTATTCAGTGATGGATCGTTTTGTTATATTCCTAAAGGCGTTCGTTGCCCTATGGAACTTTCAACTTATTTCAGAATTAATTCTGCCGGTACCGGTCAGTTTGAACGTACTCTTATCATTGCCGATGAAGGTGCTTTTGTAAGTTATCTTGAAGGGTGCACGGCTCCGATGCGTGATGAAAATCAATTGCATGCTGCTGTTGTAGAAATATATGCGCATACAAATGCTCAAGTAAAATATAGCACTGTTCAAAATTGGTATCCCGGTGATAAAAATGGGAAAGGCGGAATATATAATTTCGTAACTAAGCGTGGAATTTGTGCAGGCGATCATTCAAAAATTTCATGGACGCAAGTAGAAACCGGCTCATCTATAACATGGAAATATCCGAGCGTAATTTTAAAAGGCGATCATTCAATAGGTGAATTTTATAGTGTTGCTGTAACTAATAATTATCAGCAAGCCGATACAGGTACGAAGATGATTCATCTTGGTAGAAATACAAAAAGTACAATTGTTTCAAAAGGTATTAGTGGTGGACACAGTCAGAATAGTTATCGTGGATTAGTAAAAATTTCTCCGAAAGCAGAAAATGCACGAAATTATTCTCAATGCGATTCATTATTACTAGGCGACAAATGTGGAGCTCATACTTTTCCATACTTAGAAGTAAATAATAAATCTGCTATCGTTGAACATGAGGCTACTACTTCTAAAGTAGGAGAAGATCAAATCTTTTATTGTAATCAAAGAGGAATTTCCAACGAAGATGCTGTTGGACTTATCGTAAACGGATACTGTAAAGAAGTTTTTAATCAGTTGCCAATGGAATTTGCTGTTGAAGCGCAAAAACTACTTGCTATTTCATTAGAAGGATCTGTTGGTTGATATTAAAACTGAAAATAAATAACTAAATAAATTGCGGGTAAATATTAAAATATATTTAGTCGCTTGATTTAAGAAACAAGAATACAAAATGCTATCAATTAAAAATCTTTCAGCCAAAGTAGAAGAAAAAGAAATTTTACGAGGACTGAATCTTGAAATAGGAAAAGGCGAAGTACATGCTATTATGGGACCAAATGGTTCCGGAAAAAGTACGCTTGCCTCGGTATTGGCAGGAAGAGAAAGTTATGAAGTTACCGGCGGCGAAGTTTTATTTAATGGTGAAGATATGCTAGATATGTCGCCTGAAGATCGTGCTCGTAAAGGATTGTTTCTTGCATTTCAATATCCGGTAGAAATTCCAGGTGTAACCAATGCAAATTTTTTGAAAACTGCTCTTAATGAAATTCGTAAATCGAAAGGTTTGCCAACGCTCGATTCAAAAGACTTTTTGGTGTTGATGAAAGAAAAAATGAAACTCGTCGAAATGGATAAAGCAATGACGCAGCGTTCGGTTAACGAAGGTTTCAGTGGTGGAGAAAAGAAACGTAACGAAGTTTTTCAAATGGCAATGCTTGAACCTACTCTTGCTGTTCTTGATGAAACTGATTCTGGACTTGATATCGATGCTCTACGCATTGTTGCTAATGGTGTAAATTCTTTGAGAAACTCTGAACGGTCATTTGTAGTCATTACTCACTATCAACGTTTACTTGATTATATCGTTCCCGATTTTGTTCATGTACTTTACAATGGAAGAATAGTAAAATCCGGAACAAAAGAATTGGCTTTTGAATTGGAAGAAAAAGGTTACGATTGGATTAAAGAAGAAGTAGAAGCAGCCAAAGTTTAAGCGGCATAAAACATGAACACGACAACAATTAATATTCCGGAATATTTAACCCGATATTTTGAAGCAACAAATCTTATCGGCCCTGCTTCTTTGAAGCAGATTAGAAAAGATGCACTTCATCGTTTAGAAGAATTAGGAATTCCTACCACTAAACATGAGGAATGGAAATACACAAATCTAACACCAATTTCTAAATCGGAATTTCATCCGGCTCTCTTTCATACTTTGAGTGCTGCTGAAATAAAGAATATGATGATTGCCGGAAATGATGTTATCCTTCTTGTTTTTGAAAACGGTAAATTAAATAAAACACTTTCATCATTCGATAAATTGCCGGAAGGTGTGTTTATTGGTGATCTAGCTGAAAATTTAGAACACCCATTGGTAATTTCCCATTTAGCTAAACATGCTTCTTTTGAAAATGAAGCAATTGTTGCAATGAATACTGCAAATATTCTTGATGGAGCGTTTATTCATTTGAAAGAAAACATTGAATGCAATAGTCCTATTCACATCCTTTATATATCAGGTGGAGAAGAAAATATACTGGCGTTTCCTCGTAATCTTTTTGTTGCAGAAAAAAATTCATCTGCTAACATTACCGAAAGCTTTCATTCTGTAGGAGACCATTACGCTTTCATTAATTCTGTTACTGAAATAGTAGTGGAGAAAAATGCACGTGTTGAATGGACAAAAGTTCAGACAGAAAATAAAAATACATTTCACTTAGATCATACTGAAGTGAAGCAATCTTCTAACTCAGTTATAGATATTCACACTATTACATTTGGAGGTAAGCTAGTTCGAAATAATTTACATATCGTTTTAAACGGTCAACAAATTAATTCAAATTTAAACGGACTTTATGTTGGTGGTGGCGATTCCTTGATCGATAATCATACGTTGGTTGATCATGCTATGCCACACTGCTTGAGTAATGAACTCTATAAGGGAGTTCTCGATGGAAAATCTAAAGGCGTGTTTAACGGAAAAGTTTTTGTTCGAAAAGATGCTCAGAAAACAAATGCTTACCAGTCGAATAAAAATTTATTGATCTCAGACGAAGCTTCAGTGAATTCAAAACCTCAACTTGAAATATTTGCTGACGATGTAAAGTGTAGTCATGGTGCAACTACCGGACAACTCGACAAAGAAGCTTTATTTTATTTACAGAGTAGAGGTATAGGGATTGATATGGCAAGAACTTTTTTAACGATTGCTTTTGCTGAAGATGTTTTGAATCGTATTACTAACGAAACATTACGTGAGGAATTAAAACATTTGATTGGGAATAAATTAAATAAAATTAATTAATGAATCTGACAGGAACAAAAATATTGCCTGTAACTCCTTTTGATGTGGATTCAATTCGAGATGATTTTCCTGTTTTGAAAACCAAAGCACATGGTAAACCTCTCGTTTATTTTGATAATGCGGCTACCAGTCAAAAACCTCAAGTTGTAATTGATAAGCTTGTAGATTATTATTCAAATTATAATGCCAATATTCATCGTGGAGTCCATTACTTAAGTCAGAAAGCTTCGAATGAATTCGATGAAGTAAGAAATATCGTTCATCGTTTTATTAATTCTACTTCTGCCAACGAAATTGTTTTTGTGAGAGGTACTACCGAAGGAATAAATCTGATAGCTGCTACTTACGGCCGACAAAACATTAAGCAAGGAGATGAAATTATTATATCTGCAATGGAACACCATTCGAATATCGTTCCTTGGCAAATGTTGTGTGAAGAAAAAGGCGCAACACTGAAAATAATTCCTATTAATGAGTCAGGCGAACTTATCTTAGATGAATATTACTCTCTATTGAATGATAAAACAAAATTAGTAAGCGTTGTTCATACTTCTAATTCATTAGGCACGGTAAATCCTTTAAAGGAAATAATTGAAGCAGCGCATCTAAGAAATATTCCGGTAGTTGTTGATGCAGCACAAGGCATCGTTCATTCTGAAATTGATGTATTACAACTAGATTGTGATTTTTTAGTATTTTCCGGTCACAAAGTCTTTGGTCCTACAGGAGTGGGAATTTTGTATGGCAAAGCAAATCTTCTGGAGTCGATGCCCCCATATCAGGGCGGCGGAGAAATGATTAGCTCCGTTACTTTTGAAAAAACTACTTACAACGAAATACCTTATAAGTTTGAAGCGGGCACTCCAAATATTGCCGATGTAATTGCATTCGGAACAGCCCTGAATTATTTTGATTCGCTTGATCGAAAAGCATTGCATAGTTATGAAACCGATCTTTTAAATTATGCACAAGAAAAATTAATGATGATTCCGGGTGTAAGAATAATTGGACAAGCAAAGGAAAAGGCAAGTGTTGTTTCTTTTGTTATTGATGGATGCAATGCATTGGATGTCGGAATGTATTTAGACACGAAAGGAATTGCGGTTAGAACAGGGCAACATTGTACAGAGCCTGTAATGAAAAGATATGCTATTCCCGGAACTATAAGAGCATCTTTTTTGTTTTATAATACGTTTGAAGAAATAGATTTATTTATTGATGGTGTTATAAAAGCCATACAATTATTGAAACAATAAAATGGGAATTGAAGAAATAGAAAAATCAATTATAGAAGATTTTGAACTATTCGATGAATGGGCTGATAAATATCAGTATATCATTGAGATTGGTCAAAAGCTTGATGTACTTGACGATCAATATAAAATTGATGAAAATAAAATAAAAGGATGTCAGAGTTCAGTATGGCTTAATTCTTTTAGTCGTGATGGGAAAGTTATTTTTGAAGCAGATAGCGATTCCACTTTTGTAAAAGGAGAAATAGCACTCTTGATAAAAGTGTTGAGTGGACAACCTGCGGCAGAGATATTGAAAACAGATTTGCCTTTTATTGATGCGATTGGATTGCGTGAACATATTGCTGTTACAAGGGCGAATGGTTTAGCGTCAATGATTAAACAAATGAAATTATATGCACTTGCAATGACATCGAAAGAATCGGTATGACAGAAAACACAACACCGTTAGTTTCTCAGGGTCAGCACCCTGTTAAATCGCTTCGTGAGCGAGTGATCGAAACATTGAAAACCTGTTACGATCCTGAAATACCTGTCGATATTTATGAGCTAGGTCTAATCTATGAGATTAAAGAAGAAGAAGGAAACGACCTATATATTAAAATGACATTGACTTCACCGGCATGTCCTGTAGCGGAAACGCTTCCGGTTGACGTGGAAAATAAATTGAAAGCAATGCCCGATGTAAACAATGCAAAAGTTGAAATTACATTCGATCCACCATGGGAAAAAGATATGATGAGCGAAGAAGCAAAACTTGAGCTGGGAATGTGGTGAGAAATAATTAATAATTAATAATGTGTTTCAATTATATTGTTAACTACAAATCACAATTATCAATTCTCAAATTACGATTCTCAAATTACAATTCTCAAATTACAATTCTCAAATTACGATTCTCAAATTACAATTCTAAAATTACGATTCTCAAATTACAATTCTCAAATTACAATTCTAAAATTACGATTCTCGATTTTTAAAAATGGAACCTATCGTTAATAAAGTCGCAAACAGCGGACTGATCACTCTTAATCTGGAAGATTATTTTCCGGAGCAAGAGCGTGTGCTTTTCGATTTAAAGCCATGGTTGTTTCAAGAGTTGATATTGAAAGAGAAAGATTTCCGTGAAAATTTGAAATCGCATGATTGGTCTTTGTATTCTAATAAATATGTTGCAGTAATTTGTTCGGCCGATGCAATTGTCCCCGCTTGGGCTTTTATGCTATTGTTTTCCCATCTAGAACCGTTTGCTAAAAAAATAATTTTTGGCAATCTAAAACGATTAGAAGAGGAAATTTTTGAGGATATTATTTCTAATATGGATATAGCTCCTTTTATTGATCAGCGTGTTGTTATAAAAGGGTGCTCCAACAAAGAGATTCCAGTTTTTACCTATGCAGCTTTAACAGCAAAACTTCGACCGCATGTAAAAAGTATCATGTTTGGCGAACCATGCAGTACTGTTCCAATTTATAAAAAGGCAATAACTTCTTCTGTAAAGTAATTTGACATTTCGCCTCATACATTTTCGCATATCTATTAAGTGAAATAATTGTCGATGGTTTAATTTTTCGACTTAGTTACTATGGATTATACCTTTGTAAATAAGCACAGCTATAGCCATATTAAAAAAATATTAAAAAATATTCAATTGTAATATTATCTTCACAAAATGAACTTCGAAGAAAATTATCCGATTTTTAAAAATACCGACTTAGTTGAATTAACTAAGAAATATGGTAGCCCACTTTATGTTTATGATGCTTCAACTATCAAGCGTCAATATAATCGTTTAACTAAAGCGTTTAAGAATGTTAATCTGAAAATTAAGTATGCCTGCAAAGCGCTGTCTAATTTGGAGATCCTGAAATATATGCAAAAGTTAGGCGCCGGTCTTGATGTTGTTTCTATTGAAGAAGCACTGATTGGTATTCGTGCCGGATTTTCACCGGCTGATATTTTATTTACACCTAATGGCGTATCATTTGAAGAAATAAAAAAAGCTGTTGAACTCGGTCTTATAATAAACATCGACAATATTTCTATTCTTGAACAATTTGGTCATGAATACGAAGATAAAGTTCCTTGTTGTATTCGGATTAATCCACACATTGCAGCTGGAGGAAACGTGCACATTCAAACCGGTCATATCGATTCTAAATTTGGTATTTCTATTCATCAATTGAGACACGTACATCGAATTATTGCTACTTGCAAAATGCGCGTGAATGGTTTGCATATTCATACCGGTTCTGAAATTTTAGATAGCTCAGTATTTCTTCGTGTAGCTGAATTATTATTTGAAGAATCAAAATTATTTCCAAATTTAGAATTCATTGATTTCGGAAGTGGATTTAAAGTAGCCTATAAAGAAGGCGATTATACAACCGATATAGAGGAACTTGGAAATGATTTTACAGCGATCTTTAATAAATTCACTAATGAATATGGTAAAGAGTTGGAGCTTTGGTTCGAGCCGGGAAAATTTTTAGTGAGCGAAGCCGGAGTATTGCTTGTTACTGTAAACACGGTTAAGCAAACAATGTCAACTGTTTTTGCCGGTGTCGATTCCGGACAAAATCATCTTATTCGACCTATGTTTTACGACGCTTATCATCACATTATAAATTTGAGTAATCCGTTAGGCAAGCAAAGAATTTATACCATTGTTGGATACATTTGTGAAACGGATACTTTTGGTTGGGATAGAAAATTAGCCGAAGTGCGAGAAGGTGATGTGCTTGCTATTTTAAATTCCGGTGCATATGGCTATTCTATGAGCAATAATTATAACTCACGTTTGCGACCTGCCGAAGTGTTGGTCGAAGAAAATGTTCCTCGATTAATTCGTCGTCGCGAAACAATTGATGATTTATTAAGAACACAAGTTGAGCTCTGATAGGCACACATTATTGTTGAACATTATACTGGTTATAATTTAAATCATATTTAAGAAAAATAATCGGGATCTGATATTTTAGAACTTTAGTAATCAATCATTTGAATAGGACCATGATAATAAAAGTTTGATTCAGCTGTTATTTGCCATCGTTCGAAACCCTAACTTTTGCCCATATTTTTCCCTTCAATATTCCCATTCTATTGTGTAATTTCGCCTTAATATGTCGCTTAACTCTGACCAATTTTTACTTGATGCCGAAGATAAGGTCTTCAATACTGAACATCGCCGAAAATTGGCTTTTAATATTTCTCAGTACGATAAAAAAGTTGTCGAAGGAAAGCATCAATACGAAGATTTTGAATTAGCGCGTGAACGTGCCTCGACTTTAAAGTGGAAGGTTACTGAAAATCTCGACAAATACCTCATAGAGTTTGAAACTAATTTTGCAAAACGAGGAGGTAAAGTTATTTGGGCACAAGATGCCAATGAAGCAATCACGGAATTAATTCGCATCATGAAAAGTGTAAATGCGAAGACAGTTGTGAAAGCGAAGTCGATGACTACGGAAGAGATTCATGTGAATGCAGCATTAACTGCTGAAGGAATTGAATCGCTTGAAACTGATCTTGGAGAATTTATTGTTCAACTTCGTGATGAGCCACCATATCATATCGTAACTCCTGCAATGCATCTTTCAAAAGAAGATGTAGCAAAAACATTTAATGAAAAATATAATCTTCCATTATCTAGTACTCCAAAAGAGATCACAGCTTTTGTAAGAGAAAAATTGCGTGAAAAATATCAACGTGCCGATGTAGGAATAACAGGAGCAAATTTTTTAATTGCCGACAGTGGTTCTGTTTGTGTAACAGAAAATGAAGGCAATGCTTTAATGTCTATTTCTTTTCCTCGCGTTCAAGTTGCTATTGCCGGAATAGAAAAAATTATTCCATCGTTAAACGACCTCGATCTTTTTTGGCCACTACTTGCAACTCATGGAACAGGCCAAAATATAACTGTGTATAATTCTATCTCATCAGGACCTCGTCAAGATGGGGAAATTGATGGTCCGGAAGAAATGTATGTGATCTTATTGGATAATGGACGTACAAATCTTTTAGCCCAGCAAGAACAACGTCAAGCACTTTCATGTATTAGATGCGGGGCCTGTCTTAATGGTTGTCCAATTTATAAAGGAGTAGGAGGTCATTCATACGGTTCAACATATAGTGGGCCCATCGGTTCAGTAATTACTCCACACTTTAAAGGTATGGAAGAATTTAAACACTTAAGTTACGCTTCTTCTTTGTGCGGAAAATGTACAGAAGTTTGTCCGGTAAAAATTGATTTGCATAAGCTCTTGCTTTATAATCGACGCGATGCTGTTGAATTAAATCTAAATCCATTTAGTGAGAAATTTATTTTCAATATATGGAAAAAAGGAATGTTGAATAGAAGTCTGATGAATGCCGGAGGATCAAGAATTAAAAATTTTATGTTGAGAAATTTTTTCCGTACTAAATGGGGCGAACGTAGAGAACTTCCTGAAATTTCTCCAAAATCATTTAATGAAATGTGGAAGTCAAGGCACTGATCATAAAAAAATCAATTACTAATTATATAGTAAAACAAAAAAGTCCACTCCTTTCGGTATGGACTTTTTTATTTCATGTACTAATAAATAAGCTCTGGGCGCGCCTATTGAAAATTTAATCGTTGATTTCTTTCATTCAACAATTGCATAATAATTTTGTAATCTGCTAACGAAACCGGGCGGATACTCGTTAGTTCATCAAGTTTTATTAGCTGGGCTAATTTTTTACAAGTTTCTTTATCATAACGATCGAATGCATTCTTATATGAATTCATGTCAAGCTGTGATATAAAGAAATATTCTACTTCTGCTTTTTCAAGATTATACTTGTTGATTGCTATTCCTGATTCTTTTCTTCCATCTTTGAAGGAGAACATACTGTAAACATGAATGTAATCTTGTATTTCAAGTGTTGTCATAAAAAAGTTTTTTTTGTTTCGTTTTACTAATGTAGTACGCCAAGCTCCCGATTTCAATTCCATTTGGTAAATGACTGCTTTTACTTGATGAATGGTAAAGAGTATATGGGCAAGTGTAGTATGACTTGCTTTGCAGGAAGTCTGGAAAAAACGGAAAAAATTCGAATTTAGAACAAATAAAAACCCTGAGGCTGCGTCCCCAGGGTTTTCCTTAAAAAAAGGGTTAGAGAAAAATTGAACTAGATTGAAAAGCTATGTAAATATGACTCAAACAATCGATTGCTGAAATACCTACTATTAGTAGTATTTTACCTAATTTTTAAGGTATTTGTGCTTCGTTTTTGATGAAATATCGCTTTATTTATAAAAGATTACAGTAAAATGACTTCAATTGCTCGAAATAATGAAAGTTTACTGTTTGTTGGTATAGTATATTTTCATCAATGAGGCTATATTTTTAGCCCCTAATTTTTTCATGATCATTTTACGATGCAGATTAACAGTATGGATACTTATATTTAATTTTTTTGCTATTTCTTCTGAACTGTTTTCATCTATGATCAACTCTAACGTTTCCATTTCTCGTGGAGTTAGTTCTGTAAATTTTCTTTTAAAATTTACAGACGTATTAAATTCTTTTAATGTTTTTAAATAGTCTATTTCTACATACGATTTGCCATTAATAATTTTTACCGGTGAGTCTTGTTTATTTACGGCGTGCAATTGTAAAGTCTTTTCATCTACTAATCTAAAGGAGCCAAAAATTAAGTGAACCTTTCCCTCTTTATCTTTTTCCAAAACATTCGATTCTGTTTCTACAGGCAAATATTCTCCTCTTGCATTCTTCATTCGAAAATAATTGAACGACTCAACATGTTCATATAAAAGCCCTAATTTATTTTTCATAATCACCCAATCTGACTGTCGTGCAATTAAGTTTTCTAAGTCTTCCGGATGAACAAGTGAAAAAAAGTAAATCCACCCTCCGACATGAAAATCTATCGGATTGAATCCAAATAAATTCTGAATGGATTCACTGATATATATATTCTTCCCAGTAGCAATTTCAGTAATATAATAAACTGCATCATTTCTTGAATTCATTGCTTTTAAAATACTAAACTGAAATAAATTTTTCTTCAGTGTATTTTTCTCGTCCTGTCCATTCGGAGCCATAAACACTACTCCAACTTTATGGCTATTTCTTTCAATTTCAAAAGCATAGAAATCTCTTCTCATTTCTCCACTTCCAGTTTTTATTTCTATTGAAACTTGAGCAAAAGTCTTTTGTACAAGTTCATCTGCAATGTATTTTTTTGTTTTTTTGTCAAAATAAAAATCAGATCCGAATTTATTTATCTCAACTTCATTACTCAATAAAAAAGATTTATTTATATATACTATTTCGCAATCAGAATTGCAAATCAATACATGATCATTCGATCTTTCCAATTGATTTTTAAGGATGGAGATAAAAGTTTTTAAAGTATCCATTAATACTAATTAATTTGAATCTGATTTGAACGTGCAACTAATTCAGCTGAATTTTTCACTTTCATCTTGTCCATCAAATTTTTACGGTAGGTATTTATTGTAGTGATTTTTAAATCTAGGACATCAGCTATTTCTTTTGTTGACAATCCCTTTTTAATTAATTCAAGTACTTCTTTTTCTCTGTGAGATAAATGAACAGATGAAGTGCCGCTTTGATTATTTGTCTTTTCGTGATTTGCAAGCTTCTGTTCTTCTAAAATTTCTGTTACTGTACTGTTGTTTGATGTTCCGGTATTGTTCTTTTCAAATGAGGTATTCTGAATAAATGTAATTAGAATTTGGGCCTCGCCGTCGTTATCACGTTCTAAGATCAAACTTTCGGATTTTATCCAAATCCATTCTCCGTTTTTATGACGTATTCTGTTTGAATATACTGTTGGAATATTATCATAGATATATTTCTCTTTTTTCCTAAGTTCTAGTCCTGCAACAAATGTTTCTACCACAGATGCTGTATCATCTGGATGTGTTAATGACATCATAAATGCCCAGCCTCCATCAACTACATTTTTCTGTTTCCAGCCAATTATTTTTTCAATATTTTTTGTGCAAAATAAATTAGTCATACTTTTAAGATCACTAATTATTATAACCTCGCGAGATCGATGGTTTAATGTTTGAAGCATTGAACTTTGATTCTCAAGAATTGTAGGTAACATTTCTGTTGACGGCTTATCTCTTACTACAATTTGAATCCCAAATGGTTGAACATCTATATCTTTTATTACAGAAAAACATAACATTAATAAATCTTCGCTCCCATCAATCAATTTACATTTTACGGATTGAATCCATGTTTCGCTTGATGCTAAATGTTCAAGTACTTGGTCCAATGTTACCTCATCAGGAAAACAATCATTCAAGTTTTTTTTCAACAGAACTTTTTTATCACACCTTAAAATGTTGCAGGCTGATTTGTTCAGGTAAATAACCTCGCCAGACAGTTCACAAATAAGGATACCATCGCGTACAAAATCATAAAACACCCTATGGGGTGCAATAAGTTTATTCAGTAAATTCATTAAAAAAAAGTATTATAGCAGCTAGTTCGTTACCAAAGATAATTATCGGCAATTAATACGCAAGGAAAAATGAGGCAGTGGATTTTCGTTCTAAAATACCCCTTAAAAATTGCTAAATTCCCAATTATGCTGATCTAATTCTTGAGAACATTTGGTCAATAGTTCTATACAGTTCCCTATATCGTCTTGATTGGCCATTTCAATTACTTGATGTATATGTCTGGTTGGAATGCTAATGGCCCCGGCTATTGCGCCCGTCTTTCCCATTCTTTGCACTCCCGCTGTATCTGTTCCCCCCGCCTGTAAAATTTCCGGCTGCCATTTTATCGAATGTTTATCTGCCGTCTTTTTCATAAAGTCGATCATCCGGTAATCACAAATCGTTGATGCGTCCATTATTTTTATTCCCGCCCCTCCACCTAAACTCGTTACTCGCTCGTGCGCTTGTGAACCGGGAACATCAAATGCTATAGTTGTATCTAATCCAAAACCAAAATCGGGTTCTATCTGATGCGCTGCAACATTTGCCCCACGTATTCCAACTTCTTCTTGTACAGTAAAAACTCCGTAAACATCATAAGGAAGGTCTTTCATTTGTCGCATCGACTCTAACAAAATAAAAACGGAAACTCGATTGTCGATCGACTTACAATTTACACAGTTCCCCATCTCTATCAATTCTCTCTGACGTGTTATCGGATTTCCAATCGTAACAATTTTTTCAACGTCTACTTTTGGCATTCCAAGATCGATGAAGTAATCGGTAATCGCAGGAACTTTATTTTTTTCTTCGGCCGTCATAATATGAATCGGCTTACTTCCCATTACTCCAATAAGATCTTTTGTACCATGCACAATCACGCGCTGCGCTGTAAGTGTTTTCGGATCAAACCCGCCAAGTGTGTGGAAACGAAGAAATCCATTGTCATCAATATGCGTAACCATAAAACCGATTTCATCCATATGCGCAGCTATCATTAATTTCTTTTTTGATTTACCTCTTTTAATAGCTGTTACATTTCCCATATTATCAACGCTCACTTCATCACTTATTCCCTTTAATTCTCTCAACACCACTTCACGGATGCGTTGCTCATAGCCGGGAGCTCCGGCAGTTTCACATATTTCTTTTAAAAGTGGAATGTTTAGTTTCATATATGTCTGTTGATTTTTTTTATGAATAAATAAAATTTAATGGAATTGTTTTGTTTAGAATTATTTCACACGACCAAGCTTGATCATATTTGTTCGACCTTGTTCCTCTAATGGAATACTTGCAAGGTTAATGATTATGTCGTTGCTATTTACGAATCCTTTTTCTTTAAGAATATTTTGTAATTCGACAATTGTTTCATCGGTAGAAACTGTGCGATCGTAATAAAATCCTCGAACACCCCAAACTAAACTTAAAACGTTTAACATTTCCGGTATGTCAGAGAAAATTAATATATCTGTATTCGGTCGTTGTGAAGAAACTTTATATGCTGTATATCCTGAGCGCGTCATTCCAACAATTGCTCTTGCACCTACATGCGATGCCATTACGCATGCATTAAAACAAACTGAATCTGAAATGAATGTTGGACTAGAAAAATCAGGCAATGATTTCCTATTGTAATGATATCCTTGAGCTTCTACTTTTGCAATGATCATACGCATGTGTTCAACTACTCTAACAGGGTAAAGACCAACAGAAGTTTCTCCACTTAACATTACTGCATCAGCACCATCTATTACAGAATTTGCAACATCGCTTACTTCTGCTCTGGTAGGAGTATAATTTGTAATCATACTTTCCATCATTTGTGTTGCAATAATTACAGGCTTTGATGCTTGTATGCATTTATTCACTAACATTTTTTGGATCAACGGAACATCTTCCATCGGAAGTTCAACTCCTAAATCGCCTCGTGCAACCATCAGTGCATCTGTTTCTCTAATGATGTGATCTAATTCTGTTAGTGCTTCCGGCTTTTCAATTTTCGCAATTACTCGGCATTTCTTTCCTGCTTCTGCAATTCTTTTTTTCAAATCAATAATATCATGTGCTGTTCTAACAAATGATAATCCTATCCAATCTACATTTTGATCAAGTGCAAAGTTTAAATCGTTTAAATCTTTTTTCGTAAGACTAGGTAAAGAAATTTTAGTCTTTGGTAAATTAACTCCTTTCCTCCCCGACAACTTCCCGCCGCTTTCTACTATCGCAATTACTTCATCTACGCCATTCGTTTCAAGTACGTGCAAAACGATTTTGCCATCATCAATCAGAACTTTATCATGGATCGCCACATCTTTGGCAAAATCTTGGTAGTTCATATAAAGCCGCTTGCTGGTTCCTACACACTCATGCATGGTAAATACAACCTTACTCGCATTCTCTAAAAAAATTTCATTGTTCTCTACTTCGCCAATTCTAAGTTTGGGACCTTGTAGATCTATTAAGATTGAGGTATTGTTCTTTAACTCTTTATTTAAGCTTCGGATGTTTTGTATCACTTGCTCGTGTACACTGTAATCTCCATGCGACAAATTAAGACGACAAACATCAACACCCGCTAACATCAATCCTTTTAATATTTCTCTTGCCGATGATGCCGGCCCGATGGTAGCAACAATTTTTGTTTTGGTAAATGGTACTTGATCCATATTCTAATTTTAAAATAATAAATTATCTTTCGATTTTAACTTTAATACATCAAGGCGATATACACCGAGTATGATTGAACTCTTTTTTAATTTCTTGACTAATTCATTTTCATCGATTCGAATTTTATCCGGTCGAATCATAAAAACATAGTCCAGTACTTTTTGTTCAGGCAACAGAGCTCCTTTTTTGCATTTGTTGCTAATTAGATTATACCGATCTCCATCTTCATTTTGATATTCATAAAATGAAAACGCATGATCTTCCATTCTTTTGTTGCTGAATACAGTATAGTCTTCCATTTTTGTCATTTCTAAAGTTAGCAGTGTATTTAGTTCGTGACATAATCTATAATCTCTGTTCTGACAAACAAGACCGACCAATATGAAATCATAGTCGTCTTCGTTACTTAATTTTAAAACAGTTTTTGCCATTACCCAACATGTTAAAAATGCGCTACGATTATTTTTTTAATACTTCTAAAACGATCGTTCTCTATGGAAAGATAATAGACTCCATTCGAGAGGCTCTTTACATCTAATGTAAAAGTATCATTTTCTATGGGTGTTTCGCGTACTTTTTGACCCATGCAATTAAAAATATTCACCAACCCTATTTTCTTGTGGTCAAAACTCATTATTTGAATTTGATCGGCTGCCGGATTCGGGGATATAAAGTACTCCACATTCTCAGGGCTTTCAAGGCCAACCGATAAACTGCATAACGATGAATCAGTAAAATTGGTAATTGAGGTGGTCAAAATAGAATTGATCTCTTCAATTGTGTCGGAATAGGTAGAGAATGAAATCGTATCGGCTGAAATGGTTTCATTTGCTAAATTTATTGTTACCGGATTGGTAGTACAGAGTACATCGTTAAACCTAATTTTATTGAACGTTATGTATGGGTTCAGATCATCAGTTCGCACATATTTACCGGTGAAATAATTTTCTCCTGTATTGTTTGTTATAAACGAATTAATTTTTTCTCCAAATGAATTGCCATAGCTCTTTTGATCTATCAAATTTCCGGAAGGGTTTATTTTAGCTACGAAATTGTTGATGTTTGTAATTGAATTTCTAAAGTTTCCACCTACAATAATATTCTGTGCGGTGTCGGTAGTGAGTGTGTAGGGGAAATTTTTCGCGCCAGCTATATATCGAGACCAAATGGTATTCCCAATACTATCTAATTTTACAATCAGTGAATTGTCTTCGTTACCTGTTGCGGCATTATTACATTGGGCGGCGATGATCAAATTCCGGTCACGATCTATTGCTATTGCTTGAATAGATTGAAATCCCGATAGTGGAAATTGTACCGATGAAAGAAGATTTCCTGTTTCGTCAATAGTTAGAATCGCCATATTGTATTCATTGCTCAACGAGTCTTTTATATCACCTGCTAGAAGTAAACGATTTCCTGCTCTTAAAAGTGTTGTACAACTTTCGTCTCCGCTACTTCCATACGTTTTTTCGTAAACGATATGACCTAGACTATCTGTTTTTATAAGGTAAAAATCGTTTTGTCGAAAATTAAAATTAACAGCTTTTCCCGCTATCAAATATCCACCATCAGTATCGTGAATAATCTGAAGCATTTCATCGTCTTGTAATGAATGCCCGATTCTTCGCGACCATATTTTAGTTCCGAGACTATCAACTTTGTAAAGTGCAATTTCTTCATTACTGATTGTATCGTTAAATGTCATACCACAGATGGTTAAACTTCCATCCGAGTTTTTAACCATATCTTTTGCATATGAATAAAACTCTATCTGATCACGATATGTTTTTTGCCAAAGTATATTTCCATTTGTATCTATTCGCATCAGTCCGCATCGGTCATTCGTATTTGTTTCAATATTTCCACAAATATAAAATCCGGTTGAGTCCATGAGAAGCTTAGCGCCTTCTCCTTTCGATAATACTTTCTGGATTTGACCTTTGGTAAAAAGTGATATGCAAATGAAAAAAAATGTAGCGAATGTTTTCATCAGCAACAAAATTATAAAATAGTAGTTAGGAAAGTGTGAGTAAATCGTTAGGAGAAATAATTTCTACCTCTTTTTCTATTATTCTAATTTTAGTTCAAGGCAAACTTTTTCAGCAGCAATTTGCTCAGCACGCTTTTTTGAAAAATCTTCTCCTCGTGCCTTTTCTTCTCCATCAATTATTACTCTCACACGAAGTAATTTTTTACCTCCGTTTTCTACCTCTTCCACCAATTCAAATTCAATGGGCTTTCGTTCTCGTTGTGCCCAATTGATCAACTTGCTTTTAAAATTTTTATCAAGCAGTTCTATTTCTTCCAGATCGATGTGATTGCGAACGATTCTATTCAGAACCATTTTTTTTGTTGTGTTATAACCTTTATCGATATAAACAGCCCCTATCAGCGCTTCAAAAGCATCGCCATAAGCAGATTTGTTTTTTGCAGCCGGATCAATCGAATTAACCATGAAGCGATCAATGCCAAGTTTTAATGCAAGCTTATTAAGGTGCTCACGATTCACAATTTTACTCCGCATTTCGGTTAGAAAACCTTCTTCGCGATATGGAAATTTTTTAAATAATAGCTCGGCTATCACTGCTCCTAAAATTGCATCACCTAAATATTCTAGACGCTCATTGCTCATTTTTACGCCGGTACGATGTTCTGTTGCTGTTGATCGGTGACGGAAAGCAAGATGGTAAACAGAAAGATTGCCCGGAGTAAAGCCGAGTAAATTTTGTAAGGAACCTACAAATTTTCTGTCCTTAGAAAAAAAGAAACGTAAAGAATCGATGACACTCAAGAGAAGTGATTTTGATCGGACATTAATTCGTTAACACGAAATGTCATTTGTATTTAACAAAGATCACGGATGCATTATGACCACCAAATCCAAATGTGTTACACATTGCAGCACGTACAACACGTTTTTGTGCTTTGTGAAAAGTTAGATTTAGTTTGGTGTCGAATACAGGATCGTCTGTAAAATGATTTATAGTAGGAGGGATAATATCGTTTTGAACGGCAAGTATACTTGCAATCGATTCAATAGCACCGGCAGCACCAAGTAAATGTCCGGTCATCGATTTAGTAGAGCTGATGTTTAGCTGGTATGCATCGTCACCAAAAACTGTTTGGATCGCTTTTATTTCTTGCGGATCACCAATCGGTGTTGAAGTACCGTGAACATTGATGTAATCAATATCGGCAGTTGTCAATCCTGCATCTTCTAAAACGGCGCGCATTACATTTGCCGCTCCTAACCCTTCCGGATGTGGTGCAGTCATGTGATATGCATCGGCCGACATGCCACCGCCAACAATCTCTGCATAAATTTTTGCTCCGCGTGCTTTGGCGTGTTCTAACTCTTCAAGAATTAAACAACCACCACCTTCACCCATTACAAATCCATCGCGATCTAAATCGAATGGACGAGAAGCTGTTTGAGGATCATCGTTGCGCAATGAAAGCGCTTGCAAGGCATTGAAACCACCAACACATGTTTCGTTAACAGTCGATTCTGAACCTCCGGTTACAATCATGTCTGCTTTACCTAATCGCAAATACGTAAACGCATCGTTGATTGCATTCGTTGAAGAAGCACACGCAGATACTGTTGTAAAATTCGGTCCTCTGAATCCATATCGGATAGAGATATGTCCCGAAGCAATATCGGCAATCATTTTAGGAATAAAGAATGGATTGAAGCGCGGAGTTCCGTCGCCTCTTGCAAAAGCAGAAACCTCATCCTGAAAAGTTTTTAATCCACCTATTCCTGACCCCCAGATTACACCTACTCTGTCGTGATTTACTTTTTCGAGATCGATTCCGCAATCTTGAATTGCTTGATCTGCCACTACCAAAGCATACTGAGAAAATCCGTCTAACTTCCTACCTTCTTTACGTTCAAAAAAATCGTTTGGGTCGAATCCTTTTACTTCACAAGCAAAACGCGTTTTAAATTTGGATGCGTCAAACTTAGTGATCATTCCGGCGCCACTAACGCCATTGATCAGACCATTCCAATAATCCGTTACGTTATTTCCTAAGGGTGTAAGGGCTCCAAGGCCGGTTACGACTACTCGTTTCAGTTGCATTCCTGTGTTGGAGTTAGAGGTGAAAATTCAGCGTTAACTATTCATACGGCTGAAAAATACAATGTGACTGTTACTAAATAACAGTCACATTGTGATAAAGAAAAATTATTTAGCGTTTTTCTCGATGTAGTCGACAGCCTGTCCAACTGTAGCAATTTTTTCTGCTTGATCATCAGGAATAGCGATATTGAATTCTTTTTCGAATTCCATGATCAACTCAACTGTATCAAGAGAATCTGCTCCCAGATCATTTGTGAAGCTGGCTTCAGCAGTAACTTCTTTTTCATCAACACCTAGTTTGTCGATAATGATTGCTTTAACTTTTGTTGCAATTTCTGACATGATTAATCTTTTTTGTGATTTGGTTTTTAATTGGGCTGCAAAGTAAAATTTATTCGGTCGATTAACAAAATATTGAGACTCGCCTACGAATGTTCTTTTGTGCCTTTATGAATTGATTTTTACTATTTAATTTTAGTCGATTACTTGATGAAAGCGTTAATTATCTGATTTGTAGATTAATAGTAAAAAACGCACTTCTATTTTCTTGCTTTCTGCTACGAAAATACTAATTTTTTAATCCAAAATTGATTATGGTAAAAACCATTGTATCAGATTAAAAATCAGAGCTGCCAACAGGGCCGAAATTGGAATGGTAAGAACCCATGCCCAAATAAGTTCGATTGTAACTCCCCACCTTACGGCACTTACTCTTTTGGTAACTCCAACTCCTATAATTGCACCGGTAATCGTATGTGTAGTACTTACCGGAATCTTGAAATGCTGCGTTCCAAAGAGCGTGATGGCTCCGGCAGTTTCTGCACTAAAGCCTTCAAAGGGAGTGAGTTTGGTTATTCTCTGCCCCATCGTTTTCACTATTTTCCAGCCGCCGACCATTGTTCCGCAAGCAATAGCTGTATAACATGCAAATGGCACCCACTCCGGTAAATCTTTGGTTTGTGTTATAACGCCGGTTGCGACCATGGCCGCAGCAATAATTCCCATTACTTTTTGCGCATCGTTACCGCCATGACCTAAGCTGTAAGCTGCCGACGACAATAACTGAAGTCTGCGAAAAACACGATCCACTTTCGAGGGATTCATATTCTTAACAATATTGATGGTAATGACTGAAATAATGTACGACATAAGCATACCAATAATTGGAGCCAACACAATGAAATAAATTGTAGGCATTACTTTATCAAGCTGAACGGCGTGTAATTGTCCGGCATTTGCTATACCGGCACCGGCAAAACTTCCAATGAGTGTATGCGAAGAGCTTGATGGGATTCCCCACCACCATGTAAGTAAGTTCCAAATGATCGCAGCTATCAATCCTGAAAAAACTACCACTAAAGTAATGTATTCTGGTTTTACGGTTTTTGCTACGGTGTCGGCTACTTTCAACTCAAACATCCAGTAAGCAAGAAAGTTGAACAAGGCTGCCCAAAGTACTGCACTTAATGGTGAAAGGACTTTTGTTGATACTACGGTTGCAATAGAATTGGCCGCATCATGAAATCCATTGATAAAGTCAAAGATCAATGCTAAGACAATAATTACAATTAAAAATGTAGTCATAATCGAATGAAATAAATTTTAATTATTAAGCTTGTTTTACAATCACCGATTCAATTACATTGGCTACGTCTTCGCATTTATCTGTTGCGGTCTCTAACGCAGATAACACTTCTTTAATCTTGATAATCTGGATCGCATCTTTTTCGTCTTCAAATAAGCGAGCTACGGCATTATCAAAAATATCGTCGGCATGGTTTTCTAAACTATTTACTCGTACTAACGACTCTTTAATTTTGATAAGATTCTTCATATTACGTAAACCACAAATAGCCTTGTTGATCTCTTCAGCCGATTGCAAAATAAGCTCAGCTAATTTGATCATAGAAGGATGAATGGTATCTACTTTGTAAAGCTCAATTCTCTTGGCAGATCCGTGAATGTAATCGATGATATCATCCATTGCCGATGCTAAACGCTGTATGTCTTCTCGGTCGAATGGTGTTATAAATGTTGTGCTCACTTCTGAAAAAATAGTGTGTGTAATATCATCACCCACGTGCTCCAGTTTTTCTATTTCACGAATATACACCAGTCTTTTTTCCATTGAAGGTGTAGTAAGTGCTTCAACAAGTACTTTCGAAATGGCTACTAAATTTGCAGATGCCTGCTCAAACAAAGGGTAGAATTTACGATCTTTAGGTACGAAATACTGTAGGATGGGATTTAGCGACATAACCGGGTTGCTTAGTGGTTTAAAAATTATTTTTTTATATGTTCTTTTTCAGCTATTTAATTACTTGCTGAATATACTCTACATTTCGCCAAAGTAATGAAAATAATAGCTCAGATTTTTTAGAATTTAAAAATAATCTTATTTAGATAAATGTACATTTGTTCTTCCTATGGTTAACCTTGCTATTTTTGCTTCCGGTTCCGGCTCTAATGCAGAGAATATTGCGGACTATTTTCTCGACAGTAAGCAAATTCATGTCTCTTTGATTGTTACCAATAATCAAAATGCAGGGGTTATCGACAGAGCTGTACGACTTGGTATTCCTGTTGTAGTTTTTTCAAAACAAGACTTTTTCGCTGCTTCAAAAGTGATTGATATTTTACACGAATACCAGATCGATCATATCGTTTTGGCTGGGTTCCTTTTGTTGGTCCCTGAAAAACTTATACTAGCATTTCTCGGAAAAATAATAAATATTCATCCGGCTTTGCTTCCTTATCACGGAGGGAAAGGCTTTTATGGCAATAAAGTTCATGAGCATGTTATTGCTTTTAAAAGTCCGATAAGCGGAATCACCATTCATCATGTAAACGAAAAATTTGATGAAGGGGAAATTATTTTTCAAGCGGCATGTTGTGTCGATAAAAATGATTCTCCTCTAGATCTTGCCAATAAAATTCATCAACTTGAATATTCCTATTTTCCGGTTGTTATTGAAAAAACAATTTTATCTCCTCTTATTAGCCGATGATATTATCTCAGAAAACTTTTCGTAATGGATTCTTACTTTTAATTGTTGCCATATTATTTGCCGCATCGGCCGAATTTTTACAACATCGATTTTTATCGGATGCCTCTGAAACAATTTATAAAAGCGAAAAAAAATTAGCCGATCTTAATTCTCAAATGTCTTCTGCATTAGAGGAGTTAAAGAAACTGCAAACAGAAGATGAATATCATAATTTCTTTTTACACAGCGGTTTCGAAAAACTTGGCTTTAGCTTTTATATTGCCAGAAATAATAAATTAATCTATTGGTCGGACAACGAACCGGTTGTTGCTGCAAATAAAATTTTTACTAACGGCGACGGAAAAATCCTTTCTCTTCCTAATGGCGATTTTCAGACTTTTTCTATTCAGAAAGGGAAATTAAAATATGCCGGATTAATTTTATTGCGACACAATTACGACTACCAAAATAAATATCTGATAAATGATTTTAATCCGGCACTTGACTTGCCTGCTTCCATATCTGTTTCTAATCAAAAAGGAATCAACTTTCACTTACCGAATGGTGAACCGGTTTTTCAATTAACCTACGATTCAAATTTCGATAAAGATAGTAAAGTGCTCCAAGTTTTGTATTTATTGGCACTCTTCTTATCGGTTATTGCTTTTCATTTAATTATTAGAAATGCTTTTAGAAGATCAATTCTATTTTCTGTTGTATTACTTGGTTTAACGCTAGTATTTAGAACGGCACTTCTTATTTATAAAATCCCCGACGAACTTTATAAACTCCCCATTTTTAACCCGCAGTTGTATGCTTCCTCTTTTTACTTCAACTCACTTGGCGACTTACTCATTAATTCATTGTTCTTTTTGCTTATCGCCATCAATTTATATGATGTTGTAGAAAAAAAGAGGCTACATTTTTTTGTAAAAACTATTTTAGTCGTTATCGTTTTTATTATCGGTTATACTTTTCATTTACTCATTACCGGAATAATTCTCAATTCGCAAATATCATTCGATGTAAATTCTCCTCTAGAAATGAGTCGTTTTAGTATTTGGGCGTTTGTAGGAATTGCTATACTTATTATTACGTTTTTGTTTTTTGTTGCTTCGCTTATCAAGTATTTTAGTGGACATAAAATTTATACAGGGCAAGCATGGATTGCCATTGCACTTTGTTCTGTTTATGCTTCTGTTAACTTGAATGAATTAAATAAATTCAAAGAACATGAAGACCGGAAATTATTAGCACAAAAAATTAGTGCCCGACAAGATCATGTGGCGGAATATCTCATCGATGAAGTAAAGAAAAAACTTGAAAGCGATACTTCTGTTGTGAAGCTGTCCAACAAGAATAACGATATAGCAGATTACATTACACAGAAATATCTTAACGGATATCTCGCGCGCTTTGAAATTGAAATTTATTCTTATTCTGAAAAAGATTCTCTTTTAAAGAAGGATCTTCCGTCGTTGGATTATCTTAGAAAACTTGCAGTGAAAGGTAAGTACACTTCCGGTAAAGACTTATATTTTCTAAATAACGACAATGGAACATACACATACATTTCATTCATTCATCCAAATCAATCTGATAAATCGTCGAGTACAATTGTCATTTTATTAACTGCACGTTTTCTGCAAACCAAAGAAGGATTTCCGGAATTATTTATAAGCGGAAATTCCGGCGATAATGTTCTTCCTGCCGAATACTCAATTGCACGCTATAGCGACAATTCGCTGATCTACGAATACGGAAGTTTTACTTATTCACTTAGAGATAAAGATTTTGTTAATACCAACGACGAATTTACGTTTGTCGATTCGCATGATTATACTCATCTCGTTTATAAACTAAATGCAAACTCAATTATTGTCGTAAGTAAACCTAAAGAAACAATTTTCACTTTACTTACACTTTTTTCCTGGATGTTTGGTTTTATTGGCATTTGTTCTTTTATTATTTTCATTCTCTCCTTTATTCTTTTCTCCGATCAAAAATTTTCTTGGAATCTTACTCGAAGAATTCAAGTTTCAGTGGTACTGGTAGTTGTCTTGAGCTTTATTTTGGTAGGAACCGGAACTGTTATTTACATCGATAAGAAATATCAAAATGATGAACGGAAAAGTATTTCTGATCAAGTCAATGCATTATGGTTTTTAATTACCGAACAAGCTGTTCCGGTTTTGAATGTTAATAATACTGACGGCTTAAGCGATTTATTAAGTCGTATCGTGAATAGTACGAATATCGACTTCAATCTTTTCGATGCCGGCGGAGAACTTTTATTTTCCTCTCAACCAAAAATATACGATCAAAATATCATTAGCCGTCGAATGAATCCTGAAGCTTATTTTGAAATAAAACAAAACCAGCTTACTCAGTACATTCATCCTGAAAGCGCCGGTAATCTTAATTTTATTTCTGCCTATGCTCCGGTAACCGATCGTAACGGTGTAGTAAAAGCCTATTTAAGTTTGCCTTACTTTGAAAAACAAAATGAGCTGAATAGAGAAGTTACTGGATTTTTATCGGCGTTGCTTAATATTTACGTTTTCTTATTAGCGATAGCTGTTTTGGTAACGGTGATTATTTCTTCGCGTATCACCAAGCCGCTATTACTTATTCAAGAGAAAATGTCGAATGTACGCTTGGGTTCTATCAACGAAAAAATTGAATATGCACGAAAAGATGAGATCGGACAATTGGTGCATGAATACAATCGAATGCTGGAAGAGTTAGCGATCAGTGCCGATAAATTGGCCCGTAGCGAACGCGAAATGGCATGGCGTGAAATGGCCAAACAAGTAGCGCATGAAATTAAAAATCCGCTGACGCCGATGAAACTTTCTGTGCAACATCTGCAACGAACGTTACAACATCAAAACGAAAAAGATCGCGAATTTGTAAATAGAATTTCCGATACACTCATTCAGCAAATAGATACGCTCTCGAATATTGCCACTGCCTTTTCCGATTTCGCCAAAATGCCGCAAGCCAGTCCTGCGCTTCTTAATACAGATGATGTATTACTTCCTTTAGTTGATCTGTACCGTGAAATTCCTGAGCTCACAATTACTGTAAAAGGTAACGGTGAAAAAGTGCTGGCCGATAAAGATTATCTGAATCGTGTCTTTTCTAATATCCTTAAAAATGCGCTTCAGTCTATTCCCGATGATCGCAAAGGCGAAATTACGATTGATAGTATAAAAACAAGTAATGATATTCAAATTACTATTTCTGACAATGGTATTGGAATACCTGATAATAAAAAAGTACTGATATTTGTTCCTAATTTCACTACTAAATCGAGCGGAATGGGTTTAGGTTTGGCCATGGCGAAAGACCTGATCGATCAGTCGGGCGGCACGATTACGTTTATTTCGGAAGATGGAAAAGGGAGTTCGTTTGTAGTTTCATTGCCGATTGTGGCTTAGAATAGAATGGTTTTTTCTATGTTCGCAATCGTATATTTGCAAGCAAACAGTGCGCGCTGAAGTTGAAAAATGAGAAAACTATTTTTCGATAATAGTTAGTTCAAAATTAAATTGATAAACGAATGAATCGTCCAATACGTGTTTTAATAGCTAAGGTCGGACTTGATGGTCACGACCGTGGTGCAAAAGTAATTGCCTCTTTTCTTCGTGATGCCGGAATGGAAGTTATTTATACCGGTTTACGTCAAACTCCGGAAATGGTAGTGAATGCGGCTTTGCAAGAAGATGTGGATGTGATTGGCGTAAGTATTCTTTCGGGAGCGCACATGACCGTTTTCCCTAAGATTATTCAGATGATGAAAGAAAAAAAATTAGACAATGTACTGCTTACCGGCGGAGGTATTATTCCTGCCGACGATATGAAGAAGCTGAGTGAAATGGGATGCGGAAAATTATTTGCTCCTGGAACAGATACAAAAGAGATCATCGCTTATATTAAAGCAGAAGTAGAGCACAAAAGAAAAGACATTCATATTTAATCGAAAGCTATGTACACAAATATTCTCAGTGAAAATAAAAATCATACATGCATTATTACTGTTAATCGACCTGACAAATTAAATGCGCTGAATTACGATACGATCCAGGAGATTGGTAGAGCAGTGGCCACAGCAGAAAAAGATTCTAGCGTGTATGGAATAATAATTACCGGTAGCGGAACGAAAGCATTTGTTGCTGGTGCTGACATTTCAGAATTTTCGAAATATACAATTGAAGAAGGGAAAAAATTAGCAGCCGATGGACAAGTAATTTTTAAATCGATCGAACTTTGTTCGAAGCCGGTGATAGCTGCTGTTAACGGTTTTGCTTTGGGTGGTGGATGCGAGTTGGCGATGAGTTGTCATTTGCGAGTAGCGTCAGACAATGCAAAGTTTGGTCAGCCTGAAGTAAAGTTGGGATTGATTCCAGGTTATGCAGGTACGCAGCGTTTGGTTCAACTTGTGGGTAAAGGCAAAGCCATGGAGTTATTAATGACAGCCGATATGATTGGCGCCGAAGAAGCGAAGTTGCTCGGATTAGTAAATCATGTTACTACACCAGATCAGTTGATGATTAAAGTAAACGAGATCTTAGATAAAATTTATGCACAAGGACCGCGAGCAATAGCAGGTATTATTCGTTGTGTAGATGCGTATTTCGAAGTAGGAGTAGATGGTTTCGAGCAAGAGATTGAAGAGTTCGGAAAATGTTTCGGGACTTCAGATTTCACCGAAGGAGTTGATGCGTTTTTGTCGAAAAGAAAAGCAGAGTTTAGGAAATCAATTTGATAATTGAGAATGCAGGTTGAGTTTGTGGCTAATTTAAGTAAGTGGTGAGTGGTAATTGGTGAGTAAAAAAATGATCAAAGTAAATTGAATCTGATCAATTAGATTTCATTATTTATTTTTGATTAATAAATAATTAATATTCTTTTTATGAAAAAACTATTTTTGATTTCATTTTTGATTTCATCTATTTCAAGTTATGGTATAGATAATTTTCTGCCGGGCTACATACTAAAGCTGAACAACGATACTGTACATGGATTTGTTAATCTGACCGACTGGGATTATTCACCTAGAATAATTTCGTTTAAGGAGTCTGACACCGATAATGCAAAACCATATTCGGTTTTAGATATTAACGGATTTGGAGTTGCAAATGAGATTTATGAAAGTGCAATTATAAAGTCGGGTATTACTTTTAGTACCATCAATAATTTGGATGGTGAAGCAGAGCTTAAAACTTTTGTAGATACTGTTTTCCTTCAAACGCTTGTTGCCGGAAAAAAATCACTGAGTTTTTATAAAAATAAATATGGAGTTGAACAATTCTATACTCGAACAAATAATACGTTCGATTTATTGGTTTATAAAAAATATATTCCTCAAGAGAGTAGTGTTCTTTTAGAAAATAAAAGATATCAAGGGCAATTGGTTTTGTATTTAATCGATTGTTCGTCTATTCAAACAGTTTTAAAATCGTCGGAGTATAGTAAAAAAAGCTTGAAAAATATTTTTATTGATTATTACAAATGCATTGGCCAGCCGCTAAACTATCAGTCAGAATCGGAGAAAACAAAAGTGAAAATTGGAATAATTGGCGGAGCTACAGAAACGATTGTCAATTTTAAATCGGATTATTATGAAAGCCTCGATAAAGCGACCGATAACAATTCATTTAATTTTTCGGGAGGCGGTTTTGCGGAATTTGGTTTTGC
Source organism: Bacteroidota bacterium (assembly GCA_031367345.1). Taxonomy (GTDB): domain Bacteria; phylum Bacteroidota; class Bacteroidia; order AKYH767-A; family 2013-40CM-41-45; genus JADKIH01. Next base: position 959 of record JANLPR010000001.1, on the reverse strand, counting down.
AGGTAATAGAAATAAATGGGCATTATGCACAGAACTCCTATACAATTCCTACAAAGTAAGTACCGATTATTTGAATCCATTTTTTAGATCAAGTGCAATTACTAATGCGGTTGTCGTTTCCAAATTAGAATATTCGTACTTGAATTTAAATCTTTTACTTCGTTATCGATTTCCAATTACTAAACAAAATTGGTTTTTGAATGTTGGCTACTCTTATGGCATTGCTTTGAGCGAAGTAAATAGTTATGAAGCAAGTTATTCTCAATATGGAATTCCTAAAAAATTTTCCGGAAAGGCGATAGATTCGACCAAAAAAAATGATGCAGGAATGCTCTTGGGTTTTGGAACACAGATTAAAAAAATAACAATAGAAATGAGAGCGGGGCGCTCAAATGGCATGGCTGATGTTTTGGGAATAGATACGCCGGTATTAAGGCTTAATTTTTTACTCTGCTATACGCTCAACTAATTTAAACCATTTAAGTGAGTGGTGAGTGGTAATTGGTGAGTAAAATAAAACGACAAAAGTAAATTGAATATGATGACTAAGGTTTCAATTTTTCATTCATAATTCTTGATTAATCATTCTTGATTAATCATTCTTGATTAATCATTCTTGATTAATCATTCTTAATTAATCATTCTTAATTAATCATTCTTAATTAATCATTCTTCCTTCCTACCTACTTCTTCTCCTTGTATGGTGCCAAGTATTGCTCTCGGAATTGTTGTTTAGAATCTTTGTACGAGCTAATGCCACCAATTTTATGCAACGTCCAAATATAAACCCAAGCAAAATCGATCTGATATTTTAAAAATCCTGCTCTTGCGCTTGATGGAAATAAGTGATGGTTGTTATGCCATTCGCCCGCTACAATGCCCGGCCAATATTGGTTGATTGACATATCGCTTCTATTGAAATCCATACCATCGGTACGTTTATCTTTTCCTTTTCCATG
>JANLPR010000123.1:0-9351 GCA_031367345.1 Bacteroidota bacterium | reverse complement strand
CGTGAATCTACTCAAGTCAATCGATTTGGAGGCACTGTTTGCCTCAACAGTAGTACTAAGTATTGCTCTGCCCATTTCATCGGTAACAATAAGTGTCGCATCAGTTCCAATAGAATAAGATAATATGATTTTACCAGTGCTTGGATTTGGATAGAGTGAAACGTACTGAGAAATTTCCGGTTTTTTTCGATACACAATTCCTGATTGTATGCAGGTAAACTCATCGTCATAAAACGCATTTGGATTTATTAATTTATAGATTGCACGGGCGTTATTTTCTGACGAAATTTAATAATTATATTCAAGAATAAAGCATCTGACGAATGATTTGTTGAAGTAAAATGGTGGTTTAAGGTATTGACCTGCCAAAATTCTCTCAAAAGCGACCAACAGAGATATTTCAATTATGAAAGTTGTATCGAAGCCGGTTTATTCTCAAATCTCGAAAGTTAATCTTCAAATTTGGAAGTGCAGTTTGACTGAGAGGAATGTACTTGTGAAGGACTATTTTTTTTTCAACTAACTGTTGAGAAAACTCATTGAACTGTAAATTATTCAAGTAAATTTTTCGGATCACTAAAAAAGTTCCATGCTGCTGCTTTACTTATTGGTAAAGTTTGACTAAAGCGAAGGTTTTTAACACTCATATGAATAGATTGGTTGAATAGTAACAACACAAACATATAAATTGTTGCGCCGATAAGAAATAAAATGTGCATTTTTGAAAGGTAAAATAAAGTGTATGACTGAGAGAGCAATTGCATTTGAGCGTTTAGCAACAATAATGGACGAACTACGGGAAAAATGTCCGTGGGATATGAAACAAACCTTGGAAAGTTTGCGGCATTTAACCATAGAAGAAACCTATGAGTTAACCGATGCCATCGTTCAACAAGACATGAACTCCATTAAAAAAGAATTGGGTGATCTTATGTTGCACCTTCTTTTTTATGCTAAGATTGCCGAAGAGAAAAAAGATTTTACAATCACAGATGTATTGAACAGTCAATGTGAAAAATTAATTTTTCGTCACCCGCATATTTATGGTGATGTAATAGTTAAAGATGAGGAAGAAGTAAAACGAAATTGGGAACAATTGAAGTTGAAAGAAGGGAATACCTCTGTTTTAGGAGGAGTACCAACTTCTTTACCATCATTAATTAAATCGATGCGGATTCAAGAGAAAGCAAGAGGCGTAGGGTTCGACTGGGAAAAACCTGAACAAGTATGGGAGAAAGTAGAAGAGGAGATTGGAGAATTTAAACAAGCTTTGCACGACAAAAATCAAAAAGAAGCAGAAAGCGAATTTGGAGATGTGCTGTTTAGCCTAATAAATTATGCACGATTTCATAATATAAATCCCGATGAAGCACTTGAACGGACAAATAAAAAATTTATTTATCGCTTCCAATACCTCGAACAAGCAGTAAATAAGCAGGGGAAAAAATTGAGTGACATGAATTTGGAAGAAATGGATAAATACTGGAATGAAGCTAAACAAAAGGAGTAAGGCGTTCTTCTTTTTTAATCAATTTTTACAGAAGAAAAAGTACGTAGTGATATTTTACAGGGCGACTAATATACTTAAGAAAGAAAAGCTAGTCCACCACCTAAAAGAATAATAAGTAGTTTTAAATAATTGAAGCGATGTTGTTCATACGATTCAAACAAGATAGTGGTAGAGATGTGTAAAAATATTCCGATCACTATAGCCATTACCTGATCGGAAAATAGCGGGAAATTTTCTATGGCTGAATTGCCAAGCAGTGTAACTGTTAATGCTCCGGCAGGAGCCATTAAAGCAAAGAGTAGCAAGTAAAAAACGGCAGACTTTTTTTTAACACCCGACTGAATCAACATACTCACCAGAGCTAAAGCGACAGGGATGTGATGAAGAGTGATGCCGGCTAAGAGTGAGCGTTGGGTAGATGCTTCCGGAAATTTTTGAACCAATGGCATTCCTTCTAAGAAACTATGAATGCAGAGCCCGATCATCATTCCAAAAGGGAAAACTGCATTTTGATGTTTGTGAACATGAATATGGCCGTGTTCTATTCCTTCAGAAAAGAATTCTAGAATAATTTGAATAAAGAATCCTATGAAAATAAAGATACCGATTGACTCATTTCCGTTTTTGTAAACGGTCGGGATTAGGTGTAAAACAGTGAGGGCAAATAAATAGGATCCACTAAACGATAGTAGCAATTTTAATTGTTTTGGACCGATGTTTTTAAATAAGAAGAACGATAGTCCACTTAAAAGAATAGTTCCAAACAAGATTATGTAAAAGTAAAACGGCATACTTAACTAATTTTTTGTGCAATTAAAATAAGGCGATCAGACTCTTCTAATTTGAAATTGTGTAAATCATAATTTCCATAAGTATGAATGATGTGTAATCCGGCTATTTTGAAAAAATCTTCTAATTCTTTTTTACTTAAAAGTTCTACATGCTCTTCGAAGTGAAAAGGTTTTCCCTCAGCAATAAAATTAATTGATTTAATTACAGTATTATCAACAATTTTTTTATGAATATTGAATTCAATTCCTTCGATTGTTTTGGTAAGTTTTAATTCTCCTAAAGACACTATTTTGTGACAGTTAAAATAATCAAAAACAAAAATTCCGTTTGGTTTTAAAGCAGTGGCTTGAGAAATTAAACAACGAATATTATCTCTCTCCTTGTGAAAGTACCCGAAACTACTAAATAGATTCATTACAACATCGAAATAGTTCGAACGAAAAAGTTCACGCATATCATGAAGATAAAAGTGAAGCGAATCGTTTTCAAATTGTTTGTTGTGTTTTATGCTATTTTCAGAAAGGTCGTAACCAACAACATCAAATCCTTTTTTATTCAGGTAGATTGCATGTCGTCCTTTTCCACAACCTACATCAAGAATTCGTGAATGTTGCGATGGATGTAGAAAGTCGATGAGCTTGTCTAAAAAACGTTCGGCTTCTAGTTCATCACGATCTTTATAGAGCACATGGTAATACGGAGAATCAAACCAAGTCTCAAACCATTCTTTAGAAAGATCCGATTCGTCGACTACCGGTTTTGCTTTGGTGATTATATTACTCATATCTTTTTACGAAACTACAAAAAAATAATCTATTTGCGAGTAATGTAGTTTCACTAGCTTTTTAGATTTTGTTTGTAAAAAAGAATGGAGCAATCGTAGTGATTTTTTTAAGTATATTTTTATTCAAGAGCATGATGAAATTTCTTTAGAGCCTGATTAAATATTCTCACTAATGGAATATTGTTCAATTGGTTGTTAGTTGTGAAAGTTTGAACGAGTAAAGCTTACAGTAGAGGATAAAAAGGCGTCAAAGTAGATAAAATGCCACTTGAATTGCTTATTAATAGCTCAGAATCCAAAACTAAATTCTATTTTTATCCTTTGAGTAATAGTATGAAAAAAGGCCATAAAAACGTTCAACATAGAAAGAAGTTCCGTCATTCACCACCCGGAACATCGCCCGGATCATTAGATATTCCAACTGACGCACTTAATCTGAGAATCAAGACAATCTATTACGATGAAAGTGAGTATGTTGAGAGTGAGCTTTTTACTATTGAAGATATCCGAAATCAATTGAATACGAATCCTTCAAAAATTCATTGGTTTGATATCAAAGGGTTTAAGGATAAGAAATTTCTTGAAAGTTTGGCCGATTGCTTTGGAATACATCGTTTGCACATGGAAGATGTTGTGAATGTTTATCAAAGAGCCAAGGCGGAAGATTTTAATAATCATCTTTTTTTTATTTCCAGAGTGCTTACTGAGAAGGACGAGTTACTTCAAAATGATCAGTTGAGTTTATTTCTAGGTAAAAACTATGCGATCTCCCTGCAAGATCATTACGAAGATATTTTTGAGCCGGTGCGACAACGAATTAGAAACGGGAAAGGGCTGATACGTAAATCCGGTTCTGATTATTTGGCATATTCTCTCATGGATATAGTGATCGATAATTATTATCCGATAATGGAACGGGTAAGTGAGCGCCTAGACGATCTTCAAGAAGAAGTTATTGGTAATCCATCGAAAGAATTATTGAATAAAGTTTTAAGTGTTAAAAAAGAATTGATCACATTGCGAAGAAGTGTTTGGAGTGAACGTGATAAGTTGAATGATATACTCAGAACTTCATTTGTAGAAATATCGGAAAGTACGAAAGTGTATTTTAGAGATTCGTATGATCATTGCATTCAGTTATTGGATTTGAGTGAAAGTAATAAAGAGGTCACTGCTTCTTTAATGGATATTTATCATTCATCCATGAGCAATCGGTTGAATCAAGTTATGAAGGTGCTTACAATCATATCAACTATTTTCATTCCGCTAACTTTTATCGTAGGGCTATATGGAATGAATTTCTCGCGAGTAGATCCTGAAACGGGAAAGTTTTCTCCTTTAAATATGCCTGAATTGTATTCGCCTTACGGTTATATAATAGTTTGTAGTGTAATGGTCTTAATTGTAATAGGACAAATCATCTTTTTCTTTAAAAAAGGATGGCTGACAAAAAGTTAAAATAAAATAAAGTGGACAAAAAAGAAACGTACAGTATGCTTGCCAAAACATCTTTTGGTTTTGAAGACATGCTGATAGAAGAGTTGAAAGAAGTAGGTGCTCAAAATCTGCGTAAAGGAGTTCGTGTGGTTCACTTCGATGGTGATTTAGAAACGATGTATAGAGCGAATTTGCATAGCAGACTTGCGTTACGTATTCTTAAGCCGATAAAATCTTTTCCTGCAGCAAATGAACAACAATTGTATGATGAAATTAAAAAAATTGATTGGAGTCAATATTTAAGTAGCAAAGATACATTGGCAGTAGATGCTGTTACATCATATTCTACTCTTACACATACATTGTATATTTCTTTAAAAACGAAAGATGCAATAGTTGATCAGTTTCGTGATGCAACCGGAGTACGACCGAATGTTGATCTTAGATTTCCAAAAATTAGAGTGAATGTTCATATACACATGGATGTTGCGTCTGTTTCAATAGATAGTTCGGGAGATTCACTGCATAAACGGGGATATAGATCGGAGCAGGGAGAAGCACCGTTGAATGAAACCTTAGCTGCCGGAATGATCATGTGGAGTAAATGGGATCGGAAAAGTAATTTTACCGATTTAATGTGTGGTAGTGGAACATTGGTAATTGAAGCCGCGATGATGGCAAGAAATATAGCTCCGGGGATTTTCAGAAATGAATTTGGCTTTGAAAGATGGAACGATTACGATGCAGAATTATGGAAGCGATTATTTGATGAAGCAAAGGCTGCAGAGAAAAGTGAACTTGACTTTTCAATTACAGGAATTGACAAGTCTTTTCAAACGGTAAAAAATGCAAAAGAAAATGCAAGAGGGGCAAGAGTATTAAACTCAATTGAATTTCATGCAATGCCATTTGAAGACTATACTCCAAGTGATAGCGTTCAAACGATAGTAACAAATCCACCATACGGTGGACGGATAACTGACGATGATCTTTTTCATTTATACAAGACAATTGGCGATCAGTTAAAAACTAAATATTCAGGAAGTACGGCGTGGGTATTAACAGCAAATAGAGAAGCTGCGAAGTTTGTTGGTTTACATCCTACAGCAAAAATACCGATGTACAATGGAGCATTGGAATGTCGGATGTTAAAGTATGTTCTTTATCGAGGAACCAAAAAGATTCATAAGCTAAAAGATGGAGAAGACGCACAAGTACAATAAAATTGCTGTAGTGACAACCGGTGGCGATTGTCCCGGATTGAATGCTGCCATACGAGCTGTTGTTAGAACGGGAATTTATTTTGGCTTGGAAGTTAAAGGTGTGTTGCTAGGTTATGAAGGATTAATCAGTGGTAATTTTGTCAACTTAGATTCACAAAGCGTAAGTAATATACTGCAACATGGTGGAACTATATTAAAAACGGCAAGAAGCGAACAGTTTAAAACAGTAGAAGGAAGAGCGCTCGCGGCTTCTAATTTAGTCAAAGAAGGAATTGAAGCACTTATAGTAATTGGAGGCGATGGATCTTTTAAAGGGATAGAACAGTTTAGCAAAGAACATCATATTCCATCCGTGGGAATTCCCAAAACGATTGATAACGATATTTTCGGTACGGATGCTTCAATTGGTTTTGATACAGCACTGAATACAGTAGTACAAGCAGTAGATAAAATAAGAGATACAGCAGATTCGCATAACCAACTTTTTTTTATTGAAGTAATGGGACGCGATGCAGGAATGATAGCAATCTATTCAGGCATAGCCGGTGGTGCAGAAGCAATTTTAATTCCGGAAACAAAAACAAAAATTGAACAGATCGTAGAAATTTTGGATCGTGGATGGTCAAGAAAAAAATCGTCGATGATCGTAATTGTTAGTGAAGGAGATGATGCCGGTGGTGCTTATGATATTGCCGCCGCAGTAAAAGCGAAATTTAATCAATACGATACCCGTGTAAGTATTCTAGGACACATGCAACGAGGGGGAAGTCCAACGTGTAGTGACCGTGTATTAGCGAGTCGATTAGGAGTAGCAGCTGTGCAAGGGTTAATGAGTGGAAGGATCAATGAAATGGTTGGAATTATCAATAATGAAGTTGCCTATACTTCTTATAAAGATGTTGTTTCCGGGAAGAAAACATTTCCGTATGATCTCTTGCAAATTGCTGAGATACTTTCGCTTTGATCAACGAACATTAAAAAGGTGATCAACGATTGAAAGCCCTTCAATGAAGCCATTCCGCTCCTGAAATACCTGATGATAATTGCTAACGGATTCAATTTTATTTTTCGGGATAAAATAATTTCGTAAATCCGTTTTATCACTTGCTACTTTTTCAAATTGATCGGTAAAAATAATTGTAGGTTTCTGTTTTTTTAATTTCAATAAAAGTTGAAGTAATTCAAAGTTGAATTCAAAAAGTAGCTCGTATTTTTTTTCGTAAAACGATTTGAAATCATCTTCATAATATTCAAAGTAGGGAGAGTTTCTATAAGCTGCAAGTATTGAACGCCAATGAATACTTTGCCATCGTTCGGAATTAGCAATTTTTACCTGTGAAATTGGAATTGTATGAATGTTTGTATGCTCAACAGGAATAATCAGATCTTGTTTTCCGTTCGGGCCGGAAATAGAGCAGCGATTTCTGTATGTCTGCTTAACAAAATGTTCATGTTTGTCGAGTATGAACGTTTCTTCCTTTGCCGCTTTATAAAAATAGGAAGCAGGAGGTAAGTAGGCGATAGAGTACAGATTGATCATGCTAATTATTGACGTTCGTATGCGCCTAAGTCTGGGAAGGTACGTTGCGGACGAGATACACCTTCAATATCATTGTTTAAAACAGATGGAAATGCAGTTAGAATATTTAGGTCTCCTCGATCTATTGCAGAACTATTTAGAGAATCCAGTTTATAAATGTTGTTGAGGATATCTTTAAAGCCGGGGTTATTGCTATTTAAAGTGGAACGAACAATAGTATTGTAATGGAAGGGAGTGGACGTAGAAAAAACATTTTCAACTTTTAGCAAAGCATGATCAAACATAAAATTAAATTTATTGCTCTGAGGAAAAGAGTCAAGACCTATTTCTTGATCGTTGTTGCCATAGAGCAAACAATTTCCAAAGTATGCATTAAGAATTCTTGAAGCATTGTTATAATAGTTATTCATAAATAGAATGGGATCTTGACGAGTTCCGTTCTGCCAAAAATTAGCCATCGTGCAATGATAAAATTTGTATTGACCGCCATAAAGAATATTCACTGTATTTGATCCTGTATTTGCAAATACACAATTGTATGCGCTCACGGTACTTCCTCTCAGCAACAAAGAATGAAGCGTCATCGTTTTGACGATGGTATTTTCCATGTAAAGCGTAGAGTCATTTGGCCCTGCAACAGTATCCACTTGCAAGCCGATGTTTCCATTTTTAATAATGGCATTTTTAATTGTTGAATTTTTTGATCCCGGATATAGCCATATTCGATCCCACTGACCGGGAATGTCATTGTAAGTTTGCCCCAGTCGATCGCCTTGAATAGTTACCAAGCTATTTGGTGTTCCGTTGATATGAAGTGACGCACTGTTGTAAACGATTAGTGCAGAGCCCGGGTGCATACAAACCAAAGTGCCTGCATTAATTGTGAGCGATGAAAGTGAATCAACAATTCCATAACCATAAACCACATGGGGTTTGTCGTTTGGCCATATTGCATTTCCAGAGATGATAAAGTAAGGAAAGTCGGGATCATTGGGCAATGCACGATGGAAGTAGGCGTCTTGTCCCCATGCCACCAGATTTACATATTGAAGATTTCCATTTGTGGTGAATAAAACGGAATCGGTAATGACTAGCGGTGTGTTGAGATTATTAGGATCAACAGTTACTTCGGCAAAAATAAAAATACTGTCGTTTGGTCCAATCTCTACATTGTCGATCGATTTACCTGCTCTTCCATCTACGTTTAATCGGAAGTTCGAACTGCTTCCGCCGGCAACTCTGATATTGGAAATGTTTATCGCTTTGCTGTGATTATTATAAACAATAAAAAGTTGCGTCGAACTTCCTACAGAGGTAAATACTGTATCGAAGAGTACGGTGTCTTGTGAAAAAGAAAGCTTAGCATCGCCACTCGTTTCATAATCGTCTTTTTTACAAGAATATGAGAGCGCGATGAGCAGTAAAAGAAAAATAGAAATGTAGAGATTGTTTTTAAACATGGCACAAAGATAATTTTAGAATCAAACGAATGAAAAAATGCAATATTTTATTTGTTGAACGAAGGTGTATATAAAATAAATAATGCCATTATATTGCTTAAATCAAACTATTTTGACAATTATTTAAACTTGAATAAGTAAGAATTTGTGAAAATTGGATTTGGTGATTTTCTATGTTGAATATATTTGTAGTGTGATTTGAAAAGAACTAAAAAAAAAAATTAACCCTAACCTAAAATAAAAACAAATGAAAATTTTTTACACAAATTTAAAATCAAAGCTAGCACTGATTGCTATCTTTTGTATGATGCTGGTTTCGAGTAAAAGTAACGCTCAATGTGCAGCAACTTATACTTACACTTATGATAGCATTGGAACATCCATCCAGTTTTTTCCTGCAGTAAACGGTATTGTTCCGGTTACGTATCAGTGGGATTTTAACGACGGAACGAGTTCAACTATTGGAACTCCGGTTCATACTTACAATTTTAATGGCTGGGTAGAAGTATGTCTTCTTGCTACTTTTTCGAATGGATGTACAGTTACGTATTGCGATTCTTTACCCACACAATATGCTCCCGGCAATTGTTCGGCTAGTTTTACTT
>JANLPR010000195.1:0-6619 GCA_031367345.1 Bacteroidota bacterium | reverse complement strand
GTCGATTAAACAATCATTTTATTTTGTATAATTGTTAGAGTGAAATTTGAGTATTCATTCGTAGTATAGTTTTTTTTAAGAATTAAATACATATTAAAATGAAAACAGTTTTTTTATTTTTTGCTTTGGCACTATCAATTTTTTCAGACGTAAGCGGACAACATTATAGAAAAAACGGTTCTCCGGATAGGCGTTATAAAGAGAACAAAACGAGTTACACATCACCAAGTGGAACGAGCGCGCATACTCGAAGTAGCAGAACTTTTGCGCCAGCAAAAATTAGGACAGCTCGATCAACATATCCCAGAGAGCGCGACCAGCGAGGTCGATTTGTTAGGAGCAGCTCCGCAACGAATAAGTTCAAAAAACAAACCGGTTATCCGCATGGACGCCATGGTTATGTAATTGATCACATTGTACCATTAAAAAAGGGAGGGTGTGATTGTCCTTCCAATATGCAATGGCAAACAATTCCCGATGCCAAAGCAAAAGATAAGTGGGAAATGCCATAGTGAATTTTGAAAAGTACTAGCCGTTTAAATCTGCCTAGACATTTTATAAATGCAATTTCCCGGAAATTATTAATCTATTTTTTAGAGCGACACAGATTGTCGCCATACGGAGTATTTTTGTTTAAGAAAATTAAACAACTCTGTTATGAACCCCATTCATCTTTCTTTTCATGAGCTCCAAAGAAATGCGTTGGCAGCAAAAAAATCTGCACCGACTAATTTAGACAGTGTTTTTTCAGAGCGGACATCATCTTATCTGAGTGAGTTTAATTTATTCGTTGCCCATTTTAATTCCATTCCCAATTTAATTTACGAGGTAAACATTGATTGTCGAAAAGCAAACTTGTGGTTTGTTGATGCATACAAAAATGAGATCCAAGATATGCATTACGACATGAGGTATTACAGTACTCGAAATGAAAACCCGGAACTTGACGATATTTTTTATTTCATTCACGACGATCTGTTGGTGAACCTAGATACGAATAGATCGATTGTTCGTTTTCTATTTCGTAAAACAGAGTTTACGAAAGTAGAAAAAGTGATCAATGAATTTCGGAAGTTCAAATACAAGAAAGGTCAAAATCAACCAAAAATATCTTTGCTGGTAAACACTCAGTTTGGTATTAGTCTTAAAGAGATGGACATCTCTAAGCAAAAATTCGACATACACGAAAACTACAACGATGATTTTAATGAAGTACATAAAATAATTATCAAGCGACTTTCTAAAACAAATGATAAAGGGCTGGTTTTGCTTCATGGGAAACCGGGCACAGGAAAAACGTCTTACATCAGACATTTGATTGCTAAAATTAAAAAGAATGTAATATTTCTTCCACCCAATATGGCAGGACTAATTACCAATCCGGAGTTGATAACCATATTAATTGACAACCCGAATTCTGTTTTTGTGATTGAAGATGCAGAGAATATAGTAGTCGACAGAGAGAAAGACGGTAGCTCGCCGGTGTCTGCGCTCTTGAATATTTCTGACGGGCTTCTTTCCGATTGTTTGAATATACAGATCGTTTGTTCTTTCAACACACCGCTTTCAAAAGTTGACAGTGCTTTATTGCGCAAAGGAAGATTGATAGCGAAGTATGAATTTACAGAACTAGAAATTAAAAAGGCGCAACTGTTGTCTGACAAATTAGGTTTTACTTCTACAATTAATTCCGATATGACATTAACTGCAATTTATAATCAGGAGGACAAAGATTTTGCGCCTAATAATAAATGTCCGATTGGATTTACGACACTAAATAATAACTGATAGTATTAATGAACAATTAAATCTTCAAGCAATGGAAACAACAACAGGAATTGAAAAATTTAATGCGGAGAGCAGATCGTTTACCGCCATTGATTTTGAAACAGCACACGGAAAGCGTTGGAGTGTGTGTCAAGTTGGGTTAGTGAAAATTGAAAACGGGTACATTAAAGATCGATTGGCAGTATTGATAAAGCCGCCAAAGAATTTTTACTGGGACCGGTTCAGTGAAATACATGGTATAACACCACAGAAGACGGCAATGGCACCTACATTCGATCGCGTATGGAGTCGGATAAAACCATTTATCGAAAACCAGCATGTGGTTGCCCATAATGGATTTGCATTCGATTTCCATTGTTTGAATCAGACGTTAGAATATTACAACATTAAACCACCAATTTATACCGGACATTGCACATATAAAATTTATAAAGACAATTTAGCCTCATTATGCAAAACGCACGACATTCCATTTACTCAACACACAGCATTGAGCGATGCATTTGCCTGTGCGGAATTGTACCAGCTGCATCTGATGAAAAATAATTTTCGCTTAGAGTAATTAGTTTGAACGATCTAATCACTTATCTTTAGCAAAACTAAATTATGTCGAAGCGCGGCTACATATATCGTTATTTGCTGATTGTAAAAAAGCTGCAAGCAAGCAAGTATGCTTCATTTGAAGAGTTGAAGAGTTATCTCGATAGCAATTTTGATTTTATGCAGATGCAAGACGATACACTCACTGTTGGTTTATCGTTGCGAACATTGCAGCGCGATATTAAAGAGATCAGAAATACGTTTAATGTGAACATAGAATATTCGCGATCAGAGAAAGGATATTTTATCGATAACATGGAAGTTGACAATGTGAATTTTCAGCGGAGGATAGAAGCGTTTGACATGTTTAACTCCTTAAACATTGCAAAAGACATAACGCCATTTGTTCATTTAGAAAAACGACGACCGGAAGGAACAGACAATCTTTATCTTTTATTGCAGGCGATCAAGAAAAAAGTTGTTGTAAAATTTTCATATGAAAAGTTTTGGAAAGAAGAAATTACGACGCGCGAGTTTGAACCATACGGATTAAAAGAGTTTAAGTATCGTTGGTATGTTCTTGGTAAGGAAACAAAAGACAATGTTGTTAAAACATTTGGGTTAGATAGAATTTCCGATCTGGAAATTACTAATAGAAAATTTAAATTACCGAAGGAATATAATATCGAGGAACAATTCAGGTATTCGTTTGGAATTATTTCACCGAATGCGGAGGAGCCGGAAGAGATTATTTTGTCGTTCGACCCAGTACAAGGGAAATACATTAAAACATTGGCGCTTCATCATGAACAGGAAGAGATTGTTAGTAATAGCAAAGAATTTAGGATAAAATTAAAACTATACATTACGCATGATCTAGTAATGGAATTGCTTTCTTATGGAAAAAATTTAAAAGTAATAGCACCGGCGAAGTTGGTAAAGAGGATAAAAGATGAACATAAGAAGGCGTTTGAGCAATATAAATAATTTTCATTACATGGGCCTGAAGGCCCATGTAATGAAAATATGAGATAATTTTAATTACTCTTGGCCTAAAGGCCAAGGGAATAAATTTTAAATTCACTCAATCGAATTAATTAAAAAGCAGAAGGCAATCAAAGTTTTGATCAGAGCAAATGTGTGACTATAGATAAAGACGGCAATATACTTTTAGCAGGTATCTATTATTATAATTCTGTAATTATTAGCGATACATTATCAAATCAAGGCGATGCGGATATTTATTTAAGCAAATACGATCCGATATGTTTGTTGCAAAGCTGAATTCTATTACAAGTTTTATTCCTGAAAATAGAAATACGACATCGTTGTTTCTTTTTCCAAATCCTACCACCGGAATAATAAATATTGAATCTGTAGGAGCAGAAAATATTTCCGTTAAACTTTTTTCTGAAATAGGTAATTGTGTTTTTCAGAAAGAGATGAATGTAGCTTTGGAAATTGACCCAAGTGGATTATCAAAAGGAATTTATTTTTACGAATTGATTCAAGGAAAAAATGCTTCGAAGAATAAAATAGTTGTTTATTGAAATTTTTGGAAGGCAATTAGTAATGAATAATGAATAATTGATAATGATTAATGCGCTTTTAGTTGGTAGTCGTTGCCGTTTAAAGTGGTATAGAACTTCCTGGAAGAATTGTGCTTTGATGAAGAGCGTGCCATACGGACGTTGTTTTTCTACTGAAAAGCGTTCAGTCAATTTTTAAGAAGAGAATTCGCCGAAAACGGTGAACAATTCGCGTAATAAAATTTGGACGTATGCCGTAAATTGATAACTTTCCATTCTAATTTTGGGTTCAAACCTTTTGAGTTATGATCAAAAAAATACTTAAGCATTTTCTGTTAATGTTGGCATTTGGAGTTTTAACTAGAAATTGTTCAGCGCAATTTGTTTACATACCGGATAGTGCATTTAGAAGCGTAATCATTAACAACGGACTTGCCACATGCATGCAAGGCGATTCGTTGGACACAACATGTGTGACACTAAATACCATTACCACATTAAACTGTGCTACGCTTGGTATTTATAATTTAGAAGGGATACAATATTTTAAATCGTTACAATCATTAGACTGTAGTGGAAATTTTTTAGACACACTTCCGGAATTACCAAACACACTTACATATTTAGATTGTTTTTTCAATAGCTTGATTAGATTGCCCGAACTTCCCAATGGAATAACCAATTTAAACTGTTCAAAGAACCAATTACAATTCCTTCCAACACTTCCAACACAATTAACGGATTTAAATTGCAGCAATAATTTGTTGGACAGTTTACCGGCATTACCGAGTCAACTTTATAGATTTGAATGCATGTTTAACAATCTGACATTTCTTCCAACTTTACCGATCAACTTATTTTGGTTTCGTTGTGGCTTTAATCCCATAACCTATCTGCCGACTCTCCCTCCAAATTTGTACGAGCTGGGGTGCAATGATGCGCTGCTGACAAACTTACCGGCGCTCCCTAATTCTTTAAAAAACTTGTATGTATATGATAACATGCTGCATGATTTACCTATGCTATCACCAACTCTTGAAGTGTTGCAATGTTTTCACAACTTTTTAACTGAATTACCTCCAATACCAAGTACATTATATTTTTTAGATTACAATCAAAATTCTATAGACACAATACCACCTCTTCCCGATAGTTTAAGAGTCTTAGTTTGTTCCTTTAATGGAGTTACTTTTATTGATTCGCTTCCATCTCGTTTAGAATTGTTCAGTTGTGATGCTAATCCAATTGATTCATTGCCGACGCTTCCTCCAACACTTATGCATCTGTGGTGTTCAAACAACCAGCTACACGAATTACCTGCGCTGCCGAATACGCTGATTACACTTATTTGTTATCACAATCATCTTACTAGTCTTCCGGCGCTACCCGATTCTCTTGAGAACTTGCAAATAAATGATAACCCAATCAACTGTTTGCCTCCCATTCACAAAATCGGTTATTTTGATTGGCTAGGAACAAACATCCAATGTTTTCCGAATGTAATTCAAGTTGCAACAACTGCAATTCCCGATATCAGTGGAGTACCGCTTTGTCAACCTTCTAGTGGGTGTGAAGTGAATTGGAACATTGCGGGAAATGTATTTCACGATTTTAATTCCGATTGCATCCACAACTCACTGGAAGAAAATTTACATTCCATTCCTGTGATCTTAGATTCGAGCGGTGTTCAGATTCAAAAATTTTATACCGATGCCTACGGAAATTATTCGTTCCGCGCGGGACTCGGAACATATAGAATTTATCTTGACAGTGCCTCTATCGTAACACCTGTTGTTTGTCCGGCAGCCGGATTTTTAACATCAGTATTAACCGTTGCCGACTCCACCGATTCATTAATGAACTTCGGTTTAAATTGTCCGGGTGGTGGATTTGATTTGGTTGCTACAAGTATAACACCCGAACAACTTTTTAGGCCGGGGCGCATTCGAAAAGTTTTGTTGAACACAGGCGATGCGTTGGGAAAAAATGGAATGTCGTGTTACGAAGGAACGGGATTTGTGGAAGCGGTGATGAGTGGACCGATCAGTTATCTTGCTCCGGCGCCCAATGCACTCACGCCAACAACTATTTCCAACGATACAATTCATTGGGACATCGCCGATTTTTCATTGATTGATCCGTTGCAATCATTTAATATTATGACGCAAGTTTCCACGACGGCAACAGTAAATGATGAAGTGTGTTTTCATTTAACAATATCACCATCGCTTGGCGATATGCGACCGATGAATAATTCGATTGCTGCATGTTTTGATATCAGGAACTCGCTTGACCCGAATGAAAAATTGATGTCACCTTCGGGAGCAGTCGATACATCTGACCATTGGTTTACGTTTACCATCTTTTTTCAGAATAGTGGAAATGCAGTGGCAGAAGATATTTATTTGCTAGATACGCTCGACAGCAATTTAGACGCAACGAGTTTTGAATTTATTTCATCGAGTCATTCAGTAACGACGCAGCTTTTGCCAAATGGAATTGTGCGATTTAATTTACCCGGAATAAATTTGATTGATAGCATGAGCAATGCAAGTTTGAGTCATGGTTTTGTGAAATTCAAAGTGAGAAGAAAAGACGGGACAGGAATGGGAACAGAGATCAGAAATAAAGCGTATATATTTTTCGATTTTAATCCGGCAGTTGTAACGAATGAAGTGATGGCAATAGTTACATCAATTACATCGGTGCCGAAAGTGCAAGTACAAAATGTTTTTGTATGGCCGAATCCTGCGAGTGGAATA
>JANLPR010000074.1:0-4053 GCA_031367345.1 Bacteroidota bacterium | reverse complement strand
ATTAAATTTTCGGCAATGTTTTTCTCTCCGGAAATTAGATCAAGGTCTTCTAACATTGAACAAATTTTTTCATTGTGTAAATATCCCGGTATTTCATCTTCAAAATCTTTAATTAAACTATGATCGTTGCGATCTTGCCATACTGTTGATTGATGATACATCACCGACCAGTTACAAGTCCAAGCTATTCGTTGTGCCACAAAACTTCTCCATATATCTGTCATACGAAATGAACAAAACGAAGGAAGATACAATAACATAAATGCTTCTTTAAACCATGTAGTATTTTGACTATTGAAAGGAGACCACGAATTTTTCCCCAAAGCAATTGGAGAATTAGGATCAAATCGAAATGGAAGTTTCATCGTCATACGATAAATTGCATCGACGTCCGGATTAATGTCGGCTAAGCCTTGTTGAATGGGACAATTAATTTCTTTAGAATTGAATTGCGTCTCTTTGGAATTCTGGAGATGTTGTAGCGGAAATCCTCTCGGCCAAATGTTCTCTTTTGAAAAATGACTGTACACATTTACCCAGCCCGCATTTTCAGTGGAGTTTATAGTTTGTATTTTATTTCTTTCTTCCCAAAAACTAGCGTAAGGAAAATTATCGTCATCAGTTTCAATAATGAGATCATTATCTTTCGCTAAAAGATATCCAATGTTTTTTCGTGCGTAATGTCGCTTTGGAAGAATTTTTGCTAAACGAAAACCAAGTTGTTCTTGTTCGTCAATTGAAACAAAACGACATCCGGGCAAATCAAATTTCACCGGCGATTTAGTATCTCCGATCACAATAAAATCAAAATTGTTTTCACTCGCCCCTTTTGCAAGTGCTTTCAACACGTCATTAGGAGCTGCAATTGATGTGACCACTAACGTTTTTTTTATTTTATCCATTAGAGCGATATAGGTCTAAATGTAATTCTTCGCCAGAAATAATATAACAATGTCTCAATTGAATTAGTAATTGCTTTCTTTGATACGCGCGGACTTGGCGCTTGATAGTGAATTGGAATTTCAATACTCTTATATTTTCTTAATAGATAGCGCAATTCAGTCTGATAAAAATGTGCCTTTGAAATTAATTCATAAGCGGCAAATTTTTCAACTACTGATCTCTGAAACCCTTGATAACCGGAGGTCATGTCTTTTAGTTTTGTACCTAAGAGCACATTTGAAAGTATAGTTCCTGTTTTTGATAGACTCTGACGCTTAGCCGGCGAATCACCCATCGAGCCACCTACAATAAAACGTGAACCAAATACACATTCATACCCTGCATTTAATTTTTCGATGAAGGTTTTCAATACGCTTGGGTCGTGAGATAATCCCGCATCCATTTCAATAATATATTCAGCATCTGAATTTTTTATTGCCTCTTTATAACCTCTAATATATGCATCAACTACGTTTTTATTTTCAGGAGCGAAAACTGTATGAAAATGTTTGTCATTTTCTGATAATCTATGACATAACTCTAATGTTTTATCTTTTGATACAGTATCGACAACTAGAAAAACAACCCCATTTCCTATCATTTCCAACTCTTTTTGCAAGGCTGAAATGAAAGGATAAAAGTCGTGTTCTTCATTGGCCATAGGAATAATAACGGCCCATTTTTTTGTTGATTTCATAGTATAAGAGTGGGGCAAGGTAGAAAAAATTGTTTCAAAAATCTACTTTCCGGTTCCTGGAATTGCAGCAATTAATCGTTTTGTATATTCCGATTTTGGATGATAATAAATTTGTTCGGGATCACCCATCTCTTCAATCTTTCCTTTATTCATTACTATCATCCGGTCACTCATAAACTTCACCACGGATAGATCGTGAGAAATAAAAATATAAGTAAAATTGAAATCCTTTTTCAATTCATTTAATAAATTTAATACTTGTGCCTGAATCGAAACGTCGAGGGCAGAAACTGATTCATCACAAATAATAAATTGCGGTTGTAGAGCAAGCGCACGAGCTATACAAATTCGTTGACGTTGTCCGCCACTAAACTCATGAGGATATCTATTAAAATGAGATGCGTTTAAATTTACTCTTTCAAGCAACTCAATCACTTTTCGTTTTCGATCGGTATCGTTGTTATGTAATTTATGAACTTGCATTGGCTCCATGATTGCACGACCAATTGTCATTCGAGGATTCAACGATGAATACGGATCCTGAAAAATAATTTGAATATGTTTTCGCATTTTTCGTAGAACCGAACCATGTAAACTTGCAAAATCTTCTCCTTTGAAAATCACTTTCCCATCTGTTGGCTCTACTAGTCGAATTATGGAACGTCCTAAAGTTGTTTTTCCACATCCCGATTCGCCAACCAAGCCAAGCGTTTCTCCCGGATAAACATCAAATGAAACATCATCAACAGCCTTCACGTGTTCTTTTACTTTTCCGAAAATTCCTTTTCGTATCGGAAACCATGTACAAAGATTTTCAACTTTAAGTATCGGTTGTTGAGCGTAAATATTTTTTCGCTGCTCTGTAATTTCTTGTTGAGTTACAACAAATGAATTACGACTATCATCAACGCTTTTGAAAATTTCTGTAAAAGTGCCGTCCAGATTCTCCGTCATAAAATCAACAATCGTCGGCAATTTTTTTAAGCGTTGGTGTAAAGGTGGACGACAAGCCAATAAACCTTTGGTATAAGGATGCTTTGGTGAATTAAAAATTTGTTTCACTGTTCCGCTTTCTACAACTTTTCCTTTGTACATCACCACAACTTTGTCGGCTATATCAGCGATTACACCAAGGTCATGAGTAATGAAAAGCATTCCCATATTTTTTTCTTTCTGAAGTTGTTGGAGCAACTCTAATATTGTGGCTTGAACAGTTACGTCAAGAGCAGTAGTAGGTTCATCGGCAATTAATATTGAAGGATCGCAGCTTATTGCCATCGCTATCATTACTCGTTGTTTTTGCCCACCCGAAATTTGATGCGGATATGAATCGTACATCTGTTCTGGACGAGGAAGTTTTACTTTTTCGAATAATGCGATCGTTTGAATTCTTGCTTCCTTCTTCGATAATTTTTTATGCAAGATTAATGCTTCAGCTACTTGGTCGCCACATTTCATCACCGGATTTAAAGACGTCATCGGCTCTTGAAAGATCATTGCTATTTCGTTTCCTCGGTACTGACGAATTTCTTCTTCGGAAATTTTGGTGAGATCAACGATTTTATTTTTGTCGTTAAAAAAAATTTCTCCTTGTGCAATTTTTCCGGCTTCCGACAACAAACGCATGATAGAGAGAGACGTCACAGATTTTCCGGAACCTGATTCGCCAACTATGCCAACCGTTTCTCCTGCGAGCAGATCAAAGCTAATTCCCTTTACAGCTTTCACCAACCCTTCTTCGGTGGTAAATTCGGTGTGGAGATCTTTGATTTGGAGCAATGGATTCATAGCATGTAAAAATAGAATTGTCTTTTAATTATCTCGCACAATTTTCGATAATTAATTAACATTGTTACGTTGGTGAATCTATCAACTTATATCGGATTTTGAACCACTAAATATTTATCTTTGGAGAATTATGCTCAAAGATATTCCTCAATTAACAGTAGAAAACATAGTGGTCGCCGTTGTTCGTGAAGAAGACGAAGGAGAAATGGTTTGGAATGTATATATCGTAAATTTATACGATGCCGATATTACAAATGTACTTGTCAGTTCTGTCGGTTACGGAATTTTTGAAGAAAGAGACGTAAAGACAAGTTTGCTGCGACACATGATTGAAAATTTGGCGGCAAAAGACTATGGAAAGATAGAACCAATCATGGAAGAACTTTTCGGATTAAACAATGAATTTTGGATCAGTTTCTTTTTAAATGATAAGATGTACGATAAAAAATATATTTTCCTCCCCGAAAGTATCAAAGAGGAATTTTTTACCATGATCCCAATCATTAATAAAATGGGAGTTATGATTCGATGAAAAAGCAATCGATTTTTTTTAGTGAGGAGTGAGCAGTAATTGGTGAGTAAAAAATTCACTACTATTTATTAGGCGCAAAGCGAAATCTTTAGCG
>JANLPR010000018.1:0-59063 GCA_031367345.1 Bacteroidota bacterium | reverse complement strand
CATTGTGAGTTGCTGCGCATCAACAAAACGTAATCCTGTGTAAACGGAAAAAATAAAAACATCCCGTACTATTTTTAAACTAGCATTATCACCCAAGTCGTGCTTGATCAATGCGACAAGTTCTTCATGCGTTAAATAAGTACGATTGGAGGGAGATTTTTTCAGCTTAAATTCTTCGTAAGGATTTCTATCGATCAATCCTTCTTTGCGTGCGCGAATTAAAATTGTTCTTATCCTACTGTGATGTTTGGAAGCAGTATTTCTTTTGAGTGTCGCCTCCGCCCCTTTATATGTTTTTTGATTCAACAGAAAAAGATCGAAGTCCTGAATAAATTTGTAGTCAATATTTTCAATCGGATAATCATTGGATTTTTTCTTTTCTTTTATAAATGCGGCGAGCCTTTCTTTTGAGTAGCCATACATTGCAACAGTTACTTTTTCTACTTCGTTTGCTGCATCAAGTCTTTCAATGCATGTGTCGTAGTATTGGAGAATATGTGTTGTTGCACTCTCTTTATGTGTCAGAAGATTCTTGATTGTTGCCGCTGAAATGATTTTATTTTCTTCACGAAGCTTGCGAACTATTTCATGCACTTCTGTTTCAAGTGCAGAAAGATGCGCATTGATCTGAAGGTTTTTTTTAGTGCGCTCTTTTTCTTCAAGCCAGTCAGTTTCTTCAACAGAATATTGCGTGAACAATTCTGCCTTCTTTCGGGCATAATGAATTCGTGCAAAAATTTTGAATCTGTTTCCTTTATTTCTAGACTTGTTTAGAAAGAATTTGATGGAGTATGATGCTCTGACCATTTTGGTGACGCACTTTTTTAGCTTGGTGACGCAGTGCTATCCGAAATATAGAAAAAAGTTAAAAACCGACAAAACAAAAAGTGATAAATTTTACTAAAAAGGCGATTTATGAAAGAAAATGAAGATGGGCGAAAGGGTTTGGCGGAGAGAGTGGGATTCGAACCCACGGTACACTTTTGGTGCACACACGCTTTCCAAGCGTGCTCCTTCAGCCACTCGGACATCTCTCCTTTTGTATGTGTAGTAAATGATGTGTAAAAAATTAATTAATAATTTTACACACTACTTACCATTTACTGTTCACCACTTTTCAGGTCGCAAAGAAACATATTTTTTTTCTAACGATTGTTATTAAAGTTTTCTGTTACACTGTAATTTTCTTCTAACACTCTGTTGCTTTCTTTTTTGTAAACGAGCCATAACAATAGTATTCCAAAAACCAGACTGATTGCCACACTCCCAAAATCACTCTCCACTCCTATCTTATCCGGGTCTACCCCTAAATCACCGTTCTGAAATAAATATGTCATCAATACCGCTCCCGCATTATTCACAAAGTGCGCCAATATAGGTAGCCACAAACTTCCACTCCATACATATAAATATCCAAGCAATCCTCCCAACATTAACCGTGGAACAAATCCATAAAACTGCATGTGCATTGCACTGAAAAGAAAAGCCGCTGTCCATATTCCAACATGAACATTCTTTGACCAACGCGAAAATATTTTTTGCACCACTCCCCTAAATACCAATTCTTCTCCTATTGCCGGAAGCAATCCAATCATAAATAAATTAAAAACTAAATCCTTGGTAGTACTCATCTCCAAAAACTTTTTCGTCAGCATCGCTGCCTTGTCTTCCGATTCTCTCATCCAATCTTCTACGCTTTTCAAAAAACCCGGTAAGTGTAAGTGCGCATTCATCTCCCCTAAATAATTAATCAACGGTGTTATCACAATCATTGCAACTAAAACATAAATTGCAGTGATCGCTTTGGGTTTACTATCCAAACCTAAATAATGAATAGGTCGTTCGCTAAATAAATAAGCAATTACAAATGGTGGCAAAATAAAAGTACCAATGGCCGAAAATGTCTGGATCATTCTCAAGATCGGCAATGCTAATGGTGAATTCATATCGTTCAAAACAACGGTCAGTTCTGTCATACTTAAGCCAAAAGCAGCCGTTGCCACCACCATACTAACCACTGTAAATGCCACCGCAAGCAACAAAATCACGCCAACGGTGATCAAAAACTGAGAATATGGAGTATTTTTCTCCCAAATTGCCTTCATCATCTATTTACTTTATTTTTGCCGAACAAAAGTAATCCTTTGTGGGGTTTTAGTACCATGTTTTATCATCAATTCCTGCTAAAAATTTAGCACTTGATTTTATAAAACTATCGACTCTTCCAAAAAAATCTCCTTTTGAAAACAACTTAAACTCGTTGTTAAATACAAACACAAAAATTAATGAATGTGTTGGTTCAACGATTTGAAAAATGCAGAATAAATGTCTGCACGAATAAATAAACAATGGTAAAAATTGCTGACATAGAATTAGGCGAATTCCCTCTCCTCCTTGCACCAATGGAAGATGTGAGTGATCCTCCGTTCCGTTATGTCTGTAAAAAATATGGAGCGGATATGATGTACACTGAATTTATTTCTAGTGAAGGTCTTATTCGCGATGCTGCTAAAAGTCGTGTGAAGCTAGACATTTTCGAGTATGAACGTCCAATTGGCATTCAACTATTCGGTGGAGAAATTGGATCAATGATCGAAGCAGCTATTATCGCCGAAGCAGCCCAACCTAATCTGATCGATATTAATTACGGCTGTCCTGTAAAAGCTGTGGCTTGCAAAGGTGCCGGTGCAGCACTTCTTCAAGATATTCCGAAAATGGTGAAGATGACAGAAGAAATTGTGAAAGCAGTAAAACTTCCTGTCACTGTAAAAACGCGTCTTGGTTGGGATGAAAATACACTCAACATTATGGAAGTGGCCGAACGTCTTCAAGACATCGGTATAAAAGCGCTTTCTATTCATGGTCGTACTCGTAAACAAATGTATAAAGGACCTGCTGAATGGGATCTGATCGGCAAAGTAAAAAACAATCAACGCATTCATATTCCAATTTTCGGAAATGGTGATGTTGACTCTCCTCAAAAAGCGATCGAGATGAGAAACCGTTATGGTGTAGATGGAGTAATGATTGGTCGTGCTAGTATTGGTTACCCATGGATCTTTCGAGAGATAAAACATTTTATGAAAACAGGTGAGATGCTTCCTTTCCCGACAATCGAAAATCGGGTAGAGGTTTGTCGCACGCACTTACAGAAATCTGTCGAATGGAAAGGTCCCAAACTCGGCATCTTCGAAATGCGACGCCACTATTCAAATTATTTTAAAGGCCTCGATCACTTCAAAGATTTCCGAATGCAAATGGTTACCGCTCCTACTGAAACTGATGTTCATGAAATCCTAGACACTGTTCTAGGAAATTATCAGAGTGTGTCAGCCTAAATCTCTTTTTTTAATCACAGTGCCTGAAGGCACTGGCAAGAAAGTAATCCCCACTTTATTCCCTGTGCCTTCAGGCACAAAGAAGAAAATAATCCCACTTTATTCCCTGTGCCTTCAGGCACTGGGAAGCCTTCATTCCCCGTGCCTTTAGGCACAAAGAAGAAAACAATCCCCACTTTATTCCCCGTGCCTTCAGGCACGGGGAAAGAAAGAAAAATTAATCAACCTTTTTAAATCCATACAATCTCACAAGCTCATCCAACTCATCATTAAATGTTTTTTTTGAATGGTGTGCCTCCTGATTATTTATGTAGTTAGCAACTCTTTCAACTTGCGACTCACTAACTGAGACTGCCCAAAAATCATTCTGCCATTTGAATTTGTCTGCAACTAACTTATTTTTATTTATCCAAAAAGAAGATTCTCCTTTTATTAAATTAACAACTTTTGAAATCGACTGCTCGCTTCCTAGCGACAATAAACAATGCGCATGATCAAAATACCCGTTAACATTTCTTAGGTAAATTTCTTTCTCCCTACAATTGTCGATAATATGACTGAACACTTTCCCCCTTATAGAGTCGTTGAGAAACGGCTTTCGATACTTTGTAGAAAACACTACATGCACCCAAATTCTTACGTATGACATTTGATTTTATTTTCTTAAATATTTATTCTCCACGAATCTATTTAAGAAAAATAATATCTGGCAAAATTATTACCGGATTGAAGCAACTCTCCGCATATATTAAAACTTTAAATGCTTCTCAACAAAAATCTGTCGCCTCGCTTCAATTGCCTCTTGTTTAAAATGTAATAACTCTCCGCATATAATAAAACTTTAAATGCTTCTCAACTAAAAAACCGCTATCAACTCTTGCTCTCCTTTTAGCCGGTTACTCTTCAAGC
This sequence comes from Bacteroidota bacterium, assembly GCA_031367345.1. Taxonomy (GTDB): domain Bacteria; phylum Bacteroidota; class Bacteroidia; order AKYH767-A; family 2013-40CM-41-45; genus JADKIH01. The sequence continues at coordinate 54,816 of JANLPR010000018.1, read as the reverse complement.
TCCTCTCATTTCACCACTTATCACTTTCTTCATTCCCGACTCAACTTCTCTTCGTGTTGTCTTCCTTGCTAATAAAAACATCAACTTCGTAACTGCTGCGTCGGTGGTTATATCATCTCCACTCACTACTCCAATATTTCGCAATCCAATTCCCGTCTCATACTTACTCTGATCAACCGCACCTCCACTACACTGTGAAACATTCACTACCACAATTCCTTTTTTGATTAATCGCTCCACACTTGCTAAAAATAATTTTGTTGATGGCGCATTCCCACTACCATATGTTTCCAATATTACTCCACGAATCCCTTCAATATTTCCAAATGCATCAATAACTTTTGGCAATAGCCCTGGAAATATTTTTACAATTAAAACATTTGTATCAAAACCATTGTGCACTTTTAGCTTTTTCGTTGGTTTTGTCAATATCACATTTTTGTTAAAAATCATTTCCACCCCTGCTTCAGCTAACACCGGATAGTTCACACTATGAAATGCATCGAATTTACTGCTTGTTATTTTCTCTGACCTATTTCCTCGCAACAACTGACTATTAAAATAAATACAAACTTCAGGAACGACCGTACCCGAACTCGCAATTTCTATACTCGTAATCAAATTTCTTTTTGCATCCGTTCGTATTACTCCCAGTGGAAGTTGTGACCCGGTAAGTATCACCGGTTTCGATAAATTCTCCAGCATATAACTTAATGCAGATGCAGTATAAGCCATAGTATCTGTTCCATGCAATATTACAAAGCCATCGTATTGATTATATTTTTTTTCAATGATAGAAGCCAACTCTTCCCAAAATACAGGAAGGACATCAGACGAATCGATCGGTCGATGCGATGCATGAAATGCTATCTTACAATTCAAATGCTTTAACTCAGGAATCTGATCGGTGATCGAACGAAAATTAAATGGTATCAATGCTCGCGTTTTCTCATCGCGGATCATTCCTATGGTTCCACCTGTATAAATAATTAATACTCTTTTTTTCATCGCGTTTTTATTTCCGCTGTTAGCACCCAAATATTTTTATTGAATTTTCTGTCGTGATTCGCGCAACTTCCATTAACGAACATCCTTTAATGTCAGATATTTTTTCTGCAACTTTTAAAATGTATGCCGGATCGTTTCGCTTACCCCGGTATGGCACAGGTGCAAGATACGGCGCATCGGTTTCTAAAACTATATGTTCTAAATCAATATTAGCAATGGCTTTATCAACTCCACTATTTTTAAACGTAACAACTCCTCCTATTCCTAACTTAAATCCCAAGTCAATTACTTGCTGTGCCTGTTCTTCGTTTCCTGAAAAACAATGAAAGATGCCTTGTGGGGCCGTCTTCTTTGTTGACTTCAAAATCTCAACTGTTTCATCAAAAGAATTCCGGGTGTGTATCACGATCGGCAATTTTCTGTCGTTCGCCAACTCAATCTGATATGCAAATGCTTTTTTCTGTTCTTCAAAAAATGTTTTATCCCAATAAAGATCTATCCCTATTTCTCCGATTGCGACGAACTTCCGCTTCTCTAACCACTGTTCAACTACCGACAACTCCGCTTTCCAGTTTTCTTTTACATAGCATGGATGTAAACCCATCATCAAAAATACTTTTTCCGGATAGTTTCGCTCTACTTCTAACATTGGCTCAATGGATGAACTGTCAATATTTGGCAGAAAAAAGCGTTCTACTCCTTGAGTTATAGCATCTGCTATCAGTTGGTCGCGCACTCCGTCGAATTCTTCTGAATATAAATGTGTATGAGTGTCGGTGATTATCATCTTTTATATTATCGGGCGAAGACTATCTTTGCACCGTTCTTTACAGTGCAAAAATACTATTTTAACGGATGAAATTTCTTATACTGCGATTTTCTTCTATTGGCGATATCGTCCTTACTTCTCCTGTAATTAGATGTCTAAGAAAGCATTTTCCGGAAGCAGAGATTCATTTTCTAACTCGAAATAAATTTGCACCTGTTATTGAGAACAACCCTTACATCAACAAAAATTTATTTTTCGACGATTCAATAGATGAAATAATTCTATCACTAAAAAAAGAAAAGTACGATTATGTAATCGATCTGCATCATAATCTTCGTTCACTAAAAATCAAACGGGCACTCAAAGCAAAATCATTTTCATTTAACAAACTCAATATCGAAAAATGGCTGATCGTTAATTTGAAAATAAATCGTCTACCCAAAAAACACATCGTTGATCGTTATCTTGAAACTATTTCTTCTTTCGGAATAATAAATGATGACGAAGGATTGGATTATTTTATTTCACCGGATGATGAAAAAATAATACAAAATTTGCCGACAGAATTTCACGGAGATTATATTGCTTGGGCAATCGGTGCTCAACATGCCACTAAACAACTTCCCCTTAATAAAATGATTTCTATTGCCGGTAAATTGAAGTTGCCTATAGTTATTCTCGGTGGAAAAGAAGACCTCAACAAAAGTCTCGATCTAATTAGCCACTTCAATGTTCCGGTCTTTAATGGTTGTGGTTTCTTTAAAATAAATGAATCTGCCGCTGTCATCAAACACGCTCACCATGTCATTACTCATGACACGGGTATGATGCACATTGCCGCAGCTTTTCGAAAAAAAATAATTTCTATCTGGGGAAATACGATCCCTGAATTTGGAATGTCGCCTTACCTCCCTTCTACTCTACATTCAAATAGCATCATTGTAGAAGTAAAAAATCTTTCCTGCCGCCCGTGCTCTAAAATCGGTTTTCAAAAATGCCCTAAAGGTCATTTTAAATGTATGAATGAAATTGATGTAACTAAAGTGGTAGCTGAATAAAGGGAAGTAAAAAGACTAAGGTAAGAAGTATAAAGTATAAAGTAAGAAGTTTAGGTCAGGGTTAATCGATCATTTACTGTTTGACTTTTTACTCACCAATCTCTACTCACAACTTACTTACTAGAAAAACGGAAAGTAGGAATCAAAACATTTTCTATTGTTGACTTTTGACCTCTAACCCTTGACTTTCCTACTCACCAATCACTACTCACAACTTACTCACTAGAAAAACGGAAAGTAGGGATCAAAACATTTTCTGTTGTTGACCGCTAACCCTTGACTTTTCTTACTCACCAATCACTACTCACAACTTACTTACTAGAAAGTAGGAATCAAAACATTTTCTATGTTGTTGACCTTTGACCTCTAACCCTTAACTTTTTTTACTCACCAATCACTACTCACAACTTACTTACTAGAAAGTAGGAATCAAAACATTTTCTGTTGTTGACCGCTAACCCTTGACTTTTCTTACTCACCAATCTCTACTCACAACTTACTTACTTACTTACTAACCATCAACTTTAAAACTTTACTTCTTCCCCCGTCTTTTTGACGAATGAAATATGTAAACATTCCTCCACTCAAATCCTCTGTCGATATTTCAATCGATCCATTGCTGGTTCCAATTTCTTTTCTTAGAACAATTTGCCCGAAAGAATTATACAACTCAAACATATCGCCTTTCTTACTATTAGTAAAGTTAATCAACGATTTACTCGACGTCGGATTTGGTGATGCACCCGAAATAAAAACTCCGGGAACTAATACCGTTCCGCCAATATTACTCGAGAGTGTTTCGATTGTTAAATCGTCAAAATAAAATCCATCGAACTCTTGAAACTGATCGCTCGTAAGTATAAATCTCAACAAAATCGTTTGTCCTATAAATGAATTCAGATCCACTTCTTCTTGTACCCATGTCGGTTGATCTCCATCATATAGCGGCTCATTAACCAATTGAGAGGCCGTCCCTATACTTGTATACTTTCCGCAAAGCGATGTCCATGTAAAACCTCCATCTGCCGATGCTTGAAATGCTGTATAGTCAAATCCTTTTTCGATTTGCCACTTTGCATTAAATGAAACTTTCGCTCTTATGGCGGCGGTCAGGTCTACTACATTCGCCAACACAATATCTGAACTTCCATTATTAATATATGTATTGAATGGCGAGTCTGTAATAGATGTTGATGGCGAAACAAAATCTTCAGTTGTTGTTCCCCACGCGGTAGATGAATTCCAGTTGTTCAAATTAGATGCATCGTCAACAATTGTTGGAATTGGAATTCCATAATATTGTGTGAATGTATCTATAACAGTATACAATCCATTATTCACCGATAGTGCAAAAGTTAAAATGTCGCCATTGTTAATCGATGGATCTAAATTGTAATCAATGGAATCGTGAACAAGTTGCAATAAATTTAAACCTGAATAAATGTGAGGCGCTCCTACACTGATTATATTCATCGAAATTGGAATTAACGATACAGTAAAATTTCCTGAAGTATCTAATCCCAACAATCGAAAGTCATACACTAAACTGTTTGTCGTTTGTGCAATATACGATGCTGGTGTTGTATATGCTTTTCCATAGCGCCCTGCTAATCGAGCCATTGTTATATTTGCAAACATATTATCATTGCACAAAGGGATAATTCTATTTATCGCCGGCCAAAATCCATCGTTACTTGTTCCAACCTCCGGCGTCCACGCAAAAACTTTTGGCTTCCCACTTACATCGCCATACATCCAATCATCTGAGCCTCCATTCACAACATAATTCACCGTCTGATTCGGCGTTCCAACATGATAATTGTTTTTTTCTGCAATGGCATGTCCATATAAATAATACTGAACAGAATCAACCGGATAATAATCTCTCAAGTAGCCCCACGATTGCACTAAATGATTTCCATAAGTATGATAGTTCAGCGCCAGTTTAAACTGATGTGCATTTGTAAAGGTTCTTATCGCTTGCGTTTCCGGTTCTGAAAAATCAATTGTTCCTCTGTATGTATTCGAACTTGTAAGAGGCGATGAACCTGTGTCGTCATACGCCCACTCATAACCATAATTACGATTCAAATCCACTCCAAACTCACCATCTAAATTGTCTCTACGGTTTTTTCTCCATAAACCTCCTCCATTCGGATCTGTCGTTTCATTGTAAATATATCCGTCAGGATTAATGCAAGGAATAAAATACATCTCTGTATTGTCAACCAAGTTTCTGATCGTCGTATCGGTTGAATAATTTTCCAATAAGTACCACATATAAAAAACCAACTGCGACATCGACTCAGGCTCACGTGCATGATGAACTGCAGTATATAAAACCTCCGGCTCCGATTCGTGAATATTCGGATTGTCTGATATCTTCACGTAAAAAATTTGTCTTCCCTCTATAGTAGGATTCGCCTGATCTATACTTGACTTTAATGTTATTAAATTGGGATATAATAATTGCATTGAATCAAGAATATTCAATAATTGAGCGTACTGAAAATATCCCCCCATTCCACCTAAATAAAAATGGTTTGGTGTTACATAGGATAGACTACTTGCATTTCCACAGCCCGTTACACTTGAAATACGCTCACTTGATTTATTAGCTAGCCGATCTTGATAGAACTTCTGTGCGTCAGCTGCTAATATTTCTGTTCTATATCCGGCTTGATTTATTTTTTCAATTTCTCTTTCGCTAAAATCTGAAACAAACCAAACACCTTTGCGATAATCACCTTCTAAAAGATCAACCCCGGCATTCGATAATTTATCCGTCGATTTTCCATCGAACCATATCTTCACTTTTTTATATTTCGTCGCTTGCCCAAATACTACTGTGGCTGAAAAAATAATGGTTAAAATAAGTAATGCTTTTTTCATTATAATTATCCGTTTGCACAAATGTAGCGAAAAGACCTTGATTCCAACTATGTAGAATTGATGAATCGGTCTAAACCAACCCGTGACTTTCGATCTCTGACCGGCTATATTTTCCATTAAATTGATTTTGATAAAAAACCGTTTCCTCTTGCTTTCACCTTTCATCCTCCCTTATTTTAATCAAGGTTTTTATTTTTTGAGCAAATGCTTATTGGTTCTTAATTGATTTTATCCGATAAATATTGCAATCATTCGCAATGATCAATTGTTTTACACGTTTTTTTAAAAAATTCTCCTATGAATTTGAATAGACTATAACTTTTATTTTTCAAATCTCTTTTGCATTTATACATCATTTTACTTTCAGATTTACATTGTTGATTGCATCCATCAAATGATTTTCAATTGTGTTTTGAAACGCAAAATCTTAATTACTCGAAATCATTTATAATTATCTGCGACTACCATTATGTTCTAATTCCCACCAAATTCAAAAACCTATGTTAGAAAAAATCCTACTCTCTTTAATGCCAATTGTCGTTATTGCTACTCTCACAAGTAGTATTTTAACTGATAATGGAAAAGCCGGAAAGACTGCCGCTCCCGGCGAAACGACTTGAACAACTTGCCTTGGCGATTTTACTCTTAATACAGGCGGTGGATCAATTTCTATCCAAGCACCAACGATGACCGCCTTTCAATATATTCCCGGCCAAGTTTATAATATGAGTGTAACTGTTAGTCGAACAGGAAATAGTCTTTTTGGTGTCGACATAGAATCATTAACAGCCGCTGGCGTAAATGCCGGAATGGATCAATTAATTTGAATGAAAATAAAAATCAACAGCTCATCCAATAAAAAAGGGAGCAACTCTTGATTGAGTTGCTCCCTTCTAATTTTACTCTTAATTTTACTCCTTCACTGACGCTCCATCGGCCGAATAAAACAGCTCTACTGTTTTTATTCCTTGCTTTATTTCTATCTCATAAAAACTTCTGCCTTTCGATGTTTCTATGCTCGAGGTTTCTTTTACTTCCGATGACTTATGCGATTTCTCAAATGCCATACGAACTTTTTCGGGTAACGACTCGTATTTTATTCCCGTTTCTGTCTCAAGCCATTTTCCATCTTCGCTATAGTTTGCAGAGTTCTTCATTCCGGCCATCTCAAATTCTGCTTCAAACTCGTGAGCGCCTTCTTTTCCCCACTTTACTTTTGTTGCTCCGGGAAATTTACTTGCAAAGGCAGACGAAACCGCTACCGGTGTTTTTGTTTGGGCAATGCTGATTGTGTATGTAACAACAATAGCTATTGCAACTAAAAATATGTTTTTCATTTTTTGTTTATTGTTTTTGATTGGAATAATAAATTCAAATTGATTTTACTAAACTCCAATCGGCGGCCTGAAAATTTTTGTTATTACTTCTGACTGAAAAAAATCCTCGTTCTTGTTAGTCCTTGTTTTATTCACTACTATCTCTTTCCTGAAATTGTTTTTACCTATCGGAAGAAAACAAAAACTAGAATGACTTTGATGAATTCCCGGTAAAGTTTGATGTGGCTTCTGCTCATCATTTTTATCATGCTTGTCGAACATTCCATCTATATTCAATAAGTGATCAGTAAAAAAATCGATCGGTGTCATGTCTTTGTCCTCCGTAAATTTGCAATGACGATACATCTCAGGCAAATCTTGCATAACAGCAAAGTCGCCCATCGGCAAACAGATTATCCCGAATGAATAAAAAAATAATAAAAAGATTGTTGTTGTTCTTTTCAATTTACAGTCTCAGCTATGTGTTTTTAAATTTAACGCCCTTATCTTGTACTAACGTTCTTTTTATAGAATAATTGCCAATTTGAAATTTCTTCGTCAAATTCAATTCTTAGGCATAGCCTCAACGTCCATAAAAATCATTTCCCAAATGTGACCATCCAAGTCTTTAAAACTTTTTTGCAGCATCCAGCCCATCTCTTGATGTTCTCGCTGCTGCTTGCCTCCATTTGTTATGGCTTTGTCGTACATCTCATTTACCTCTTCTCTACTATCAAACGAAAGCGCAACTAAAACCTCTGTGCTTTTTTTAGTATCGCAAATTTCTGTATCTATAAAACTTTTGAAAAACTGGTCCACTAATAACATCGCAAATATATCCTCTGCAATAATCATACAGGTTGCTTTGTCGTCGGTAAACTGTGGATTAAATGTAAAGCCAAGCTTTGTAAAAAACTCAATCGACTTGTTTAGGTCTTTGACTGCTAGATTAACAAATATTTTCTTCGACATAATTTTACCTTTTAGAAAATTGTCTATAATTAAATTTAAACATTATTTTTAAAAAATACTACTCAAATAACCGTTTCAATTCTGTTGCATCGGCCGGTTTCATTTTACCTGCTAATATAAGCGAAAGCTGTCTTCTTCGCAATGCACTATCAAAACGCTGTTGTTCTTCTTCTGTTTCAGGAACAATCGCCGGTACATGAATTGGACTTCCCAACTGATCGACAGCTACAAATGTATAAATCGCTTCATTGCATTTTTTCTTTTGTCCACTTGCATTATTCTCTACCCACACATCAATAAAAACTTCCATCGATGAACTAAATGCGCGGGAAACTTTTGCATGCAACGTTACAATTTCCCCTAACTTGATTGGTTGATTAAAACTAACATTGTTGACGCTTGCCGTTACTACAATTCTGCCACAATGGCGATGCGCCGAAATAGCGGAAGTAATGTCCATCCAATGCAATAACTTTCCTCCCATTAAATTTCCTAACGTATTTGTATCGTTTGGTAACACAAGCTCTGTTGTAATGGTCAACGAATCTTTCGGGTTTTTTGCAGCTAATGACATAGTGTAGAAATTAATAAAATAAAAGTGTTGCTCGGATTAACAACAAAACAATAGTTAAACTCTTCTCAAATTTACTTCGCCAACCGGATTTACGATCATTGGAACTTTTTCTATAGAAACGCTACTGGTATCTAAACCAAATGCACGTTCTTCCGACAATGACACATGTTTAAAAAAGAAGTAAAAGTCCAAAATAATTTTTTCATAAAATGGTAGCTCGTTTTCATAGCTAAGGAATTTCTCCATCACCACAAATCGAAAATCTCCAATTAAATTTTTTCTTCCAAGCGATTCATAACGAGAAGTAATGTCCACTTCGAAATTTTTAACCATGTCTTCCACAACTTTTCTGAACATCAAGTTGATCCTAGGCTCTACACGGAACCCTAATCTGAAATCGATACGAATAATATTTCCTTTGATTAATTCAATTACTTTGTACTCCATTGTGTATGGTTCATCCATTACATCGACGTGCACAAACCAATACATATCGGCTCGCTTAGGTTGCTTTTGTAAAATAGAATAAATAACCTTTGCTTCTATCTCATCAGAAATATTCGCACTTGTTAAATAAACAAGATGTGTTGCGTATTTTGGAATTGAAAAATCATGACTCAAATCACGAAGTAAATTCAAATAGTCTTTCAGTTTCACAAACTCCACAAATCGATTTCGAATTTTTCTCGCTGCATACCATCCCCACATTTGTGCAATCAGTCCCAAAGCAATTAATAATGTTAGCCATCCACCGTGTGGGAATTTCTCTAAATTGGCAACGAGGAAAGAAAGTTCCACAGATAAAAATAAACACAAAACAAAAAAGATGAACACCGGTGATACACGTCGCAAATACAAGTAGTAAGCTAAGAGTATGGTTGTGCTTAACATCGTTATAATGATTGCTAATCCGTATGCTGCTTCCATCCCACTCGACTCTCTGAAAAATAATGTGATGCCTATACACCCTAAAAGCAATACCCAATTTACAGATGGCACATAAAGTTGTCCGCGCATATCGGTTGGATAAACTACACGAACCTTAGGCCAAAAATTAAGTCGGATCGCCTCATTAATTAAGGTGAATGATCCACTTATCAAGGCTTGTGAAGCGACTATCGCTGCCGCAGTTGCAATTACAATTCCAGGAATAAGAAACCACTGTGGCATCATTTCAAAAAATGGATTTTTCTCTGCCAACAAAGAGCCTTGTCGCTGAATTAACCATGCTGCTTGCCCAAAATAATTTAATACCAATGCTGTTTTTACAAAGACCCATGTTATACGGATGTTCTTTCTCCCACAATGTCCCAGGTCGCTATACAAGGCCTCTGCACCTGTTGTACACAAGAAGACAGCGCCCAACAACCAGAATCCTCCGGGGTATTGTGTGATAAGGTGAATTGCGTAATAAGGGTTTAATGCTTTTAATACTCCCGGAACTTGAATTAGATTGTAAACACCAATGGTTGCAATCGTACTGAACCATACAAGCATGATCGGTCCAAAAAAATTGCCCACGAACTTCGTTCCGAACTGTTGAATAAAAAATAAGGCTGTAAGTATTGCTATAACAATTGGAACCGTCGGAATTTCCGGATTATAAATTCGTAATCCCTCTATGGCAGAGGCTACAGAAATAGGTGGTGTAATAATTCCATCTGCTAAAAGTGCAGATCCTCCTATGATAGCCGGTGCAATTAGCCATTTTAATTTGGTACGACGTACCAATGCATAGAGTGAAAAAATCCCTCCCTCACCATTGTTGTCTGCTCTCAGAGTGAGCATAACATATTTAAAAGTTGTTTGAATAGTAAGCGTCCAGAAAATACATGATATTCCACCTAGAACTACTTCAGGATTAATCGGCTGTTTTCCGATAATGGCTTTCATTACGTAGAGCGGCGATGTACCGATGTCTCCGTAGATGATACCTAGTGTGACGAGCAACATTGCTGCCGACACTTTATGAACGTTGTGCTTACTCAAGCAAAAATTTATTGGGCGAGCAAAAGTATAAAGATTTTTGGATTCCTCTCAATGAATCGCCCTCTTCTTTCATTAATACATGAGACAATTTTAAATAAGCACTTTAACATATATTGATCGTGTTCAATATATGTTAACAGTCTTTCTCCATCAATGTGTCTTGCAACGGTTTGTACAAAAAAGAGTAGCTTTGCAAAATGCAAGCAAACTATGATGTAATTGTTGTTGGAGCCGGTCATGCCGGTTGTGAAGCTGCTGCTGCTGCTGCTAATATGGGATCTAAAGTTCTTTTGATTACCATGAATATGCAAACAATTGCTCAAATGAGTTGCAATCCGGCAATGGGCGGTATAGCTAAAGGTCAGATTGTCAGAGAAATAGATGCACTTGGGGGCTATAGCGGAATTGTTTCCGATAAATCGATGATTCAGTTTCGAATGCTCAATCGTTCCAAAGGTCAAGCTATGTGGAGCCCGCGTACGCAAAATGACCGTCAGGTATTTGCTACGGAATGGAGGAATATGTTGGAACAAACTCCCAATGTGGATTTTTGGCAAGACATGGTTAACTCTCTAATTATCAACAATGAAACTATTGTTGGTGTTCGAACCAGTATGGGAATTGAATTTGGAGCCAAAGCTGTAGTTCTTACAAATGGCACTTTCTTAAATGGTATTATTCATATTGGCGAAAAGAATTTTGGAGGAGGGAGAACAGGGGAGAAGGCGGCAACCGGAATAACGGAACAGCTCGTTCAACTGGGCTTTAAAAGTGGAAGAATGAAAACTGGCACTCCTCCTCGTATCGATGGGCGTTCGCTAGATTATACAAAAATGGAAGTACAAGAAGGCGATGAAAATCCCGGACGTTTTTCTTTTCTCGAAACACCGCTGCCTGAAAAACAACGTTGTTGCTGGATCACATATACAAATGATCAAGTTCACGACATTCTAAAAGAAGGTTTTGAGAAATCGCCCATGTTCACGGGTCGAATTCAGGGTATCGGTCCTAGATATTGTCCTTCGATTGAAGATAAGATTAACCGCTTTGCCGATAAAGAGCGCCATCAATTATTTGTCGAACCAGAAGGATGGAATACCGTGGAAATCTATTTGAATGGATTTTCAACGTCTTTACCGGAAGATGTGCAAGCAAAAGCTTTGCGAATGATTCCGGGCTTTGAAAAAGCGAAGATGTTTCGTCCTGGTTATGCTATCGAATACGATTACTTTCCGCCTCAGCAATTAAAGCTTACTCTTGAAACTAAATTGATATCTAACTTATTTTTTGCCGGTCAAATTAATGGGACTACAGGCTATGAAGAAGCGGCTTGCCAGGGTTTAATGGCTGGAATCAATGCTCATTTAAGCATTAATGAAATGCCTTCTTTTGTTTTAAAAAGATCTGATGCCTATATTGGAGTGTTAATAGATGATTTAGTGACAAAAGGTACCGATGAACCATATCGAATGTTTACTTCCAGAGCCGAATATCGCACACTCTTAAGGCAAGATAATGCAGATATTAGATTAACACCTCTTGGAAACGCATTAGGATTGGCTTCTGATGAAAGACTTGCTTTGGTTGATAAAAAGGTTCAATACAGTTCAGAAATAATCGATTTTATAAAAAACTATTCTGTTTCCCCGGAGGAAATCAATGAATTATTGGAAGAGGCGGGAACAGATACGCTCAAACAAAAAGTGAAACTTTCCGGTATCGTTTTACGACCGCAGCTTACCTTAAATCAAATTTCAGCCAAAATAGGGCCATTACAAGCATTTATTGATGGTGTACCCGTTGAAGTAAGGGCCGATGCAAGCGAACAAGCTGAGATTTCAATGAAATACGAGGGTTATATCGGAAAAGAGAATGAAATTGTTGGACGATTCAATAAAATGGAGGAAACATTTCTAAAAGATGACTTTAACTATCATGCCTTGTCGGCCTTGTCGATGGAAGCCCGAATTAAGCTCACTTCAATTAAGCCTAGCACACTAGGACAAGCATCGAGAATTAGCGGGATTTCCCCATCCGACATCTCTGTTTTAATGGTCTATTTGACCCGTTAATGTTTCACGTGGAACTATAATTATATGGAAATTTTATCAATTTGCCCTATTTGCGAAGGAAAACAGTCGCAAGCGGTTCTGATTTGCGAGGACTACACCGCTTCGCATGAAAAATTCACAATCGTTTCCTGTTCGTCGTGCGGTTTTCAATTTACAAACCCTCGTCCAAAAGAATCAGAAATAGCTAAGTATTATGAAAGTGACGACTATGTAAGCCATAGCAATTCAAAAAAAGGAGTCATTAATTCAATTTACCACTTCGTTAGACAATTTTCAGTCAAAAAGAAGGTAAAAATGATAAACGCCCTTTCCAAAAAAGGGAACTTACTCGACATAGGCTCTGGAACGGGTGAATTTCTAAATGCTGCAAAAGAAAATGGTTGGATTGTTCGTGGAATAGAACCAAATGAAATGGCTAAAGAACAATCTATCGGAAATTTTCAATTAAATATTGGGTCACAAGAAGATTTGTCTACTCTGGCTGCTGCTTCATTCGACATAATTACGATGTGGCATGTGCTAGAGCATGTTCATCACCTAAATGATAGAGTAGGAGAGTTGCATCGTTTATTGAGTCAAAGCGGAAAAGTAATCATCGCTGTTCCAAATTACACTTCTGCCGATGCACACCATTATGGTAAAAACTGGGCAGCCTATGATGTTCCACGCCATCTCTATCACTTTTCACCAAATTCAATCAAACAACTATTCATAAAACATAATTTCACTTTTGTAAAATCGTACCCAATGAAATTCGATAGCTATTATGTTTCTATGCTTACAGAGAAAAATGTACATCATAAAAATAAATTGTTCAGTGCATTTCTAGCCGGATTAAAATCAAATCTTAAAGCAAAAAATGACGTTGAAAAATATTCAAGCGTCATTTATGTGTTTGCTAAAGCTTAGCATTTATAGTGGGCAAGAGATTTTTTGTGATATTATTCGCTCTTATTGATATTCAATTATTTACTACTTATTCCAACGAAAACGAAACGTTGTTCCCTTTCCATATTCTGAAGCTATATCAATTGAACCATTCTGCTGTTCAATTATCTTCTTGACAATCGTTAAACCAATACCTGTACTTTCAACTTTATCTTTTGGTACTAAGGTTTGAAAAATTCCAAATATCTTTTCAAAATGCTCTGCCTTGATACCCATACCATTATCAGAAACACTGAACTCAAAATGAGTTGGAAATTCTTGATGATCAAGCTTTATGACACCCTCTTCCTTATCATTGTACTTGATTCCGTTGCTAATCAAATTTTGAAAGACCTCGTGTAACTTAATTCGCTCTCCCACAACCTCCGGAAGGTGATCCGAAATTTCAAAACGAATGTTTGATGGAGGCGCTAACAAATCTATTATACTGTTTATCAACTCTTTAGTGTCAATCTTTTCCCTTGTATAATTAGAATTCCCCATTCTAGAATAATGCAAAATACCATCAACCAAACCCTGCAACCTAACCGTTCGCCCTTTCATCATCGTCAATAAATCAACAACTTCTTCTTTCGGATTCTCTCCAATTTCTTCTTCTAAAAATGTTGCCAAACTAGCCAAGCCTCTCAATGGCGCTTTTAGATCGTGTGAAACGATATAAACAAATTCATCAAGTTGCTTATTAATTTTAGACAACTTCTCATTAGCGGCTTTTAATTCATTTTGCTGGAGGTATAACTTTTCAAATACATTCACCTTGGCCTGAACAATATTATAATCTAAAGGCTTGTGCAAATAATCAACAGCCCCCTCTTCATAGCCTTGAATTGTATACTTCTCGTCTTTGCTTAAAGCAGTAACAAAAATAATTGAGATGTCTTTAGTCCTTGAGTTTTCCTTAAGTAAACGAGCCACTTCAAAACCATCCATATCCGGCATTTGCACATCTAACAATATAAGCGCTATTTCATTCTCCAATGCATATTTAAGAGCTTCATTACCTGAGTTTGCTTTAATGATCTTCCTGTATTCAGAATCAAGCATACTCTCTAGTGATATTAAATTTTCCGGCCGATCATCAACTAATAAAATAGTTACATATTGTCCTTTCAAAACAACTTCCGACTTTTCTGATGTGTGGGTTTTTAGTTCCATAATTAAAAATGTGTGTTTACAATAATAAGTGATTTACTCTGCCTCGTTTGTACTTTTATAATTCAAATCTTACACTTCACTATACTTATAATCCTTTAGCATCACTATAAAAATAATGTCAATCTCTATCTTAGGAAAAACGCGTGACTCCTATCTACTCGTGCTTTTCAGTCACCAAATAAATTTCTATTTATTTAACCATTCATAAATCAATCCTGATAAAGTATCCATATTCACCGGTTTTGAAATATAATCCGATGCGCCGGCTTCTATACACTTCTCCTTATCTTGAATCATTGCTTTAGCTGTTAATGCGATTATAGGAATATCATTAAACCTTTGCATCTCTCTAATTCTTTTTATAGCCTCGTATCCGTCCATTTCAGGCATCATAATATCCATCAATACAATATCTACTCCCGAAACATTTTGCAGCTTCTCCAAAGCTTCAATGCCATTAGTGGCGGATATCACAATCATCTTTCTGTTCTCTAACATGTTTGTAAGAGCATAAATATTACGCATATCATCATCTACTAAAAGAATTTTCTTCCCTTCCAAATTGTCATACGCTTTCTTTTCAATTGGCACTATTGGTTGATCTAACTTTATTTTATTCAAGAAACCGTCGGTCTCTTTAAGTAACCGTTCAAGACCATGATTATCTTTTGTAATAATAGCATCTGATAATCCCGCTAACGTTTCACTTGAAATATTATCTAAATCAGACCCGGTAAAAACAATTACAGGGATGTGCATCGTTTTTCGATTCACTTTTATACTTTTCAGTAAATCACACCCTTCTTCAGAACCATTTCCTAAATCCAAATCCAAAATAATACAATCGAAATCCGTTACATCCAACAAGTTTTTCGCTTCTATAACTCCTCCAACAATAAATACATCGGTGTCGGAATAATGTGTAGCTACTAAATTTTTAAGGATCTGTTGATGGATCACCATGTCCTCTACAATCAATACTTTCTTAACTAACTTAGATAACGTTTTATCAATGGAAAAAAACGCATCATCAAGATCTCGTTTATCCAAAGGCTTTTTTAAATAAGTGGTAGCACCAATAGTTTTATTCTCAAAATCTTCATTAGTTCGACTAAGAATATGAAACGGTATATCAGCAAATTCTTTCTGCGCCGATATACTATCTATAAAATCTGTACTGTTTTCCATAGCTATATTCGTGTCAATTAATATCGCATCAGGTTTAAACTTTTCGGAAAGTTCAATTAACTCGTTTTGGTTAATTGCAATTATAGCTTTATAATTTTTATCATGCGCCAGATTTAACAAAACATTTGCCACCATAATGTCTCGTTCCGCAATTAAAATCACTCTCTCATTTTCCTTAAGATTGTTCCTATCATCCAATGGAAATACAAATTCTTCCTTAGTTTGAATCTCTGGTTTTATCGCTTCAGGAAACTGTTTTCCAATTTCATTCGAAAATGTTATTGGAAGATAAACAAAGAATGTACTTCCTTTTCCTTGCACGCTTTTTAATTGCATTTCACCACCCAACATCCCTACTAGCATTTTACTGATCGACAAACCTAAGCCTGTTCCGCCATACTTTCTGCTCGTAGAACCGTCAGCTTGTTGAAATGCTTCAAAAATTAATGCCTGTTTCTCCAACGGAATTCCTATTCCGGTATCGGTTACAGAAAACTCTATTACAGTATTAGAATTACTCAACGAGCTCTTCATAAATTCTACAGCAGGATCCGCGAGTTTAATTTTGAATGTCACGTTACCGTTAGCAGGAGTAAACTTAAACGCATTTGAAAGAAGGTTTTTAATAATCTGCTCAAGCCTTACTTTATCAGTTAAAAAATAATCGGGCACCCCTGAAAACGTTTCAACCACAAAATCAATCTTCTTATCAATCGCAAACTCCCTAAATAACGATTGAATATCTGATTTAATCGAAACTACTTCTGTCATTTCAGGAATCAACTCCACTTTGCCCGCTTCAATTTTTGATAGGTCCAAAATGTCGTTGATCAACAATAACAAATCATTTCCCGATTTATGAATTACCCTTGCATATTCTTCTTGCTTTTCAGACAAATTTTTGTACTTATTCTCTGCAAGTAATTTAGCTAAGATCAAAACACTATTCAGAGGCGTTCGCAACTCGTGCGACATATTAGCTAGAAACTCCGATTTATATCGGTTATTCAATTCTAATTCTTTTGCCTTTACACTTAACACTTCTCGCGCCTGTTCAAGAACTTCATTTTTATGCTCTAGTTCTCTTGCCTTGTGTTTCATCTCAATATTACTTCTCTTTAACTCCTCCTCTGATGTTTGCAATAAAACGGACTGATAAGAAAGGTCTTGATTAGCTTTCACCAACTCATCTTCTTTTAACCGTAACTGTTCAGCTTGTTTTTGTGTTTCAGAAAGCAATTTCTTTGTAAACGTATTCGCCATAACCGAAGATATGGTAGACCCAATACTTTCACCTATACTTTTAATAAATCCAATTTCAAAGTTTTCAAAAGCCGCAAAACCCGCAAGCTCAATTGCACCATAAACTTTACCGTGATGCTTCAAAGGTATTATCAATATTTGATTTGCAGGAGAACATCCTAAACCACTACTAATAAATGTATAAGTACTAGGCGCGTCTTGCATATACAAAACCTCTCCATCTTTAATCGCTTGACCAATTAATCCATCTCCATCTTGAATTATCGATTTTGCTTTACCATCCATTCCAAAACTTCCATACAAACATATTTTTCGTTGACTAATACTGTTTGAGTCTTCTATCAAATATAAACCTCCATTACAAGCATTCAATTGTTTAACCAAGGTAGATGTAATCGCGTCTGCTAATTTATAAATATCATCTGTGTTTTCCCTCAGTATGTCATTTACCTGCTCTATTCTAGCCGACAGCAAATTTCTCTGCTTATTTTCTTCATCTGCTTTTCTAAGATTATTTCTCATATGCAACAATGCATTTCCAAGCTCATCGCTATCGCTCAGCAACTGATATTCAGCAGATAAATTCCCTTCTCCAATTGTATGAGCAAAACGTGTTGTCATTTTCATGCTTTCCGCTAAAACTATAACAGCTTCTGTCATTTGCCCAACAGCATTACTTCGTATAGAAAACGATTGTTCCGGCACTTCTCCTTTAGCCATTTTAACTATAAAATTTTTCAATTTCATCGTTGGTACAATAATGTGATTAGACATATAGAAAGCAGCAATAAGAATTACTAATACAATTAAAATCGCAATTGTTAATACGCTCCACATTAACCGACGAGACCCGTTTAACATTTCTATATGAACCAATTCGGCATCAGTTCTTTTTTTCAATAATAATTTATTCAATTGAGTTATTATAATGGCGCTTTGTGGTAGAATTTCCCTTTCAACTATTCTTTCGGCTTGAAACACTTTCGATGCGTCATTGTAATCTTCAAATTTTACTAACGTGTGCATTAGATCCGACTGATAAATCATTAGCTTTTCAAATTCAGCAAAAATATAATTCATAGAATCAATATCTTCTCTTTTTTTCCAGCCGTTCATCAATACTTTAATGTTTCCTTTCAATGCCGGGTAGTCCAGCCCTTGTAGCAACTTCAGCATTTCCTTGTCTTCCTTATTGCTCTGGAGATATACCCAATTTGTTGAATACATTTTTGACTTAATAATTAGCAAATTCATGTTCTCCAATAACTGCAGAGAAGGAACATCTACCATCATTACTTTGCTGGTAGCTTCTTGATTTTTTGAAATATTCAACGAACTATAAATGGCATTAAACACAGAAATGCCTATTACAATTATGAACACTATGTAAATTTCAAAATCAATTTTGTACGAACGGTTTTTCATTTGTCAAATTATTATTGCTTAGTTTTTTTTGATAACTCAATTAGTTTGCTTGAAATTTTTATTCCGCTTTTTTTAATATCAACTAAATTCAATTCAAACCGGATTTTATTTTCTTCTTTTACAAGATTAATATCTGAGATCATTGTTTTTCCATTCATGTTTTCAGATACCACCAATACGCCTTTCCCACCATACTTCAAGATCACTTCTTCCATTTTTTTATTCTCCGACTCTCCGATGAATAATATGTTACATTGGTCTTTCATATCGTTACTAATTTTTTTAACCAATATGGTTTTTCCGTCTGCCGTGCTCTTCAAATTAAGTTCAACTAGAGAAGAGTAAATCTCGTTACTTCCTATAACACCAATAATAAAATTGGAAGAATTACTTTCATTTGGCCATTCAAAATATTTTGTAAAATTTACTAAAAACATCGCCTTTAAATTGTACTCGTTTCCTTCAAAAGCAAAACAAGAACAAAGGAATGTCATGCACACCGTGAGTATTAACACGATCTGCTTCACAATAAAATATTTCCCTTGCACTTTTTTCATCCGCCTTATGGCCTTTATTATCTATTGCTTAATTGGTAATTAAATCTAATTTGAATTTGCCTTCCCGGCCCCGGAAGCGGTGCGTGATTATTATTATATGGTTGTATATAATAAACATCTTGATTGAAAATGTTCATAATCGAAAACTGCCCTGTCATTCTTTGAAATAAAATATTTTCAATTGAGAAGTTAATATTTGCGTATATCACTTCCGGGTGTTCTGTTATATGAATAACTGGAGTATTTACTTGTGAAAATCTTTTTGACATAAAAGTTGCAGAAGGGCTCACGCTAAGCGAATTATTTACTTTCCAATTTGCACTGAAATTAATTTTGCTAGAAGGAAAAGCAAGATTGATAGAACTATAACCCGGTACAGAATATTCGCTTATTAGTGTGTGTCCTGCAGTGGTATAAAATCCATAATTTAAAGCAGCAAACCATTTTCTTGACTTCCACTTGTATTCAACTTCTACCCCACGTGTTCCCCCTTTCGAAACATTCTTATAGTCGTCACAGTCATTTGAAATATCATAAAAGAAAACGATCTGGTCCTTAGTGGATATGTCATACAAGTTCGTTGTCAAATAGCATTGATGACCAACCTTAATCCCCGCCTCCAATTCAATTACTGAAGTGTATTCCGGTTTTATTAGATCATTTAAATTTACATTCTCAATTGAAGGTGTTCGATATCCTTTACTATACAATACTTTCACGTGGAACTTCTCTCTTATTTTTGTAATTCCTACTCGAGGAACAAATGAATTTCCGAAATAACTATTATGTACAAATCTGCTTCCTAAAACTAAATTGACAATTTTTGTTTTAGCTATCGCCTGAATAAAACCTCCATAGCTATCAGTACGAATTTGACTAAACCCGTTGTTAAACAACATCTGATCCAATTCTTGCTGTGCAACAATACTATAATACTGAAAGCCTCCAGAAATATCTATCGCTTTGGAGGGACTCACGAAGTAATTAATATAATAAAGTGTTTTGCTGCTCAGAACATTAAACGGTTCAAATCCGTCACTCACAATTTGTTCTTCCGAATTCCACGGCTTTTCAAATTTGTAACGAAACCCAGGTTGAATTTTCCACTTGTTAATAAAAAATTCGTATTTCGCATTAATGGAAGAGTTAAAAAACTTGCTTCGGTAAGCATGAGAATAAACCTGATCGTAGCCGTCTCTTTGTAAAATTTTGTAATTATCGCAAAAGGCAATGAGGCTAAATTTCTTCAATGAAAAATCTACTCTATACTGCTGAGAATTTATTGCAGATAGATTAGACATAGAGTAGGAGTTTCCAAAATTGTCTATGTAACGGTTACCACTTCTATTTGATCTATTTTGATATGTTGAAAATCCAAAATGTACGTCTTTGATTTTCTTTCCATAACAAATTGTTGTTCCTCTCGAGGAAATGGAGTTGCTATACGCTGCCGATTGCCCATCAACCATTAAACCATTTAGGTCATTGTTAATCGTGATGACGTTGATTACAGCCAACTCTGCGTTACCTCCATACATTGCAGAGCCGGGTCCTCGTATAATTTCAATCTTCTTAATTTGAGCTACAGGATAATGTGCCCCAAACTGCAGTGTAGAAAAAAGTTCTTCATTTAATTCAAGGCCATCCCACAACAGTAAAACCTTTCCCTCATGACCCCAATTACCTCTTACACCAATTCCAACTACACCTTCTACGTCTACACCAAAATCAAAACCTGGAACCATGTCAAGCACTTGGAGCAGATCATGAGCACCGGACTTAAATATTTCGTCTTGGGTAATTACAGTTACTATTCCGGGCGACTCTCGAGCAAGCATCGGTTGGTCGGTGGTTACAATTACATTTACATTCATCAATTGCTCCAACGACATATTGTAGAAAGGAATTGAATCTTGAGCAGATGCATTAAATAAAAATAGTGCATTATTTAATAAAATAATACAACAGAATAAATTCCGTATTTTCTTCATTGTGTTTCTCTAAACCAAAATCACAGAATTGGTCTGAAAAATTATACTCTAATACGGCGTAATTGTATACATCAAAAACAGCTAGTAAATGACATCAAAGGAAAACTGTAAGAAATGTGGTGATTTAGTGGGAAATTTTAATTGCTTTTTACAACCACTGACTTCCAAACACGATGATCATTCGTTATTCTGATAAAATAAATTCCGGCTGAAAAAGAAGAAACATCAAATTTCCATTCTGTTCCCGATAAACAATTTTTATCTGTGATAGAAATTAAATGTTGTCCTAAAATATCGGTCAACTCAACTAAAACCTTTCCATCAACAAAATCTCTTGTAAGAATAGTAATAAATTCATTCGCGGGATTCGGAAAAACACTGAACGTTAAGCCGTCCTGCAATTCGTCAATACCAACAAGAGAAACATTCGATTGTGCAGATTGTGCCGAACAACCATTACGATCAAATACTTTCACACTGTATGGCCCTGAAAGTGTAGCGGTATACTGTTGTGACGTTGCACCTGAAATTGGAATGTTGTTATAGTACCATTGATATGTTAAACCCGACGATGCGGTTAACAGATTTCCTGATTGAGTAAATGTAGGAATTGGCAGGGGAGAGCTTACATTTATTAGCGAGCTAACATTTACAGTATCATAACCCGTTGTATTACCCACAATGAGCGTTACCGGATATGATCCGGCTGCTGAATAACAAATATTAATCGGAGACTCAATCGATGATGTTGTTGGAATAGCTCCCGGAAATTTCCATTGCCAGCTTGTTGCATTTAGACTAAGATCAACAAATGAAATACATGAACCTCCGCACAAATTTGTATCGCTGCTAACAAATGAAGCCGTTGGTTTTGCTCCGCAGTTAACGACTTTAATCATTTCTGTTTTTACAGTAGTTGCGGTACAATTTCCATTCGACACAGTAAGAGTTACATCATAATTTCCAATTGTTGAGTAACAAACTGAGGCCGGATTTGTAGAGAAAGAAGCCGAAGGATTTCCATTTCTAAACTGCCATTGCCACGAAGTATTGGTACCTATAGTTTGATCTGTAAATGAAATACAATCACCGGGACATATAGCCGTTTTATTCGAACTAAAAACAGGCACAGGAGTACTCTTCACAGAAATTAAATTTGTGTAAACTTTAGTCGCAGTGCATCCGAAAGTAGAAGTTGCTGATAAGAGAACGGAAAACTGACCGGTAGTAGAATAGGTGTGCGTTGGGTTGTTATCTGTTGAGGTTGTACCATCACCAAAACTCCAATTGTAAGAACTTGCTCCACTGGTTGAATTTGTGAATGCTGTTGTAAGACTGTCGCAAGCTCTTGTTACTGATGAAGAAAAATTGATAACCGGAAAAGGATTGATCGTTACTGTAATGGTGGTATCGTCAAAGCAATTTGCGTTTCCAACATTTAGAATTACATTATATGTTCCACTTGCGGAATAAAGATGCGACAGCGTAGATAGAGAAGAGTTGCCATCACCATAATTCCAGTTGTATGAACTAATCGTACTACCATTGCCCTGCGAAAGATCTACAAATCGTGTAGTGTCTCCTTGGCAAACAGGATTAACAGAAAAAGATGCTTTCGGTTGACTATATACTGTAATATAATTTGTTCGACGCAATGTATCAGCGCAACTACCTTGTGTAGCAATCAATGTAACGGTGTACGTTCCACTTGTTGAATAATTATGCGTGGGACTTGCAGCTGAACTTACAGCTGAACCATCACCGAAATTCCAAGAGTATATCGGCGTGCCGGTTGTTGAATTTAAAAAGCTTGCATTTACGGAGCCGCAACCGCTTGTAATTGGTGTGCTGAAATTAGTTATTGGTCCGGGAGAAACACTTGTAACAATTGTTGTGTCGTCGCTGCAATGTGCAGTGACAACAGTTAATATCACATTGTAACTTCCACTTGAAGAATACAGGTGCGGCGCCGTTGTAGTTGCCGAATTTCCATCACCATAGTTCCACGTGTAACTGATAATCGGATCCAAACTACTACTGGATAAATTGGTGAAACGAGAACTGTCGCCTAAACAAACCGAGGAAGTAGAAAAACTACTCAACGGATTATTATAAACGGTAATATAATTTGTTCGACGTAATGTGTCCGCACAACTTCCCTGTGTAGCAATCAATGTAACAGTGTACGTTCCACTTGTTGGATAATTATGAGTGGGACTTGCAGCTGAACTTACAGCTGAACCATCACCGAAATTCCAAGAGTATATCGGCGTGCCGGTTGTTGAATTTAAAAAGCTTGCATTCACGGAGCCGCAACCGCTTGTAATTGGTGTACTGAAATTAGTTATTGGTCCGGGAGAAACACTTGAAACAATTGTTGTGTCGTCGCTGCAATGTGCAGTGACAACAGTTAATATCACATTGTAACTTCCACTTGAAGAATACAGGTGCGGCGCCGTTGTAGTTGCCGAATTTCCATCACCATAGTTCCACGTGTAACTGACAATCGGATCTACACTACTACTCGATAAATTGGTGAAACGAGAACTGTCGCCTAAACAAACCGAGGAAGTAGAAAAACTACTCAACGGATTATTATAAACGGTAATATAATTTGTTCGACGCAATGTATCGGCGCAACTGCCTTGTGTAGCAATCAATGTAACAGTGTACGTTCCACTTGTTGAATAATTATGCGTGGGACTTGAAGCTGAGCTTACAGCTGAACCATCACCGAAATTCCAAGAGTATACAGGTGTACCCGTTGTTGAATTTAAAAAGCTTGCATTCAATGAACCACAACCGGAAATTGTTGATGTGCTGAAGTTAACAACAGGAGCAGGTGCAACATTAACAACCATCGATGTGTCGTGTGAGCATCCGGATGAAGATACTGTAAGGTGTACAGTGTAACTACCGGCTGCAGCGTACAAATGATTTTGTCCTCCGCTATTGGCAGTAGTTAAAACGATTCCATCGTTAAAGTCCCACGTGTAAGATGTTATTGTACCTGTAGAAAAATTGCTAAGCCTTGTGCTATCGCCCAAACACACTGAACCATTATTGGTAAAAGATGCTTTTGGTGTTGCTTTAACTTGAATATAGTTTGTTCTCGCAACAGTGTCGGCACAGGTACCGAGTGTTGCAATTAATGTTACAGTGTATATTCCGGGTGTGGAATAGTTATGTGTCGGATTCGTGCTTGTAGATGCAACACTACCGTCTCCAAAATTCCAATTATATGATGGTGAATTGGTGGTTGTATTAGTGAAATTTACAACGAAAGGTGTACAGCCAATGATTGTTGGTGCGGAAAAATTAGCAATAGGGGCTTGAGTAATTGTAATTGTAATTGTAGTGTCGTCTGAACAAACGGCAGAGATAGCGTTAAGAGTAACGTTGTAGGTTCCCGCCAGTGAGTATGTATGCGATGGATTAGTCGAAGTTGATAATGATGATCCGTCTCCAAAATTCCAGCTATAACCAGAGATTGTTGCCCCATTGGCAGCCGATAAATTAGATAAATTTACTGCATCACCTAAGCATGTTGTCGCCGGAGCTGAAAAAGAAGAATGAGGAACCGCATTAACAGTAATTAAATTCGATTGAGTAGACGTCGACGTACAATTTGTATTTGAAGCAGTTAATGTGACTGAATAAACACCGACTGAAGTATACGCATGAGTCGGACTTAATAATGTTGAGGCTGCAGATCCATCTCCAAAATTCCAACTGAAGTTTGTAGCACTCGATGTAGCACTTGAAAATGTAGCATTAACGGGAAGACAACCTGAAGTGATTGAAGTGCCAAAACTAATTATAGGCGTTGGGTTCACAATTACGGACTGTGTTGCAGATGCCGTACACGCATTCACATCAGTTACTGTAAGTGTAACGGTGTAATTTCCGGAAGAAGGATATGTATAGGTTGGACTTTGACTAGAAGCTGTAACGCCATTACCATAGTTCCATGCCCAATTAGTAATTGCTCCACCGCTTGAGCTCCCGCCTCCGGTAAAAATAGTTGACGATCCACTACAAACAGTGGTAGCACTTATTGATGAGGTAACACTTGCTACCTGAACCTGAATAGGAAAACGAGCGGAGCCGGGACAAGACCCAACGTAATAAGTAATTTGTCCAGAATTTAAAACAGGTGTGTTAAAAGATGACCCTGTTCCAATTATAGTTCCGCCAACAGCCGCAGTATACCAATTAAAAATTGTTCCAAGCGGAACTGTACCGATTGTCGTAAATGAAAGTGTAGTGGATGTGCCGGGGCAAATATAAACTACTGAAGTAAGAAAATGAAAGGTATTGGTTGACTGCGTTGGTAATCCGGCTCCACCTTTTGTTGCACCATTCGGAATAAACTCAGTGAGACCATAAGAATTAGTTGTTCCATTGGCGCCTCCGTTTGCATTGCGCGTAATTGCACCGCTCGAGATCGCAATGTAACCACCACCACCGCCGCCGCCTGGACCTTCGGCTTCGGTAACAAATGCTCCAACTGTTTGATTACCTCCGTTACCACCATTTGAGTTTGCAGTAATACCTGAAACAATACCTGTCGCATCTAGAAAAATTGTTCCGCCTGCGCCACCGCCACCTGCACCATCTGTGCCAGCAGAAACTGTTGAAAACCCATTCACACCATTTGAATTAATTTGACCAACTCCACTAATCGAATTATAACACAACAAATAAATAAGTCCGCCACCATTACCTCCTGCGCCTCCATACGAATTATTTTGATCACCTGCACCACCACCACCACCTAGAAAAATTTTTCCGGAAGAATAGTTTAATGGTCTACCACCTCTTCCTCCATTATCTCTTCGTTGATCGCCACCCCATAATGAATTAAATGTTCCTACGGTTAATGCATTTTGATTCGATCCGGAAAAAGTATAACCACCCTTACCACCACCCGAACTTGTTGACGATGCAAAACCACTATATTCTAAATTCCATGCACTGGCCCATCCCGCAGTTGATAGGTCAGGATTACCTCGTCCGGTCCAAGGCAATGGCCCGCAATTACCACCTCCGCCACCACCTGCATTATGACCATTTCCGCCACCACCTCCATTAATCGGGGCGCCCTTACAATACCTACCGCTCATGGCATCATAATCTGTTACCGACCCACCAATACCTTCTCCCTTTTCTGCACCAAAGTCATCAGTTGGATACACATAATTATTTACTCCATACCAAGTGTTATTATCATACGCATTAATTCCCCCTCGAAACCCTTTTCCGCTTGCGTTAATTGTTCCACCTGTATTTACTGTTATTCCATTTTGAACTTCTAATATTATCGCTCCTCCGGTTGCTCCATTCCAAGCAGGACAAACTACTGACCCGCCTGAACCAACGGTTAGTGTTGTTAATCGTGGAACTCTAATAACTTGAGTATGTCCAGACGCTGAATAACTATTTTTTAATCCGCAAGAAATATTTATTTGAGTTGAACTCGGAACACTAACAACTTCAGCAAACTCATTGTTACCGCAATTATTATAACTAATTAATGTTCCATAAGTAGAATCGTCTGGGAAAGTCATTGATGCCCCTTGAATCTGGATTATGTAAATCAAATCGCCGGCTGCTAAGCCGACGGTAAAATTTGTTTGTAGAGCAGAATTTGAAACAGTAAGATTTGTGCTGCCCGAATTAGCATCGGCAGTGAGTGATGTATAGTCATTCAATGTAATGGCAGTGCTGGTTGAAAAAGCACCATTCTTCCCCATCTGAGCATCCGCTTGTAGAGAAAATATGTTGATCAATAAAAATAAAATCAGCCGACTAAAAAATAGCATCGGATTAAATTGTTCCATAGTAATTCCATAGACTGGAGCTTGTCCAATGTATGCATTGCGAAAGTACAAAATCACGCATGAAATAACGAGATAATATGCTGAATGACTATATATTATCTGCCAAATCTTGCTTATAGCATACAAAATCGCTATTCCCAGCGAAAAAACTTCACCGCTGCTGCATAAATAACTATACCCCAAATAGCCAAAATCAAAATTTGGTGTGAAATATCAAGTAGTCCAGCTCCCTCAAATGCTATTCGCCGAAGTCCATCATTTAAATACGTCAATGGAAGCGCGTTGCTTATAAACTGTAACCATTTTGGAAAAGCATCAATCGGAAAAAATGTGCCACACAATAAAAATTGTGGAAGCGTTACGATGTTTGCAATTGGCGGAATTACATTTTCTGATTTAGCAATTCCCGAAACCACAAAACCAAAACCCATAAAAACTATAAGCCCCAACGCCGATAAAATTAGCATTTCTATTGCTGTCCAGATACCATGAATAAGTGTGAACCCGAAAACATAATGTCCTATCGTAATAATAACTATTGAACCTAACAACTGAAAAATAATTCTACTTAATGCCTCACCTAAAATAATGAATGGTCGTTTAATAGGTGTAGCAAAAAATCTTTTTAGCACAAGTGTTTGTCGCAAAGAGAAAAAGACAAACGCTGTACCAAATACCGCTGCACTTAAAATTGAAAACCCTAATTGTCCCGGTAAAATAAAGTCAATCATCTTATGTTCTCTACCATTGAATTTAGACTCAATTAATTCTGTTGGCTCGGCAGTCATCAATGCTTTTTCATATTCAGAACTATCTACATTCAGCGATAATAGTTTGTAGTATTCGATGTTCTGTTTATCAACAAGGTTATTCAAAATTGAATGCACAAACATTCCTTTTTCTCCGGAGGCTTTACCGGTAATAATTTCTACAACTTCAGGTTTTCCTTTTTCTCTTACACTGTCAAATTTAATTATTGCATCAAGGCGACCTTTACTTAATTTATCTTCAAGTTCTTTTTCCGATAAACCTAATTGATGATTTATGTTAGGAACTTTACTGAATGAACGATAGATCATTCCTGTAGTATCGCTTCCGGGTGAAACGCCAACATCCATTCGAATACTGTTTCCATTTATAAAGCCAAACGCTACTATAAAAACCAACGGAAATGCTAAGCTGAAAATAATTGCCGAAGGATTTCTGGTAATGGATCTAAAACTTGCACGAGCAACGGCAAACATTGCAGTCCATTGATTATATCTCTTTGAATTGTTCATCATTGGTCCCTCCATTTTTGACCAGTAAGAGATAAAAACACATCTTCTAAATTGGCACTCTTTACTTCTTTCTTTCTTTCAAAACCTGAAGCAATTAATTTGTCTATTAGTTTTTCAGGAGTGTCAAGTGAAATGATTTTTCCTTTTTCAACGATAGCGACTCTATCACAGAGTATTTCTGCTTCATCCATATAGTGCGTAGTTATTACTACGGTTGTTCCGTTATCTCTAATTTCTTTGATCAGGTCCCAAAGGTTTCTACGTGCTTGCGGATCTAATCCGGTTGTTGGCTCATCTAAAAAAACAATGATTGGTTTGTTGATCAATGTAGTTGCAATTGAAAACCGTTGCTTTTGTCCACCTGAAAGCACTTTGTATTTTGCTTTACCCCTAGTTTCCAATCCAACTTTAGCAAGCATTTCATCTGTATTTACACTCGTGTTATAGAGTCCGGCAAAGAGTTCTAATAGTTCATTCAACGTCAGGTTCGGGTAATAATTTGCTGCTTGCAATTGGACGCCAATCATTTGCTTAATGGCATTCGGGTTTTCATCCAGTGAAATGCCGTTCACTATCACCGATCCCGATGTCTTTACTCGTAGGGTTTCTATTATTTCAAGTGTAGTTGTTTTCCCCGCACCATTTGGACCTAGCAGCCCAAATATTTCTCCTTTCATTACTGAAAAGCTGATTCCGTTCACCGCCTGTATATCGCGATAATGTTTTACTAGGTCTTTAACTTCAATTATGGCGGAGGAATTCACAAAAAAATATTTTTGCGAAACTATCTACTTTTTTTGAATAATGAAGTGAATTTTTAATGGAGAAAAAAATACTTCCATATTGAATGATTGGGCTATGTACAAAAAAAAAGAGCCAATGTTGAAAGGCTCTTTATATTTCGTTATATCTGTTAAAACAAGTTGAGGCGACTCATCAAATTGTCTTTATATGATTTACCAATAGGAATCCTATTGCCATCAATCATGCAAGCATTTTCTTCTAGCGCACTTATTTTTTCCAGTTGAACAATATAAGATCTATGTACTCGAGCAAAGTTCATTTGAGGTAACTTTGTTTCTATGTCTTTCATTGAACTATGAAGAATAAATTGCTCTTTCGACGCTGTCTTTATAATTACATAGTTATCGAGTGCTTCAATCCAAAGAATATCTTGAAAATTTACCTTTACAAAACGAGAATCTTTTTTTATAAAAAAGCTATTGTTTGCATAAATATTTTCGAGAAAATTAAATAAGTTTTTATCGGCACTTGTTTCTTGAACAGCATCTCGTCTTCCGGGCGAAGTCATTACAAAAGCACAACCGTTAATTTTATTATTAACTGTCAATATTGGAAATGTATTAACTGATACTTTTTGCTCTGCTGCACCGTTTGAAATAGGAACTTCTGCATCTCCTTCTTTCTTTGAGTTTTCCCCAACAACAGAATGAGCTAATGTCTTAAAAACATTTCGTGTGTCCGCAGAGCAATTCTTCATTGCAATAGCAATATCTTTTCCAAGAGCTTCTTGTTTAAGACAGCCGGTAAGTGTCTCTGCCATTTTATTCATGAAAATTACTTTCTCATTTGAATCAGTAATGATTACGGCCACCTCTAGACTATCAAGTGCGGCAGCAAAACGATTACCCTTGTTTTGCATTTCAAGGTCTTTCGTGTACTTGTAAAACGCAATTTCAATAGCTGTTCGAATATCATCCTCCTCAAACGGTTTTATGATATAACCATAAGGCTCTGTCAACTTTGCTCTTTCAAGTGTAACCTTATCTGAAAAAGCAGTCAAGAATATAAATGGAATCTGATAATGCTGATGAATTTGTTCGGCGACTTGGATACCATCAATTTCGCTGCTCTTTAAATTTATGTCAAGGAGTATAATATCCGGATTTAATTTTTCAACTGCATCGAGTGCTTTTTTACCATTTGCAAATGGGTCGAAAGCTTCGTAACCAAGTTTCTTCAGAATGCGCTGAATATCTTTAGCAACGATAATCTCGTCCTCTACAATCATTATTTTTAATGTAGCCATTTTATTTATTAGTTTGTTTTGCCGGTAATACCTTCCGGAAATATAGAAAACAATTAAGCACTATGTCGGGGATACGTAAAAGAGACTTCGAAAGTTGTACCTTTTTCACGCGAAACTGTTAATTCGCCATCTAACTGACTTGTTAATGCTTGTATCAACTGCATTCCAAGCGATTCCGTTTTCTCTACATCAATACTTGGTGGCAGACCTACGCCGGTATCAGACATGGTAATCACTACTTTTTTATTTGCCCTTTTCAGGTTTATTGAAATAACTCCTGTTGCATTTCCGGGGAAAGCATACTTGTAAGCATTTGAAACAACCTCGTTCACTAATAATCCACAAGGCATTGCAGTATCCATATCTAAACCTACATGATCGCCACTAACCTCTAAAGTAATCCTATCCGTTTTATCGCCGTAAGATTGATATAAATATTGACAAAGCTTGCTAACATATTCACCAAAATTAATTTCTGTTAACTCCTCTGCTTGGTAAAACTTTTCGTGAACAAGTGCCATTGATCTCACTCTGTTTTGTCCATCTTGAACAGCTTTCAGTGTATACTCATCTTTGATATAACCACTTTGCAAATTCAGTAAACTGATAATTATTTGCAAATTGTTTTTTACTCTATGATGAATCTCTTTCAACAAGACATCTTTTTCTTTTAAAGATGCTTCGATCTGATTCTGCATGTTCTTATTCGCAGTAAAATCGGTATCAACTACAACAATCTTTTTTAACTGATTATCCTCGCCATAAATAGGCGTTAAGGTAGATGACAACCAAATACTTTTAGTAGGAGCAAGAGTCACATTACTCTGAAAAATTCGCGAGTGTTTGCTTGTAATTGCTTCATGCATTTCTGAATTGATGTTTGAATAAACATTTATTTCAGCCAGCTTTTTCCCTATAACAGCTTCTTTCGTTATCCCAATCATTCTAACAAAGCCGTCATTTACCCATTCTATTTCACCGGAAGCATCGGCAATCAATACAGAGTTGTCTGTTCTGCTAGCTACTAACGAAAGTTTTTCCAACTCAAGGTTTTTCTCTGTTAACTGTTTCGTTTTAACTTCTACGCGTTCTTCCAACAATTTCCGGGTACGACGAAATGTACCACTTCGTAATCTGAAATAAATATAGATGGTTCCCAAAAACATCAAAAAACTAATGATGATGAGTATTACATCGCGCCAAAAAGGTGAAATATCCATTTTTACTTGCCGTCTCCTTATTCTGATTCTTACTCTAAAAACTTAAAAATGTTCTGATTTACAGAAATCAAAATTATACTCTTGAAACGTCTCATCCTGAATCGGTCTTAGCTTTTTATTAAATATCGACATGCAGAAAAAAGGGCGGTCAACAAATTGACTGCCCTTTAAATTAATTTAGCTTTTAAAATTTTGCATTCTTTTCACCATAAATATAATAGATCGTTAATCCAATAGCCATCCATGCTATCAACCGAAGCCATGTATCCAGCGGAAGTGAAACCATCATAAACAAACAAAACAAAATTCCTAAGATCGGAACTAAAGGGACCCATGGAGTTCTAAATCCTCTTGGCGCATCCGGTTGGTTTTTTCTCATTACTAATACACCAACACAAACAAGAACGAATGCGAAGAGCGTACCGATGCTTGTCATTTCTCCTACAACTCGAGCTGGTACAAATGCAGCGAACAAACTTACAAGCAAACAAAAAAGCAGATTTGAATGGTGCGGTGTTTTGAATTTCTTATGTAACCTACTAAAGATGGGAGGTATTAAACCGTCTTTCGACATGCTATAAAAAACGCGTGATTGCCCAAGTAACATAACCATAATAACCGAAGAATATCCGGCTAGGATGGCAAGTATAATGGCTTGCTTTAACCATTCAAAAGGAGTGTGCTCAATCGCTACTGCAACCGGTGCAATACCGTCTTGCCCTTGAAACTCTTTGTAGTTAGCCAAACCTGTCATTACGTGAGCAAAAAGAATATACAGAACGGTACAGATTGCTAATGAAACTAAGATGCCTATTGGCATATCTCGTTTAGGATTCTTTGCCTCCTGTGCGGCCGTAGATACTGCATCAAAGCCAATGTATGCAAAGAAGATAATTCCCGCCGCTCTCACAATACCACTCCAACCAAACTCACCAAAATTTCCGGTGTTTTGCGGAATATATGGTGTGTAATTAGCGACATTGATATATTTCCAACCTAAACCAATAAAGACTAAAACTACTGCCACCTTTAAGGCAACTATAATTCCGTTTACGCGTGATGATTCTTGAGTGCCTCTAATCAATAGTAGTGACATTAATACGACAATAAATACAGCGGGTAAATTCATGATACCATGAACAATTGATCCGTCGAGATTTGTTATTGTGTCCCAGGGCGACATGGTCATTTGTGGCGACAAAACAATGTCGTAATGCTGAAGAAATTTTACCAGATAGCGAGACCAACTAATTGAAACGGTAGCAGCGCCAACTGCGTATTCTAGTACAAGATCCCATCCAATAATCCATGCAACAAAACGACCCATAGTTGCATAGGAGTATGTATACGCAGAACCGGCTACGGGAATCATGGACGCAAACTCGGCATAACAAAGTCCCGCAAAAGTACAAGCGATCGCTGCAATAACAAACGAAATCGTTACAGCGGGACCCGCATTGTGTGCAGCAGCGCCGCCTGTAATACTAAACAAACCGGCGCCTATAATAGCACCGATACCCAACATAACAAGTTGTATTGGCCCTAGCGTTCTTTTAAGTGTATGTTCACCGGTTTCTTCGGCTTCTGCAAATAATACACTTAGAGGTTTTTTTGAAAAGTATTTTGATGCCATAACTTAGTGTTAGTGTTTATCTGTTCGCAATGTAAATAAAAATGAATACAAAAAAAGAGACCGGCTCATAAGAACTGGTCTCTTTATCTAACAATTATCTGTTTATTTCCCTTTAGGGCTTTTACCTTCTAATTGATCTATCGCCTGCTGAACATTCTTTTTATCATCGAGCTCAAGTGGCAACATCAATTTCTTTTTAAGATACAACAACCCATTTACATTGTCTTTCTGAAGTATGTAGTAATAGGCTAAATAACCGTAAGCTTTTACAAGTCCGCTCTGATATTTTGATTCATTCGCCGAATCTGCTTCAGCTATCTCTATGTATTTTTCATAAAATGGTTTTGCTAGTCCAGCCTCAGAAGTACTATCAATATGACTATTAGCATCTGCTCTCCACAACCATCCGCTAGCATATGATGGTGAAATTTCTGTCACTTTGTTAAAACCGGAATCAGCAGCAGCAAATTGATTGTTGTAATAATAGGATCTACCCAAATTATAATAATCGGCTACTCGTACATCCTTTCCTAAAGTAATTTTTTGTTGGAGGTAATTAGCGGAATTACCATACTGTTTTAGTTTAAACCAAGCAGATGCTATCTCCGATAAAAGATCACCACGTGTTGGATCTAATGCATATGCTTTCTGAAGCTGCGCGATTCCTAACGAATCTTTGTCTGTTGCTATTAGCATTTTGCCATAGTATTCAAAATCGCGATCTATTCTTTTGCTTTGAGGCACAACACGAAATAGGTGGTCTACTGTTATTAGCCCATTTGTAAAATCTTTCATTTCATAATAGCTATACGATTGTATTCTTAACATAGCTGTATTATTAGAATCGCATCTTTGCTCTACTTGTTTTAATTCACTAATGGCTTCTGTGTAGCTTTTACTTATATATAAAAATGCTGAGTAACGAATCCTGGCTCCACAATTATTCTTTGAAAGTTCTAAATACTTACGATACTCTTCTTTTGCTTTATCTAATTTGCCTAATTTAAAATATGCCTCTCCCAATTCACGATGTGCGGGCGCATACGATGGTTCAAAAGAAATTGCACGGGTAAACTCTTCGGCTGCCCCTTCGTAATTTGTAGACCGTTTGTATAGTCTTCCTTTACTAACAATAGCACGGGCCGACGACTTATTCAAGTCTAATGCTTTATTATAATATTCTGCGGCAAGTGTTCCATTAAAAAGTTCGGTATATACATCGCCATACAAAATATTGGCTTCAATATTATTGGGGTCTATAAGCAGTGCTTTATCTAATAATATTTTGGCCCTATCAAGATCTTTATTTTTAAAATGAATATATGATTCGGCAGCTTCTATAAATAGTAACGGGTCTTTGGGTGCCACTTTAGAAACTGCTTCATCAATTAATTTGACAGCATTGACTACATTTTGAACTGCTGTTTCGTATCGATCTTTTAGCTCCGGATTATTTCCATCTTTATCTAATGATGCTTTCGCTTCTCTAACACCAATTGCGTCTAACAGAAGTTTAGCTGCTCCTATTTTAATCAATGGATTAGTTGGATCGATTAACTTCCCTTTATCAAAAACCAATGATGCTGAGTCGGGATTGTCGCTCAATAAAAGATTATCACCATAAAAATAATATAAGTTTACATTTGATGAGCTCCCGGCTATTAATGATTTATAGATGGCAGAAGCCTCATCATATTGCTCGTTGTCTGTTAGTTTTTTTGCATCCTGAATTGTTTGAGCAGATACACTTACTACATTGAAAGCAATTGCAAATAAATAGATGATTAATTTTTTCATAATTTAATTTAGTTAACTCGAATGATCCTTACCGGCATAGTCGCAGGAAGCAATCCCATAAGGCGAATCATACGTTGACCTTTATCGCCTGCAACAAATGAGGCAAACCCTGTGCCAAGTCCATTTCTGCCTTCTCGGTTGATGATCATGACATCTCTCGTTAATGGGTATTTTTTTAATGCAATATATGCTTGATAGGGCTTGTATGGCTCTTTTTGAAGTCCGGTGGAGTCAATTTCTGACAAACTAACCACTCTAATTTTCTTTAAAAAAGCTGTAGTGGTGGAGTCGTCGCTGTCACTAATCCAATTCACACCAATTATACCAATGGCATTCTTCGTTTTACTTACGTATTCAACCACAGAGGCGCTACTTTTTGTAGCATAACTATTTACTGGGAAAGAATCATTTTTCAAAAACAATTCTTTCAGATAGCGGGCATTTGCTGAACCACTTTTATCAAATACTAGAAGAATGCTGTCTTTTAATCCATCGCCACTGATTTGCTTCCATGTAGAAATTTTTCTTCTCAGCATTCCTTGAAGCTGGTCTGTTGTTATTATTGTATCAGGATTTTGATTATTGACGATCAAAGCAACTGCGTCTTCGGCTATTTTTAAACTGCGAGGAATAAGTTTTTGCTTTTCAAAATCTTTCTCTTCGCTAACGTTTAGTTTTCGCGCAGTAATAGCAATTCTAACCGTGTCGTTATTCATTAACTGATTGAACAATTCGACTTCCGGTAAATACCTTACATTAATTTTAGAATACTTGTAAATTTCCTGAAACGTATCAATCTGAACTTGAATCATTGGCTCATACGATTCATCGGCTATGATCAATATTTCTCCACTTGTTGGCGTGTCAGTATAAGGAGCATGTTTCACGTGATCTCCTCCGCAAGCAAAGCAAGAAAATAATATTGAATAAATTAAAAGGGTCTCTATTATGTTTTTCATTGGCCGGTCCTTTTTGATCTTAGAAGTTTGAAAAGCCTATAAGCAGAATAAAGCAATAAAACACCACTTAAAATTCTTCTGTTTTGGTCGGGGATAGAGGGAAGGTGCCAAAAGTAAATTACGGCGCCACCCAGAGCATACGCAATTATCATAAACAGATTTAGAACGAACGATATTCGCTCGGGACCCGATCTTCGTGTACCCATTAGAAAAATTTTTACTTCAAATTAAATACAACAGGTAAGTTATACTGTACCATAACGGAACGACCATTTTGACGACCAGCTTTCCATTGTGGCATTGAACGAACTACACGTAAGGCTTCATCGTCACAACCTCCACCAATACCTCTTAATACTTTTGCATCTTTTACTTTTCCGTCTTTATCGACTACGAAAGTAACATATACACGACCCGTGATGTTGTTCTCTTTTGCAATTGTTGGATATTTAATATTGCGACTTAAGTATTCAATTAACTTGTCTTCTCCTCCGGGAAATGAAGGTGGTTCTTCTACAAATTGAAATACTTTTCCTTCGTCAGGATCAGAAACGATAGGATCGTTTGGAATGTCAATCGCATCTTTTGTACCCGACTGTGTTACCGCTGCTACCTGAACATCTTTCACCTCTTCTTGTGTAGGAGGAGGTTCAACTACCTCTTCGTCTTTTACTACTTTAGGTGGTGTAAATTTTATGGTTTGCTGAACCGGTGGAGGTGGAATAACCGGTGGGGGCGGAGGTGTTGACTTATCAATTGGGGGTGGCTCGGCTAAGGTAATCGATTCAGTTACTTTTTGACCACGTTCAACTGCAACTTTAGATAGATACGAAAGAATTAATGGTGCTGTAATTGAAAGACTAATTCCGGTTATGGAAATAATCAATGCTGTTACTACCCTTTTCTGGTACTTCTGACGTAAAACATAACCGCCGTATTCCTTATTACGTTGTTCAAATACCAGTTCATTCCTTTCCGGATTCACTGCACTTGACCAGTCAAATAGTCCTTTCATTCCTACTAATTATTTAGTGTTCTTAACTAGTTCTTTTTCTGAATCTGATAAATCAACAATTGCATAACGAGCAACATTACAAATCAACATCTCATCGAGAATGTCAACAAGGTTGTTATATTTTGATTTATCATCCGGTTTAATCAATACGATCAACCCTTTTTTATCTGCGTTTTTAACCGCTGCCTTATGAGCTTTAATTACATCATCTTTGTCTTCTATAAGTCCGCGTTTAACTGAATCTTCTACCGCCAACACTTGATCATAAAGTGCTTTATTCTTTTCAAGAAGAATGGTGTGGATACTATTGGGTCCCGATTGGGCAAATGTTGCCATGCTAGTTGATGGGGGCAGCGTTGGATCATCAACACCAAAATACCAAATAATTTTATTTTCTTCTGTAAGAATAATAGACATTGTTTGAGATGCCGGTACTTTTGTACGATCAGCATCTTCCACTTTATCCTTTACCGGCATGGTAATGTCCATGGTCTTTGGTTTAGAAAAAGTTGTAGTCATGATAAAGAAAGTAAGCAATAAGAAGGCAAGATCTACCATCGGCGTCATGTCGATATGTGTAGATGCTTTCTTTGCACGTACTTTTTTATGTTTACCTCCTTTATCGGAGCCTTCTTGCTGTTGTACCTCTGACATTTTTTTACTCTCTAAAACAGATTATTTTTTAACCGGTTCCGGTGCACCTTCCAAATTGGTGATAAGTGCGAAACGGTTTGCTTTATTATCTTGTAAAATTGAAATGACTCTTTTAATTGTTGGAATATCGGCTTGACGATCGCCTTTTATAGCTAAGCTAAAACGTGGGGCTGTTCTTCTGGCAGAGTTAATCCAAATACCTAACTCATTATTGGTTGAATCAATCGGAATTCCTTTGGTAGCTAAATTCATCGTCTTACGCTCATCATCACCCGCATTTAAGTATGCTTTCATTTGACTCATCGGCATTCCAACAGAAGAAAGAACAGAAAAACGTTTCATTTCTTTTTCGTCGAATGTTAAACTAAAATGGCTGGCTAACTTGTCTAATATGTCTTTACGAATTTGTTGCCCTTCTACATTAAAGAAAACGCGACCGTTGGCATCGATGGTAAGAAGAATAACTCCTTTATCGGGAAGAGCTATTTCACTTACTGAAGACGGCTGATCTACAACTACCGGCTCGTCGGGACGAAACTTCGTTGTTAACATAAAGAATGTAACAAGAAGAAACGCCAAATCCACCATTGGTGTCATGTCCAGTGAAGGACTCTTTTTGGGTACTTTTATTTTTGGCATTGTATAATAAAAAAATGAGACGTTTACTTTTCAATTTCCATAATTAAAATGGATAAAGAATTAATGTTTAATGCGAGAAGCAAACGACTGAACGATATTATAACCGGCTTCGTCGATACCATAAGTAATGCTATCGATTTTACTTGTAAAATAGTTATAGAAAATGATGGCAACTGCCGATGTACCAACTCCTAAGGCTGTATTATTTAAGGCTTCGGAGATACCGGTAGAAAGGGCAACTGCGTCAGGCGCTCCTGCTGTTGCTAAGGCTGCAAAGGCCTTGATCATACCCATAACCGTTCCCAATAGTCCAAATAGTGTTGCCACAGAAGCAATTGTCGAAATAATAACAAGGTTTTTCGAAAGCATTGGTAACTCAAGAGTGGTTGCCTCTTCAAGTTCTTTCTGGATCGCCAAAATCTTACGCTCCTTATCAAGCTCTTGATCGACTTCCATTAATTTATAAGCATCGAGACCGGCACTCACTACATTAGCGATAGAGCCGCGCTGTTTTTCACATTCAGCTTTAGCGCCTTGAATATCGCCACTGGCCATTTTAACTCGAATGTTGTGAATAAAAACTTCGATTCTTCCTGTTCCTTTTGATTTACCGATTGTGATAAAACGTTCAATAGCAAAAGTTACAACTGTTATAAAACAACCAATTAATACCGGTACTAAAAAACCCCCTTTGTACATGGTAGGTAAAATTAATCCCGGTAAAGGGTTCTTTTCAGTGTCTCCGCCTTCGAAACCAGATGGGTCTCCCATCACAAATTTCCAGATCAAAAAACCAATTAATACTGCGATTGGAATTACTAGAATTGAAAATAGCGCCTGTATGCCGCTTCCACCTTTAGATGATGTTTTGCTCATGATTGTACTGTTAGTTATTAGTTATGGGAATGATTAAAGACTAGTTAAATATGTTTTTTCCACAAAAGTTTATTAGTGTATCACTTTTCGGGACGACAATATTAGGAAATTCTATTTAAAACCAAAAAACTAGAGCCCTATTTAAGCGTGAAGAGTTAATTAATTTTCTATTCTTTTGATTCTTTCTCTTTTTGTGGCTCTAATTCGCAAAAGAACCTTGTCCGGCAGGATCTAATTTAAGGAAGAACGGTGGCGAAGAACGAACAAGTTCTGTAATAAATTTTTATGTCTCTCAATATCGCGAGTTTTATGACAATAACGTGTTAATAGATTGAATTCGAAAATACGAAACAGAAACAAGATTAAGGCTATTGATTAAATTAGTCCTGTAATTAATGCCGGCACAATTCCTAAAACCAATGCAACTCCAGCACAAATTACCAAAACCAATTTCATATTGAAACTAATGTGAATTACCGATTCCGGTCCTTCTCGAAACAATGCAATGATCACTCTAAAATAATAATAAACGCCAATCAATGAACCTACGATTGCAATTAAAACCAAATATAGTAAATGGTTTTGCATGGCTCCAATAAATATATAATACTTAGCGAAAAAACCTGCTGTTGGGGGTATGCCGGCCAACGACAACATTGCAACCACTGTCATGGATGCTAAAAATGGATTTTTTTTCGCAAGACCATAAAACGATTCTATGGTTTCGCTTCCTGTTGCATTGCCAACCAAAAGTAATATTACAAAAGACGCTAGCGAGGAGAATGAATAAGCAATTGCATAAAATAACAAAGCAGAACCGGCAGTTCCATTCATTGCCACAATAGCCATAATCATATATCCAGCATGAGCGATACTCGAATATGCTAATAGTCTTTTTATGTTTGTTTGAAATACTGCGGTAATGTTTCCAACCAATATTGTTGCTGCCGAAAGGGTGATTAATGTCTGCTGCCACATTTCCGGCACTAACATAAAAGTATTTGAGAATAGTCGAAAGAATGCAGCCAATGCAGCTGCTTTTACTACGGTCGACATATACGCGGTGATAACCGTTGGAGAACCTTGATAAACATCGGGAGCCCAAAAATGAAATGGTGCAGCAGAAACTTTGAAAGCCATAGCAACCAACATTAGTAAAACGCCGCTGTAAAGCATCCAAGAAGATGTTAAGCTTCCCGAAGCAATTCGTTCAGAAATAATACTAATATCAAATGAAGCCGTAGCGCCGTAAACTAATGCGATTCCGAAAAGTAAAAATCCGGTGGCGAATGCACCCAGTAAAAAATATTTAAGTGCCGCTTCATTAGAGGATAGATTTGTTTTATTACTCCCGGCCAAAATGTACATAGAAATAGAAAGGATTTCTATTCCTAAAAATAACATCAACATATTATTAAATGATGTCATTAATATTCCGCCTGTAAGGGCAAATAGGATTAAAGAAAAATGGTCGCTTTTAGAAGACTCGTCTTTAAAAAATACAGGAGCAATAATAAACCAAAGCAAAGTAATTGTAACCAACAATGCCGAAAACGCCAATGAAAAATTATCGACTCTCATCAT
This sequence comes from Bacteroidota bacterium, assembly GCA_031367345.1. GTDB lineage: Bacteria > Bacteroidota > Bacteroidia > AKYH767-A > 2013-40CM-41-45 > JADKIH01. The sequence goes on along the minus strand of JANLPR010000018.1, from coordinate 14,089 downwards.
ATTGTTGAAGTAGGAAATATTCGAATTCCAATCTTGAACAATTGTAAATAAAGCTGCTGCCAGTCCAATAAAGACAACCGGAATCAGAGCCTTCTTTAATTTGAAGATTTCTGAAAACAAACCAAATATGCCGAGACCGGCAACAACTAAGAGCGTATTCAAAATGTATGTTTTTATTTCATTGATGTTACAGTGACGCCAATTGAAGTTCTTAATGCTTCAACTGCCGGACCGGCAATTTCGAGTAATGGTTTTGGGTAGATCCCAATCCAAAAAATAAGAATAACTATAGGAATCAAGATCGCTTTTTCTGATATTGATAATGGTGCAAATTTTTCCGTAATTTTATTTGTTTCTCCTAATGCAATTTTCTTATACGCATTCAACATATAAACTGCACCGAAAATAATAGTTAGCCCAGCAACGGCTGCCAATACAGGGTTGCATTGAAAAACTCCATTGATCAATAAAAACTCTCCAATGAAACCATTCGTTAAGGGTAGAGCTACAGATGCTAGCATTATTATCATAAAGTAAGTTGAGAATGATGGTGCGCTTGTACGCAGGCCGCCCAGCTTTTCCATTTCCCTCGTTCCTGTTCTCCTCTCAAGCATGTCTGCTATCAAAAACAATCCAACAACATTTATTCCATGAGAAATCATTTGAATAACGCCGCCCTGTAATCCTTGGAATGTTTTGGTAAAAACACCGGCAGATATTAATCCAACATGAGCAATAGAGCTGTATGCAATTAATCGTTTGAAATCTTTTTGTACCCATGCAATCAAAGATGCATACACAACTCCAATCACGGAAAGAATGATCGCAATATTTCCCCATTCTGAAACACCATCTGGTACAATAGGTAACAGCCAACGCATCACTCCAAAAACACCCATCTTTAACATGATACCAGAGAGCAACATGGTTCCCGGAGCCGGAGAATCGGTATAAGTGTCGGGTTGCCATGTATGAAATGGAAATATCGGCATCTTAATAGCAAAAGCCAGAAAGAGTCCCCAAAACAACCAGCTCTGTTCTGTTGCGCTCAAGGTTAAAGCGTAAAAAGCATTTACATCGAATGTGTGTGTGCCTGGTGTTTGCAGCCACAAATAGATCAACGCTACCAACATCAATAAGCTTCCGGTTAATGTATAGATGAAGAACTTTAATGTGATTCGTAACCGTTCTTTGCCACCCCAAATTAAACAAATAAGATAGATCGGGATAAGGGCTAACTCCCAAAAAATATAGAACAAAAATCCGTCATAAGCGCTGAACACTCCAATCAAAGCAAACTGCATTAAAAGGATAAGCGAATAAAATAATGAAGGCGATTTATAGTGGTGTGAAAATGATGCTAAAATTATAAGTGGTACTAGCACGGTTGTTAGCATAACCAACAAAAGAGAAATACCGTCTAACCCTACAAAATAATTAATTCCCATCTGTGAAATCCATGGATGGTTCTCAATAAATTGGACACCACCTGTTGGAACAAACCGTAAAAAAATACAGAGCGAATAACCTAATTCCACAAGAGCCGCAACCAATGCAACCTTCTTGGCATGTTCACCGACAAAGGCTGTAATAAGCGCTGCTAACAGTGGAAAGAATATCAGTAGTGAAAGCATTTGTTTTTAGCCGACGTAATTAAATACGCAGAAATGTTTTTAGAGTACTAGGTTAAATAATAAGATCGCAATAATACCAAACACCATAGCGAAGATGTAAAAGCCAACATATCCCGTTTGAATGAAACGCAAGGTTCGAGAGCTCTCTGTAACTCCTTTGTTAACAGAATTTACTATGCCGTCTATTAGTCGAATATCTATCACTTTATAGAATAACTCACTCATTCTTTTTAATGGGCGAATAATAATTGAATCGTATAGCTCATCGATATAAAACTTATTGTATGATGCTTTAACCAATGGCGAGAACGTTGACTCTTGTAAAGAGGGAACTCCACTTTCTTTTGTATAAATTTTCTTGCAATAGAAAAATACAATAACTAAAACTAAAGTCGAAATAACCATTAAAGAAATTTCAAATATGTGCGATGGTTCATCGATACTAAACATGGTTGGAAACGTGAGCATCGGACTAAGAAAATTGCTGAAGGCGTGGTGCTCTGAAAAAACTTCAGGCAACCCTAAGAATCCACCAACTGTAGAGAGTACAGCTAAAACCATCAACGGAATTGTCATCGACTTTGGAGACTCGTGTAAATGGTGCTCTTGATCGTGTGTTCCCCTAAACTTGCCAAAGAAAGTGAGGAAAAATAAACGGAGCATATAAAACGATGTCATGATCGTAGTTATAGCCAATACTCCAAAAACGGTTTTGTTTTGCATCCATGTTTTAGCAAGTATTTCATCTTTGGAAAAGAATCCGGCTAAAGGTGGACAACCTATTATTGCAAGGGTTCCTATCAAGAAAACAAAATAAGTAATCGGTAACTTTTTTCTGAGCCCGCCCATCTTTCTTATGTCTTGTTCACCACCCATGCCATGAATAACGCTTCCAGCAGCAAGGAATAAGAGTGCTTTGAAAAATGCGTGCGTTGTTACATGAAATAGAGCTGTTGAATAGGCGCCTACACCCAACGCAACAAACATATATCCAAGTTGAGAAACAGTAGAGTAAGCGAGTACTTTTTTAATATCCGTTTGAGTGAGAGCAATTGCGGCGGAGAAAATTGCAGTCGCTGCTCCAATTACTGTAATAACCGATAAGGTTGCCGGGGCCAAAGAATACAGCACATTACTACGAATAACCATATATATTCCGGCTGTAACCATAGTTGCTGCGTGGATTAGCGCCGATACCGGAGTAGGGCCCGCCATAGCATCCGGCAACCATGTATATAAAGGAATCTGAGCGCTTTTTCCCATAGCGCCTACAAATAACAACATCGTGATGGCTACTATTACAGGTTGATTTGTAGGAAAGGCTCCAGCTAAAGAAAATATTTCTCCGAAAGAGGTAGTTTTAAACGTGATATAAATTAAAATGATACCCAATAAAAAACCTAAATCTCCAATGCGATTCATTATGAATGCTTTATTGGCCGCCTTATTATACTCGGGATTTTTAAACCAAAACCCGATCAGCAAGTATGAGCAAAGTCCAACACCTTCCCAGCCTGCAAACATCACGATATAGTTGGAGCCCATTACAAGCAGCAACATAAAGAAAATGAATAGGTTGAGGTATGAGAAAAATCGAGTAAACCCTGCATCTTCATGCATATACCCTATCGAATAAACATGAATAAGAAAACCAACGCCCGTTATAATCAATAACATGATTAAACTTAATTGATCTATCATAAAAGAAAACGGAACGGTTAACGAACCCGATGAAATCCAACTGAATAAGTCGAGAGTTGTGGGTAGGCCGTTAAATTCAGCGAAAATTATTGCTGAAACAATGAAAGAAGCCAACACCATTATTGAAGCTAGTGGTCCGGAAACAGATTTGGGTAAAATCTTGCTACCGAAAGAAGTAATTAAAAAGCCTAACAGCGGAAATACCGGGATGAGCCACGCCAAATGAATCATGCGTATTGTTCTTGATTATCTTCTTAAAGCGACAATTGATTTAAGAATAGCCCTTAAAGGCAATTTAAGTGGCAAAAGTATAATTTATTAGGAAGCGAACAACCAATTGAATCTATGAAGACCACTAATCTTTCAACTTTATTTCTTTAATTACTTTTAAGCCATCAAAGAGAACTAGGGTCTATTAATAATTTCCTGAAACAGGTTCAAAAGAAAGCCGCAATAAACTTAGGGTCTAGACCAAAAAAATCCCGAAAAAGTGGGAATGATCCTATTAAATCAATTTGTTCAATGACTTTTGGATGTCGCTTTTATAACCTTAGGGTTTGTCTCTTTCTGAAAAACATCTTTTCTTTTCTTAGCCGCAGGATTGATGCTTACCTTCTCTGTAGCATAAACTGCAAAACCTTTTTCATTATACTCAGTCATAAATACGTCCAAGTCAAGACTGTTTTCAACGGCTAGCTTTTCAATTTTGCGGAGTTGCTCTCCAATTTTACTTAGCTCTTTTTTCTGTTCGTTAGAAAGCGACATAGCAATATGTGTTTATAGATTACACCAAATTTAACCCAATTTGTACCCTTAAGGTTACACTGCAATTTTATAATGAATCGGGGTTATCAACTTGCATTGTTCATATCGTTATCTACCACCATTCTTCTAAAAGTTAAACTTATTCTTGGCGAAGTTATTTTTGTTGATTTGGGGAGACTGTGTAGCCAATTTATTTGCGTGCTTCCTTTCATCAATAAAAGTCCGCCATGTTCCAGGATTACCGAATGTGTGTGCTTCGTTTTTTTATGTTTAAATGAAAACTTTCTTTCTGCACCAAAACTAAACGATGCTATTGTACCGTTTTTCATTAATGTTTTTTCATCATCACTATGCCATGACACGCCTTCGCTTCCATCATGATATAAATTCATCAAACATGAATTATAATTAAACCTAGATTTCTCCTCCGCAATTTTTTTTAATTGCAAGAGTTCCTCGGTCCATGGAATGGCTTGTTTTGTAATGTTAGAATATGTGTACGAAAAACCGGAATCGCCATACCAAGCAACTTTTCTTTGTGTAATAATGTGCTTACCGAAAACCATGGCCTCATCATTTTTCCATTCTATTTTTGAAAACAAATTGTCAAAATAAAAATCTGCTCGTTCTAAATTTAAAACCTTACCCAAATAAAGAACCTCGCCATCATAAGGCAACAGATTAATCGTTGAACAGCCACCGAACAAATCTACCATAACATTAATTCGCCTAATTTATTTCACTTGCATAAAAACACGAAAGCCCAAATCGCTTGCAGAGTGGGCATAGGTACCTATTGAATTAATTTGTAACGATTCTTCTCCCGACTTAAAACCGCCTCCTTTGCTTTCACCTTTTGTTAAAACCATTTCGGCCACATTACCACTCATATTATAAATACCAAATGAATTCGGCCAATATGATTTTGTGGGAGCCGTTATGTCAGCATTATCATTTATACCCATAAGAGACGGGTCTTGTCCTAAAACTTTGTGATGATAATTACTTAGGTATGCGCCATCTTCATTAACTAACGTATTGCCGCAAGCAAATTTTAAATCCGTTGCTTTTCCACGCGCAGCGATTTCCCATTCTTCAACAGAAGATAGTCTGAAGCTTGCCTCTATAAACTTTCTATCGGGAAATGAATTATATTTTTGAGTTAGCCAAGCACAAAACAATGTAGCTCCTTCAAATGAAATATTCACAACGGGATATTCATCGTATTTTTTATCGGCTGTGTAGGCCTTCTCATATTCTTCAATATAAACTTCGCCCTCAAGCCAACCGGAACCATTTATTTCGGCTATTTGTATGTCGTGCAGATTTCCTGTTGATTTCAAATCTGCTAAAAATAATTTATACAAACGATTTGTTGTTTCATATTTCGAAGCATAAACTCCGTTAAGCGTTTTTGTAAACATAGCTTCAACAGAATGTGCATTCATTTCTGACTTATCATCTGTAGCACTAATAAAAATAAAAGAAATAATCAGAATTGCGAAAATACTTTTTTTCATCGGCTTTTAGTTTGGGTTTCTGCTAATTATAAATCAAATAAATATCTAAATTTTAATTTAAAGGTATAAAAAAATGTAGTGTAGCACTCAACTTTCTAATATCGGTAGCGCTATCAAAATATTTAACCGAAACTGTTCCGTCAACAATGTTTCTATTCTCATCAATGTGCATCAAATTAAAAATAGCCTCATCGGCTTCATCTTGTATTTCATACGTTTCTTTATCTACGGCTGGATTCTTTCCAAAAACTTCTATGGTAAATTTTTGGTGATTTCCCAAGTCTCCGTCTTTATCTAGTTTAATTTTTTTTATTCCCTCAAGAATCGGAATCTCGGCAATAACATTTACGCTTCTATCTCCCACCTTTCCGTCCATCGTAAAAGTAATGTATTGTTCATCCTTGTAGACAACACAGCACCTTCCCTCACAATTTAACTGAATACTTGCCCCATCCTTAAATCGTTCACCTTTCATCATAAGCAGATTCGAACCCCCTTTGGTGTTCTGTCCGTTTGCAAATGCAAAAATAAAAAATGATGTTACAATAATTGCAAGTGTTTTTTTCATCGTCATTGTTTTTTTAATATAGTCCAACTTCAATTCCGGCAACGGTTCTCGGAAGTTCTTTAAATCCAAAGGATGGTTTAAATAAATCCGTTATCCTATACGCTGCCCAAAGCGAAACTCGACCTTTTCCAGCTCTAAAAAAAACATCGCTTTGAAACTTATTTGTGTAAGCCAAATTATTGGTGCTTGTTGTAGCATCTCCTATTTTGACTTCTCTTTTCTCTATCTGCACCATTGAGTAATTATATTTTCCAATTATACCAATATCAAGAAAAGCGCCCATGGTGTTACCTCTCTTCGGATCAAAATTAAAACGATTAAAATAACTTATTGCAAAGGCTCCAACATCAAATCGCTGTACATCCCAAGAGGTAAGTGTATCTGGAAATGTTTTACTTTTCACTTGTTTTATTTTCCAATCAGAGAACTCGGACTGAAGATCCCACCCCATTGAATAAAATTTGCTTAATTTATATTTTTTTCTAAAACCAAACGACATATAAACTGAATTTTCAAAAACCACTCGCGATTGCTCTTGGTCAGGAGGAAGAGCAAAGCCGAATTTCAAAAAAAAGAGTGAGAACTTTTCTGTATTGGGCCCTCTGTTATATATATTCTCCTTTTCTTGATCAACTTTTAATAATACAGTCTGTCCATATCCATTCATAGAACAAAACGTTAGTATCACAATTAGCAATTGAATCTTATTTTTCATTCTATAATTATTGTAATTCGGTTGGTCTAGTATATGATTTTGTGTAGCCTTCGAAATGAACGGTTACAATATCGCCGGGTGCAAGATCATAAAGATCGAAATCGCTCATTTCTTTTTTGTCGGCCAAAAGAACAGAATAGTTTTTAAGTTTTCCTGATCCGTTTTCGATTTTAATATAAAAATTTCTTCGTGCTTCAAAGCCTAGTTCCTTTTCTTGGGCGGAGTGTGCATACTTTTCTCTCAAAATTACTTTCATTTCATTATTAACAATAACAAAATCAAATGTCGGCTGACGGGTTATCGAGTCTGAAACAAAATAAAGTGCTTGTGGAATTCCGTATCCGTGAGCATAATCAAAATAGGGATATAGATTGCCAGACTTTTCTATGGCACGAAACACTTGCATGTTCGTCCAGTTACGATGAGCTTGCCAAACACAAGCAGCAAAACCAGCCACTAATGGTGCAGAAAAAGATGTTCCATAGGATGATGTAAGACCGGTTTTTGCAGCACAAATTACGTGTGCGGGGGCAACAACATTCGGTTTCATCCGTCCATCGGCTGTAGGCCCATACGAACTAAATCTACTATGATAATCCGTTTCGGGATCTGTTCCGCCAACGGTTAAAACACTGTCGGCATCGCCGGGCGTACTTACAAAATGCCAATCGTTTTCTCCATCATTTCCTGCTGCATTTATAACCAATATCCCCTTTTGAGCAGCAATGGTTGCCGCCGATGCAATCAAGCTTTTTTTTCCGGTCATATCAAAATTAAAATACCTAGCATTTGAATAACCCAGTGAACTGCTAATAATATTAGCTCCATTTTTATCTGCCCATTCCACAGCTGCCAACCAATTCTCTTCTTCACTAAATTTTTCACTTGAAACCCTTTCTGTTCTTGCAAGTAATATTTCTGCACCTGTTGCCAATCCTATCAATACCGTATCGGCTTTGCCAACTATACACGAAAGCGTTCCCGTTCCATGCGCATTGCCCTCATAAACATTAGTTACCTTCTTTACAAAATCATACGTAGCTATTATTTTATTCTCATTTCTAGTTTTAGTGAAAACATAATTTTGATCAACGCCCGAAAAACCTGCATCTAAAACGGCAATACGAATTCCTGTTCCGTCTAACTGCTTATTAGTAAATTGTTGTGCCCCTAATCGTTCTGTTTGATAAGCAATAAGTCGCTGATCATATTTATTCAACTGATAAAGATCCATTTTTTTTTCAGCAAGAAAACTTTTTGATCCAAGTGCTTCAATACTTTTAACGAAGGGCAATTTCAAAATCTCTTCTGCTTTTTGAACTGAACAAAATACAGCAACGCCATTCAACCAACGGCTTGAATAACTCATAGAATCTGAAAAATGAGAAAGTGTTGTTAAATATTTATCACTTACAGGAAAGTCGAGACTATCACAGAGTGGAAGGCGTTGCTCAATGCGTTGGACAATTGTTCTTTCAGAGAAATAATTATAGGGGTCGAATGTAACTTCAGATTTATCTCTAAAGGATACCCAAATTTTTTCTGCTGAAATATTTTTGAGAAAAAAAAATGTCAAAAGAAATGTAATGGATAACTGACGCATACATTAAAGCTTAGCCGGATAAACCTTATTCCACTTTAAAATATTAACTACGCGAGTTCCCTCTTCGTAAGTTTCTCCAAATTTGATACGAAGAAAATCATCGGGGAAATCGTATGTATATTCCATTTCGGTTCCCTTGCTAATTATTGCTTGTGCTTTTGAATATTGCTTTATCTCCGGAAAATAATTTCGGTATAAATAAACTCCTTTCACATCCGTTTCAGAAAACTGAACATCATACGATTCGCCGGTTAAATTATACGATTCATAATTACCGTCTTTTTTCATTATCGCAACTCGTGCAGCTTTAGGATATTTGCGGATATCATATAACGTATCGTATCTATAAAACTCTTGTGTTGTTGAAACGTTCCAGATTCCTTCAATAGCGTCTAGACTATCTTTGCTTTTTATTAAATAATTTTTGAAGCTCTCCTCAGAAAAGGTGGACTGCCCACTAACCTGAACCGAAAAGAATAAAAGAAGGATGGCGAATAGTTTTTTCACGAATTCAAAAATACATATTTGTTCTATTGATTATTCATTTTTATTCTTTCTTTCCTGTTTACAAGTTCCCAGGCAGTTAAAAATACGAGCGATGCCCTTTTCCGAATTAGGTTTATGTCAATTTTGTCTAGTCTGTCAGTAGGTTGATGATAGTCTGCATGTACACCATTAAAATAAAAAATTATGGGAACATTGTTTTTAGCAAAATTGTAGTGGTCGCTTCGTTGGTAAAATCGATTGGGGTCACCGTCTAAGTCATATGTATAATCAAGGTTTAGGTGGATATATTTAGAATTCATTTCTGTGTTAATGGCTGCCAAATCGTTACTTAACCGATTGGCTCCAATAATGTAAATATAATTATTCTCTTTTAGAGAATCATGCCTTTCATCGGTTCTGCCTATCATATCAATATTCAAATCGGCAATAGTGTTTTTCAACTCAACAAATGGATGTTTCACGTAGAACGTAGAGCCAAGCAACCCTTTTTCTTCCCCACTTACATTTAAAAAAATTATACTCCGCTCGGGTGATTGACCAGCCAATTTAGCTTTAGAGAAAATACGTGCCATTTCCATAATTGCGGAGGTTCCGCTTCCGTTATCATCTGCACCAGGATAAATTAATGAGTCCTTTATTCCAAGGTGGTCGTAGTGAGAAGAGATTACGAGACATTCCTTTTTTTGACTACTGCCTTCCATGTAAGCAATTATGTTTTCGCCTAATAGTTTTTCGTTGTTCTTTACTAATTTTAAGTAAACATCGCCTTTAAAAGAATAGCTATTCGCTTTTTGTTTTTTCTGAATACGAAGCAGGTAGTCGGTATATAAAAGTTGGGTTTCGCTCGGAAAAAACTTCTCGGTTGTATTTCTATTTATAAAAATAACAGGAATAGTAATAGATGAAAGGTATCCTAATAATTGAGGATCGTTTTCTATTTGTGAAATGATGAGCGGAATACTGTCGACATCAATAAATATCATTTTAGGCTTTTGGCTGATAATACTTGAAACAAATTCGGTGAGAGTTGCAAATTGTTGTGGCGTACCGGATGCATGTCGAAATCGTTTTTTCCACATAGGCTTAGTCCAGCTTACTAATACATTTTTGGATGTGAGGTCTCCATCGGCGAAATCGTGGTAATTGTTTTGGTTAATTCCAAAACCGGAAACTAAAACTTCGTCGCCTATATATAAGGAGTCGAATTTAAACGGAGCATAATAAAAATCCTGATAATAGACAAAATATGAATTATTGATAACAAGATTGAAACCTGAATTAGCGTGGGCATTCAACGGATGCTTTTGAACACTAGTAATTAGATTAAGGTTTTTGTAGAAGCTTTCTAAAAATGAGGCTGCTTTTTTTTGGCCTAATCTACCCGTTTCTCTGCCTTCAAGTGAATCGGAGGCAAGCACTGATAAATAAGAACGAATTGAATCGCCGGAAAGTTGCTCGCTGTAGTCAAAACCGGTTGATTGAGCAATGGCTACATATGAAAAAAGGATAAAAAGAAGGGTTAAGCGCATAAGTTAACAGACAGCAATTTTGTCAACTCGGTTTTTATGCCTACCGCCTTCAAAGTTAGTGGTAATGAAGGTTTTTGTGAATTCTAATGCTTGCTGAGGTTCGATAAAACGAGCGGGTAAGCAAATAATGTTTGCATCATTGTGCTGACGAGCGAGTGCGGCTAATTGGTTATTCCAAACAATGGCGGCCCTAATTTGTTGGTGCTTGTTTGCTGTAATTGCAACACCATTTGCACTTCCACATATTAAAACACCTAATTCAAATTCTCCTTTTTCAATACTTATAGATAATGGATGAACAAAATCGGGATAGTCGACAGAATCAAGAGAAAAGGTTCCAAAATCTTTTACTTCATAACCATCTTTAGCAAGAAATTCTTTTATCAACTCTTTATATTCAAATCCGGCATGATCACAACCAACGGCTATTTTCTTCGTTTTCATCTTTTTCAATTTAAATGAGCTTAACAAAAGTACTTAATTGTTTTCAACATAGGCATAAAAGCAATAATTATAAGACTGGAAATAAAGCGAGTGTAAAACAATTTATTAACACTAATTTTGTTTATTCTATGTATAGATGGTTATTAAGATGTGAGAAGAAAAGATTGCTTTGTTCATAACCCGTTTCTCATAATTAATTAAAAACAAGAACCAAGTAAAACATGTTAGAGCAGCAATGGAACTTACTGACAACTTTAAGAAGGTTTATACACAGCAACATTGAAAGAAGATATACACTCATTAGGTATTAACCGCATGTTAATAAAAACGTAATCTCTTTATTTATCAAATCATTAAAATGAATTAAGGTGTTCATTACTCTAAAAAAATGGTGTACAACTGTAAAGTCAAGTTAAATAAAGTAGAATTATACACATTACTAACAGGCTAATAATAGTAGTATATCTTTAAATAATTTTAAAAAATATGTTATGATTAGTATTGAAGAAAAAGTAAAACGAGACGGATGGCTAAAGCTTGAAGTTGATCCAACGATAGATATATTTGCAGAGATTTCAAGATTAAAAAAAGAAAAAAATGCAATTATACTCGCCCATTATTACCAGGATGCAGACATTCAAGATGTTGCAGATTTTATTGGTGATAGCTTGGGACTTGCTCAAGAGGCAGAGCGTACTACTGCATCGATTATTCTTTTTGCCGGTGTACATTTTATGGCTGAGACTGCCAAAATATTGAATCCCGATAAAAAAGTGATTCTTCCCGACCTTCGTGCAGGATGTTCATTAGCCGACTCTTGTCCTCCGGATGTATTTGCAGCATTCAAAGCACAACACCCCGATCATTTGGTTATTTCGTATATCAATTGTTCGGCAGAAATTAAAGCGATGACAGATATTATTTGTACTTCGTCGAATGCAATAGGAATCGTTAACAGCCTACCAAAAGATCAAAAGATCATCTTTGCTCCAGATAAGAATTTGGGCCGTTACATCAATGAAAAAACAGACAGAAACATGCTTCTGTGGAATGGAGCATGCATGGTTCACGAAATATTTTCATTAGAAAAAATTACTCGATTAAAAGCAGCCAATCCAAAAGCAAAACTGATAGCTCACCCTGAATGCGAAGAGCCAATTTTGCGAGTAGCAGATTTTATAGGTTCAACAACGGCCTTATTAAACTACACAAAAAATAGTCCGGAACAAGAATTTATTGTGGCCACAGAAACAGGAATTCTTCACCAAATGATCAAAAAATCGCCTCATAAAACATTCATTCCGGCACCACCAAATAATGCTTGTGCATGTAACGATTGTCCACACATGAAGTTAAACACTCTTGAAAAATTATATCTTTGTTTAAAGCACGAATTGCCGGAATTACTTATGGATGAAAATGTTCGTGTAAAAGCATATAAGCCAATTAAACGAATGTTAGAACTTTCAAAGGAATTAGGATTGTAAAATAAAGCTAAACCAATTTTATTATTTTAATAATGCGCATTACTTATATTATTTTTTTCTTTCTACTTGGATTAGGAAGTGTTTTCTCTCAACAGACAGACTCTCTCGGTGTAAGTAGATTTTATTATCCTAGTGGTAAAATTTCTAGTGAAGGAAAACTTCTTTCAGGAAAACCTGATGGATATTGGAAAAGTTACTATGAATCCGGAAATTTAAAATCGGAAGGAAACAGATTGCATTTTAAATTAGATGGTCTGTGGAAATTTTATAATGATAGTTCAACTATTACTGCTGAATATAATTACAAAGAAGGGTTGAGAGATGGCCTTCAAAAAAATTATTATGACAATGGTGTTTTGCAATTGGAGGAAATAGATTCTATGAGTATTAAAAATGGAGTTAGTAAACTTTATGATAAGCTTGGTAAACTGTACAAAGTAATTCCTTATGATAACGGTGTTGAAAATGGGTTGGTAAAAGAATATAGAAACGACGGAATATTAATAACTGTTACAAATTACAAAAATGGTTATTTTCAAAAGGAAGATAAAATTAATAGAGTTGATAAGTACGGAATGAAACAAGGTTTGTATCGAGACTATTTTGATAATGATAAAGTGAAATTTGAAGGTATTTATAAAGATGATAAGAAGGATGGATTTTTTAAAGATTATAATCAAGAAGGCAGAGTAATAAAAAAAGAGGAATACAGAATGGGTGAACTTATTCCTTCACTCGTAGAAGATAAAGATAAGTTTGAGGTAAAAAGAAAATTTTATCCTACGGGCGCTACTAAAATTGTTGGTACATATAAAAAGGGTGTACCGGAAGGAGTGTTTAGATTATATGATGAAAAAGGAAATATTGATAGCGGGAAAGTTTTTGTTCAGGGGAAATTATCGCGAGTGGGTAAGATGGATAACCAGGGTCTAGAACAAGGGGAGTGGAAAGAATATTATGAAAGTGGACAGTTAAGGGCTATTGGAAATTATATAGACGGGAAGAAAGATGGCGTATGGAAATTCTCTTATGAAAACGATTCTATAGAACAAACCGGTGCTTACGTTAAAGGGAAACCAAATGGACAATGGAAATGGTATTATGCAAATGGTGATATTCGAAGAGAAGAAAATTATAAAAACGGTTTGGAAGATGGTCCGATGAAAGAATATTCTGATGACGGAAAATTGATGGCCGAAGGAAATTATGTTGATGGAAAGCAGGAGGGCGATTGGAAATATTCAATTGGTGAGTATGTTGCTGCCGGAAAATTTATTGAAGGAAAGGAAGACGGGCAATGGAAACAATATTATTTGGATGGTAAATTGGCATTTGAAGGAGAGTTTCTCGAAGGACAAGAAACGGGTATACATAAATATTATTGGCCAAATGGAAAGCTAAGAGAAATTCGCTCTTATCGTCTTGGTTTGCCTGATGGTGATTGGACTATTTTTGATGAAAATGGAGCTGTGGTTTTTAAAGAAACGTATAGTAGTGGAAACTCGCGAAAGCTCGAAAGCGAGTTGACGCCGGAGGGAAATTAATTTTTTAATGTTTCACGTTACACAAAGTTTTTATAAACAGAAGTCCTTTGTGTTTATTTCTCTTTTTTCTTA
>JANLPR010000194.1:0-62912 GCA_031367345.1 Bacteroidota bacterium | reverse complement strand
CACAGAATGGATATGTTTCGGTAGAATACCCAAACTTAGAACCCGACATTCTAACTTATTACGAAACAGAAAAGATCTCTTATAGAAAAATTCCACTTCACAATCCTAAATGTAACAGATTATTTGAAGGACACCCTCCACATATTACATCATTGCTCAATAAGAAAGATTATACAGTAGAACGGAATGATAAGAATCCACCACAGCTTCTATTGTCAGCCTCAGTTTCAAACGATGTGAATCAAGTATTTTGGTATATAAACGATCGTTATTATAAAACTGTATCTGCCGGCCAAGATTTATTTTTCATTCCGGAAAAAGGAAAAATAAAGATTTCGTGTAGTGACGACAAAGGAAGGAATAGTGATATTGAAATTTCGGTAAAAGATTTTTAGATCTAATTAGTGAGTTTATATATTAATTGACAGTGCATAAAACATTTTGCGTTCGTCATTTTTTAATTGAGAAGTATGAGCGGTGCTAAGTGCTAAAAAAAGAATCTCTGACCAATATTTTTCTTACTTCTTGCCTCCTACTGTTCATCAACAAACTCATTCCCTATGACACATCTCCTTGAATGAGCAGTAGACGCAGCGTGATTCATCAGTTGTTTGGGTAAAAGGTACTGTTTCTGAAAAAATATTTTTTAATAATAGGCTTAGTTGAATTTCAAATTCAGTAAATTGTTCTTTCGTAAATGGTTCTCCGTTATTCAACATCCAAATACCGTCTTTCATAGTTTTGAGTGCCAAAAGTCCGGAACTGATTTCTCTTCCGGGAATCATTTTGGACGTTAAGTAAGCATAATACATTGCTTGAAATTGTTCCTTGTATTCAACCTTCAAAAAATAATCTTCAATTGCGACAGGCTTCTTTTTTTCCACTTTTCCCGTTTTATAGTCGACAATTCTCAAAACACCTTCTTTTTCATCAACGCGATCTATAATTCCGTAAAGTTTTACATTCCAATATTGATCATAACTAAAATTTCGAGTAACGTCTTTTTCAAGTTGCAAAATCTGAAAGGGCAAATACACTTCATCTATAATTAAAACACGATGAACTAATTCACGCATTACATTTCGCAACAATATATTTTTTCCTTCCAATTGATCTATTGAAATAAATTCTTTATGAATTGCCCCATCTACTACATCATTCACTTTCTTTTTAAGCTCAAGAAAAGTTGCAGAATCTATTCCAGGTAAATTGTCATATATATCGTGCATGGCGGCATGAAAAACATTTCCAAAAGCAGCAGCGTCCATATTATCATCCTGCTCTTCTGTTTCTTTCAATCCTGCGACGTACTGAAAATAAAAACGGAGCGGACATGCTATATATGATTGAAGACCGGATGCAGATAATTTACGTTTGGGCTCTTCATTTACTTTGGCATGAAAGTTCGAAAGTTCTTCCAGCACCTTAGCAGTTTTTTCAATTACAATAGGAAGAACCTTTTCTTTAATAATTGGTGTACTAATTACTTTTTTTGTAATTGAAATAGTTTGAGGGAATTTTGTTTTTAACTCGTACTCGATTTGCAAAAGGAAGCGCGATCGTTCGCCGGCTGTCATAGCTTTTGGTTCGGTATTGTAGAGCAAATAAATATTTTTAGCTCGTTGCATGAGTCGGTAAAAGTGAAACGCAGAAACGGCATGTTGCTCTTGATAAGTAGGAAGACCGAATGCTTTTCTAATATTAAACGGAATAAACGAAGGTGAATTGCCGGCAGCAGGAAGAACATCTTCATTCACTGAAAGCAGAATTACATTCTCAAAGTCAAGTACTCTGGTTTCAAGATAACCCATTATCTGAAGCCCTTTTAATGGCTCACCGGTAAATGGTATTCTAACCGATTGAATTACTTCTTTAAATATTTTCCAAAAAGTAGTTATACTCAATTGGTCTTTTTTATCGGCCAATAAATCCTCTAAACGCTTTACCTGAGTATAAAATGTATAAATAAATTCTGTTTCGAGTCGATGAAACTTAAAATCCTGAGCGCTCATAGCATCCAAGATCATTCTCAAAATTTTCTTAATCCAACTAAATACTTCTTCTACATTCCTTGGCAAAGTAAATAATGTGAGAAAAAGTTCATTGTCATTTTCTTTATAAATTCGTTCAACAGAAATTCGAATATAATTTTCATTCAGTGAGTGGATAAATTTTTCTATCAGCTTCCCTCCTACTAATCGGATGTAAGTATGGTCGATAATTTTTTTGACATCACGAAAATAAAAAGTTGAAAAACCTTTACTATTTATTTTTGAATTTTTTTGCAACACAATTAATTCATCAAATAAATTATACAAAGGTGTTTGACGCAAAGGATATCCCATTGTTACATTCACCTGTTCCACTTCTTCGGGAATAGAATATAAAACCGGAAATAAAAGTTTTTCGTCAGGAAGGACTACAGCCGTTTTCTCCGGAATAAAATCAGGTGTTTTAATTATGTCGGCAAGAAGTTGTCCGGCATATCGCGCTTGCCCAACCATTAATGGAATGCCAACAAACTCAATATTTTTTGGAATGTCATTAAAATAATTTCCCTTCCATAAAAAGGGATCCTTTACCAATGAATTTTCACGAATAAACTTTCCCGCTTCCTGACCGTGATCGTCGACATAATATCGATCTGTATCCCAATATATAGAAGCTTTATTTTGGTCAATTAAATTTTGCATCACCTTTTGTTCGGCAGGCGATAAAGCATAGAAACCAGCAAAGATAGTATGTGAGATATCAGTAAGAGAATCCAATTGACTAACAGAACTACTTTCAGCTAATGTACGATATGCCATGCCTTCATACGCCATTCCTTTATCGGTCAAGCGTTTTTTAAATTCAGAATAAATGGCATTTAAATTTTTCCACGTGTTGACAAATTCTGTTTTTAGTCGAGAGAGATCTTGGTCGAAGAAATTCTTCCAGAATAATTTTAATCGCTCTAATTCTTCATCGGCCAAGCCGAATTCCGAATCGATCTGATGTAAATCATTTACTGTAGCAAATACTTTAACTGCCGGAGCCATGTATTTATCAAGATCATCGAAATCTTTGAGTAGGAGTTCACCCCAAGGATAAAATTTGTCAAAATCTTCATCCGGAAAAT
The DNA here is from genome assembly GCA_031367345.1 of Bacteroidota bacterium. Classification (GTDB taxonomy): domain Bacteria; phylum Bacteroidota; class Bacteroidia; order AKYH767-A; family 2013-40CM-41-45; genus JADKIH01. Next base: position 59,791 of record JANLPR010000194.1, on the reverse strand, counting down.
AAATTTTATATACCTCATACAATTCAAAGAGAAGAGTGATTTGATCCGGAATATTCCTATCACATAATTGGAGCAGAAAATCTTGTATTGAAATTGTTTTAGGAGCCCAAAAAGGTTTTGAAGAGAGTGCAGCTAATTCTTTTTGAAAGAATAATCCGGCACGACGAGTAGGAAAAACAATACAAATAGACTCCAGATTTTGACCAAAGCGATTAGTAACTTCGAGTGCCAGATCTTGTAAAAAAGTTTTCATAAGTGATGTAAAACAATGGGTCGACTAGTAGATTGAATTGCTTTTAAAAGTAAAAAAAAATCGCCTAATAGTTAGAGTTGATGGTATAAATAATCTGATTCCACATGAAGAAGTTAAGTAATTGAACCACAGGAAAAGTATAACGCCATCTATTGACGTGGTGCTAGTTGTCAAAGTAAATAACTACATTCGTAGCTGCATTTATCATGTATGAAGCAGGGAATTCTTAGTATTTTCTTCTATTTTTTGGTTTGTCTATCATTCGTGCGCGGAGCTGCAAATGATAGCATCAAAGTGACCGTGCCTACTTCCGTAAAATACATTCTTGAATCAGATTTTAGAGACGGAAATCCGATTTACATTAAGCCGGATTCATCGCTATACACTACAGATCAGGTGAATGTTGCAATAGATAATCAATACAATTATTTAGGAGTACCAGGAAGTGCAGCCCAGAGTTTACGTTTTACTGATTACACTAACATTACCACACACAATGGAATTCGGAGTTATGATCTTTACTTTACTAAGAACGATAGTATAAGATATTTCAATGCAAATAAAAAATACACCGACATTCAATATCACAATGGAACTTTTAGTGAGCAGGTTATAGACATTTTTCATTCACAAAACATTGTAAAAGGTTGGAATGCCGGAATTAAATTCAGTCGGTTCAGTGTAAAAGATTTTATGATTTTTAGCGATACATACAAGGGCGAATTTGTCTTTTTCACATCCTATCACTCCTCTAACAATCGATATCATCTATTTGCAAACGGAATATGGAATTCGATAGAAAATCAAATGAATGGCGGATTGAAAAGTGATTCACTTTTTCTTTATGGAAAAGTTGACAATGTTGGTATAAGAAGTTTGGCATGGAAAATTTCTGATGCTAAACAAAATGTTAGAAACAGAGATTTTCACTTTAGTCAATATTATGATATTGGACGCTCACCAATCGACACTTCCATAAAAACGAAGTCAGCGCCAACCTTAAGAATTCACCACGAAATTTCCTTCAACCGTACATCAATGGCTTATGTAGATCCATCGTCCGATTCAAGTTTTTATTCCAATTTCTTTTATTCCTCTTCAACATACGATTCACTTCATAGCGATGAAATTAGAAATCAGGTAGCTTTAATCGTTCCGGCCGATAAGCAACGAAATTCTGCACTTTTCAGAAATTGGTCGGTTTCTGTTTCAGGAGAATACCAATCAACTAAATATGAACAGCTGGAAAAATTTAGCTGGCATAATTTTTTACTCGATGGGAAAATAATTTCCAAATACGACACTTCCGAGGTAAGCGCAATAATTGAAGCTAAATATGTTCTCGATGGTAAAGATCAAGGGAATTATGGTGGTAATTTTCAACTTAGAAGTAGAGAATATATATTCGGTTCCTTTGGACTTAACTATGAAAATAGTAAAAATTCAGCTGACCAATATTTAACATTCAATCGTTCGAATAATTTTTTCTGGGAGAATTCTTTTACGAAAATAAATAAAAGTTTAGTTGGGTTAGAATATTCACTCGCTCGCTATAAATTTAGTGTGTTTGCCGTTGTAAAAAGAATTGATCGTGCTTTATTCATAAATGAATTTGCCTTACCAACACAATTAAATTCGTCAATTACAATAAAGGAGTTAAACCTAGAAAAGAATTTCACCTGGAAGAGTTTGTGTTTTATGAACAAGTTAACATTTCAAGAATGTAGCAATAAGACTGAAATACATTTAACACCATTCTTTTCTTCACATTCGTTATTTATGAGTAAGAAATTATTTGGCCATAAACTTTTGACTGACATAGGAGTAAATGCAGCATTTAATCAAGCATATTATTCCGATGCGTTTATGCCTGCCAGCAGTTTGTTTTATTTGCAAAATGAAATGAAGACACAAGGGTACTTACGTTTCGATCTTTTTATACGAGCTAAAATTAAATCGGCAAGAATATTTTTAAAAATGGAAAATGTAGCTGATAACATTGGGAAGAAAAGTTATTTTCTTACACCACATTATGCTATGCCCGGACAAGTATTTCGTTTTGGCGTTTCCTGGCGATTTTTTGATCAGTAAAATTTTGTTTTACGTTTTTTGTTTCTTCTTTTTTGCAGCCGGAAAAAGAATATTATTTAGAATAAGTCGATAGCCGGGAGAATTAGGATGAAGTGCTAGGTCGGTCTGTGGATCACCTACTTGATGTTGATAGTCTTCAGGATCGTGACCACCATAAAAAGTCCAAGTACCTTTTCCATATTCACCATGAATGTAACGCGCCTCATTCTCTACTTTTGTCTCACCCATTATCAACACATCCGGTTTAATGAATTTTTTTCTGAAAGCCGTTGTTTGTCCCATAAATCCTTTAATTACTTGCTCATGATTTTGACAAAGCATTGTAGGAATCGGATCCCACTTAGCAGAAAATTCGAAGAGCGTAAAGAAATCTTCCGTACGAGGTAAATGTCTATAAAGTGGCTGATTGTCGATCTCGCTAAATTCATACTCATACGGATCGGTACTTAATTTAAAATTACGAAAAGCAAAACATTTATTGAAATCTATTTTCGAATTCATATTTGGATCAGCTCCATCACCATCAAACATTTTTTCGCAGATGTCGACACCTTCAGCAGCAAGAGCAATATCATAGCTGTCAGTTGCACTACACATAGCGAATAAAAATCCACCACCGGATGTAAAGTCGCGTATTTTTTGAGCCACAGCTAATTTCAGTTGCGATACTTTTGCGAAGCCGAGTTTAGCAGCAGTGGCCTCTTGAAAGCGAACATCTTCCTGATACCACGGTGCACTTCTAAAAGCAGCATAGAATCGGCCGTACTGCCCAGTAAAATCTTCGTGATGCAAGTGCAACCAATCATAGAGAGGCAACTTACCTTGAATTACATCTTCATCGTAAACGAGATCGTATGGAATTTCAGCATAAGTAAGAACCATTGTCACAGCATCATCCCAAGGCAATTTATTTTTGGGAGAATAGACGGCAATCTTAGGTGCTTTTTCCAATTTAACAACATCCATATTCACTTCCGGATTAGCGATTTCGGTAAGGATATTTTGAGCTTGACCATCGGCGAGGATCTGACTACTAACACCACGAATATTGCATTCTTTTTGAATAGCGGTAGAGTTCGAAAAAAGAAACGAACCACCTCGGTAATTAAGAAGCCATTGCACATCTAAATTATTTTGTAAGGCATAATAGGCAATCCCATACGCTTTCAGATGGTTCGTCTGAGAATCATCCATCGGGATCAATAAAAATGAGGCTTGCAATTGGAATGCCGAGAGAATAAATAGTATGATTATGGGAATTCTTTTCATTACAGTAAAAGTAATGTATTTAAAGTGATTATTTTATGATTGAAGGAATACATAATGAACGAAGATTTACAAGAAAAAGTATGCAATTTCAAAGATTTAAAGTTCTTTAACTGAAAAAAAAATCAACCAAATTTAGACGTGAAGAACTTACCAATGAGAATGGAATCTGCTTACCATTCGCATTACGAACCAATGAAAAAGGCGACTTTAGGAGTCGCCTTTTATGTAATTATTGAGCAGAATTAAAAATCCATCTCAGTCTGAGACCTTTTATTGTCAGCTTTTTTCTCTAGTTCAGAAAGTATTCTGTCGCGCTCGGAAGAAACTTTATCTTTTTTTCCGTCGAAGCTCCACTCTACTACTACCGCTTTTTCCCCGTTGAGTGGATTTGCTTTTTTTTTGACATTTTTCCCTTCTGCTTTACCGGCTGCTTTCGATTTTGATGACTGAGCGGTTTTCGATTTTGATATCGGTGCACTTTTGCTTTGTGCTACAGCCGATACTTTCGGTTTCACTTCTGTTGCTTTAGCAATTGCATCGATTGTTATTTGTTTTGCTTGAACAGAAGGCTTTGCATCCGCCAATTTTACCACCTTACTCACAGCATGTTTAGAAAGAATGTTACCGTTAGTTCCGCGACCTTTAACTTCGTGTTCATTGAAGTTCACATCTATTTGTGTGATTCTCAACTTCGGTTTAGGACGAAGCATTACACGAACGGTTTCAGCATCGTTATCGTTAGAAATAGACAACCAAAGTAATTTAGACGCTTCAGATCCTTTAGTAAGTACATATTCTTTATCGCGCGTTGTACCACCTACCGTGAATCGCTTCACCATAATATTACCTCCGCGACCATCTTGATAAATAATATTGTAGACATATTCAGGATCCGATTTCCGATAAATGGCAATATGTCGAACGTCTTTTCCGACATATTTTTTATCGTCTACTTTCGTTACGATCATCGTTCCGTCACCACGAATTACAATCATATCATCGAGGCTTGAACAATCGGCTAAAAATTCATCTTTCTTAAGACTGAATCCGGCGAAACCATCTTCACGATTTACATATAGCTTTTGATTATTGATGATTACTTCAGAAGCGACAACTTGTTCGAACGAACCAATTTCAGTTTTACGCTCTCTACCTTTTCCATATTTCTTTAAGAGTTCTTTATACCATGAAATTGTATAGTTACGAATGTTGGCAAGATGAGCAGCCACTACTTTCATTTCATCTTCTAAGTCGCGGATCTTTTCATCCTGAGCTTTTACATCATATTTAGAAATACGTTTGATTTTTATTTCCGTTAAAGAAACAATATCATCACGCGTAATCTGACGTTTAAATTTTTTCTTGTAAGGTTTTAACCCTTCGTCGATTGTTTCGATTACCGATTCCCACGTAGTACATTCTTCAATGTTACGATAGATTCTTTTTTCAATAAATATTTTTATCAACGAACTAAAATGCCATTCCTCTTCGAGCTCCGCCATTTTTATTTCCAACTCCTGACGCAATAATTTTTGCGTGTTCTCGGTGTTGTATTTCAGGATCTCATTTACGCCCATGAAGCGTGGCTTATCTTCAACAATTACACAGGCATTCGGAGAAATAGATACTTCACAATCGGTAAAAGCATATAATGCGTCAACAGTTTTGTCGATGTCTTCATACGAATCGCTGTGTAAGTGAATCATAATTTCCACTTTACTGGCGGTATTATCTTCTACTTTTTTTACTTTGATCTTTCCTTTATCGTTAGCAGAAAGAATAGTATCAATCAGAGAAGTAGTAGTTGTACCAAAAGGAATCTCGGTAATAACGAGCGTTTTTTTATCGAGCTTTTCAATTTTTGCACGCACTCTAATTCTACCTCCGCGCAAGCCTTCATTATACTTACTGAAATCGGCAATACCGCCGGTTGGAAAGTCAGGAACAAGATCTACTTTTTTATTTCTGAGAATATCGATAGAAGCTTCAATGAGTTCATTGAAATTGTGAGGAAGTATTTTGCATGCAAGACCAACAGCGATTCCTTCTACACCTTGCGCAAGTAGCAAAGGAAATTTCACAGGTAAGGTAACCGGCTCGCGATTACGACCATCGTAACTTAGTTGCCAGTTGGTTGTCTTAGGATTGTAAACAACTTCAAGAGCAAATTTCGATAATCGCGCTTCGATGTATCGAGCAGCAGCAGCACTATCGCCTGTAAAAATATTACCCCAGTTCCCTTGCATATCTATCAGAATATCTTTCTGACCTAACTGGACCATTGCATCGCCAATAGAAGCATCACCATGCGGATGATATTTCATAGAGTGGCCAATAACATTCGCAACCTTATTATAACGGCCATCTTCCATTTCCCACATCGAATGAAGGATACGGCGTTGCACAGGTTTTAATCCATCGTTGATATGTGGAACAGCTCGTTCAAGAATTACATACGAGGCATAATCGAGAAACCAATTTTCATACATACCGTTCACATGCACAGAGTGAGTGAGTTCACGAACATCACCCAAAGTAGTACTTACTTCAGTAGTATCTTTTTTCTTTTTAGACATAATCAGTCTTTGTATTTAATCAAATTAATTTTTAAGCAATATCAATTTCAACAGGCACCGGTTTAACCTTCACTTCATCTTTTTCAACACGAAGGTTTCTGATAATAAATTCCTGGCGTTCTGGAGAATTTTTTCCCATGTAATATTCTAACAGGTGATGAATGGTTTCTTCCTGAGAAAGCATAACAGGCTCTAAGCGAATATTTTTTCCAATGAAATGTCCGAACTCATCAGGTGAAATTTCTCCCAATCCCTTGAAACGTGTGATTTCCGGTTTAGGTCCAAGCTTTTCAATTGCATTCACTCGTTCTCTATCGCTATAACAATAGATAGTCTCTTTTTTATTTCTTACACGAAACAATGGTGTTTGAAGAATAAATACGTGACCACTGCGAATTAACTCAGGGAAAAATTGCAGGAAGAATGTCATCAATAATAAACGAATGTGCATTCCGTCAACATCGGCATCGGTAGCAAAAACTATTTTATTGTAACGCAGCTCATCGAGACCATCTTCAATGTTCAATGCGTTCTGGAGCAAATTGAATTCTTCGTTTTCATAAACTACTTTCTTTGTCATGCTAAAACAGTTCAACGGTTTCCCTTTTAAACTGAAAACAGCTTGTGTAGTAATGTCGCGAGCTTTGGTAATTGAACCACTAGCCGAATCACCCTCAGTAATAAAGATAGTAGATTCTTGTCGGTCGATATGACGAGTATTTAAATGTATGCGGCAATCTCGTAACTTCTTATTGTGAAGATTTGCTTTTTTAGCTCGTTCGTTGGCCAGTTTTTTAATACCGGCAATTTCTTTTCGTTCGCGTTCGCTCTGTTGAATTTTAGATTCGAGTGCTTTTGCTACTTCCGGATGTTTGTGTAAGTAATTGTCGAGAGCAGTCTTTACAAAATCATTGATCCACGTCCTAATTGCAAGTCCGTTTGGTTCTCTTGTAAGCGAGCCGAGTTTTGTTTTTGTTTGCGACTCAAACACCGGCTCTTGTACACGAACACTTATAGCAGCAGTAATAGAAGTACGTATATCGCTCGGATCAAAATCTTTCTTATAAAATTCGCGTATCGTTTTTACAATAGCTTCACGGAAAGCTGCCTGATGAGTACCACCTTGCGTGGTATGTTGACCGTTAACAAAAGAAAAATAATCTTCACCATAAGAAGTAGTGTGAGTGAAAGCGATTTCTATATCGTCGCCATGAAGGTGAACGATTGGATAAAGTATTTCATCGGTTAAATTGTTTTCCAAAAGATCTTTTAATCCATTTTCAGAAAAGAATTTTTCTCCGTTGTATTCTAAAGTCAATCCTTTGTTGAGGTAAACATAATTCCACAGCATAGCGGAAACATATTCCGGATTGTACTTATAGTTTCTAAAAATAGTTGGATCAGGAACGAACGACATAATAGTACCGTTTTTTTCCTGAGACGCTTTTTCACGTTCATCTTTTACGACAACACCTTTAGAAAATTCGGCAAACTTAGTTCTTCCTTCACGAAACGATTGAACAACGAACTCACTGGAAAGAGCATTTACTGCTTTCGATCCAACACCATTTAGTCCAACACTTTTCTGAAAAGCTTTGCTATCGTATTTTCCGCCGGTATTAATTTTAGAAACACATTCAACTACTTTTCCAAGAGGAATACCTCGACCAAAATCACGAACACTAACTCTACCATTTTCAATTTTCACATCGATCGTTTTACCGTAACCCATTACATGTTCATCGATCGAATTATCGATGACTTCTTTTAACAAGACATAAATACCATCGTCTTTTGAAGAGCCATCACCGAGTTTTCCAATGTACATACCCGGTCGAGTACGAATGTGTTCTTTCCAATCGAGCGAGCGAATACTATCTTCGGTATAACCGTGATCCGGTTTAGATTTTTCAGCCATTATTACTATTGTTCAGATTCTTTAAAAAATTAGTTTTCACAAGAGGTTAAAATTAGCAGAAGCCACGTTAAATGTGGGTTTCAGCAGATTGAGTTATTCACAATTTCTTGTGTGGATTACTTTTTAGACTCGTTTTCAAGCACATTCAATATAAGATCTTCGTTGGCGAAGATTTCTATCGTTTTAAATTTTGTGTTGATTCCTTTTTTGAGAATAACAGCACTTTTAGGTAATTCAAATATTTCAGCAAGAAAGCGAATAAGGTTTTCATTAGCTTTTCCATCGATCGGCGGAGCTGAAAGCTTAATTTGCCAACCCTCGGTTATTTTCTCAATTTTATTGAACCGTTGATTAGGTTTTACTTTCAGATGGAGTATCATTGGTGGAAAATCCTTCTGCAAAGGTAATCAACTGCGGGAAAAACCGATAAAATTCATTTTCATACAGTAAATAATCGGTTTTCAAGTCGTTAACTGATTCATTCATCTTATTTTCAAAAGATACGCTCTTGGAAAGGCCGGTTAAAGCTCTATCAATACCCTCGATTGAACGGTAATTGAGCAGCCAGTTTTTTTCAATCATATAAGGTAAAAAAAGTTGAACGGAAGCCGGTAGAAGCTGTATATTTTGATTGAGCGTTTGGTAAGTGGCTTGAGTAAAATCTTCTAATGCAACTTGACTATATAGATCAAAATTCTTTGCAAGAAAATGATCGTAAAAAAGATCTACGATTACCCCCGAATACTTGCTGTATTTCGGACGAAGGCGAATTTTGCTCTCCAGAGTAATGGAATGTTGATCGGTAAAGGAATCAATAGCACGGTGAAGTTCAATCCCTTTTCTGATCATTAAAGGATATAAATCTTTTTTATTGCCTTTAACAGAATCGGCCATAAAATTACCGATCATCAATTGAGAATCGGTTCCGGAAAGAAAGATGTGTGCTAGAAAATTCAATGAGTAAAGATAGTCAAACGGAAGAATTCATGAAAATTAGCGGATGAGAAAGCGGTATTAACAAATATAAACTTGAAAAGTGCTTTTGTTTGGATTATCTTTGAACTATGCGCAGATTCCTACTTTTCCTCTTTATGATGGGCAGTTTTATTGAAGGTCATTCACAGGCTTTTTGTATTGACTCCACTCGATCACCAAATCCATATCAGAACTGTGGGACCGATTATATACCGGTTTGTGGGTGCGACAAAAAGACTTATAGAAATGCTTGTTCAGCTACTTATTGGGGAGGGCTTAATTATCAGGCGTGGACCGATGGACCGTGCGGCAATTTCGATTTCGATTTTTTTCCAACTGCTGTTACTAATTTCCCTGTACAATTTTCTTTGTATCGGAAAACACCCGGAAGTGCAACATTATATGTTTATGATTCGATGGGTCACTTAGCGTATTCCGATTATTTTTATGCACCATATACCAACTTTACGATATATAGAGAAATCCCTCTGCAAAATTTATTGAGAGGGATTTACATAGCGTTTGTTGTCTCTGATGGCGAAGTGAAATACCTCAAGTTCGCCAAGCAAAGTTTATTTTAATTTACTCAGTACCTTCTTCTGAAATTGCCGGGGCGCTAGAATTTTCTTCTACGTTTTCGTTAGCAACAAAATTAGGGTTTACAAGATCAACCATTCCATAACCTTGAACAGTGTTCAAACCAAGGCCGCACTCCCAAACAAATTTTTGTACTTGCGGATGTGCATGGAGTGTGAAAGGAAGTAAATAACCAAAGATCGTTTCGTTGCTATTGTTCTTATAGATACGAGCGAACTTTTTGTGTGTGTCTGCAATTTTTTGAACATATCCGGCATCCGGCATTATTTCAAATTCTGCAAAAGAGGCAAGTTGAGATTCTGAGAATCCGGCTTTTTCCATACGATCAATTACAGCATCATAAAACAGATCCGAAAACTCTTGATTTCTAGGATCCATTGCATCAGGAATAATTCCTGTAGGATCAACTTCAAATGGAGGCTGAGAGATCATAGGAGAAATACAAACGTATTTCATCACTGTTTTGAATTCCGGCTCTGCCATTACTTCAAATGATTTAGGGACCAAAGTCAATTTAGCGAAGCTAACCAAACGGCGTTCAAAAATTTCATCGACTAACATCTGAAGAAATTCCGGTTCCGGGGCGGACAGAACCAAAGAAACTTTAGAAGAGAGAAAACGAATTTGACCGGCTTGTACTTTAGAAGTTCCTTTCAATGAAGAAAAATTGTAGAACTCAGATTTAATTGGCATGTCGCGAATCACTTCTTCCAAAAACGCTGAAATAATTTTTTGGTGATGAAGAGGAACAGTTCCACTGCTTCCGTGAACTTTTAAAAATGAAATTTTAATTCTCATAATGTATTAATAAAAAGGTTTGCCCGATAAATGCCTGAAATTAAATGGTTCATGCAAAAGATAAACGGGGTGTGGTGGTTTATTATGTGTGTAATTCTAGTGTGTTAATATTTTTCCAACAGTGCGAAAGATAATACGCAGATAATTACCAAAAGTAGGATTTTCTATGAAGATTAAGTTCAACTTTATTTTAGCAGGGAGAACTTCATTCACATAATAGTGCTCCGGATCTTTTACAGTACTCAGTAATTCATTCTCATTAGAATATTCGATGGATGCAAAATCTGTGATTCCAGGCTTTACAGAAAGAACAATCGATTGCATGGAAGATTCATATTGCTCAGCATAACGTCTTACTTCCGGTCGAGGGCCAACCAAACTCATCTGACCAAAAAGAACATTAATTAATTGCGGCAATTCATCAAACTTATATTTTCGCAAGATCAATCCGATTTTTGTAATACGAGGGTCGTTAGCACCAACAGTAATTAGTCCTTTTTGATCGGAGTTGATTTTCATTGTTCGAAATTTAAACAACTTAAAATCTATATTGTTCTTCCCTACTCTCGATTGCCGAAAAATAATTGGACCATGCGAATCTAATTTAATAAGTACGGCAATGACTAAAAGAATGGGTGAAAATACAACCAGTCCTCCAAGGGAGAAAAGAAAGTCAAACACACGAATCAGATACTTATTCATTAGAACCTTTACTTTGTTCATTAAGAAATTATTTTTTAGAACTTATCCAGGTCGCTATATCTTTGATCAGATCAAAATCAACATTACCTTGTTTTTCATATTCGGCAGGAGTACTCTTACCGGCACCTTCAATTAAGAAGTGATTCAATTTAGGATACATTTTAAAATCGACCATTTTATTTTCTTTAAATGCATTTTGCCAAAGCTGAGCATCTGCCATTGTGGTCTGATAATCTCTTAGGCCATAGATAAAGAGCATAGGAAGGTTTAATGTCTTTGCAGTAGCAATCGGGTCATAGTTTTTCAGATCGTACCAATAACTTGAAGGATACTGAAGCAACTTAGTTGAATCATTTTTTGCAGCAGGAGTTAATAATTTTATTCTATCACGTTGAACTTTTACAGAGTCGATCATTTGATTTTTCTTGATCGGGTCTTTTATTTCAGCACCAATATATTCTGCTTGAGCAACAAAGACATCTTCTAGCTTTCTCCCATTAGGAGCTAAATAGATCAACCCTTTAATTAATTTATATTCTTTAGCTATTCGCGGAAGCATCATACCACCAAACGAATGTCCGCACAGGAATATATTATTTGTATCAATAGTTGTATCTTCTTTCGCTATCTGAAGAGCTTTCAAAACATCTTCAATTACTTCTTGACGTACAGTGTACGTGGAAGCTTCGTGCTCCATTCTTGATTTGAACAAGCGCGTCCGTTTTTCAAAACGTAAAACAGCAATTCCTTTAACCGCTAATCCACTTGCCAAGTCACGAAATATTTTCAAAGGTCCTAGACTTTCATCTCTGTCGTTTGGTCCTGACCCATGAATTAAAATTACCAAAGGATGCTTACCCGGCAAATTGGGTAACGTGAGCGTTCCCGGAATACGATAGGAATCGGTAGTCATTAAAACCTTTCGTTCAGTAGCTGCAGCAGCATTGTAATAAGAAGGAACTTTGTACTCCGGACGTGTGTCAAAAGGAAGAAAATACAATCCCTTAATTTTGGATTTAGTATCCCAGATCAATCGAAAATTCATTTTTCGATTTTCAAATTGCAGCAGCTGATTTTGTACATGAAATGCACCTTGAATACTTGCTTCGTCTTTTACCTTAGATTTATAGACTCCATTTTGTTTTAAAAGGCCATTCCAAATTCCTGCTAATCGAGCAGTATCTAGTTTAGTAAAAACAGCTTTGTCAATTTGGTCGAATACTTTCTGGAATTCTTTCCGTTGAAAATATTCGAGAATAGTTTCAGATAATCTTTTATAATCTGGTTCTTGTGCTTTTGCAGAAAAAGCAATTAAAACAAAGGCGAGCAATAGTTTTTTCATAGTGTGCGAATATATAATTCTTCTTTTACTGATTGAATAACCGTGTTAGTTATTTCCTCCACTTGAGCTGTTGATAAATCGTAAAATACGGGTAAAGAAATTTCACAAGAATAATTTTTATAGCAATTTGGGTAATTTTCGATTGAATAGCCCAATGAACGGTAAAACGACATCATTGGAACAGGAATAAAGTGAACATTAACGCTCACATCTTTATCGAAAATATGTTGCATTATTTTATCACGAGTAGTTTCACTAATTCCTTCTATCCGCAAAGCATACAAATGATATGACGACTCGGTACTACCCTTTTTCCCCATAGGTCTAATTGCCCAAGGTTTATCGGCAAATGCCTTATCGTAAGCATTACAAATAGCTTTACGCTTTGGCAATGTTTCACTATCGTATCGAGCTAACTCCACCAGTCCGATTGAAGCTAAAATATCAGTCATATTCATTTTGAAACCGGCTTCTACAATATCGTATCGCCAATTCCCTTTTTGCATTTTAGCTAATGCATCTTTATTTTGACCATGAAGTGTTTTAATACACAACTTTTTATATAGCTCATCATTATCGAAAGGAGCTTCAAAATTTAAAGCAATAGCACCACCTTCAGCTGTAGTGAGATTTTTAACAGCATGAAAAGAAAAAACAGAACAATCTGTGAGTGTTCCTGTCTTTTTCCCATTGTAAGTTCCGCCCAAAGAATGTGCAGCATCTGAAAGGATAAATATTCGACCTAATATTTTTTGTTCATCAGTGACAGCATGAAAGAGTGAACGTACTTCCTTCTCACGAACCATTGCATTGAGTTCATTGTAATCGCATGGCCATCCTCCAAAATCTACCGGCATAATCACTTTTGTATTTTTAGTGATGGCTGCTCTTACCTTTGCCGGATCAATATTAAAATCATCTTTCACATCAACAAAAACAGGAGTAGCACCGCAATGAATCACAACATTAGCTGTAGCAGAATATGTATACGATGGAAGAATCACTTCATCGCCTTTTGAAACACCGAACCAACGAAGCATAATTTCCAAGCCGGCAGTCGCGGAGTTCAAACACAGCGTGGCAGGATTACCACAATATGCGGATAGCTGTTTTTCAAATTTCTTCGTCTTAGGACCGGTTGTTAACCAACCTGACTTTAGCGTATCTACAACTTCATCAATAATTTTTTGATCTACTCGCGGTGGTGAAAAGGGGATCATGTTTCAATCTTTGTTTTTAATCTAAAAAACGACTTCGCAGCACTAGTTTTTAGTCGGAGTCGAAGATAAAAACAATGTCTGAGAATTAGCGACTTTTGCGATTAAATATGTTAAAATATGCATAAAAATAACAGCCAAAAAAGGAGAAGAAGAACAGCGAGGAGGCACGTAAAATGGTATCGCCAACACCATTGAAAAGAACAATAAGCATAAAGCTAAAAAAAAGGTAATCATCAGAGCGAAAATATTGAAAAATGGGAATAAAAAGAGTAACAATCAATAAAAGCGCAGCAAAAATTCCCAACGAAACGGCTGTCTGCAAGTATTGGTTATGCGCACCGGTACTTTTTTCTGCTAACACATGAAGTCCCGAATTATTTAAACGGTTCACCGATTCGGGAATCACATCGCCAGTACCAACTCCCAACCAAAAATTATCTTTTAATATAGCTATACCATTTTTTAACAATCCAATTCGAATCGTTGTGCTATTATATCCTACGTGATTCACTGTATCTACTAACGCCGATTTATCTTCTTTCTTTTCGATCACATCTGAAATCTGAGAAAAACGATTATACACTTTTATCAGGGAGAAGAATAAAAACAAAATAACAATTGCACCTGCAGCAAGACGGGGCCAGAGCAGTTTCATTTTTTTTCGCTGAACGACTTCAAAAATTGTAAATACGATAAGAGTAAAAAAAGTAGTAAGCATTGCTATACGTGCAGTAAGAATAATCGCTACAATTACAAATAGAAAAAATAGAAAACCATTCATCCACTTAGCAGAACGTGAAATGTATTTATCTTCAAACATCAATTGCACTAAAAACAGAATTGATAAATTGATATACATCGTAAAATACGTAGGATGCATTAAATATGAAAATGTAGTGTAATAAAAATCCTGAAAATCGTGATTCAATAAAAAATGTTGAAACGATTTTACAAAACAATAAATCACCGCCAGCAAACAACCAAAGATTAATGATTTTCTGACTAACGTAAAGGAGGATCGTTCAATTGGAAGGGTAAGGAATAAGAATGGAAATAATAGTAATGGAATTTTTATTAGCAAGTCTTCCCAACCCAGCAAATAATTCTCTGTCCATAACATTCCTGCCAGGTAAAATAGATACAACAATACCATTCCAATATAAAACGGATGTTGTTTTAAACGATGGTAGAAAGAAGTGTAGTTGCCATGAAAGAGTACATAGATCAATAGAAGAATCCAACAAACTACAGACCCATCTTGAAAAAAAGGCAAACAGAATACCGAAGCAGCCAATAGAACCGAAATTATTTTCTGTTCTGCTTTCGCTTGCTTAGAAAGAATTTGATTGCCGGTATCGGTATACATTTAATTAGAATTTACTTCAGTCAAAAGTCGATAAAAATCGGTGGCAATATTATTTCTGTTAAACTTTTGATCAACATAGTTACGAGCATTCTCCCCCCAAATTTTCACTTCATCAGGATGCTGACACATATAAGTAATTGATTCAGCAAGCTCTTGGCTTGATTCGGGAGTAAAAAATAAGCCACATTGCCCATCATCAATAAAAAGCGTTTTAGCTTCCCCTTCCACTCCTAAAAGAATCGGTTTTTGCATGGCCAGCGCTTCAAAAATTTTTGATGGAATAGCACCTTTAAACAAATCGAGCCTTCGCAATGGAATAATAGCTGCATTAGCCGCAGCAACGATTGCAGGCATCTGAGATTTGGGAACCGGATCAAAAAACAATACGTTTTTTAATTGCATAACTACAGCTTTTTTAATGAGTCGCTCTTTTTCAGGGCCATCACCAAGAAGTACAATTTTAATTTCACTTTTCTCTTTCAACAAATTTGCAGCATCCAAGAGAAGATCCAATCCTTGCGCATAGCCTATAATTCCGGCATAAAGAAATACTGCATCATCTTGTTTCAAGCCTACACCCTTCCTCCATTCACTTTGATATTTCGAAGGATCATAATAAGATAAATCAACACCATTTGGCAACCAAACTACTTTGCTTTTTGGAAAACGATTTTGGATGTTAGCCACTATTCCTTGTGTTTGTCCGGTAATAATTGATGATTTACGATAAAGAAATTCTTCCAACCAAGTTGAAACACGCAAAAGTAATTTGTTGGTAACGAGCCCTAATTTTTCGGCGCTCTCCGGCCAAAGGTCCGACACATTAAAAATCATTTTCGCTTTTTTCTTTTTAGCAAGAAAATACGCAGAGATCCCTAAAAACAAAGGTGGACTTTCACAAAAAACATAATCGAACTCACCTTCTATCCGAGAGCCAGTACGAAATGAACTTAAGACGAATGAAAAATAGTTCAGCAGTCGATTTATTATACTTCTATCTGTAGTTACATAAATTGAAGAACGGTAGATTTTAAGGTTCTCCATTTCTTCGTACACATATTTTTTTCCTCTGTATGCTTCGTGAATAACCATTTTCGGATAGTTGGGCATAGCCGTCATTACAGTAATATCGACACCCATTTTCTGAAGACGAACAGCCAATTCAAACAAACGGTTTTGTGGTGCGCCTACTTCAGGGGGGAAATATTGTGTAAGAATGAGTAAACGCATGTCAACAATATTTTTCGATGGCTGCTACTATTTTTTCGCCGGCATGACCGCCGCCATAAAGTTCGGTACCCGACATAAATTCTTTATGCAAGAATTTATCGACACAGTAAATTATTTTTTTTGAATCGGCACCGGCTAATATATTAAAACCATTTTCAACAAGTTCAAGCCATTCCGTTTCATCACGCAGAGTAACACAATTTTTTGAAAAGAAGTAAGCTTCTTTTTGTAAACCACCACTATCGGTCATCACCAATGATGAGCTTTTAATCAATTCGATCATATCGAAATAACCAACAGGAGAAATTATTTTACACTCCGGAATAATCCCTAATACTTCAAACGTTTTCTTTGTGCGCGGATGCAACGGAAGTACAACAGGTGTTTTCGAATTAATAAAATTAATTGCTTTTACAATTTCATTCAATCGGTGTGGATCGTTTGTATTTTCTTGACGATGAAGCGTACATAAAATATAATTACTTAAACCAAGATCTTTGATGATTGTAGAATAATTAGCTGAACGTTGCGAATAATACATGGCAGCGTCTTGCATTACATCGCCAGTTTTAACTATGGCAATATTCATCCTGTCAAATCCTTCGGCTTTCAAATTTGAAATAGCATGATCGGTTGGGCAACAGAGCAAATTTGAAATTCGGTCAGTTACAATACGATTAATTTCTTCCGGCATAGTCATATTGAAGCTGCGTAATCCGGCCTCAACATGAATGAGTTTAATGTTCAATTTTGCCGCAGCTAATGCACCGGCGAGAGTAGAATTAGTGTCGCCATAAACCATTACAGCATCCGGCTTTTCATTCAATATAGATTGTTCAATTCCGGTGAGCATTTGTGCAGTCATTTCACCATGAAGCGAAGCACGGATTTCCAAATTGATAATCGGTTTCGGAATTTCCATTTCTCGAAAAAAAACTTCCGACATACTATCGTCATAATGTTGTCCGGTGTGCAAGATCACTTCCGTCATAGATTTATTAGTCCCTATTGCTCGACTAACAGCAGCAGCTTTAATAAATTGTGGTCGAGCACCAACAATGGTCAATATCTTCATTCGCTCTTTATTTGTATTGTTTGTAAAAATACGACATTTTATCAACACAACTATTCCAATCGTACAACTGCTTTACTCTAGTTCTGCCGGCCTTCCCCATTTTTGATCTCAAAAATCTATTATCAACTAATTCAAGAAAAGCATTCACCGTTTCATCAACATTTTCTACTGAAACATGAATACCACATTCACTTGTAACAATTTCATTTAACCCACCGGTAGAAGTTACAACTACAGGCAATTCTGTAGACATAGCTTCCAAAACACTCACACCAAAACTTTCACTTCTCGAAAGGTTTGCAAAAATATTGAATCGTTTATAGTATTCCGGCAAATAGTCGAACGGGATTTTCCCAATAAATTCTACTGAAGAATTGATATTTAAATCCGATGCCAGTTGCTTCAAATTATTTTCTTGACTTCCGCCACCTACAATTTGAAGACGGAGATGTAAAAGAGGACGAAGTTTTTGAAGTTTTGCAAAAGCGGTGAGTAATATATCAACTCCATAAATTGTTTCGAGCGACTTTACAGTTCCAATAATAATTTCATCAGCATCTGAATTTATCTTTTCATCAAAGAAGTCCGTATCAATACCGAAAGGAATTACAAAAACATCTTTCTTTGTTAGTAATCTTGTTTTATCAGCAAGGATTTCGCTGGCAGAGAAAATTTTTGTGGCTTGATTAAGAATTAAAGAAATAGACTTTTTGTGAATGGATGATTTGGTTGGAAATTCAAAGATATCCGATCCCCATACACTAATAAATAAAGTTTTATGGCCCGACAGCGCTCCAAGTAATCCATAACTTGTAGCATAGTGTGCATGAACAATATCAGGAGTCCAAGACTTCACAATTCTTCTTAGTGATGAAACAGCAGTAAGATATTTCAATTTTCCAAGCTCAGAGCCATTGAAATTGTTTTTCGAATTTTCAACAGAAGAAAAAACTTTGATATTACTTAACGAATCAAGAATTAATTGATTCGGCTCATTTAAAGTAAAGACCGCAATTTCAAATCCCGAAGATGAAAGCGAACGTATCCATTTCAGAAGATGAGAAGAATTAATATCGCCAAGTAAAAGGATCTTCATTTTTTTTCGATATAAATGGAAAGGTCTTTACGACGAATTCTTGAATTAACAATTTTTAAACAAGCGAAATACGAACGAGCTTTTTCTAGATAGCTCCGTTGAAATAATGCAAGAAATGAAAATACTAATATTCTTGCTATCATATGCATATTACAAACAATAACGATAGCAATTTTTTTAAATTGATTAGAATATTTATTAATAAATTTCACTTTACTCAACAATTGATTTGCAATAACCATCGTATAGCTTTTGGTTGAACTTTGTCCGGAGTGATGAACAATTTCTGTTAATGGAAAATAGACATTCTTCCCTCCTGCAATTTTATTTTTCAAGCAAAGATCAACATCTTCCATCCAAAATAAATTGGCATCAAACATTTTCAATTCAGAAAAATAATTTTTATCGATCAACAATGCTGCGCCTGAGATAGCTTCCACTTCTTTTTTATCACGAATCTTTTCAGCAATTATTTTGAAACCGGGGATAATATGTGTGAGATAAAACAACTCTCCGAACATTTGCCATACACCGGGGAATTTGATCAAAGAACGCTGAACAGTTCCATTTGTATTGAGTAAACGCGGTGCGTAAATTCTTTTACCGCTTTCAGAAAAATAATCGTCTAAAAACATTTTCATAGAATCATCAATCAGTTCAGTATCCGGATTGAGGAAAAATAAAGATTCACCACTTGCAATTTTAGCAGCTTCATTATTCCCTATCGAAAAGCCTAAATTATTTTTTGACTCGATTAAGTGAACGTGAGGAAATTCTTTTTTAACCATCTCGACCGTTCCGTCTTTCGAACAATTATCAAGAATAATAATTTCAAAAGAATAATCTTGCGGCCAAAATTTTTCTAGAGAATGAAGGCACGACTTAAGAAGTTCGCGCACATTATAGCTAACTATGATGATTGAAATTTTCATAGTCAGATGATAGAACGTTTAGAATTATCAGAACGTAAACCGATAACCAACCAAAGGAAAAAAGATGCGAACGTAAAATCAGGTACGTTGCTAACAATTGATTGAAATCCGATGATCAAGAGTAAACAAAGGAAGAATGCTTTATCGTAACTGTTTTGAATTTGAAGAACAGAATTTATAATAAAAAACATTAGCAGCACAAAAAAAAGAAATCCGGGAATTCCAGTTTCGAGTAGCAGTTTTAAATACCAGCCATCGTTTGCATAAATCGCTGCGGGGACGTCGGTGTCTTTAAATAAGCGATTGGCAACATGTCCGGATTTACCGAGGCCAAAACCCATCGGGTGACTTTTAAAATCGGTGACAGAAGTAGTCCAAAAATCAACGCGTTTAATATGGTCGCCCATTTCCATCGTATTCACTGATGATTTCATAATAAATCCGAATAAGAAAAAAGCATCTTTCTTTGGGGAGATTGCATTAATGCAAAGAGTAGCAATAGTCAGAACAGTTATAAGAGGCAAAATAATTTTCTTGAAACCATTCAACAAAAAAAGGAACACCGGAATCATAATTATAAAAGCCAAGATTGCACCACGGCTGATACTTAAAATTAAACAAACGCCGTTGAGAATAAACAACAGCAGATCCATTTTTGAATTATTCTTTCTATAGAGAATTAGATAATAAAGCGAGGCAAATGCTACCACTGAAGAGAAAACGAGTGGCGTATAAAAAAGCGAAGTCATTCGAGGCACAAGCTGATGTTCGAATTCATAATCGTGATTGAGACTTATGATGTATAGGTATACATTATGAAACGGGAAATATAATAACAGACCAACAATAGCAATTGCGGAAACAAGCAACATCATTTTTTTGAGGAGATCGGCACCAACTTCATTCATTGTAGCATTTCGACCTACGAAATACATAAACATTGGAAGATACGTCATTCGAAAGCCGTAGATGATCGCCATTTTATGATGAGAAAGAATGCTTCCATAGATTACACTAAAAGCAATATAGCCAAGAAAGATCAAATCTATTTTATCCAATTGCTTTTTGGCGTAAAGACTATACAAGCAATACGAAGCAATAGAAGCAAAAATCAGATCAGCTAAAATTGAAAATCCGATTGATAAAAAAGTTGAACCTGCGGCATCACCAAAAATGAAAGCGCGGACAGTTGGAAAGAGCGCGGCAAAAATAAATGCTGCAATCGTGGCATTTCTCCACCACAGCTTAGGCAACGGTAGAAAGTTGTGCATCGTGATCTTTTGCTAATTGAAGAAACCAAGTAATCATATAAATACAAATTCCGATATGGAAAACTGAAGTGTAGATTAAAAAATTCACAGGCGATTTTTCAAGTACAGTAACAAAGAGCGGAATGGTAAGAAAGAGAACCAATGAAATAAAATTAACCACTAAAAACTTTCTTTGCTTACGGAGAATAACAGCCAACTGAGATATTGGTGCTTTTATAAATTCAAGGAAAAACCAACCGATCAATATTTGAGCATATACACCGGAGATTTCCCAATTATGTCCGAACACCAGTGAGAAAACAAATGGCCCGGCAGCAATGAGAATGATCAAGATAGGAAGTGAAATTAAGAACGTTCTTTTTACAGTTAGCAAAGTTAACTCATACATTGTTTTTTGTTCGCGAAACAATTTAGAACTCTCCGAGAAAAATATTTGAGTGATCGGTTTAATTATTAATCCAATTGGAGCTTGTAAAATACGATTACAGAGTGCGAAATATCCGGCAGTTTCAGGACCAAAATAATATGATATCAGCAAAGTAATACCAGTAAACTGAAACGCATCGATTAGAGAAATGGCAACATTGGCTCTAGGAAAATCTTTGTATTCAGACGCAAGCTCAGAAAGTTTTTCAGGGATAACTTCTTCGTACTTATTTTTTCTCCGGAAGAAGAATGCAAGTATTAAAACAGAGAAACCCGTGCCTATAATTGAACCGAGAATTAGTCCGTGACTATTAAACTTAAAAAGAGCAAGCGCTAGTCCACCAGTTACAACCGTTTCAATGATACGAACTGCTGAAAGTAATTTATAATTTTCCTCACGAGTATGCCAATAGTTAAACACACTGCTGAAGCCAAGAGAAATAATAGCGAGAGGAATCATCCATGACACTTTTGCCATTTCACTTTGCTTAAACCAGATGGCCATGTTATCGCCAAAGAAATAAAACAAGGGAATAGAAAGAATTCCAAACGACAAAAGCAGAATGACACACAATTTCACCAAGGCTCTCGCTTTGCTTACCTCTCGGGGAATAACAACAGCCAATTCATATTTACCGGTAAAGACGACAGAAAAATAAAAAGCGATTGTTAGAAAAACGACCTGCGCACCGAATTGTTCCGGCAAATACATTCGAGTAAGAAACGAGGTGAGGATAAAATTCAAAGCCTGTGCTAGACCTGATCCGACAAGGAGAATAGATATCTTCTTAAAGAAAGCAGGAATTTGCACAGGCTAAATTTTATTAGATTACTTAGCGTAATTGACAGATCTCGTTTCGCGGATAACAGTAACTTTTACTTGTCCGGGATACGTCATTTCTGTTTGAATACGATTAGCAATATCGAACGATAAAACCTCGGCGGCTTTATCAGTAATTTTTTCACTTTGAACAACCACACGTAATTCACGACCGGCTTGAATAGCGAATGTTTTTTCAACACCAGGATAAGAGAGAGCAAGCGCTTCCATATCTTTCAATCGTTTGATATACGATTCTACAACTTCGCGACGAGCGCCGGGGCGAGCGCCGGAAATAGCATCACACACCTGAACAATCGGAGAGATCATACTATTCATTTCGATTTCATCGTGGTGAGCACCTATGGCATTACATACTTCAGCGTTCTCTTTGAATTTCTCAGCGAGTTTCATACCGAGAATAGCATGCGGTAATTCCGGTTCATCATCGGGTACTTTTCCGATATCGTGTAAAAGACCGGCACGCTTAGCCAGTTTTACATTCAGACCTAATTCAGCAGCCATGATTGCACAAAGATTCGCAACTTCACGAGAGTGTTGAAGAAGATTTTGTCCGTAAGATGAACGATATTTCATACGACCAACCATACGAATTAATTCAGGAGCAAGACCATGAATTCCAAGATCGATTGTAGTACGTTTTCCAATTTCTACAATTTCATCTTCAAGTTGGCGCTTCACTTTCGCAACTACTTCTTCAATACGAGCCGGGTGAATACGGCCATCGCTTACTAACTGATGCAAGGCAAGACGAGCCAATTCACGACGAACAGGATCGAAGCCGGAGAGAATAATCGTTTCAGGAGTATCGTCAACAATAATTTCAATACCAGTAGCAGCTTCAAGCGCACGGATATTACGACCTTCACGACCAATGATACGACCTTTTACCTCATCGTTTTCGATATTGAAAATAGTGACAGCATTTTCTACGGCGTGTTCGGTTGCTACTCGTTGAATTGTTTGGATGATAATTTTCTTTGACTCTTTGTTGGCTGTAAGTTTCGCTTCTTCCATGATGTCTTTGATGTACGACATCGCTTCCGTTTTCGCTTCAGCTTTCAGAGCTTCTACTAACTGCGATTTTGCCTGCTCAACACTTAAACCGCTGATCTTTTCGAGTTGTTCAACTTGACGTTGGTGTTGTTTGCCTATTTCTTCTTTTTTACCTTCAAGAATATCCAATTGATTTTTCAAATTGGCCTGAAGAGTCTCGTATTCCTTTTCTTTCTTCTGCGTTTGTTCCAATTTCTGGGCAATCGCAGTTTCTTTTTGTTTAATTCTGTTTTCGGCCGCGTTGATGTTTCTGTCTTTTTCAGAAATTACTTTTTCATGTTCCGTCTTTAGATGTAAGAACTTTTCTTTGGCTTCAAGAATTTTATTCTTTTTTAGAACTTCAGCTTCTGCTTCAGCTTCTTTAATAATGATCTGTGCTTTGTCGCCCGCTAATTGTTCCTTTGCTTTAGTTGCTTTTTTCGACAACAGATTAGCAATAGAAAAACCAGCAATGAGCGAAACGATAACACCGATGAGTAGATATAGAAATGATATTGTTTCCGGCATAATTGAATTATGAATGATTATTAATGGATGATGAATGATGATTAATGAATAATGATTGATGTATAATGGATAATGTATGATGAATAATGTATAATGAAGAATGTATAATGATTGTAGGATAATGAATAATGAATAATGATTAATGATTAATGAAGAAGTATGATGTTTGAAGTATGAAAGTTAATAATAGGACTTACTACTTACTACTTACCACTTACCACTTACTACTCACTAATTACTTATCGCTTACTCAAAAAAAAACCGCATTAATTCCGGGACTTGTTAAACCCCTAAGTCATGGGTGAAGCTGTCTGACTTTTCTGGTTTCTGCTGTTACCTACGAGAGGCTTTGTCGCTAGACAAAGTGCGGCCTACCATTGAAGTCATTGAACGAGTAGCTCCAATTGTATTGAAATGTTGAGTTTATAAGTGATCCGGAATTAATGCGGCTATGCATTAAAGTTGTGTACGAAAACGATAGAAGATTTCAATGAATCGAAAAATTCAACTTGTTAAAGCACAAAACGTATTTTCAAAGAACGGTAGCTAAACGGGAGTGTTTTCTTTAGCAAGGTATTCATCAACTAAGAGTGTAAGGTAATCAATTTGATCTTTCACTTCACGTGTTGAATTATGCTTTTTTTCCTGTTTTGGTGCAGCTATTGCTTCACTGGCAAATTGAAGAGCACTCATCGCTAAAAGATCTTGTTTGTCTTTTACCGCATAATTCTCTTCAAAATCTTTTATTCGCTTATTAATATTTTCAGCGGCCTGCATCACTTTCTCCTGCTCGTCTTGTGTAATTCGGAGCGGATAAGTGCGATTCGCAATAGAAACTTTTATCGACAGTAATTCTCCCATTTGGGTTGGATTCACTTATGGTTTTCATCGATCATGGAAATACTTTTGTCAATATCCCCAATGATCTCACTAATTCTTTTTTTCATATTACTGATGCTCTGGCGAGTTGAAGACGTCTCCATTTCTTTCAAATTTCGATATCCTTCCTCAAGTCGTTGAACTTTTGATTGTTCCTCTTCCAATTCAAGCATCAGCTTTTTGTTACCGGCAAGCAATTCGTTATTGCTTTTCTTTAACGCTTCATGCAAATGTATCAATTTTTGAATGCGTATTTCCAGCGCAGAAAAATTACTTTTCAAGTCTGTTTGCTCACTCATTTTAAATGATTATTTGTTGATGAAATATAAATGCAATTAACAAAAAATATTTAAATAATTACATAAATTATGAACACGCAGTTGTCAGATTCTCAATACTATTGCAATTGAGGTGTAAAGTAAAAAAGAACTCAGTATTTTTAAGAAATTAGGACTTCAACTACCATCGATTCTTGATTTACCGGTCTCCAACTCTCGAGAGTTTAATTTAATACACTGATAATCAACCTTTATAAAAGAAATATTAATAAGAAATCAACTTTTACTACATTCGCCATCTATCTATGATCAAAGCAAAAGGCATATTTAAAACATACGATTCACTTCAAGTACTTAAGGGTATCGATCTGGAAATCAGTGAAGGAGAAATTGTTTCTATCGTCGGTGCATCAGGTGCCGGCAAAAGCACTTTGCTCCACATCTTAGGAACATTAGACACAGCCGACAAAGGGATATTAACAATCGACGGCATTGAAGTGAGTGCTTTACGCGACAAAAAAATAGCCCGATTTCGCAACCAAAAAATTGGTTTTGTTTTTCAAGCTCACCACCTTTTGCCAGAATTTACCGCGCTCGAAAATATTATGATGCCGGCTCTTATTTCGGGCGCTTCGAAGACTGCAGCCGATAAAAAAGCAAGAACATTACTCGATCAATTGGGACTGATCAACCGCGCCGAACATCGTCCGTCAGAATTGAGCGGTGGCGAACAACAACGCGTTGCCGTAGCGCGCGCATTGATTAACGATCCATCAGTTATTTTTGCTGACGAACCATCGGGCAATCTCGATTCTGCTTCTGCAAAAGCATTACACGAATTATTTTTCGATCTGAGAAAATCGTTGAATCAAACTTTTGTGATCGTAACACACAACAATGAATTAGCCGATATGGCCGATCGTAAATTGACAATCAAAGATGGAATTTGCTTCTAAAGTTTAAAGCACTTCGATAATCTTTTCTTTTCGGTCAATAATTTCACCAATCGGTTCTAAATAATTTTCCAATCCGTTTTTAATAAAAAGATCTTTCACTTGCTCAGCAGTTTCAGGAGCAACACTAAGTAGTAAGCCACCGCTCGTTTGAGGATCACAAAGTGAAATAAATTCCGGGCCATTCACGCCGCTTACTTTTTTCTCGTAAGCATTCCAATTACGATACGTATTGTCAGGGAAAATAAATTGTGTCATGTACCCTTCTACTCCCGGAAGCAACTTAATATTTTTGTAATTGATAGTGGCTGAAACATTACTTCCTTCGCACATTTCAATAAGGTGACCAATGAGACCAAAGCCTGTAATGTCGGTCATAGCATGAACGCCGATTATTTTACCAAGCTCTTCACCAATTAAATTTAATTGGATCATACTTTCAACAGCAGCCGATAAATGTTCAGTGTTTACTTTATTTTTTTTCAATGCTGCAGAAACAATTCCGGTACCGATCGATTTAGTGAGAAACAATAAATCGCCTGCTTGCGCACCTTTGTTTCGTTTCAAATTTTTAGAATTAACAATACCATTCACCACAAGTCCGAAAACTGGTTCAGATATATCGATACTATGCCCGCCACCAATAGGAATTCCAGCGAGTGCACAAAGTTCATTTGCGCCACGCATAATCTCGCCAACTATTTCAATCGGCAATTTATCGACCGGAAAACCAAGTATCGCAAGAGCAAAAATTGGCTTCCCTCCCATTGCATAAATATCACTTAGAGAATTAGCTGCTGCTATTTTACCAAAGAGATACGGATCGTCAACAATTGGCGTAAAAAAATCGGTCGTGCTTAGCAACAAATGCTCGTCATCGAGTTTCCAAACGGCAGCATCTTCATTGCCGTCATTTCCGGCAATTAAATTAGGGTAAGTGTTATTCAGTTTTACTTTCTGCAAAATATTTTCAAGTATAGCCGGGGCAATTTTACACCCGCAGCCACTGCCTTTAGAAAGTTGAGTTAATTTTATTTCAGTATTCACTTTTGAAAAATGAGTTGAGCGTGCGTATTAATTTTTTCAATATTCCTTTGATGATCGTTTTGATCTTTCATTTCAATAACTAATCGTTGTATCGAAGTTCTACTATCGAGACTATGAGTATACTGGCTATCGTAATAATCGAGTAAAATTCCAATCCATTCTTCGGTCCTATCAGCTTCAAGAGCTTCAATGCATTGCTTATGGCGAAGGCCACCAAGACGTTTTAATATCTTGTCAATAGAGGCCGACAATTCTTCTTTTGAAAAATGACCATAATCAATTGCGATACGTTTGATCCGATCAGCAGCATTCAAGCTAAGTTCAAAAACCGGAGCGGCGCTGAGTTGAAAATAAAATTCATCCGGTATTTTTATTCGTCCTATCGATCTACTTTCAGCTTCAGCATAAACAATAGCCTCAAGGGGAATTCGTTTCAGTTCAAGAGCCAGATCGTTTTCAAATTGTTCGTTTGTTGTTTGAGCTTTCATTCCTAAATGACCAAACGCACTTCCACGATGATTGGCGAGACCTTCAAGATCGACGATACTCAAGCCTTGCGATTTCATTAGTTTGAGAAGATCCGTTTTGCCGCAACCGGTGTGACCACCAATTACAGCAAGTTTGCGTGGAATAATAAATTCGTTGAGCACAGAATTACGAAAAGCCTTGTACCCACCTTTCATCGTGTCCACTTGATAACCCGACATCGAAAGCACCCACGACATAATTCCTGAGCGCATACCACCGCGCCAGCAATAGACGAGAATTTTTTTATTAGCAGCAACAGAATCAATTGTTTTTACAAATGAAGCGAATAGAGGTCCGACAATTTCAAAGCCAAGGCGAACCGCAGCTTCACGACCTTTTTTCTTAAAGCAAGTCCCAACAAGTTTACGATGTTCATCGTTCAGTAAAGGCAAGTTGAATGCACGCTGAATGTGTGCGTGATTGAATTCACTTTCAGAGCGAGTATCTACGAGAAAATAATTTTCAGATTGTATGTTCGATAAAAACTCGTCGACACTTAAAATAGCCATAGCGACAAAGGTAAGTTTTTTTGGGGAAGCAAGGTTTCCTATTTTTTACTCACTAATCAATTTATACAAGCTAAAAAAAGTTCGGTCAAAGGTCAAAGGTCAAAAAAGTTACGCATCATATACTTACCACTCACCTTTCACTTAAAAGTTGAGAAAAAATCTGCGGTTATCTGCGGTTTCTGCGGGAGAAAAAAATCTTACTCCTCACTTAACAGAATGTTGGCAATTACCAATCATCACACACTTAAAAAAAGTAAGAAAAGTTATGTCAAGGGTCAAAGGTCAAAAAAGTTACGCTTCATTTTTTTACTTACCACTCACTAAAAAGAAAGTCAATTATTACTCGCCAGTTACTTAAAAGAAAGAAGAAGAGCATGGGTCATTTTTCTAATTACCAACTATTAAAAAAGTCTTTACCCAAATCGATTCTTCGAAATTAATTCGAAAATAGTCTTACTTATTGCAAAATAATTGCACTTTTATGTTTCATTAAAAACTCGAATGTGCTAATTTTTATTATTTTTACGTAGAAAAAAAAATCTACAACCAATTGAAAATAATTATTTGTATCCTGACTATTTGTATTTCATTCAAATCAAATGCCCAATGGGTCAAAGTAGGTGGGCCGTCAATTGGATCAGTCACATGTATTGCAGTCGATGGAATTAAGATTTATGCTGGCACTTATGGTGGAGGAATATTTAGATCTACTGATAATGGAAACTCTTGGAGTGAAGCAAATGGTGGACTGAATTCTCTATTCGTCACTTCAATATCAATTTCAGGATCCAAAATTTATGCAGTTGCTGGAAGTATATTTTTATCTGTTGATGAAGGGACGTCATGGAACCAAATAAACAATGGCTTACCGCAATTACCACTTAATGTTGTGACAACTTATAGCAACAGGGTATTTGTAGGTTTAACGTACGGCGTATATGTTTCTGATGACAGTGGGAATACATGGAATAATTTTTCTAATGGGTTAACAAGCCTTGATGCACAAGCACTTGTTGTGATGGATTCCCAATTACTTGTAGGCACAAGGAGCGGAGGAATATTCATTTCAAATGCTGATTCAAGTGCTTGGACTTCGCTAAATAATGGATTTCCTAGATATATAACTTCATTAGAGGTGAGAGATAAAATTATATTCGCAGGAGTTGCAGGAGACGGTATCTATATTTCAAGCGATACGGGAACCACATGGAGACATACAAATAATTTAAACGGCCTATCAAGTGGCTCCATTTTCTCAATAGCGAGTAATGATTCTATAGTCATTGCCGGAACCTTAAGCGGTTGTTTTTCCACCACTGATACAGGTAATTCATGGCAGAATATAAGTTCAGGCTTAAAAAATACATTTGTAACCTCTGTTGCAGCAAATGACAGTACTATCTTTTCGGGAACTCAAGGTTCTGGAGTATTTAAATCTTCTGACAATGGCTTTTCATGGAATTCCTCAAATATTAATTTTACCGGATCTTTTTCAGAAGGTTTTTTACAATCAGGAAATGACATTTTTAATTTTGGTGAAGGAGGAATTTACAAAACTAGCAATAGTGGTCTCTCATGGAATGATATGAATGGAGGCATAGTACTAACCTTTGCTCCAAACATAAAAGTTAATAGCATGAGCACCGATGGCATATATCTTTATGCAGGATTGCAAATTGAAGGTGTACTTAGGTCTTCAGATAGTGGCTCAACATGGACTGCAATTAATAATGGATTGGATATTTTTTCTGATGTGTACGATATAGTATGCAGTGGAAACTATATATATGCCAACACAAGTACAGGTTTTTATTTTTCATCTGATAATGGAAATATCTGGACAAGCAATAGAATATCAATGTTTGAAACAATAGCAGTCATCGGTAATAGAATTTTCGGAGGCGGGACTTCCGGTATTGAATTATCTACCGATAATGGACTTACATGGACTAGTTTGAACAATGGATTGCCTACACTCTTTATTACAAATGATCTTTTCACCAATGGAAATAATTTATTTGCTGCCACTGATGTAGGAATTTTCATGTCACCAGATTCAGGAAATTCCTGGTCGAATTTGAACAATGCATTTTCAGCCTATAATTTTCAACGTATTTATGCAAATGGCCCATATATTCTTGCCTCAACTTCAGTCTTTGGTGAAATTATCTATTCGAATGACAATGGCAATTCGTGGACTTTTTTTAACAGCGGACTTCCGAATACTTTAATGACTTCTTTTATAATTGATGGGTCAACTGCATATGCTGGTTCATTTGGTAGCGGGTTATATGTCAATAATAATTTAATCAACAATTTAAACGATCATTTCAAAAATCAAGAGATAGTTGAGATCGCGCCAAACCCAACAACCGGAGATTTTTATATTAGAATGAATTCAAAGGATAATAATTCCAAGCTTGAAATAATAAATATAACAGGCCAAACTATTTACTCCTGTAATTTAGATCCGAATAGTACCAGTGTTGAACATCTGCAAATCTATGCTGCGGATGGAACTTATTTAGTTAAAATAACCGATGATAAAAAAGGATTGATAGGTAGTTCAATTTTAAATATTATCACTATCAAATAATGAATTCTTATTGAAGATTTTCCATTTCACAGTATTTCACAATTTCAAAATAATCAGAAATACTCAGAGCTACAAATAGTTCATCGAGCCCCGCTAAATCAGAGCAAACAAAGCCTAAAGAATCAAGATGTATTTAAGCAAGAATATAAAATTGAGTAGCTCAAAACGGTCAACCTATATTAGGCATTGTCAACTTGAGACTTGAATAAAAATAATTCATACGACTTAAATTAAAAAAGTGAAAATAATATTTTTTAATAGTTGAAGATGCAATCAAAACATTACATAATAATTTCTGTTAACAAAGAAATCGAACATTTTCCACGTGTAGGTAAAAAAGAAATTGAAAAAGAAAAATTTTTCTGAAAAATAATTCGCTGAATCAAATTTTTCTTTTAGTACAATTCTCTTACCAGTTGAAAATAAAACAAATTTCCACGAAAAGATATTAATTTTCCGGAGTAGGATTTTTTAAGAAGTTGGGAACAAAACCAATTCTTCCGGCGGGATTTTGCTCGGGAGTAACAAGAGTGTTAGTGTGGAGATTGAAGGTGAAATTGAAGTATGAAGCATGAAAAATGTAAGCACCGGGATTTAGCTGATTTGAGGATTTTTATGATTCGAAATTTTATTAAAGAATAGCGACAAACATATTAACACGCTGAGCGGAATTTTTAGAGAGGAGGAAGTGAGAAGTAAAATGCAAGCCATCATTTGCCGAACGGAATTCCGCTCTTGGCAGTTGCACACCTTTCGCAGATCTGAAATAATAATTAATAATGCTTAATGCTTAATGAAAAATTGTTATCCATTAATTGACTGCTCCTTTGATCTTTTCATAATTCATAATTCATACTTCATTTACACGCTGAGCGGAATTTTTAGAGAGGCGGAAGTGAGAAGTAAAATGCAAGCCATCATTTGCCGAACGGAATTCCGCTCTTGGCAGTAGCACATCTCTCGCAGATCTGAAATAATAATTAATAATGCTTAAAGCTTAATGAAAAATTGTTATCTATTAATTGACTGCACTACTTGGTTTTTTCATACTTCAAAATTCAAAATTCATTTTTCATTAATCATTAATCATTATTATTTCCTCTTCTGTATGCGGCTGAATGATCGGGACCATCGGCTGGTACATGACATTCAGCTGAGCAAAGTGAAGAACATCGCAGATACAAAACGTCTGTACCGGGATTTACTTGATTTAAGAATTTTTATGATTTGGAATTTAAAAAAAACAAAGCCTGAACCGGGATTTATCTGATTCATTTATTTACTAATAACCACTCACCACTCACTTAATAAATAAAATAATCTGACGTTACGTAACATTCGTCACCAATTATGAAAAAACTACGGTGCTACTTTGCTAAGTAGTAATTCACAATTTCGATATTAATATTCAAAATCTAAAAAATAAAAAAATGGAAGCTCACTATTATAATGTAAATGTTAACTGGAATGAAACTCGCAAAGGTGTAATGTGTTCGCCTGAATTAAACAAAAATGAAAATATATGTATTGAAGTGGCAACTCCTCCGGAATTCCCAGAAGGTATACCCGGAATTTGGTCGCCCGAACATTTATTTACTGCTGCGGTAAGTAGTTGCTTGATGACCACTTTTTTGTCTATCGCTGAAAATTCAAAACTATCTTTTACCGGTTTCTCTTGTCGGTCGAAAGGTAAGTTAGAACAGGTAGATGGAAAATTTATGATGTCGGAAATACTACTTGAGCCAACCGTTACCATTTCAAATGAAAAAGATCGTGAAAGAGCTGAGCGAGTTCTTCAAAAATCGGAAGCCGCTTGCCTTATTTCAAATTCTGTAAAGTCGAAAATAACAATGATTCCAACAATTCTTGTTCAATGATTTTTTTTAAAGCCTCATTTGCCTTTAACAATTAAAAAAATCATTACCCTTTTTCAATCAAGTCCATTTTTTTCGTACTTTTAAGAGAAGGTTCGAAAATAATTCTTCATGAAAAAAGGACAATCCTAATCCTGGTGTTTTTTTCTAAGGTTTATTATTAAACTTTTAATTCATCACATTTAGAGATGAAAATTAAACAGTGTTCAAATTAAAATCACAAAAAGATGAAAACAAAAATTGTGTTTATCGCACTCGCTATTCTCTTTCTCTTTTCTTGTAAAAAAGATAATCCCGGCCCCAATGAAGTTTTTATGGATGGAACTAAATTCAATCCATCTTCGCTCACAATTTCCAGCGGTACTACCATCACCTGGACCAATAAAGAATCATCAACACATACTGTTACTAGCGACAAAGGAACTTTTGAAAGTGGAGACATGATGAAATCAAAAACATTTTCATTCACCTTTACTACTGCAGGAACATTTGCTTATCATTGTAAGCATCACAGTGGAATGACGGGATCGGTTACTGTTCAATAAGACCTTTTTTGTTACTCAAAGCCTTACACAAAAACCCAATGACTATTTTATAATGATGGTCGTTTAAATTATTACGATGATAACTATTTGACCTTTGATTGAAACCATTCGTTGAAAAATATTTTTTGCTCAATTTAGAAATAATACAGAAATAAAATAATTTTTAAAAAAATACAATTTTCACCTATGGAAATGAAAAATTATTTACTTGAAACGTTTAAGTTTAACGACGTAGCAAATAAAAAAAAATTCGAAAAAAATATTTTTATTACCCGATAAAAGTGAAGCGATCTGACTCTTCAGCCATTTGATCAACTGCCAATACAAATGGATGGCACGTGTTAAACAAGATCCAGATTCTGCGCCGATGAGTTGGAGGGAACCCATTTACCTCTTCGCACAACTCCAACAAGAATGGAATAAAAGTTTACTCTTATGGATCGAATATCTCACATTTCAATCGGATGAAGACTTAGAAAAAGAAGTTACTTTTATCGGCTTCGACAGCGGACAATGGGCAGCGAAACCTAAAGATATCGCCCTTCAGTTGAATTATCATTCGATCTATCATCGCGCCCAAATTCAAACACTAATGAGAGCTCAAGGAATAGATCCCGATTTTGTAGATTATATCGCAAGCAAATACCGCAAACTGAGCTAAGCGATTGTTAGCTTGAATTCGTTTACATAGGTGATTTTCGCAAAATTTGAATAAAAATTCAGGGAGTGTTCAATTAATTCCCCTTTGTTTCTATTTATATTTTCGCTACACTTGTATTCCCAAAAAAAGTTTTCCAAACACACTTACTTCAAGGTGAAAAAAACCTTACTCGCCCTCTCGATTATTGTGACATTTATTGTGTTGCTGAGTTTTACTCCCGGCAGTACGCCACAACCATATCAACATACGCCTGAAGAGTTAGCTTATTTTTCCGGTATGATGCGAACGCCACTGGTTCCCGGTGAATGGTTTCTTACCTCTGCTAGTTGTCGCGGTTGTCATGGTCATGATACATTAGGTAATTCAAATATCGATGAAGACGGGAACGATGTCAATTTAGTTTCTCATTGGGAAAGTAGCATGATGGCGATGAGTGCTAAAGATCCTTTTTGGCGAGCTAAAGTAAATCATGAAATACTAGTCAATCCGGCTCATGAAGGTCAGCTGCAAGATAAATGTACCAGTTGCCATGCACCAACCGGACGTTACAATCATTTCTATCGTGGACTTGGTTTATACCGTCTCACAGATGTGATCAACGATTCCTTAGGACTGGATGGCGTAAATTGTTCGGGATGTCATACCATTGGCCCCACTGTTGGTAGCATGTACTCCGGAGAAATTCCTTACGATACAACCCGCACTATCTATGGTCCATTTCTCAATCCATTTTTCGGACCTATGCAATTGTACGAAGGCTACACTCCTACGTATGGCTTTCACATGGAAGAATCGCGAACGTGTTCACCTTGTCATACGTTGATAACAGAGACGGCAGATCTTGCTGGTAATTTAACAGGCCAACATTTTATGGAGCAAGCCACTTATCAAGAATTTGTGAACTCTTCTTTTCCGGGAAATAATATTAAATGCCAGACATGTCACATGCCGCAGCTGCCAACTCCTGTTGTTATTGCAAATGGTTTCACCGCACTTCAGCCACGTTATCCTTTCAATCAGCATGTGTTTGCAGGAGCGAATCATTTTATGTTGAAGCTGATTAAAAATAATAAAACCGATCTTCGAGTTGATGTTGCCGATGCACGCTTTGATTCAACAATACAAGCAACAGCTGCAAATCTTAGACTAAGTTCGATCAATTTGAATGTGTTGTTTGACAGTACAAGAAGTGATACCGGTTATTTCAGAGTACGAATAGAAAATAAAGTTGGCCATAAGTTTCCGAGTGGTTATCCATCACGCAGAGTTGTTTTGCAATTTCTTGCAATCGACAGCAACAACGATACGATATTCAAGTCAGGAACATTTGACAATGAATTCAGAGTGGTAGGAGAAAGTGCACCTTTCGAAATACATCACGCAACAATTAATCAATCAAACGTTCCTCAGATCTACGAAATGGTAATGGGCGATGTGAATGGAAATTTCACGACTGTTTTAGAACGAGCGGCCATACTTTTAAAAGATAATCGCTTGCCACCGGTAGGTTTTACAACAACACATGCTTCTTACGATACAGTAATGATTTCTGCCGACGCAAATGCTGACATCGATTTCAACAAGAATGGAATTACTGAAGGTACAGGAATAGACTATGTAAATTTTAACGTGCCAATCGATGGAACATTCAACGGCTCATTAAAAATTGTGACCAATGTTTTTTATCAGTCAGTTCCGCCAAAATGGGTTGATGAAATGTTTACATATACTCAAGCAGCAATCGATTCATTTAAGACAATGTACTATGCAGCCGACCGAACCCCATTTCTTGTGGCCTCGGATAGTTTACAACTGACCGTAACATCGATCGACAAAAAAAATCTGGACAATTCAATCGTCATTTACCCAACATTAACGGAAACAGGTGAAGTATTTATGACCTTCCGTCCTGAAGTAATGATTAGGAAAGTTGAAATTTTCAATGCAAAAGGCGAAATTGTGTATCAAAATGAAAAAGTTGGAAATGCGTCCAATCCATTTATCATGAACCTTCCTGAGATTAAAGGAAATTATTACATTCGTATCGTCACCAACACACAGACAATCGTAAAGAAAGTCATTACGCTCTAAATCTAAACCCCAACCTAAACCAAAATGAAAACAACTACAAAGGTGAAATCTTTTTTTGCCATTGCGGGAATTGTAATTGCAAGTTTTAGCGCAAGCGCACAACTGGCATTTACAAATTCGAATGCAAAATTAATTGCCGGAAACATGTTCAGTGGCTGTTCAGTAGCAGTTACTGATATCAATTTCGATGGACTGGATGATATCATCCGTTTAAACAATGGTACAGATTTAAATATTGAAATGCAGAATGCGGATGGAACGTATTCTCATTTTTACATTATGAATAGCGGGAACAGCAGCGCATGGGCAATGACTGTTGCCGATGTTGATCAGAATGGTTGGAAAGATGTGATGGTAGATGCAGCTTCAGGAATAATTATTGTGAAATTATTTGGTGGTGGAGGAAGTATTACTTCATCGTCGCAAGTTCTTCCAAACTCAGGCTTCTTTTTACAGAATGCAACATTCTGCGATATGAATAACGACGGATGGATTGATCTATTTGCATGTGATGACAATGCGCCGGCACATGTTTACATGAACGATGGAGCGGGAAATTTGCTAAGCTCTACTTATGTAGACTTTGCTGTGAATCCAACAATTACTTATGGTAACGATCCGGCAGACTCAGGAAATTATGGTAGTACATGGATTGACTTTGATAACGATGGCGATTTAGATTTGTATGTTGCACATTGTCGTCAGAGTACATCAAGTCCTACCGATCTTCGTCGCATCAATCGATTATTTGTAAACGACGGAACAAACCATTACACAGAGCAAGCAGCTAACTTTGGCATTGATCAAGGCTGGCAAACATGGACTGCAAGTTTCAACGATATTGACAATGACGGAGACTTAGATTTGATGTTGACCAATCATGATCACACAAGTCAGATTCTTGAAAATGATGGAACAGGTCATTTTACAGAATTAACAAATACAAATTTTAATACAACAAGCATTACACCAATTGAATCAGTGTTAGAAGATTTCGACAACGACGGATTTGTAGACATCATGGTAGCCGGATCAGACTGGGTGTACTGGAAAAACAATGGAGATAAAACATTTTCACCGGTAACAGGATTATTTGCAACAGGTGGAATGTTATCGTTTGCAACAGGCGATTTAAATCACGATGGATTTATAGATCTCTATACATCTTATGGCAATGTTTATACAACACCTTCGAATACACCGGATGCGTTATATTTGAATAACAAAAACGGCAATCACTTTATCACGTTCGATCTAAAAGGAACTGTTTCTAACATAAGTGCAGTTGGTGCACGAGTTAGTATTTATGGACCGTGGGGAACGCAAGTTCGTGAAGTAAGAGCAGGAGAAAGTTACGGAACATGTAATTCATCACAATGTCATTTTGGATTAGGCGCAGCGACGATGGTAGATTCAGCTATTGTTCAATTTCCTTCAGGTATAAAGCAACGTTTCACAAATTTAACAGCCAATCAATTTGTAACCGTTATTGAAAATACATGTTCGATAAGCGGAAATGTGGTTCAAGGAGCAAGTGCAATTTGTAATGGGCAAAACACAACATTGAGTGCATCACCAAATTTCTCGACTTACAATTGGTCGAATGGAGAAACAACACAATCAATAAGTGTAAATGTAGCAACCGGATACAGCGTTACAGTGAGCGATGGTACATGTTCAAATATATCACCAACAGTTGCGCTAACAGTGAATCCTGATGAAACACCAACAGTAACTGCAGCAGGAGAATTAGTTTTCTGCCATGGCGGATCAGTAACTCTTAATAGTACAGCAGCTAACGGCTACCTATGGTCGAATAACGCAGGCTCAAATCAAAATGCAGTTGTTACAGAATCGGGTTTATATACCGTAACAATTCAAGGAGTATGTGGTAGCTTTACCTCTGCTCCTATCTTGGTAGATGTATTAAATGCACCATTACCGGTTGCAAGTGGAACATCAATTTCGTCGCCACAAGCAGTAACGTTGAATGCAACAGGCGATCAAATTACTTGGTATGATCAATCAACCGGAGGAACTTTATTGTATTCAGGAAGTAGCTATACTACACCAATTATTTCTACACCAACAACATTTTGGGTGGAGAATGAAAAATCATATCCGGGAGCAATTTCTTT
This sequence comes from Bacteroidota bacterium, assembly GCA_031367345.1. Lineage (GTDB taxonomy): Bacteria > Bacteroidota > Bacteroidia > AKYH767-A > 2013-40CM-41-45 > JADKIH01. The sequence continues at coordinate 22,151 of JANLPR010000194.1, read as the reverse complement.
AACTGGAATGTCTTCACATCAAGGTACTAATTACAGTGGAGGAACAACGAATGGAACAGTTGACTTTATAGTTACTACAGCTTGTACGTTGAATTCAGTAAAAGTATATACTGATTCAGCAGGTGTAAGAGAGATTCAATTATTGGATGCCTCTAACGTTGTTGTCAATTCTGCATTGGTAAATATTCCGACCGATTCGAGTAGAGTGAATTTAAATTTTGCATTAGCTCCGGGAACATATCATTTAACTACAAATGCTGCCGTAAATACAAATACACTAGGTACAGCATCACCACGCTTACAACGTTCAAGTGCCGGTGTTGCCTATCCTTATAGCGTAAATAATTTATTAAGCATAAACGGATCTAATCAAGGAGCGAATTATTACTACTACTTCTATGACTGGGAAGTACAAGAGCAATCGTATTTCTGTACGAGCGACAGAGTTCCGGTGTTAGTAGATGTTACAACAGGAATAAACAATCCATTGGTAAAAGGTATTTCAGTTTATCCAAATCCGGCGAAAGAATTTTTAACGATAGAAACAGATTCACCGATAGCCGTTCGTTTATTTGATGCTGCATCGAGAATTCTTCGTTCAGATAAATTCCAAGCAGTAAGTAACAAAATGAACATTTCAGATCTTGCAGCCGGCATTTATCAGTTGCAAATTATAAAAGGTGATCAGACGGTTAACTATAAAATAGTGGTTCGATAGATTACTGATTTAAATTATATTAAAAAAATGGCGGCCAATAATTGGCGGCCATTTTTTTTACAGTTCAATTCAATTAATTCCTTCGATAAACTGCCACTCATTCACTGAAAAATTTGCATCTTTGCAGTCAATTTCAGAACACAATATGAGTAACGAGAACGAACACGTAAAATGCCTTATTATAGGTTCAGGTCCTGCTGGATACACAGCAGCTATTTATGCAGCACGAGCAGATTTAAAACCGGTAATGTATCAAGGCTTACAACCCGGCGGACAATTAACTATTACTACCGAAGTTGAAAATTATCCGGGTTATCCGAAAGGAACACAAGGACCGGAAATGATGGAAGACTTCAAAGCACAAGCCGAACGATTTGGTACAGATATCAGATACGGCTATGCAACGTCAGTCGACTTTTCAGGACCAATCCATAAAGTGGTAATTGATGAAAACAAAACGATAACAGCCGATACAGTTATTATTGCCACAGGAGCTTCAGCGAAATGGTTAGGAATAGAAAGCGAAGAACGTTTAAACGGTTTTGGAGTATCGGCATGTGCAGTGTGTGACGGATATTTTTTTCGAGGACAGGACGTAGCGATTGTTGGCGCAGGAGATACAGCTGCCGAAGAAGCAACGTATTTAGCAAAGCTTTGCAAGAAAGTATATATGATCGTTCGTCGCGATGAAATGAGAGCGAGTAAAGCGATGCAGCACCGCGTTTTGAATACACCGAACATTGAAGTATTATGGGAGACAAATACGAAAGAAATATTAGGAACAAAAACGGTAGAAGGCGTTTTGGTTGAGAATACAACAACAGGCGAAGAGCGTAAATTAGATGTAACCGGATTTTTTGTTGCTATTGGTCATCAACCAAATTCAGATATTTTTAAAAACTATTTAAAGACCGACGATGTAGGTTATGTACTTACAATCCCGGGTACAACAAGAACCAATGTTGATGGAGTGTTTGCTTCCGGCGATGTGGCAGATAAAACATATCGTCAGGCAGTAACTGCGGCAGGAACCGGTTGTATGGCGGCTATAGATGCTGAAAGATATTTAGCCGACAAAGGAATTCATTGATCTAAAATAAATGTCATGTGGTCGAACCAAAATAATCAGTTAGAAAAAACTTTTCAGTTTAAAGATTTCAAAAGTGCTTTTGCATTTATGACAAGAGTTGCTTTTGAAGCGGAGAAAATGAATCATCATCCGGAATGGACAAATGTGTATAACAAAGTAACGATTCGGCTAAGCACACACGACGCAGGAAATATCGTAACTGAAAAAGACACGAAATTATCCGGTATCATTGATGCTATTTTCGATGAAAAAAAATAATTACAATTAGCTCTGATTTACTTTAGCTTAATTTTGTTTCACAACTTTTTGAGAAAACGTCTTCTCTCCTACTTTTACTCGTAGATAGTAAATGCCTGCACCAATTGCTTGTGGAATTTCTACTGCGATATTTTGAAAGCTTGCGGGTATTAACGTAGATTTAAATTCAACGATTTCTTTTCCGACGAAATCATATAAATTTCCGATAACAAAATTATTTGATTCACTATAAAGGTGAATACTTAATTGACCTACGAATGGATTAGGATAAGCTACAAACTCAGCTTCCGGAGCAATCATTTCGTGAGTTCCTGCAGCTATATAAGCTAAATGAAAATTAGGGATTCCATAACCCAACGTATCGGTTGGCGTATTAAAATAGTTTGCACTTAACTCGATGGCTCTTTTAACTTCCATTACTTTTAAATTAGGAAAGGCTTGCCAGAAACACGTTGCTGAGCCTGCTAAAATAGGACAAGCAAACGAAGTGCCACTACCAACTCCAATATTATCGAATGCATCTGCGATTGTTGATTGAGCACCTTTAGCTGCAACGTTTGGCTTTACATCACCATCGCTCGACGGACCATACGAAGAGAAGGAAACATAATTTCCATTCATATCAACAGCCGCTACACTCAAAACACTATCCCCATCAGAAGGTGCGCTGATGTAATGCCACGAATTATTTCCTGAATTGCCTGCGCTTGTCAATACGAGCATTCCTTTTCCAACAGCAATATCGGCAGCGATTGACGAAGGACACGTATGACCATTCATATCGGCATAGGTATGAGAAGCAGCTGGATCGTCAAAATCGGTATAGCCAAGCGAAGAAGAGATCACATCTACTCCAACGCTATCTGCAAATTCCGCTGCTGCATCCCAATTATATTCTTCAATAATATTTTCAGTGTTGGCATCTTCAGAGCGAAGCAACCAAAAATTAGCATTGGGAGCGGTACCTACTAATTGTCCCGGAGTATTTCCGGCAATGGTAGACAACACTTCCATACCATGCGTATCATCTTCGTAAACTGAAGCTTGATTATCGACAAAATCCCACGTGCCCAAAATACCATTTCTATTTCGAAGACTATCGAAAGTCATCAATTGATCAACATGATAAAAACCGGCATCAATGATAGCCATTACCATTCCATTACCTGTAAATCCGATATCATGCAAATAATCACCTTGCATCAAATTGATCTGATTAAAAGATCCGCCGTAGTTGAAAGAATTAGTACGTAAAACAGAAGGAAGACTAACAGGCACTCCCGAATTTTTATCGATTGTTTTACCATCTTTTCTTTTGCGAGTAATTTTTACCGAGTTGTAAACAAAAGGCAATGCTTGAATTTGTGCGAGCACAGTTGAATCGCATTGAACCGTTACACCATTGAACCATTTACTCCGAGTAAAAACAATTGCTCCTTTTGAGATAACACTGTCAATGTAATTTTGATTGACAGGAAGATCTTCTGCTGTTATAGCGATCCCTTGATTCACTCTCCGCTGTATTGATCTGGGAGTAAGAAAACCAGAAGGATTAGTAATTGAAAAAGATGAATTATTTTTATCAGTAAACTGGATAAAAAATTTCTGAGCATTGCTTTCAATTGCTAGACCAATGAACGCAACAACTGTTAGGATAAACGTACTACTTTTCATTTTCAATGTTTGTAATTGGTAATTGTTTGTTTATATTCTAATCCGTTAAGAATAATAATACCTCCAGGTGTTGCAGCTACACGAACGCTATCAATTGATTTGTATAGTAAACCGATATGATTTCCATAGACCTCTTCTTTTACACTACGACTAATATTAGAAACAAAATCATCTTGATTGACAACTACAGTCGAATCAAAATTCAGTGCAGAATACATTTTAGGGCTATAAACATCTTCATATTTATACACAGCTTCACCTAAAAGATTGTATGCATTTCCATTCCAAGTACGGCCAGATTTTAATGGAAAGGTTAGTCGAATATAGCGTTGATTATCTTCTACTCTTTCTAAAGAGGTGGACGATAATCTTGCAGTCCACATCGAAGTAAATAGCCAAGGCAATGAGTCTGCATCACGCTTGTATCTGCTAACCATCCAAGCTATTTTCCCTTCACCATCTATAAAAGAACTATCAATTTGTTCACGAAGATTAAAATGATGAGCATCGATACTTGTATCGACAAGGTATTGATCGTCGATATTTAAATGGATGGTTGAATCAACACTATATTCAATCCAGAAACCGGAGTCGATCGGGTAGAATGGTGTTAACTGATTATAATTTTCGGGAAATAACACTTCATCGTCTTTGCAAGCAGAGAAATAAAACATTATACCTAACAATAAAAGGAGTTGAGTAATTTTGTTCGGTGTCATAAAAGAGATTTGAATAGGAGATTTTTTCAAGCTACTTTTTTATTTTTTTCCTCGATAAAATGCTCGAGGACATTATTAACTACTTTAAACCAAAGTGCCGGAATTAGAGCTAAATAAATAGCAGACGCATAACCACCGGGCAAAATAGGCGAACCTTGATACGATTGCAAGGTATGAAATGGCTTTGATGCAAAATAATGATGATCGCTATGTCGGCTCAAATCTATCAACAGAAACCTGCTAATTACTTTATCTGTTTGCCAGCTAAGATCTTCCCGGACACGTTCGTTTTCATTCCTAGAAAGGCCATAATGCTCAATATAATTTGTGTATTCTAACAAGAAATTAGCGATTAATATTTGTAAGGCAAAGGTTAAGACCATGATTATTCCGAAGAAGAATCCAATCAATGAAAATAACATTAGTTGAAAAATGAAATTACGGATAAGTTCATTTTGAATAAGTGAGTGTTTGCCCACTGAGGCCAATCGATTTTTTTCTAGACGATAAGCATTTGATATTTGTCCGAACATAGATCGTAAAAAGAAAGCATAAAGAGATTCATTTTTTCTGGCAGTAGCAGGATCTTTGTCGGTTCCTACCCATTTATGGTGAACCCGTAAATGTTCGATATAGAAATACGTATTTCCTGCAGAGAACAAAAGCACTTTTCCAAGAGTGCGAAAGAGTTTATTTTTTCGATGAATGAGTTCATGTGCTACAACGATGGCAGAAGTTCCGGAATGCAATCCGGTAGAAACAGCCGCGCCTATTAGTTGCCAGCCGCTTAATTTGTTAAGTTGAATTGCATAAAACAGCGAAGAAATTGCTATGAGCTGTAGGAATACATGAGAGATCAAAATTAGATCAGGCACGAAAGAATTTCCATGAAAAGAATTCGATTTATTTTCGGGAACAAACCATTCAAGTACGCAAAGAATTCCAAAGACAAAAATAATATTTGCGTAGACAAAATTACCCCCGATGAAGTTACCGGCAATAACAAGTACACCCGGAAGGAGACTCCAAGTGTATGCTAAATTCCTAAAATTATTTCTGAACATATTGAGTAAAAATACCTATTAAATCCTCATCTACTATCATTGAAAAGTAACAATTTTTAACACGAAATTATCGTTTCACTGTTGAAATAAGTGATTACTTTAGCACTTTAAATATTGACCAATAATGAGAAAAATCATACTTCTAACAACCCTATTTAGCCTACAATTGCTTTTGGTGAAAGCGCAAAAGTTTGATAAATTGGGGTTAGTCCAATTTTCAGGGGTGATTGTGACATCAGATAGTTTAGCTCCGGTACCGTATACAAGTGTAATGATTAAAAACTCGAACAGAGGAACGGTAAGCGACTATTTCGGTTTCTTTTCATTTGTAGCTAAAATGAATGACACCATTGAGTACGTAGCTATTGGGTTTAAGAAAGCAATATTTGTTATACCGGATACTTTGACGGATAATCGATGTTCTATGATACAGATACTTAAAGCCGATACAATTTTACTTAGAGAAGTCGTTATATTTCCTTGGCCTACCAAAGAACAATTTAAAGAGGCATTTATTCGTTTGCGTGTTCCGGAAGATGATAAAGCAAGAGCAGAGAAAAATCTTAACGAAGAAAGAATGGCTTACTTGGCAAATAATATGTCGATGGATGGAAGCATGAATTTCAAATACGCGATGGAACAGAATTCAACAAGATTGTATTATGCCGGACAATTGCCCCCTAATAATTTGTTGAATCCTATAGCTTGGTCAAAATTTATTAAAATGTGGCAAGATGGCGCCTTCAGTAAAAAAGATAAAAAAGAATAATAAAGAATAAAAGCTACTTACGCTATGGCCCATTTGCGCTTGATATTCATTACTGTTTTTGTAGTGTTCAGCCACTTACTTTTTGCACAATCAGCTACCGTTACAGGAACAGTTAGCGAAGCCAATGGAAATCCGTTAAGTGGAGCTACTGTAGCCTTACTCGGAAAAACGATTGGTACTACAAGCAATGACCAAGGAAATTATACGCTAGAAATCCCTTCGAATGAAAAATTAACTCTCATAATATCTTATACGGGCTTAAAACCAGATACTTTTTATTTGAAACTTTCGCCTAGCGAGAAACGAGTGATTAATTCTAAAATGATAAGTAAAATTTTTCAGATCAAAGAATTTACTGTCGAAGACCGATCAATCAGAACAATTAATATTACACCTATCAACCCAAAAGTTGTAAAAATGATTCCTACACCCAATCAAAGTGTAGAGGACATTTTAAAAACTATGCCGGGTGTTTCTTCTGCCAATGAATTAAGCTCATCTTATTCGGTACGTGGAGGAAACTATGATGAAAATTTGGTTTACATCAACGACTTTGAAGTATTCCGTCCGCTCTTAGTTCGTTCCGGACAACAAGAAGGGCTTAGTGTAATCAATCCAGATATGGTAGATGCCATTAAATTTTCTGCAGGAGGATTTGATGCTATTTATGGCGACAAAATGAGTTCGGTGTTAGACATAAAATATCGACGACCGAAAAAGTTTGCCGGAGCCATCAGTGCTTCTTTATTAGGAGGCTCACTAGAATTAGAGAATCAGAGTAAGAACAAGAAATTCTATTACATGCTTGGAGCACGACAAAAATCCAATCAATACTTATTAAATACATTCGAAACAAAAGGAGAATATAAACCTTCTTTTACCGATATTCAACTATTTACCGGCTACGATTTTTCTAAAAAGTTTTCTGTCGAATTTTTTGGCAATTATGCACGCAACCGATATAACTTAGTACCGCAAACAAGAGAAACAAATTTTGGAACGATCAACGATGCAAAACGATTTACCGTTTATTTTGAAGGACAAGAGGTTGATAAGTATGAATTGTTTACCGGCTCTGCTTCTGCGATCTATCAGCCAAAAGAAAATTTAAAACTGAAACTGATAGGAACAAAATATATATCGGAAGAGTCAGAAAGTTTTGACATCCTTGGACAATATTTTTTAGACCAACTGGAAAATGATTTGGGGAAAGACAATTTCGGAACAGTAGCATTTAATCTTGGCGTCGGTTCCTTCTTAAATCATGGACGAAATAAACTCAATGGCGAAATCACTTCGATAGAACACAAAGGGGAATTGATCAACGACAAAAGTGTTTGGCAATGGGGAGGAAAATTACAGCAAGAGAAATTCACAGATAAATTACATGAATGGACGTACAACGACTCCGCCGGATTTTCAATACCCTCTTATCGTGACCCATTGAATCCAACCATAACATTGAATGATGTAGTCATTGCAAAAAATAGTTTAACAACAAATAGGCTTTCCGGCTACATTCAAAACAACTGGCAACTTACCGATACTACTAAATTAATTTTAACAACAGGAGTGCGAGCCAATTATTCAGATTTGAATGGACAGTTAGTAATTAGTCCTCGTGTATCTATTAGTTACAAGCCACGATCAAAAAAGAATTTCAATATACATGCTTCCGGCGGATTATATTATCAGCCTCCTTTCTATCGAGAGTTGAGAGGATATGACGGAAAACTGTATCCCGAAACACGAGCTCAGAAATCTATTCATATAGTAATTGGTGGCGATTATACATTCCTTGCCTTGGGAAGAGAATTTAAATTAACCTCCGAAGCATTCTATAAAATATTAGACGATCTTATACCTTACAAAGTAGAAAATATTAGAACTAGATACTTACCACAGTTTAGATCGGTCGGTTATGCACGAGGGATCGACTTTCGTTTATTTGGCCAGTTTGTTACAGGAGCAGAATCGTGGATGAGTTTATCTTTTCTTCAAACAGAAGAAGATATAAAAGGCGATTACTACTATCGTTATTTCAATAGCGACGGTGTAGAAATTGTTCCTGGGTATACTTCTAATTCAAGACCAACCGATTCAATTAAAGTTGAACCGGGTTACATTCCTCGACCTGCCGACCAGCGAGTAACCTTCGGTATCTTCTTCCAAGATTTCCTGCCGAAATTTCCGACCTACAAAATGCAACTCAGTTTAATTTTCGGAACAGCGCTGCCTTTTGGTCCTCCGGGGCAAGATCGTTACAAAGATGGACTTAGGACACCAACATATAGAAGAGTCGATATCGGATTTTCGAAACAACTAATAGGTGAAGACGTAAAGAAAAAGCCCACAGGAAAATTTCTACGTTCTTTTGAATCGATGTGGATTGGATTAGAAGTGTTCAATTTGCTTCAGGTAAATAATGTAGCATCTTACACTTGGATCACCGACATTTCAAATGCGCGACGCTATGCAGTTCCAAATTATTTAACCGGGCGGCAACTGAACTTACGACTCACAGCAAATTTTTAATATGAAAAAGAAAATTTTTCTTTCAGGACTTTTACTTATTGTGCTTACTACATTTTGCACTGCACAAGATGTAATTTTTTGTGAGCGAGTAGATAAATGGGGAAATGCGTTTAAGGAAAGTGATCATTTTACCATAGGAGATAAAGGCGGTTATTTCCAAATACTTTTTAGACAGAAAGAGAGTATTAATTCTACACAAGCTACCTTCGACATTTATCTAAAAGAAAAAGAGACAGAGGTTTTTATAAGCTCAGTAAAGATGAATGTAAATCCGGATGCTATATGGTTTTACAAAGAAGTAACTTTTTTTAAACCGGGCGAATACCATATTTATATTTACAATGAGAAAGACCGATTTCTTGGAGTAGGGAAAATGACGATCTCTAAACAATAATATTTTTAGGATAACATTTATTTATAAAGCCATTTTCATTTAAAAGGAGAATCCGGTTCTTTTGCCATGTGTTTATAAACAATTCTATCCATCATAGCCGGAAAAAATTTATTTAACCAAACAGTTAATTTTCCATTGAGAGTAAGAACTAAATCACGTTTACGTTTTATAGTGGCAAGATAAATATGATTAGCAACAACCTCCGGCGACATCATTATATTTTCCGTTCGTGGCGATTCACCTTGACTGCTTCCATCTTTCGATAAAGAAGACTTGCGGATGTTGGAAGCTGTGAATCCGGGGCACGCAACTAAAACATGAAGATCGTTTTTGATATTCTCCGTTCTCAATGTTTCTAAAAAACCTTCTAAAGCAAATTTAGATGCTGAGTATCCTGTTCTACCAGGCAACCCTTTTTTTCCGGCAATAGAAGAAACACCAACAACACTTCCATTTGATTTGAGTAAATGAGGGAGAGCAAATTTCGTAGCAAACACTGCTCCCCAGAAATTGATGTCCATTACTTTTTTAATAACATCCAGATCTAGATCATTAAATAATGCACGCATAGAAATACCGGCATTGTTGATCAATACATCAATTTTTCCAAACGCCTTAATTGTTTGATCTATTAAATTTTTACAATCGGACTCTTTACTTACGTCACAAGCTACTGCAAGAACTTTCGCTCCTGCAGCCTCTAATTCCATTTTTAACGTTTCCAATTTTTCAATTTGTCGAGCAGCAATAACCACAATCGATCCTTCCGACGAAAACTTCTTAGCCAGCGCCTCACCTATTCCGCCGGAAGCACCGGTTATTATTACGATTTTATCTTTCACTAATTAAATATTTTTCCCGGATTTAAAATTCCGTTAGGGTCAAACAATTTTTTAATTCCTTTCATCAAATCAATTTGAGTTTTATTGAAGGCTATGTCGATGTAGTTTTTTTGTACATAACCAATTCCATGTTCGCCGGAAATAGTTCCACCTAAGCTTACACACAATTCAAAAATTTCGCGAATTCCAAGAGGAATTTTTGTATTCCAATCATCGTCGGAAATATTTTCCTTGATAATGTTAACATGTAAATTTCCATCACCGGCATGGCCGTAACAAACACTTCTAAATCCGTATTTGGCGCCGATTGCTTTTACACCTTTCAACAAAACAGGAAGTTCGGCACGTGGAACAACAGTATCTTCTTCTTTATAGATAGAATGTGATTTTACTGCTTCACCGGCAGAACGACGAGCGCGCCACAGATCTGCTTTTTGCTGAGCAGAGTCGGCAAAAAGTATTTCATCGCACTCAAATTGGTAAAGGATTTCAGAAATTTTTTCGCACTCTTTAAAAAGCACATCACGATCGGTCCCATCTACTTCAATTAAAAGATGCGCGTTGATATTATCTTTGAGAGGAATTTTCACATCTACATATTTCATTACATATTCGATGCAATCGCGTTCCATAAATTCCAAAGCCGATGGTGTTACTCCGGCACGAAAAATAGCAGACACCGCTTCGCAAGCTTTCTCTGCATTGAAAAATGGCACTAGCATCAATAAGTTTTCAGTTGGCAACGGTAATAATTTGAAAACGATTTTCGTAATAATTCCCAGCGTTCCTTCACTTCCTATCAGAAGTTGCGTTAAATTATAACCTGTCGAGTTTTTTAAAACATTAGCACCTGTCCAAATTATTTCTCCGGTAGGCAAAACAACTTCGCAGTTCAGAACATAATCTTTCGTAACACCATACTTCACTGCTTTTGGTCCACCGGCACTCTCGGCCAAATTACCACCAAGAAAGCAAGAGCCACGACTGGCAGGATCGGGAGGATAAAACAATCCTTTAGCCATTACGGCATCTTGAAAAACTTGATTGATAACGCCGGGCTCTACTGTTGCTTGCAAGTTCCGCTCATCGATCATCATAATTTTATTGAACCGATCCATTGCAATAACTAATCCGCCATGCACAGGTAAAGCTCCACCACTTAATCCTGTTCCTGCTCCACGAGGGGTAACAGGGATCAAATGCTGATTACATATTTTTAGCAAAAGCGAAACCTCTTCGCTGTTTTTGGGACGAGCTACAACTTCCGGAAAAAACCGGAGGTCTTCGGTATAGTCTTTCGAATTTTGTTCAAGAACATCTTGGCTAGTGTACACATATTCTTCGCCACAGATAACTTTAAATTCACTTACAATCGATTCATTTATTTTTTTGAACTCCACTTTTATTTATTTGTTTACGATAATTAATTAATTCTTTTTTTTCAGGGGGAAAAGTCAAATCATATTTCGCCAATATTACAGTACCGGATGCATCACCCGCATCGTCAGCTAAAAAATAAATTTTGTTTTTATTAACAACAACTTTGATAAAATGAGCTACACCATAAAGTGTTGAATCGCTATATGTCCATTTGAAACGTGGCAAAGTATCAACTTCTGCAATGAAGGGAATGAGCGTACTTTCCGGATGTGTGAGTTCTGTTCCGAATAATAATTCGTGAGAACCTATAACTTCGGTCGATAAAAATTTAAAATCGTTTTTCGATTTAATAAATAATTTTTCTTTGCCGGCTTTATCATATTTCAAATAAAGACTTTCAGAAACATTGGTTGTGTAATCGACTTTATTTCCTGTCAAAATAATTTTGTCTTTTTCTATACGTAGCGAGGTTGCAAAACAATCAGCAGCTACACCATTAAAAAACGATTCCGCTAAGAGTAGACCGTTGCGAGAATACTTTAAAACAGGCAGGTCAGATCGATCACTAGTATGATTTACAAAGCCGGTAATATATACATGCATCGAATCATCGCGCGTAATTATATTTGACATATCTCTTTCCCCAAATACGCCATCATAGATTCGTTGCCACTTTAAATCGCCGCCTGAATTATATTTTTGTATAAAAATATCAGAGCTCCGCTGACCATTGTTTGTAACCCCACTTACATAGATGTTGGAAGAATCATCAACAACTAATGAATTAATGATATCTACTTTTGCAGAAACATAATTTCTTTTCCATTCCAACTTTCCATCAGGTTTAAGCTTCACCAAAAAGGCATCCAACGTACTATCTTTAGAAGTGGTATAACCGCCGGCGTATGCATTTCCAAATTTGTCGGTGCTAATTGCATTTGCAGCATCAAATAAATGTTCACGTCCATCATAAGTAAAATCAACATCTTGCACACCATCGGTAGAAAACCGAACGACTAAAAAATTGCCATTTAGATCAGTTGTTTTAGTAATTCCACATATCCAAATATTCCCAAAATCATCTATTGCAAAGGAAGCGGGAATATCATCGCCATGCGATGAATGGTCATAAATGCGTTGCCAAATCAATTTACCTTCAGCATCGTATTTAACAAGAACAATCTGTTTAACAGAATCAGGAGTCCAAGACTGCATGAGTACAAAGCTGTTTCCGAGAGAATCTACTTGAAGATCAATCGCTTTATTGATAGAGTTTAAAGTGATTTTAAAATTTTTCGACCACTCGGCTTTAATCTGACCTTGTGCTTTAGAATTTTGAAAAGAAATCAAGGCAATGGCAAAAAGAAGACTATATCGGTGAAATTTCACGTTTAATTCGTTTAATTTAAGTTAAAAACTGATATAAACATACTCAAACTATTCCAATGGCGAAACCATAAATTTGAAATAAAAGAACATTTTGTTCGCAAAAAAGAAAGAATGTTAATTAAAAATCAGGCATGAAAGCAAGAACTAACCGATAAAAGAATTATTTTTACACCAAAATACTTACGAATATGCAAATCACCGGAACCCTAAAAGTAAAAAAAGAAGAGCAGGTTGTTAACGACCGTTTTAAAAAGAGAGAATTTGTAGTGACTGATAATTCATCGCAATATCCCCAAGAAATCAGTTTTCAATTAACACAAGATCGTTGTGGATTATTGAATAACGTACAAACGGGAGAAACGATTACCGTTCATTTCAATATTAGAGGAAGAGAATGGACAAGTCCACAAGGTGAAATAAAATACTTCAACACATTGGAAGCTTGGAAACTGGATAGCAATGGAGTTGCAACTCCAGGTGAAAATAATCAAGGAGCACCTGAATACATCGATTCACCGGTATCAGGAAAAGACGATCTTCCATTCTAATAAGAATCGATACGAAAAATAAAAGAGGCTAACTTAAACAGATAGCCTCTTTTTTATTTTACTTTTTTTACTCTATTTTTTTCAAATCACTTTTATATTAATGAACATGACCGTGCTCAACTTCTTCTTGAGTCGCTTCACGTACATCAACGATCTCGCCAGTAAAATGTAATTCATGCCCTGAAAGTGGGTGGTTGAAATCCATTTTCACCGATTCATCGGTATAAGAAACTACTTTTCCATTCATTACATTACCCATATTGTCGCTCATAGGTAATACATTTCCCACGGTCAATACTTTTAAATCGATCACATTGTCAACTTTAAAAATATCGATCGGAAGATCAATCACAGCGGAAGCGTCATTATCGCCATAACCTTCTTCGGGCTGAATAATAAATTCAAAAGAATCACCTTTCGATTTACCTTCTAAACCTTTTTCAAAACCGGGAATCATCATTCCGCTCCCATAGATAAATTGAAGTGGATTACTTTTATCAGCAGTTTCCACATGACTTTTTGTTACTGAGGGTAAGTTAGAATGGAGCTGATATGTTACAGTCACCACCGTATTGTTTGCTACTTGCATTTTTTAAAAATTTTTCGTGAAAATACATTTTTATCACTCTGTAAAACCTACTTTTAAAAAGTATTTCTAAAAGGTCATAAAAGGCCAATTCTGAATAAAAATATGGATTCTTTAACACATACAGTCCTCGGGGCTTGTTTAGGACAGGTACTTGCCGGAAAAAAAATAGGTAAAAAGGCAATGCTTTGGGGCGCTGTAGCCAATAATATACCGGACATAGACATATTTACTTCTACTTGGATGAGTCAGGCTGACGGATTAATGGCACATCGAGGGTTCACGCATTCCATCTTATTTGCACTTATCGTTTCGCCGATGCTTGCGTTTCTTTTTACCAGTTGGTATAAAAAAACGACAATGACCTTTATAGACTGGCTCCTTATTTTCGGAACTGGAAATTTCTTGCATATTATTATCGATTCGTTTACATGTTATGGCACAGGATGGTTTGAACCATTCAACCATTACAGAGTGACGTTCAATTTATTGTTTGTAGCAGATCCATTCTTTACTATTTCACTTTTAATCTCAGCTATTGCGTTGATGATTCTCAAAAAAAATCATCCGGCCCGAAATAAATGGGCAAAAGGCGCTCTTGCAATTTGCATGGCTTATTTGGTAATGGCAGGAGTAGATAAATATAAAATAGATAAGAATACAAGAGCACAACTGAGCGAGCAAAAAATAGAGGCGACCGATTATTTTACTACCCCTACTCCACTGAATAATTTTCTTTGGTATATCATAGCAAAAAACGACACCGGATTTTTTATCAGTTATCAATCCGTATTTGACAACGATAAAAATTTAGCTTTTACTTTTCATTCTCAAAATAGAAATTTTTTAAATTCGCTTCCGAGCGATCAAGATTTGGATAAGCTAAAGCATTTTTCTAAAGACTATTATGTGATAGAGAAAAAGGATTCGAGTTATTTTTTTAATGACATCCGCTTTGGACAGATTTCAGGGTGGAATGATCCGACTTCGAATTTTGTTTTCCGATATAAATTAGGACGCGATGCCGACAACGATTTAGTTATTCAAAGAGGACGAGTTGAAGGGTCAGGTAAAAAAGCGTTGGCGGAATTGTGGGTAAGAATGTGGGGGAAGTAGTGAACGACAGTACCGGGATTTAGCTGAATTGAGGATTTTTATGATTCGTCCTTTTATAAAACAAAAGTGCTAAAATGATACTTCATATAGCTATTGAATGCTGGGCGAAATGTTGAGACTGAGCAAACTTTTTTTTCAATGACAAAATAAATTCTTCCGGCGGCATTTCTCTCTAGCAATTCCGATTGCGATTGGAACCGTTGAAGAAGTGATCTTTCATTTAAGACGATGAGCCATGATTGGTGGATAAATATCACACAGTTCAAAACAACGGACGGATGTCCGTCGAAGCAGCAGTGGGCTTTCGTTTAAGACGATGATCCAGAATTGGCGGAGCAGTCAATTAATAAATAACCATTTTTCATTAAACATTGTTCATTGTTAATTATTCCAAATCATTTTTCACTAAACATTGTTCATTATTAATTATTCAAAATCATTTTTCATTAAACATTGTTCATTATTAATTATTCCAAATCACTATTAATTTATCATTGTTCATTATTAATTATTCCAAATCATTTTTCATTAATCATTTTTCAATATTAATTATTCCATATCATTCTTCATTATTAATTATTAATTATTAATTCCTCTACTGTGTGCGGCTAAATGATCTCTCACACTGCCCATCACACAACATTCAGCCGATCAGAGTGCTAAAAATACATAACAAAAATTTCAAAATAAAAAGAATTATTACAAGACTATATTCCTGTAATACAAAAAAATATTAATTGGTTACAAATAAAAGGGTATTCACCTTACCGGCAAAGTGTGCGATCAATTACTTTCTTACTTCTACAACTATAGATCCTGCAAAATATTCTTCACCAAACGGAAGATTCATTAGCACTTTTTTAATTTTACTCTTTGTAATATTTCTAAATGAACTAATTTTCAGTCCTGAATTAACAATTTCTTTTTTCAATTTTGCAATTGTTAATTTTCCGATAGTTTTATAAATAACAATCATATTGTCAAGGGCATCGTTTGGAAAATCATGATTTGTTTTTTGTCGATTTAATACATTGATGATTGTTTTATCAGAGAAAATTAAATGAGACCAATAAATAGGAATATATCGTCCTAAGTGACCACCATTTCTAGTTTTCCAAATCGGAGATGTACTGAAGCATAATTTACCACCAGGTTTTAAAATACGATTTACTTCTTCAAACATTCTATCTCTATTTAGAATATGTTCGAAAACTGCGTCACTTACAATTAAGTCAACACTATTGTCTTCAATATGACTCATCATTTCAGCACCTCTTGAGGAAAAAGAAAAATTCTTTTCTTTATAATTGGCTTCAACAAGTTTAGCGGCATCCTTTAATCTTTCATCATCAACATCAATTCCATAAACATGTTTAACCCCACTTTTTAATAGATGGTACAAATAACCACCATACCCTGCTCCAATTTCTACCACAACTTTATCTTTTAACTCTAAATTAAAGAGAGCATCAAATCTGGGACTTTTTTTGAATTCATACCAAAAATATTTACTGGCTTTTTCTTCAAGAGTCAACGAAGAATCGCCTGAAATATCTTGTTTCACCAACTTAGATTTATGAATAAGATTACAATAAGAATAAAGTAGATTTTCAACTAATTTCATTTTCCTCTAGAATAAAATTCATTATATTTTTTCATGAACATTATTTTAAACGACATTTATAACCAAATGTTACATAAATATAAGTATACAGTCGAATTAGAAAAATTAGCGAGTATGAATTAATAGAATTGAAGAGTATTCATTCAAATGATTTCGATTTTGTATAGTAAACTAATATTAGTTAGTTCGTATCCTAGATACAACAATTTAAAAATTATGTAGTTGCTACTTAAGCTTAATATTAAGTTCAATCATCAAAAAAAAACATCAATACTTAATATCGAATTCATGAATCACATCTCAATTAAATCTATAAAAAACTCACCTATTCGCATTAGATTTGTTAATGGTCATTATTAATTATTCCAAATCATTGTTCATTAATCATTGTTCATTATTAATTATTCCAGTGTGTGGCTGAATAATTTCACACACGGTAAATCACTCAACATTTAGCCGATCGGACATTATGCTATTACTACAAGTTTCTGGCCTGCAAAAATTCTAGCACTATCATTAAGCGCAATAGCATACAGCGTCAGCCAAATAGGAATATCAATAAGTAGAAGTCTGTCGCCCGACCAAAAAGATATTCCGGAAGAAAAAATAATATATAAATGAATTACCAACAAAGAAGTATAAACCAGAAGTTTTTGAGTTTTCCTTTCTCTGATAAGATTAAATATAACTATGGTTAAAAGCGGTAGAAATAGTAAATGAATGAAGAAGAATACATGATTAAAACCAATCATGAAGCTCAATAAAAAAGATGAATTACTATTAGTTTCAGGAAAAGATAAAAATGTTGGAAAACCGTTTAAATTTTCATATACATTATGAGCAAATTGATGAACTACTTTAGTTTTATTTTCAGCTAACAAAGTAACAATTTCACTATTAGAAAGCGACATAGATTGATCGACGGATTTTTGCCAATTAACGTTATCACTCTCTTCAAGATTTAGATTATTTATAAGTTCAGCAACGAAATATTTTTTAAACGTTAGAGTGCTGATGCGAGAAACTTGAAAGCTTCCATACTTCAATTTCATAACACTTACTTGTAAAACAATAGGAAGTAGAATCAACCCTACCATCAAAATATTTTTAACTTTAAAAAATATTTCTTTACCAAAAAAAACTATTGCGATTATTCCGGTAATAATAAAAGGAATAAAAAACAAAGGTTTAATAACCGACAAGATTGAAAAACCGACTAAAAATAGAAAAATAGATTTGAGACTATCATTTTTGGTTATAGATTTAGAAAAATAATATAACAACACTGTCAAAATAAAAATAACACTTACTTCAGTCAGTGCATGATACGTAAGCGATAAAAAAGACAAGTTTGATCCCATAAGAATAAACCCAAGTGTAGAAAGAAATTTATTTGAAGTAAAATTTAAAATACAATAATAAATTAGGTTAACAGAAAATAGCCAGAAACTAAATTGGATAAACCAAATACCATTGATACCAAAAATACTATTGATTGATTTTATAACCAAAGGAAAAAGGAATGGTCGCGTTTCTGAATAACCAACTTCACTCAAATGAAAAAATTCGTTACCAACCGACAAATACTCTTTCGCATCGGGCGACGAAAACATTTTTGTTGCTTCAGGGTAATGTTGGAGCATTAAACTTATTGATAAATAAAAAAGCACCAAAATAATTAGCCGAAACATAAAATGTATTTTTTTCATTTCCAATCTTTAAAAGCTCTACAAATAATTCTCAAACAAAAAATAGTTTAGCAAAAATCGGAAAGGAGTTATACTTTCCAAAACTGAATATGAAATTTGATGTCCGTATTTTAATATACTGTGCAGAATTAATCTAAATAGACAATAAGTAAAACTAATGCTCCCTTACAAATCCTGGGCCTGTGCAATCAGCTCTGCAATATCGAGAACTTTTACTTCGTCTTCTTTATTAAAATTTTTCACTCCGTCGGTCATCATTGTCATACAAAAAGGACAACCTACAGCAATCACATCCGGTTTCAACGCAAGCGCTTCTTCGGTGCGTTCAATGTTTACATCTTTCGTTCCTTTCTCCGGCTCTTTGAACATTTGAGCACCACCCGCGCCGCAACAAAATCCATTTGCACGAGAGCGTTTCATTTCGGTAAAGGCACTATCTAATTTTTGGATAACACTTCGAGGTGCTTCATACACATCATTTCCACGACCAAGATAGCACGGATCGTGAAAAGTAATTTTCTTACCTGCAAACGAGCCACCACTTACTACAAGTTTTCCCTGATCAATTAACGATTGCAACAATTCAGAATGATGAACGACATCGTAATGGCCGCCTAAATCGGGATATTCATTTTTCAACGTATTAAAACAATGCGGGCAAGCAGTAACGATTTTTTTTACGCCGTAGCCATCCAATACTTGAATGTTTGTCATGGCTTGCATCTGAAATAAAAATTCGTTGCCGGCACGTTTAGCAGGATCACCGGTACAACTTTCTTCAGTACCTAATACAGCAAATTTAACGTTGCAGTGATGTAAAATTTTCGCTACTGCTTTCGTAATTTTTTGTGCACGTTCGTCGAAACTACCGGCGCAACCAACCCAAAATAATATTTCCGGCATTTCACCTCTTGCAGCATAATCTGCCATTGTTTCAATCTGCATCTTATTCGTTTTTCGGTAAAATTAATTTTCCTGCGCCCATTTTAATCGGTCAGCTTGTGCAAACTGCCATGGTGCACCATTGTTTTCAATTCTGTTAAACATCCCTGCCAATTCAGTTGGCACTTTACTTTCTTCCATCACCAAAAATCTCCGCATATCGATGATGATACTCAATGGATCTATATTTACCGGACAAGCATTTACGCAAGCATTACAACTTGTACACGCCCACAATTCTTCTTCGGTGATATAGGAGAAAAGAGATTTTTCATCTGCATACTCTTTTCCGTTTTTATCGATACCCCTTCCTACTTCTTCCAATCGATCGCGCGTATCCATCATAATTTTACGAGGAGAAAGTAATTTCCCAGTTTGATTTGCCGGACATTCGGACGTACATCTACCACATTCAGTGCATGAATAGGCATCCATTAATTGTTTCCACGTAAGATCTTTTACATCTTTCGCTCCGAACTTTTGAGGCATAGAGTCAGAAGGTTCAGGAAGAACAGCAGCGGGATCGAGCATCAGTTTTACTTCTCTACTCACATTCTCCATATCGGTAAACTTTCCTTTCTTTTGGAGATTGCTGTAGTAAGTATTTGGGAAAGCTAAAAGAATGTGAAAGTGTTTTGAATAGGGAAGGTAGTTTAAGAAGGCAAGAATTCCAACGATGTGAAACCACCAACAGCTTCTTTCAATCATTTCTAACGAAGAATCGGAAAATCCGCCGAACATTCCGCTCATCAACGAACTTACAGGAAATGCACCGGCTTGAATGTAATGACCAACTCCGCGAATTTGTAAAAGATGATCGGTGCTATTCATTGTTAAGAAAGCCGTCATCAATAAAATCTCTGTTATGAGAATTAAGTTTGCATCGGTACGTGGCCAAGATGTTAGTTCAGCCATTGTAAGTCGGCGAACTTTAATAATATTTCTTCGAATTAAAAAAACGACACAAGCAAGTAAAACAAGAAGAGCAAGAATTTCAAAGCCACCAATTAAAATATTGTACAAGCCGCCGATAGAGTAAAAAACACGATGCGTCCCAAAAACACCATCGATAATTATTTCCATTACTTCAATGTTAATAATTACAAAGCCGGCATAAACAATGATGTGTAGAAATCCGGCAATGGGACGTTTCACCATTTTCGATTGCCCGAGCGCCACTTTAGCCATCGTCATCCATCGGTCCGAACTGCTATCAGATCGATCAATGTTTCTTCCTAACTTAATGTTGCGACTAATCTTTCTAATGTTTTTAGAGAACAGAAAGATAGCAGCACCAAGAATAATGACAAAAATTAGTTGTGCAAACATTGAATTAATTTTAATGACTACATTTTATCGACCGAAAGAAATAACAGATACTTTCAAATATTTTTTAGGATTAGCTTTAAAATCTTTGAGAAGTTCATCAAGATTTTTAGAAGAAGAGCTGAGATTATTATACAAGCTATCATTGGTAGCTAGTTGTCCAAGCGAACCTTCGCCTCTATTCACTTTATCCATTAACAAAGCAGTTTGCTCTAAAGTTTTTTGTGTGTTGCTTAAAGTTGCAGAAAGATTAGAGCGAGCAAGCGTATCAGAAATGGAAGAAAAGTTATTTATGATCTTAGTTATATTTTCGTTATTCCCTTTTAAGTTAAGCGTGATCGATTCAAGATTATCAAAAATCACTTTCAATCGGCCTTGCTTAGCTAGAACAGTATCTAAATTTCCGGCTACATTTTCTAGCGATGATAGAGAATGGCTAATACTTTCAAACGAATGACGTAAGTTACTTTTGGTGTTTTCATTAAACACATCACGAATAATAAAGAGAATACTATCGAGCGAGGAAAGTAAGTTTTCTGCTTTCATTTTTATCGGTGCTACCTGAGCACTTACTTGATCCGACAAACTTGCTTGCATTCC
Organism: Bacteroidota bacterium; assembly: GCA_031367345.1. Taxonomy (GTDB): domain Bacteria; phylum Bacteroidota; class Bacteroidia; order AKYH767-A; family 2013-40CM-41-45; genus JADKIH01. Next base: position 868 of record JANLPR010000194.1, on the reverse strand, counting down.
AGAGTTTAACGTATCACCATCGAGAAGATCTACTTTGCTATCACCAAAAACAAGTCGAATACCTTTCGATCCTAAAAGGTCGGTACTAAAAATTTCTGCTTTTGAATTTCTCGGAACTATTACTTTATTGGTTACATGCATGCTCACGATAATTCGTCCATCGGGCATCAATTCAAGTTTGTGGATCATACCCACTTTCATTCCATTTACAACCACTGGATTACTAGATGTAAGTCCTTCTACTTGCGAATAAACTGCAAACACAGATCGTTGGCGTGTAAAAAAATCAATTCCCTTCAGGTAATTAACACCCCAAACTAGAAGCGCAATTCCAATGGTAACTATTAATCCTGTTCTTACTTCTTTTGAAAGTTTCATAAATTGTTCTACTCTTCTTTTAACTATAAATTAAGGTCCAAAGCAACCGGCCTCAAAAGTAGCTATTTTCCTTGAATTACTTCCCCTTCGAAAGTTCAGTCGCTTCTTTAAAACTTACTTTCTTATCGTTATAATAGCCTACAACAAAGGCATCTTTAAAACCACTTTTCCTGAGTTTTGACTGAAGCACTATAGCATCTTCTTGTTTTTCGAATTGCCCCGACGTGTACTTGAATACTTTGTTCTCTAATTCTTCTTTAACATCTTTAACACCTTCAAACTTAGAACTCTTCTTAGAAATTTTTGATGGAGAAGCATAGAACTGAACAGCCCATAGCACTTGCTTCGATTCAGAAACATCGGCACTCTGAACATCTTTATTTTTTGGAGCTACTCTCTTAGTTTCAGGAGCTGAATCATTCTCCGACTTATCATCGCTGTCTGAATTTTCCGGAGCAGCAATGGAAGTTTTAGTTGACTCAACCGATTG